>CAZOVB010000020.1:0-74108 GCA_964583095.1 uncultured Planctomycetaceae bacterium
CGTACGTACGGTGGTGTGGGAGGCCGGGGCGAGCAATCACCCCGGCCTACCCGATTTTGCCATATTCCGCGCAGGCAGGCCAATTGCCTCACAGGTCCTACCCACCCCGGAGGAGTGGGAGTCGTCAGATGAATGCTCATTTCCGCTTCTCCCTGCCACCCCATCCGGGGTGGAAAGGAAAAGAAACTACGCTCATTGTCCCCGGATGCGCTGCGCGATCCGGGGCTACTCAATACCACCCCTCCGGGGTGGAAAGGAAGGAAACTACACCATTGTCCCCGGATGCGCTGCGCGATCCGGGGCTACTCAATACCACCCCTCCGGGGTGGGAGCGGTCAGCCCAGAGCGTTGGGATCGGATCTACTCTGAGTAAAGTGATTGCCGGATGCAGGGCTCGAACCGTCGCAGCCGAATCTGACGGCAAGGTCGTTGGACGACAGGTGTCACAACAGGTTTACGCGTGGAAACCACTGCTGCAACGTCTTGCGAAACTTGGCGAAGGAGGCATCTCGGCATCTGCCCAGCCCCACCTGGCCGGCAAGTTGCGAGAAGATCGTCGCGTTGAAGGCCTTCTTCCTCTGCCTGAGGGCAATTTCCATCGCCGCTTTGGGGTCATGAGGTTTTGCCGAGCCCCGAGGCCAGAAACCGCAGGCTTCCAGGTGCTTTCGCAGAGCCTTGATATCGGACTCCCAGCCCATAGACCTGGCGACATGGGGAGAGTCAGACCAGACCCAGGCTTCCAGTTCGGGCTGGATCACAATGGCGGCCACAGATCCTTCCGGCCATCCACTGGCGTATAGTTTCTCTTCTATATCGGCCTCGACTTGAGTGCGGTCCTGCTCTTCTGCGCCGCTGCCGTGTTGGTCGAAGAGGAGCACCGCGTGCTCATGCGTCCGTTGAGGCTCTCTCAAGAGTTCCACCGCGTCTTTTCGACACCCACAATCTCTTCCGCTGTAGCGCAGAAGGTCTCCCAGTGGCCTTCCTCCGGGGTCAAAATCCAGCCGGATCCCCAGGGCAGGTTGTCGGTCCAGGAGAAGCGTGCGGATCGCAACCTCCGCGTCCAGATCCGCCACAACCACGAAAAGATCCCGCTTGCTCAACCCAACACCCCGGAAGCATACAGGCTGGAGAGACTCAGGTGCCCCTGCCAGGAAAGCAGTCTGGGATGATTCGATCCGGACACGACATCTGTGGCCCCGTCCTGATCCTTCTTGAAGCAGAGGATCTCTTCCGGTCGGGCACATCCCAAGATGACCGGCGAATGGGTGGCCAGGAGTATCTGCGCCCCGTAAACGCCTCGCAAGGCCTGGTAAATGGTTTCCATGGCCATAGGATGGATGCCGTTCTCCGGTTCCTCGATGAGGTAGATTCCCTCGAAGTCGGGCAGATACGCGGGCAAGGTCAGTGCCAGCATACGCAGCGTGCCGTCCGACGCCGTCCAGGAAGGCACTTTCAACCCGCCCTGATACACAATCTGCAGAAACCTGTGCCTCGTGTCGGGCAGTTCGACCGTCGTGACATCCTCAATATCAGGCAGGGCGGTGCGAATTTGGGCAATCCATTGCCTGTAACGCTGGAAATCCTTCTCCCGCAATGATTCGATGACCCAGGGCAGGTTGCTCCCATCCGGGCTGAAGGCCCGGGCCTGTCCAGGTCGGCTGCTCTGTCTCAGCGACAAGCTGTTGAGCATCAACTTCCGGGTCCCCTCTGTCAGGGCCTGTCGTAACCATATCGAGATCGGAAATCGATCCTGATCTTCCGGCATGTTGGCCAACGCGGATTTTCGGGGGCCAAGGCGAATAGAGGGCGCCCAACCGCCCTTTCCTTTCTTGACCGCTTCGGAGTAGAAGTTGTCATTTCCCTCATATACCTTCCGAACCGCGCGTCTTTCGTCGGGCCCGGTGTTTCTTCTGTGGAGAATGGTCTCGGGAGGACTCTTCGGGGCAGGAAACAGACGTCTGGGTTCCGCCGATTCCGCGTTCTCCAATCGTTGTTTGAGAATGACCTGCTCATCGAAGATGTGGTATTCGCCGCTTTCTCTGTCGATCCCGATAGCGACCTCGTATCGGACAAAGGGAAAAGGTTCCTTCCCCGGTCCCTCAGGGTCGGCGCGGGGGACCTCCATCTCAACTGCCAGTTCGAACTTGTCTCCCTGGCCGAAATAGAACAGATCATGGATATCGGTCGACCTGACTGCGATGGCTTCGTCAAGCCCGCGAGTGACCAGGTCGCTGAGGAATCCTGCAACGTCCAGGAACGTGGTCTTTCCACTGGCATTGGGTCCAATGAGGATCTGAAAGGATTCCAGACGCTGCCGCACATATCGCAGGCACCGGTAATTCAGGGCCTCTATCATTCGAATCATCTGCTGTGCCTGCCTTCCAGGGCATACGCTGGATGTACCACGGCCTGTCGCTCAAGTAGAGCGCCCAGGGGCTTAACAAAGGCTGAGACATCTTATCTTCTCCAGGCGACCCTTCTCTTTCAAGGGCAATCCGCTGCCCCGGAGCCGCGGGGCTGGCGTGAACAAAGAGGCAGCAACCATAATGAAGGGCTGCGACCGGTTCGGCAACACCCCCCCCCGGAGCAAGCCGGGCGTCAGTTCGTTTACAGAGCCTGCGCAGCCTTGGCGATGACGGCCTTCATTTTGGACAGGCCGGTGGCGGCGACCTCCTGGGCCGGCTGGGCGTAGTAGTCTTCGTTGAACAGCTCCAGCGAAAGCATTCCGGTGTAGCCGGCACGGAGCAGGTCGCTCAGGATCGTATTGAGCGGTGCGATGCCGTCGCCGGGATACACGCGGTCGGAATCCTTTGCCTGGTCGCGCGGCGGCTGGGCGGGGTAGTCGTTCAGGTGCATCAGGGCCAGGGTCCGCGGGCCCAGGAGGCTGAGGCCCTCGAACGAGCCGCTGCCCTTGTACATGTGGAAGACGTCGGCGAGGATGCACGCTCCGCGGCAGCCAGCCTCGGCTGCAACGAGCATCGCCTCACCGAGGGTGCCCAGGGTCTTGCTGACGCCCCAGAATTCCAGGATGGGCCGAACGCCCGAGCCGGCGGCCAGGTCGATCAGGGCGGCGTACCTCTCGGCGACGGCCTTGAGGTCGATGCCCGTTTTGTCGGTCAGGCCCACGGGGGGCGCTGCCAGGCCGGTGGCCCCGATGGCAGCGGCCTGGTCGATATTGCGACGGGCTTCTTCGAGCCCTTCGCGGCGCTGGTCGGGATCGTCGACGGCCCAGGGAAAAAAGCCGATGACGTTGGGCACGACCAGGCCGGCGTCGGAGATCTGCTTTCCCAGGTCCGACAGGGAGCCTCCGGCCTTGACATGGGCGTCGAGCCGGCGGATCCAGGGCTCGATGCCGTCGTAGCCGCATCGGGCGGCGAGGTCGATGGTCTCGGGCAGGGACAGATCGTGCTTGCCGAGGGTGCTGGTGTTGAGGCAGGTGCCAAAGGGCATGGGGGTATCGTTCATTGCAAGCGGACCTTTCTGTGGGGGTGCCCTTAACAGCATAGGAACCGGCGGGCGCGGCGTCCAGAGGGAGCCGGATTCGGGGGCTCTACGGGGGCAGCGGGGGTGGCCTGATTTCGCAAATCGTCCAAAATTCGAGGGAAACGGGCTCGTTGAAGTTTTTCATCCGGGACTGAAGTTTGCGCCGGGGTTTGAGGGGCGTGGTTACGCGTCTTTGAAGCGACTTCAGTGATCTTGCGGGTAAACTGCAGCTTGAGACCCGGGCCGGCCCGGGGGGCGCATGATATGTAAGATAAACATATACAATGCTTTACGTCCCAGATGGTCTCGGATTTGGCTTTCCGGGGCGGGCCGCTGCGATGCGTTTTCCTCTGAAATCAGACTTTTTTCGGGGTTCGCCGATGGAATTCTGCGCAAATGATCCAAGGCGGAGGTCGCGATGAGCCGGTTGGATCTGGACAGGTTCTGCCGGGGTGAGTAAGGTTGCGGGGGAATCTGCTGCCCTCAACTGCGGAGATGGAAGAATGAACCGCCCGAACATCCTGTTTGTGTTGATCGACGACCTGGGTTGGCGCGACGTGAGCTGCTTCGGCAGCGAGTTTTACGAGACTCTCAACGTCGACGCGCTTGCCCGGGAGGGAATGCTCTTCACCGATGCCTACGCGGCCTGTCCGGTCTGTTCGCCTACGCGGGCGAGCATCCTGACCGGGAAGTACCCGGCCACGCTGGGTCTGACCAACTACATCGACTGGGGATACGACCTCCACCCCCGCAAGAGTCGGCTGATCGACGCGCCCTATATCCGACACCTTCCCCACACGGAAAAGACCCTCGCGGCCATGCTCAAGGACTACGGCTACGACACCTGCCACGTGGGCAAGTGGCACCTTGGCGGGGCGGATTACTTCCCCGACAAGCACGGATTCGATGAGAACATCGGCGGTTGCGACTGGGGCCTGCCCATGAACGGCTACTTCGCTCCCTGGGGGATCCCCACGCTCAACGAGGGCAGGGAAGGCGAGTACCTGACCGACCGGCTGACGAGTTCGGCCATCCGCTGGCTGGAGAATCGCACCACCCGGCCCTGGTTTCTGAACCTGTGGTATTACTCGGTTCACACGCCGATCCAGGCCAAGGACGAGCTGGTGGAGAAGTACAGGCAAAAGGCCCGGGAGATGGGGATCGAGGATCGCCAGGACCCGCGGCCTGTCGGGATTGACGTCTTCGACCCGGAGCAGAAGCGTCAGGTGGTGGCCCGGACGGTGCAGTCGTATGCGGACTACGCGGCGATGATCGAGATCTTCGATACGAACATCGGCCGGGTTGTGGATTACCTCAAGGCCTCGGGCCAGTGGGACAATACGATCGTGGTCTTCACCAGCGACAACGGCGGCTTGTCCACGGGGCTCCAGGGCAGCGTGACTTCCAACGAGCCGCTCACAGCCGGCAAGGGCTGGATGTACGAAGGTGGCACGCGCGTCTCCACGGTGGTCCGGGCTCCGGGGGTTACCGCCCCGGGTGGCCGCTGCCGGGAGCCGATTACCAGTACGGATTTCTACCCGACGCTGCTGGATTTGATCGGGGCTGACCCGGCCCCGGCCCAGCACAGTGACGGGGTAACGATCCGCCCGCTTCTGGAACAGACCGGCCCGCTCAAGCGCGACGCGATTTTCTGGCACTTCCCCCATTACTCGAACTTGCGCAACCGCCCGGGGTGCTCGGTCCGGATGGGCGACTGGAAGCTGATCCAGTTCTTCGAGGACGGCCGGCTGGAACTCTACAACCTCCGCCAGGACATCTCCGAGAGCACGAACCTGGCCGAGCAGGAACCCGAGCTTCGCGACCGGATGCTGGATCGGCTGGAGATGTGGAAGGAACAGGTCTGCGCCCGGATCCCCCGGCCGAATCCCGACTGGCAGCCGGTTGCCGGGGATGATTCCGACGACCCTGCCTCGCCGTTGGTGTAGTCCGGCCCGGCCTTGTCGGGCTCAGGAAGAGGCGATATCCTCGAGCCGGTCGGCATCGAGAATGGTGATATCGCGGCCCTGGACCTCGATCGCCCCGCTCTTGCGGAGCTTAGCCAGTGCGCGGGAGAGCGTCTCAGCCACCGTGCCAAGCCGGGCCGCGAGTTGACGTTTGGACTGCTTGAGTCGGAACCGGCTTGCCCCGGCCTCTTCGGATTCCGCCAGCAGCGCCGCAGCCAGCCGGGCCGGGACCTCCTTGAGCGAGAGTTGCTCGATAAGCCCCGCGAATTCGTGGAGTTTGCTTGTGAGCCCCGCCATCATCCCCAGGGCCAGCCGCGGATGCCAAGCCACGATGGAGGTCAATCGGCTGCGCTGGACCTCCAGCAGGCAGGTATCTTCCAGGACATCGGCCCAGGCGGGGTACTCCTTCTCAGCCAGGACGGCCGCTTCGGCGAAGGTCTCCCCGGGCCCGTAGATGTGGAGGATCTGCTCGTCGCCGGAGGGATTGAGCAGATAGATTCGCACGCGGCCTGAGAGGATGAGGAAGAAACTTTCGGCGGGCTGACCCTTTCGGAAGACGGCCTGGCCGGGCGAAACGCTGCAAAACTCCATGCGGGCGAGCAATTGCTGGAAATCATCCTGGTGGAGACTTCCCAGCAGGACGCTGCGTTTTGCGACCGCCATCTGCTCTTGGTTCAGCGTGGCCATGGGGTTCCTACCGCGCCGGGCAGGCTTTGGCGGCGATATCCACCAGGGCCCCTGCTGCGATTTCCACGTGCTGCGTGGTGGTGTAAGGTCCGAAGCTCATCCGGGTGGTGCCGACCGGATGGGTTCCGATGGTCTCGTGGGCCAGGGGCGCACAGTGAATGCCGGGGCGGGTCAGGATGCTGTAGTCGCGTTCGAGCTGGTTGGCCAGTTCCACCGGGTCCTTGCCGTCGATACGGACGCTGAACACCCCGGCCCGGCAGGACAGGTCCCGCGGGCCGTACACCCTGAGCCCTTCCACCTGGTCGGTCATCTCCAGAAACTCCCGGCAAAGCGCAACGTCGTGTTCGCGCAGGGCCGCCACATCCTGCTCCAGCAGCCAGTCGATGCCGGCCAAAAGCCCGGCCAGGCCGATGGCGTTGTGCGAGCCGATCTCGTACTTGTCGGGCATGAACTCCGGCTGGTGAGCCTGTTCGGAGATCGAGCCCGTGCCGCCTTCCTTCATCGTGGGGAGTTTTTTCTCCCAGCCGGGGCGCATGTACAGCACGCCGGTGCCCAGCGGGCCCATGCAGCCCTTGTGGCCGGGGAAGGCGACGAAGTCCGCCCCCCACTGCTGGACATCAATGGGAACATGCCCCACCGACTGGGCAGCGTCGATCAGGACGGGAATCCCGGCCTCGCGCGCGATGCGGCAGACCTCCTGCACCGGCTGGAGTGTCCCGGTGACGTTGGAGACATGCACGCAGGAAATCAGGGCTGTCTCCGGGCGAATCGCCTTGCGGATGTCGTCCGGGTCCACCAGGCCGGTCTGCCGGTGGCAGGGGACGAATTCCGGTTCCAGGCCCATCTGGGCAGCCAGGGCGTTGCAGGGCCTCAGGACGGAATTGTGCTCCATGGCCGTGGCGATGGCGTGCGTGCCGGCCGGGGCGGTATTGAGCAGACCGCGAATGGCAATGGCCAGCGCCTCGGAACAGTTGAGCGCGAAGACGACCCGCAGCGGATCCTCGGCGTTGATCAGCCGGGCCACCCGCTCTCTGCAGGTCTGGAGGATCCGGCCGCACCGGCGGGCCTCTTCATATGCACCGCGGCCGGCCGAGGCACCGCAGTTCTCGGCGAAATCGACCATGGCGGCGGTAACGGTATCGGGCTTTGGGAAACTCGTAGCCGAGTTGTCCAGGTAGATTCTCTGCTTCATGTCCCCATGGTAAAAACCCGGGGCCGATGATTCAACCGCCCTGCTTCGGACAAACGTACATCGGGGGGCTCAGAGTCCGGCGTATTCGTAGAAGCGGAAACGCATTTCCACCCGGCAGCGGCGCTCGGGCAGGGAGGTTATGGTAACTTCCACGCCGTGGGGGGTCATGAAGGACTGCGTCTGGTCGGGTCGGAGGAGCTTGTCCCAATCGGCCTGGTTGAGAAGGTCCGCAAAGGCCAATCGGGGCCAGAGGTGCGACCAGGTCTTGTCCTGCCAGGCCGACTCGCCCGGGCCCTGCTTTCCCGGCAGCAGCGGGAGCAGTTCGTAGTGGGTCAGCATCCAACCGGGGATGTTGCCCCGGAGGGAATTGGCCGCCAGGGCCGCCTGGGACGATGCCGTCCGGGACGCCTGGGTCCATCTTGCCAGGGAGAGCCGATCCTTTCCCGTGGCCGAATCCTGCATGAGCTGATCCAACTGATTGCGATTCTGCCCAAGGCGGATGAGCTTGGCCTCCAGGGCGTCTCGGAGCTTGCCGTACCGCCGGCGGTCCTGCTCGTTCTCGGCGAACTCGTACTGGTAGTTCAGCCGGACCAGTTGCTCCTGGACCACGTTGATCTCACGCTGGATGAGGTTGAGCTGCCGGCGGTATTGGCGGGCCTCGGTTTCCAGGTCTTCGGCGCCCCCTGGGAGGACGGTGTCGTCCGAAAACGCCTGTGCAAGGGCCTCTGCATAGGCCCGGGCCTCCACTTCTTCGAAAAACAGGTTCCGCAGGTCCAGGAAGTTCTGCGGGGGCATCACGTGGCCTGGGTAGGCCCGCGTGGGGACCGCCTCTGCGACGGCCACCGCCGCGGTATCCAGCGCCTGACCGTGCGGGGCCGGCTGCCATTGCCTCTGGGCCGGACGCCAGGCGGAGACATCCACTTCGGCCTCGAGGACATAGTGGAACTGCACATTGTCGTGACCTCCCCCCCGCCAGCCTCTGCGGAACGTGTAGGCCTTGGCCAGGACGCGACCGTGGCTGACGGCCACGCGATAGCTCTCCAGGCTCATCGCGGCGTTGCTACCGTCTTCGTACTGCTGATAGCTGTAGCCGAAGTCGCTGGAGGTCGCCAGGCGATTGGCCTTGAGCCAGCCGGGGGTAAGCTTGCCGACCTGGATATCCTGAAACGCCGACTGCATCCGGGTATTGGTTTTGCAGCCGTTTGTTATCCCGACCAGCCAGGCAAGGCACGCCAGGGCGAGCATCGTGCAGGTTTGCTTGTTCCATCTCATACGACAACTTCCCTTCCATCAGAGTCCGTATGAGATATCGGAATAATGCGGCGCGAGGCCTCAGCCAAATCCCGGCTGGGGTGCAACCCTCCAGCATCGGGAGCTCTGGGGAAGTGGCTCTCAGCCTCGCAGGACGTCCAGGAGGATATCCATGCCGGCCACGAGGTCGTCGTCGCTGATCGTCAGCGCCGGGGCCAGACGGAGAATCTTCTCCTGGGTGCAGTTGATAATCAGCCCCCGCTGGAGGCATTTATGGAAGATTTCCTTGCCCGGGCCCTTGAGCTCGATGCCGATCATCATGCCCCGCCCTCGCACATCGGCAACGATCTCGAGCTCCGATTGGCGGATCTGCCGCATGATCTCCCCGCCGCGCGATGCAGCCGAGGCCGACAGGTTCTCCTCCTGGATGAGCTCCATGGCGGCCAGGCCGGCTGCTGCGCAGAGCGGATTGCCTCCCCCGGTGCAACCATGGGTGCCGGGCTGCAGAACGTCCTTGAGCGACTCTGCCGCCACCATGGCTGCCAGGGGCAGGGATCCGCCGATGGCCTTGCCGAGGCACATGATATCCGGCTGGATGTCGAAATGCTGGTAGGCGAACCATTTGCCGGTCCGCCCGGGGGCGGTCCAGACCTCGTCTGCGATCAGGGAAAGGTTCTTCTCGTCGCAGAGCATCCCAACGCCCTCCATGAACGCGGCGGTTGGAATATTCACACCGCCCTCGCCCTGTATGGGCTCGAGGCAGATGCCGGCCGTCTCATCATCCACGGCCGCTCGCAGCGCGTCGATATCGCCGTAAGGGACCTTCACATTCCCGGCCAGCATGGGCTCGAAACCCTTCTGGAACTTCTCGGGCGTCAGGGACAGGGCTCCCATGGTCCGCCCGTGGAAACAGCCGTGGAAGCTGATGATCTTGTAGCGTCCCTCGCCGGCGGCCAGACGGGCGAGCTTCAGGGCGGCCTCATTGGCCTCGGCCCCGCTGTGGCAGTAGAAGACCTTGCCGCCGAAGCCGTTGGTCGTAATCGCCTCAGCCAGCCTGACCTGCGGCTCGTTGGTCATCAGGTTCCCGTGGGCCGCCACGCGTTTCATCTGCTCGGTGACGGCCTGGACGATCCTTGGATGGCTGTGGCCGGCCACGCCGCCCATTCCAAAACCGGGGAAAAAGTCGATGTATTCCTTCCCGTCGGCGTCTGTGAGGGTGGCGCCCTGGGCAGAGGCGACCGCGATGGGCAGCCGCCCATAGTTGGGGGTCAAATACTGGTTTGTCGCGTGGACGATCTCTTCCTGCGTGGCCATGGGGGTCCTTTCTGAGCCGTAGGCTAGCCGAACCAATTCTTTTACGCGATGGATGGGGCTCAATCAAGGCAGAGAAACGGTTTCCTCCCGGCTTCGTCGTTGCCCTCTGCACGACTGGGCCATTTGTCTCCACGCCTGGTTGGGGGCCGTTTCCCAACCGGCAGACCAGAAAGCCCAAAAAGCATCGCAGTTCACCGCAAGCCTTTGCCTGACCGGCTGGCGGAACTGAGCCGATCTCCAACTGCCGGAATTCCAGGAAGGGAATCGCAGTATCACGGGCGAACGGGGCACTGGGCTCCTGCCGGCTGTCTCCGCCGGACGACTCAGTCCTGGTCCTTCATCGCCTGGATTTCCTTGAGACGATCGCGGATGGGCAGGTGCTGGGTGCAACGGGTCTCGCAGGCCCCGCAGAGCGAACAGGCCTGGGCGGCCTCGGGGCTCGTACCCCAGTGGTACTTGAGGCGACCCAGAAGAGGCTGGGGTTTCTTATCCCGCAGGACGTACTGGTTGTAGGCGTCCATCATCTTGGGAATTTCCACGCCTTCCGGGCAGGGCAGGCAGTAACCGCAGCCGGTGCAGAGCCCGTCGAACGACTCGACGACCTTGTCGCGGATCTGGTCGATACGCTCGGGGGGGTATGGCTGGAAATCTTCTACAGCCTGGACGGCCTGGTCCACATGATCCTTTGTGGAGAACCCGACCAGTGCGCTGGTGACATTGGGGTTGGAGACGTTGAATCTCAGGGCGGCTGCGACCACCGAAGGGTCTTCGGGGCCCTGGATGAAGTTGAAACGGTCTGCGAAATCGGGGATCAGGCCGCCACCGAGGGGGTTCATCGTCACCACGCCCAGGTCGAGCTCTCCGGCCTGTCGCAGGGCTTCCTCCCGGTAGGGGAAATTGATCGCGCAGTATCCCAGGGTCACGCCCTCGAAGAAGCCCTCTGCGAGCATGGTCCCCAGGTCCTTGCCCTGCATATGGCTGGAGACGACCACGTGTTCCACAAGGCCCTCTTCCTTGGCCTTGAGGGCTGCCTGGACCGCCCCGCCGTCCTTGCGGCTCTGCCAGGCATCCAGGTCCAGCACGCACCAGATATGGAAGAAGGTGATCTTCTCCTGTCCCAGGCGCTTGAGGGACTTTTCCAGACTGGCCCGTACCTGATCGCCATCCGGGCTGCCGCACTTGGTGGAGGTGTAAAAGGTTTCCGGCTTCATTTGTTTGAAGGCGGCCCCCATGATGTCTTCGCTCTTGTCCTGGCAGTAATACGGGGCGGTGTCGAAGTAGTTGATGCCCTTCTGGTAGGCGTAGAGCACCAACTGGGCCATTTCGTCGATCTTCTCAGGCTCGGGGAATCTCATTCCGCCGAAGCTGATCACCGAGACATCTTTGCCGGTCTTTCCATAGGGTTTGGTCCACATTGCGATAACCTTTCATTGGGAGGGACGGGAAAAAAGCAAAATACCGAAAGGATTCGGCGGCTTCAAGCATTTCGCTCCTAGCTGCAAAGGCCCTTTCCAACAGGCTTGACTTTTTCATCTGTTTGCACCGATAGAGACACCAGAACGAGAGCCCTCTATCGTCGGCCTTGCCGGGGAGAATCCAGATGAAGTTTCCTGCCGCTGTAATTTCGGCGCTGTGCCTGGTCCTGACCTCCGCTCACAACTTGGGCGCCCAGGAAGACCCGGGGCCCGAAGGCATCGGCCCAGAGGCCCAACCCGCCAAAGGCCCCGAGGGACAGGGAGAATCCCTCCGGCAACGGGACACCCTCACCGGCGAATGGTTCGGCCTGGGTCGGAAACTGACCCAAAGGGGCATCACGGTCAATCTTTCGCTGACGCAGAACTTCCAGCAGAATCTCTCGGGCGGGACCAACACCGACGTTCAACGAGGCCATTACGCCGGCAGCTACGATCTTGAAATCGAAGTCGACCTGGAAGCCCTGGGCGGCCTGCCCGGGGCCACCCTTTTCGCCCACGCCGAGGGCGCCTGGACACAGGGGATCGATCCATGGTCGGTCGGTTCAGCCGTGGGAAACGTCAACGGCGACGCCGTGGACGACCGCAGCATCGATCTGACGGAACTGTACTGGAACCAGAGCTTGCTGGATGGGCGAGTCCAAGTCCGCCTGGGCAAACTGGATATCACCGGGGGCTTCGAGTGTCAGGGCTCTCCGGTCGGCTTTGATGCAAATGCCTACGCCAACGACGAGACCCTCCAGTTCTCAAACGCAGCCCTGGTCAATAACCCGAGCATCCCCTTGCCCGACTATGGCCTGGGACTGGTTGTCTATGCCGAGCCGGTGGATGGCTGGTATATCGCCGCCGGGGCAATCGACGCACAGGGCGACTTCCGCGAGACGGGCTTCAACACGGCCTTTCACGGAGAGGATTACTTCTTCGCCGTTGCCGAAACGGGGTGGATCCATGCCTTTGCCTCCGACAACGGTACGCTTCCGGGAGGCTATCGGGCCGGTCTCTGGTACGACCCGCAGGACCAGCAGAGTTTCAAGACCGGCAGGACGCAACGCGACGACGCGGGGTTCTACCTGAGTCTGGATCAGAAACTGCTCAATGAAAACGACCGCGACGACGGCCAGGGACTCGGAGCCTTTGCTCGATATGGCTGGGCCCAGAGCGACGTAAACGAGATCCATTGCTTCTGGTCGGCCGGAATCCAGTACCAGGGCTTGATCCCCACTCGTGACCAGGACGTGCTGGGCCTGGGCGTTGCAGACGGGAAGCTCGTCAACCGGGCCGGCTACTCACAAGATCACGAAACCATCTACGAACTGTACTATGCCGCCTGGCTGGCTCCCTGGGTGCAGATCGCCCCTTCCGTGCAGTACATCCAGCACCCGGGCGGGAACAACTCCGTCAGCGAGGCCTTGGTCATGGGACTTCGCCTCCAGATGGCGTTTTAGGACTCCGGCAAGGGCGAAGGCAGGATCCACAGCCGCGCCGCCCTTTTCCAAAGGCGACGCGGCTGACTCGATTCGAGCAGCAACAGTTACTCGAGTTCGTCGCGATCAACGCCGACGGCCATCAGCTTGGCGACCTTCTCTTCATCGCTGAGCTGCTCCCACTGGGAGGGGCATCCACCGCAGCAGAAGGCGACCTTGTGGCCCCGGAATTCGGTGACCATTTCCTCGGGGACCTCATCGGGCTTGATCTCATTTTGGGGCATGATTGGACAGCGGGTGTTGATGTATACCACTTTAGCATCGGTATTGGACTGCTCCCGCTGCTCGTCTTCGCCGCCGCATCCGGTGACAACCAGGCCGGTCAATCCGACCAACCCTGCCATCAGTACCAAGGGTAATGCACGTCTCATGGGTTCTCCTTTCAATGGAGCCTTGTATTTTAGGTGGCCTTCCTACCATAGTAGGACGGCTTGGCCGATAGAAACGATCCGCGATTCGGGAGACGAGCTTGAGCTGGTGGGAGATTATTGGCATAGCGTTCGGGCTGGCAATGGATGCTTTTGCGGTGTCCGTCGCGGCGGGTATCACGCTGGAGAGACTCACAGGACGCCACGTGTTCCGCCTCGGGTGGCATTTCGGGCTCTTCCAGTTCCTCATGCCCGTAATCGGCTACCTGGCCGGGCGGACGGTGGCCTCGTACATCTCCGGGCTGAGCCATTGGGTCGCCTTTGGACTCCTGGGATACGTGGGTGGAAAGATGCTCTACGAAGCCTTCCAAGCTGAGCACCAGCGGTCCGGCCGCGACCCCACCAAGGGGCTGCTGATGGTCACACTCTCGGTGGCAACGAGCATAGACGCCCTGGCGGTGGGACTATCAATGGCGGTGATGTCCACAACGATCTGGGTTCCCGCCCTGGTGATCGGCCTGGTGGCCGGGGCGCTGACGACCGTCGGAATGATCTTTGGCAGTCGGGTGGGCTCGCGGTGGGGCCGCCGCGCAGAGGTCCTTGGCGGCATTATCCTGATCGGCATCGGCACGCGGATTCTTCTCACAGCCCTGATCGGATAACAAAGCCCGGAGGCGCCCCGAGGCCGAGGGGAGCGGCTTGTCAACTCCGGCCCAGGTGTCTATGGTTTGGAAATGGATTCTGCCACAAGCCACACTTCGCGCGACATGAAAGACACATTGATCCTCTTTACGAGGTTGCCCAGGCCCGGGCTCTGCAAGACCCGTCTGATCGGAGCCTTGGGGGCCGAGGGAGCCTGCCGACTGCAACAAGCCATGACACAATGGACACTCAGGCAGGCGCGAATCGCAGCCGGCCAGAGACCCCTGCGCATCGAGCTCCACCATGCCGGCGGGCAACAGGAGCAGTTGCAACAGTGGCTGGGGCCTGAACTGACGTGTCGCAGACAGGCCCGGGGGGATCTGGGCATGCGCATGCACCGTGCCCTGAGCGATGCGTTGAACCGGGGAGCACCCAAGGCCCTGCTGATCGGAAGCGACGTGCCGGAACTGGATGCCCCGCGCTTGCTCGAAGCGCTGGATCTTCTCCATCGCCACCGCCTGGTTCTGGTTCCGGCCGAGGATGGCGGATTCTGCCTGATCGGCTCAACCGGGCCCCTTCCCGCTATGACCGGCATCGCGTGGGGGACCGACAGGGCTCTGGCCCAGGTGCTCACCCAGGCCCGAAAGGAAGGTCTGGAGTATCAACTGACTCGCCCGGCCCGCGACATCGACAGGCCCGAGGATCTCAGATACCTGCCCCCGAAGCTGTTGGCGGAATTCGGCCTGGAGATTCCCGATCGACTACAATGAACTGCAGACGGGGCCAAGGAGAGATACTATGAGCAAGGTACTGTTGATAGAAGCTTCCCCTCGCGGGCAACGAAGCCGGTCGATCGCCGTGGCCAGGAGTTTCTGCCAGGCATACCGAAAGAACCATCCCGAGACGGAAACAGAGACAATCAATCTCTTCGAGATGGATCTTCCCGCCTTCGATGGCGGCGCACTGGAAGCCAAGTACGAAATCCTCGGCGGAGACAGCCCTTCCCCCAAACACCAGCAGGACTGGTCACGGGTGGAAGCGATCATTGAGCAGTTCGCCTCGGCCGATCTGTACATCCTGGCTGTGCCGATGTGGAATTTCTCCATCCCCTACCGGCTCAAGCAATACATCGACGTGCTTGTCCAGCCGGGATATACCTTTCGCTACGACCCGGAAACCGGCTACCAGGGACTCCTGGAGGACAAGTCCGCCTTCGTCGCCTACGCTCGCGGAGGAGACTACAGCGAGGAAGCCGCCGAAACCGTCGATCATCAGAAGTCCTACCTCGAGCTGATCCTCGGCTTTGTCGGCATTGCCTATATCCAGAGCCTGATCGTCCAGCCAACGCTGATGGGCGGTCCTGAGATGGCCCAGCAGAAGCTCGATTTGGCCATCAAAGAGGCCCAGGCCATGGGCGCAGAATTCTGACCCGGCTCCTACGTCTGCGGATGCTTGCTGAGAATGTACCCGGCCAGTCTGCGGACATAGTTGTTCAGCGGCGTTGAGCGGTTTTCCTTGGCCTGGGCCAGCGCGCCGGCGACCTGTTCTCGCAGGGCACCGCCGGCGCCGAGTCTTTCGACGGCGTTCAGGGCCCACAAACAGGCCGGGCTCGTCGCATCGCCGGCGTGCCTGGCCAAGCCTGCCGTGGCTTCCTTCTTCTGGCCCAGCACCCACAGCGCCTCGGCGGCGGTCACCTGTGTCATGGGGCCTTCGTCGTTTAGGCGATCCTTCAAGCCGCCAGTCGCCCTGGCTGCACCGGCCCCGATCTGCCGACATCCGCATACCGACCAGAACCGGACATCCGGGTTCGAATCGCTCATGCCCTCCAGCAGCTTCGGGAGGTCGGCCGGCTCGGCCCGGCCCGCCCGTTTTGCCGCCTTGAGGATCTTCTCCAGTGGATAAGCTTCCGGCTTCCGCTGGGCCTTGTATCCCCACTGGCCTGCGCCGCTGCGGTGATACCCGGTATCGACCACGTCGAGGGCGAATTCATCGGCCCTGCGTCGCATCGTCTCCAGCGCCTTTCGGTGTTCCCGGCCGGCGATGAGGTTGTGAATCTGGTTCGGGTCGGCCTGCGTGTCGTAGAGCTCTTCGTAGACCTTCGGCTGGAAGAAACGATCTTGCAGGGGGGTCAGCTTTCCTTCATCATGGAGCTTCTGCCAGAGCTGCGTGGTGCGGATCCGCCACGGCGTGGCCATCCGTTGCCCATGGGGAATGAAGGGCCAGAAGTTGCGCAGGTACAGATAGCGTCGATCCCGAACACCCCGCATGAGGTCGTATCGCTCGTCCATGCGGCCTCGGTTGAGATGCACGCAGGCCGGCTCGGGAGTCTTCTGTCCGCCCAGGAAGGCTCGGCCCTGCATGTGAGCGGGAATTTTCGCCCCGGCCAGGCTCAGAGCCGTCGGCGCGAAATCCACGAAGGAAACCAGTTCCTCGCATGTGCCTCCCGGTTTGGCCGGGGCCAGGTGCGCAAAATTCTTGCCGAAGCGGACGATCAGCGGAACTTGCGTACCCCGATCGTAGAGCCAGCGTTTCGTCCAGGGTAGAATTCCGCCATGGTCGCCGTAGAAGAAGACGATCGTGTCATCGGCAAGGCCATCGTCTTCCAGTTGCTTCAGGATCCGCCCCACCTGGAAATCCAGTGCCTCGATCCGCTTGTAGACCCAGGCCAGGTCTTCGCGGACTTCTTCATGATCCGGATAGAACGGCTCGACTTCCAGTGTGTCGGGGACTTCTACATCGTCCGGGCGCGAGCGAAGGGCCGATTCGTGGGTCTGGCCGAAGTTGAACACGCTGAAGAACGGCTGGCCCGGCTTTCGGCTTCGCCAATGCGCATCGGGGTTCTTCTGGCCCCAACCCTGGTTTTCGTCCCAGTGCATCTGGACATCGCTGTTGTAGTCGGTCTTGCCGTTGTTCGTGCAGTGGTAGCCAGCCCTGCTGAGATAGGCCGGATAGCCCAGTATGTCCTCGGGCACCTCTCCGCGGGCCCGCATGTCCTGGGCCTGGCCGAAGCAAACCGGATACATCCCCAGGGCCAGGGTGAATCTGGCCGGGGCGCAGACCGGGGAATTGGCAAATGCGCGGGTGTAGCGAACCCCCTCCCGGGCCATTTGGTCCAACACCGCAGTTCGGGCGTTGGGGTCCCCGTAGCTGGCCAGCCGGGGTGAGAGGTCCTCGGCGGTGATCCAGAGGATATTGGGCTTGCGACCGGCTTGGTCGGCCCCGCGCAGCCACTGAGGCAGAAGCAAAGAGCCCGCGGCAGCTCCGGCCCCGGCCAGGAACGTTCTTCGATTCAACGACATGGGTACCGCCTTTCTGTAAAGTTCACCCAAGCGATTATCCACCCGCAGCATTGCAAAGGCAAGGCCGATCCGCTCGATACCGCGGGTGACAGGAAAACTCTCAACCGCTACAATCCCTCTCATGCCAGATCTCGACCGACACAATGTGTCTCGATCCTTCCCAAGCCAATTGTGTATTGCGGCCCGGTGGGCAGCCCTTCTGGCCTCTGTCCTGCTCGGGCTGTCGTTCACCTTCCGCAATTTCGCCAATCACGACGTGGGTGACAATCTCGCCTACGGGGAAGAAACGATTTTCCACGGACGAATCGTGGATTCTTCCCGGTTTGTCTACATGGTCGAGAACGACTGGGCCAAGGGGCCGGGCAACTGGGTAGACGAGCAGGGACGTTACCGCTTCCCCAATGCCAACTGGCTGGCCCAGGCGATCATGGCGGCCTTGTTCGCCTCGATGGGCTGGGCGGGACTGACGCTCCTCCAGGGATTGCTGATCTTCCTGCTGCTGGCCCTTTCGGGAACTCTGGCGGCGAGACTCGGGGCCGGGCCGGTCGGTACAGCCCTGGTCCTGGTGCTCATCGGCGTAACCGCCCAGACCCGTTTCCCCTTGCGGGCGGAGATGTTCGGGTATGTCGTTCTGCTGGTGCAACTGCATCTGCTCCTCGGAGCTCTCCAGGAAAAGCGGACGTCCGGTTCGCTCAGTTGGAAGCGGATGATCGTTCTGGCGGCTTTGCAGATTCTGCTGGTCAATCTTCACAGCTACTTCCTTTTTCCGATCGCCTTCACCGGGGCCATCGCCTTTTTCGCCACCGGCAAGTGGGCCTGGGATCGCAGGATCAGGCCTCGCCGATTGGGCAGGATCCGCCACGGCCGGCGGGCGCGAAGGGCATGGATCCTGGTCGCTGCCCAATCTGTGGCCGTTTTCGTAAACCCCTGGACGTGGCGCCTGGCCCTGCTGCCCTTCCAGACCGTCCTGTACATGCGACGTCACAAAATCGTCGGGGCAGAGGGAGATCCATCCGGGCATCCCTGGTCGGTGATTCTCGAACTGTTCCGGCCGTTTCATCCCATGTTCGAAGGCCGCTGGGATACCCTCGGGCTGATGATCTGCCTCGGCCTGGGCGGGATCGGCCTGGTGCTCCTGCTGGTCCGTCGGCGATGGGCCCAGGCGTTCATCGTTCTTACGGCCATCGGGGCGGCTCTTTCGCTGCGACGGAACATCGGCCTGTCAGCCGTTTTGATCCTGCCCTTCTCGCTGGGGGCTCTCGGGAGAAGCTTCCAAGTCCTGTCTCCTCGGCTTGGCAAGATCCCCCACTATGCCAAGGCTGTCTTCGCAGCAGGCCTGGCGGCTTTGGCTTGCTGGCTGTGCTTCCAGGTTGTGACAAGCCGGTACTGGTACAGGCATCGCGCATCGGACCGGTTCGCCTTCGGACCCAGCCGACTGGTCATGCCGATGGATGCCTCTGCCTGGCTGAGCAAACACCGCCCCGCCGGACGACTCTGGACGGATCACAGCTCAAGCTCGAACTTTCACTACTTCACCGACCCTCGGTACGACGTGCCCGTCCTGACCAATACCTGGGCCTCGCCTCCCAAGGGCATGGAAATCGTCCTGGATGTCTCCATGGGAGAGCTTGCCTACCAGGAAATCTTCGATCGCTACGACGTGCAGATCGTTGCCGTGCCGGCCGACACGACCTCGGGTCATCCGATGAGGCCGGGCCTCAAGCCCCTTCTCCAGCAACTCCAGGAGGATCCCAACTGGACCCTTGTGTACGTCGATGCGTACTTCGTTCTGTTCCTCCGAAGCCAAGGGCCCAACGCCGAGCTGGCCCGCCGCGAACGGATTGACCCGGCCACGTTCGATGCCAATCGTCACGCCGAGCGCGTGGCCCGGATGGACCCCTTTGCCGCCCACGCGCTTTACATCGGCGGGGTGACGTTGGATCGACTGGGCATGGTGCTTCCGGCCGAGGTCCTCTATCGCCGATGCCTGGCCCGGGACCCGGACTACACAGCCGCCTGGAACATGCTGGGCCAGAACCTCGGTTTTCAGGTATTGATGGTCCAGCAGGCCGAGCGTCAGGGCCTGGTGGGCCTGAACATGCCTCTCCAGGAGGCCATTGCCGCCCAGGGGGGCATGCGAGCCCAGTTGAAAGAAGCCCGCGCCTGCATCCGGAAAGTCCTCCAGCTCGATCCGGATCGAGCGGGGGTCAGGCACAATCTCCGCCAGATCGACCGTCAACTGGAGCAACTGGAAGCAGGACTGTAGCTTCTTTCTCAAAGCTCCCGATGGCGAGTTGTCAGGCGTCCGGCAAATCGTTACAATGCGGCCCATTGGTCGAAGCATATCCCTGATTCCAGTAGAGACGGCGCAAATGAAACCCAGATCCCTTTGCCTGGCCTGTCTGTACCTCGCTGCCATTGCCGGAGCCCTGCACGCCCAGGATGCCCAACCGGACCCATCAGCGCAGAAAGCCACCGCCCCGCCTCCAGGCAGAGAGAAACTAAACGAGGGGTGGCAAGCCATTCGTTTCGCCGACTTCCTCTCGGCCCGACGCCTGATGAAATCCGCCATAGACAAGGGCGACCGGACCATCCAGGCCGAGGCCACCTACGCCCTGGGATACATCAACCAGTACGACCCGGCCCAGACCGATGCCGACGAGGCCGCCGACCTCTATACCAAAGTGGTCAACACCTACCCGAAGTCTCCTTCTGCTCCCTGGGCCCACCTGGCCCTGGCACGGATGGCCGACCTGCCCCCGTTGGAAAGCGATCGCGACGTGGACCAGGCCCGGAAGATCTACCGGCAGGTGATTTCACGGTACCCAAAGCACATGGTAGCCGACGAGGCGATTCTCCGGCTGGCTTACACCTATATGGAAAGAATCGACCAGGAGCAGGCCTGGAGACAAGGCATCGAACTGCTCGAAGACTGGCTTGCCGACAGACCGGACAACTTCCTGGCCCCGGCGATGCACATGGGCATCGCCCAGCCGCTCATGACGGCTCGAAAGTGGGATCAGGCCATCGAAGCATTGGTCCAGGCCGACCAGGCCGACGCCCGCGGCGAAAACATTTACGGCACGCGGACACTCAGCCAGACGGTACGATCCAACCTCTACTGGCAGATCGGCCGCATTGCCGAAGAGCACCTCGACAAACCTCAACTGGCCCGGAAGTACTATCTGAAAATCGTCAACGAGATCGGACGCGACAGCAAAGCGTACGTCGCTGCGCGGCGGGCCCAACGCCTGGAGAGCCGCATCGGGGAGCAGACGCCATGACCGACGCCTCCGCCGGCTCCGCCGCCCGCGCCAAGCACCGGATGGCCCTGCGGGAGAAGCGCAGAAACCGCAGCGAGAAGATCCGCAACACGATCGGCCTGATCGTGATGATCAGCGCCTTCTGCTGGTCAGCCGTCGTCGTCGCCCTGCGATCGTTCACCACCTATACGGACAATGACATCCGGTTCGTGCACTGGCAGCTGGAGGGCGAGACGCGCGAAGCCCTGGACGAGATGTGTCGTGAATACGAGAGGTACAAGCGGGAGATGGACGGCGAGGAGGTGCGGGTGGTGCAGATCCCCGTTCCCGAGCGGGCCTACCAGCAGTGGATCCGCACGCGCCTGATCGGGCGGATCGCCCCGGATCTGATCGAAACCTATTCCAATACCGGCAACCTGGTGGTGAAGTACTTCGTGCCCATCGGAAACCTGGTCGACCAGCCCAACCCGTGGAACACCAAGCTGGAGCAGCTCGACCGGCAGCGCGACCCGGACCTGGTCTACCCGGAGGATCGACCGGATCTGTCGAAGATGGCCTGGAAGGAAACCTACATCGACAACATGGAGGGCGGGTGGCTCAACGACCTGAGCGAATACTACCTCATGCCGATGTCGATCTTCACCACCCGCATCTTCGCCAATGCGGACATCCTCATGGCCGCCACCGGCAAGAACAAACAACAGCTCCAGGAGATGTTCAACGAGGAGGTCACAGGCCCCGACGGCCAGACCCGGCAGGCCTTTACCATCGAGGATTTCTTCGAGCTGTGCAGGCAGATCGAGGCTTACGGAAACCGGTCCGGCCGGCGGATCGTGCCCATCGCCGGCAGCAAGTACGCCGCCAACGTCTTCCAGGGCCAGTACTACGACCGCGGCGCCTTCGAACTGATATACAAGATGGATGTCGACCACAGCGGACTGGTCACCGAGGCCGAGAAAATCCGCGCGATCTTCTCCGGGGACGTGGACCTGGTAGGCAACAATCGCCTGGAAACGATCTACAAGTTCCTTTTCCGCCTGGGGCGGTTCTTCCAACTGGGCTTCATGCAGGCCCAGCGGGACGACACACTCCTGTTGTTCACCCAGGCAAAGGCGGCCATGATGGCCACAGGCTCCTGGGAGGCCGGCAGCGCTCACAAGCTCGCCGAGGGACAGTTTGAGATCATCGTCTTCGACTTCCCGGTCTCGGCCCCCGATGGCCGATACGGCGACATTCTCAGCCAGCAGATCAGCGAGAGCGGACAACGTGCCGGTTTCCCGCTGGGGTTGACCAAATTCAGCCGCCGACCGGAGCTGGCCATCGACTTCATGCAGTTTCTCACCTGCAGGCCGATCAACGAAAGGCTCAACAAGCGCTTCAAGTGGTTCCCCGCCATTCGCGGGGCCGGCATCGTAAAGGAGCTCCAGCAATTCCGCCCCCGCACCCGGGGGGTCTGGAGCTACGCGGTAAAGCTCCCCGTGGGTCCCCGAACACAACTGGCCTACGAACAGGCCTACGAAAGCTACGTCGGAGACGAGACGGTCAGCGACCAAGGCCTCGACCGGCACTACCGAAACTTCATGGAGACATTCCGGGACAAGTACCGCAGCGGCGCGCCGGAAGACTTCTACGACATCTGGAAGGCCGAGTACGACGCCGCGGTACAGATGGAAAACGGCCTGGCCCAGGCGCGGGCAAAAACCATGCAATTGACGGTGGACATGAACGACCCGCCGGGACAAGACCTGACCCGGGAGCAGTTGAGCGACCTGGCCAACCTTCGCAGAAACCTGGTATCGCTCATCCACGGGCAGGGCTATGCCCTGTACATCCGCAGCCGCGATGCGAACATGATTTCCGAGTTGATGGAACAGACCGACGGAGAGATCCTCCAAGGCCGGCCAGGAGGCAGCGAAGAGGAATGAAACGCCTGACGCTCAGACAGCTTCCCCATTACTGGCCGATCTTCCTGCTGATCCTGCCGACCTTCGCTCTGATCGGCATTTTCGCCTACATCCCCGCCTGGTCGGCGATCTATCACTCCTTCTTCCGCTGGGACGGAGCGGACGTGCTGGAGTTTGTCGGGCTCCGCAATTACCGCGCCGCCCTGCTGGATGAAGAACTGGCCGGCGCGTTTGGCCTGGTGATGATCTTCATCGCCGCCAACCTGATCAAGATGACCCCGTCGATCCTCATCGCGGTGCTCATTCACCGCCTGGCATCCTCGCGCTGGCGGTATATCTACCGCGTCATCTTTGTGATGCCCATGATCGTCCCGGCCATGGTGTGGTTGCTGATCTGGAAGTTCATCTACAACCCCGAGTTCGGGGCGCTGAACTGGATCCTGCGCCTTACGACCATGATGGACGCCCTGATCTGGCTGGACCGGGTCATGCCCCAATTGGCCGCCTTCTTTCAACCGCTGCATACGCATTTCCTGCGGCCTGTTTTCGGCACGTCGTGGGGCTTTGGACTGCTGGGGGCAGTTCTGCTGGCCTTCTCGGGGGGGATGAAGACATCGGTGAGCCCCGTCGCCCCGCCGGAAAACAGGGACCGGGACCTGGCCGAAGGGTTCTTCACCGGGCTGGCCAGGTCCTTCAAGGGCATCGGCAAAGGATGGCTCTGGTGGGTGGGGCTCTTCGCAGCAGGGTGGTTCATCTGGGGGCCGGTGCGAATGGTCGTCCTGCTGCTCTATATCGTGGCCCTGCTCCAGTTGCTGCGCTGGGTGCCCTCGGGACGCAGCATCGCCAAGTGGACGGGCATTACCATCCTGGTTGCCTTTGTCCTGATCGTGCTGCTCTCGATGACCTGGACCGAGCGGATCGGCGTCTTCGAGCGAGGTGCCCCGCCGTGGTTGAGTCATCAGAAGATCATCCCTGCCGCCCTGATCTTCTGGGGTTTCCCGTGGGTGGGAATCGTTTCGGTCCTGCTGTACCTCTCGGGCCTGGGCAATATCGACCAGAGCGTCTACGAAGCGGCGGAGGTGGACGGCTGCGGCTGGTTGCGGAAGTTCTGGAACATCGAGCTTCCCCTGATCACCACACAGGTTCGATTGAATCTCGTGCTCATGGTCATCGGCACGCTCAAGGGCTGGGGCCAGGTCTTCGTGCTGCTGGGCGATACCGGCGGGCCCGGCGGGGCCGGTATGCTCCCCGGACTCTACATGTTCCGCAAAGCCTTCCGCGACGGACAGGCCGGCTATGCAAGCGCCATCGGCTTTCTGCTGTTTCTGCTGATCCTGTACCTGACCCTCATCAACAACAAGTACGTACGCGTGGAGAAGTAAATGGCCGGCCCCGAAACTAGAACCGGCGGAAGCTTCACCAGTCCCATCGCGGAGATCGTCAAGCACGGGCTGATCCTCCTTGCGCTGGTCTCGGCCTTTTTTCCGCTGTACCTGATGCTCAACATCTCCGCCAAGACCAACCGGGACTTCTACGCCGCTCCGCTCAGGCCGAATCAGCCCCCAGCGAAGATGCTGGAAAACGCCCAGCATAACTACAGCTACGCCTGGGGACTCGTCGGCCAGAGCATCCCCAATACCATCTTCCTGGTAGTGATGTCCACGAGCCTGACGCTGGCTGCGGCGGTACTGGCCGCCTATGTCTTCGCGCGATTCAGCTTCCCCGGCAAGGGCTTGCTCTGGTCTGCCCTGCTGCTGTTGATGCTTATGCCCAACGTCGCCAACCTGGTGCCTCTGTTCGTTCTGCTGCGCGATTTGAACCTGCTCAATACCTACACCGCCCTGATCCTCACCGGGGCGGCGGGAGGACAGGTTTTCAACGTTTATATTCTCAAGAACTACATCGAGGACACGGCCGAGGATCTCTTCGAAGCCGCCGAAGTCGACGGAGCCGGGCCTTTGAGGCAGATCTGGGACATCGTGATCCCCATGAACGCTTCGATTCTGGCCACTCTGGCCTGCCTGGCCTTCGTGAACAACTGGAACAACTTCCTGCTTCCACTGCTGGTGCTCAGCGATCCGCAGCGTCTGCCGGCATCGGTGCAGTTGTTCTACCTCGACGGCGCTTACGAACGGCTCTGGGGACCCACCATGGCGGCCTTTACCATCGTGGCCATGCCCCTGGTGCTGTTGTTCATCTTTACCATGCGATTCTTCATCCGCGGCGTGGCGGCCGGCAGTGTGAAGGGCTGACCCGCCGCGCAGGCAGCCCCTGGAAAGGCAGAAGGCAATGGCAGAAGTCATTCTCAGCGATGTTACAAAGATCTACCCCGGCGGGGTCGAAGCCGTCCGCCGGTGCAACCTGGACATCCAGGACGAGGAGTTCATCGTTCTGGTAGGCCCTTCCGGCTGCGGCAAGAGTACGACCCTGCGGATGATCGCGGGGCTGGAAGAGATTACCGACGGAACGATCCGCATCGGGCAGACCGTGGTGAACAACCTGCCGCCCAAGAAGCGCGACATCGCAATGGTCTTCCAGAACTACGCGCTGTATCCGCACATGACGGTCTACAAGAACCTGGCCTTTGCCCTCAAGCTTCGGCGGATCAGCAAGAAGGAGATCGACCAGCGCGTCCGGCACGCAGCGGAGATCCTGGGCATCGAGGAGTTGCTCGAGCGCAAGCCCCGCGCCCTTTCGGGCGGGCAGCGACAACGCGTGGCCGTGGGCAGGGCCATCGTTCGCCAGCCCAAGGCGTTTCTCTTCGACGAGCCGCTTTCGAACCTGGATGCCAAGCTGCGTGTGGAAATGCGGGCGGAGTTGAAGCGTCTTCACCATCGCCTGCGCACGACGACGATCTATGTCACGCACGACCAGGAAGAAGCCATGACCCTGGGAGATCGAATCGTGGTGATGAAGGACGGGGAGATCCAGCACTGCGGCACGCCGCTGGAGGTCTACGACACCCCCGCCAACCGCTTTGTCGCCGGCTTTGTCGGTACCCCGCCGATGAACTTCCTGGAAGGAACGCTCCGCACGGACGGTGCCGATTTTCTTTTCCAGGCCGAGGGCTTCGGCCTGGAACTCACCCCCGACATCGCCCAGAAGCTTCGCGACCACCAGGGAAAAGAAGTGATCCTGGGCGTTCGCCCCGAGGGCATGAGCCTCCGGTCCCAGGGCCGATTTTCCGGATCCAGCAATTCCATCGGCTCGGATGTTCAGGTCGTCGAACCCCTCGGCGAGAAAATGGACCTGCATCTCCAGACACAGGGCGGAACTCCCATGGTCGCCCGCGTCGATGCCCGTCGCGACGTGGAGGCCGGCCAGAAACTCCAGTTGTACCTGGACATGAGCAAGGTCCATTGTTTTGAGCCGGGTCAGGCCGGAAAGAACCTCACGGTTCGGCCCGAGGCGGCCGTCAGCGGATAACCTACCGCAAGGCCGGTTGGTTTTGCCTGTCGATGCCGTTATGATGCTCGCCCATGAAATCGGGCAAGCGACTACTGCTGGTAACATTCCTGGAGAGCTTCGGGACCATCTGCGTCGAGCGGGCGATCTTCTTTCTGACCGAGCGACGCTTCGCGTTTGGCAAAGCGGACAATCTGTACCTGGCCGTTGCCTTCGGGTTCTGCTACGTCCTTGGAGCCTTTGCCAGCCATCCCGTTGCCCACAGGACCGGGGAGAAACGTCTGACACTGGCGTGTATCTGGCTCCTGCTGGCGACGCACATCGCTCTGGCAGTCGGCCTGGGAGGCTTTGCAGGGGCCTTGTCGGGCCCCGCGGCCGTGGTGTTGATCTTTGCCGCCAGCATGGGGGCAGGCTTCCTGCACGGGATGAAGTGGCCCCTGGTGGAGAGCTTCGTTTCCGCCGGTCTGACCGCCCGGGAGACCTTCTCGCTGGTGGGACGCTTCTGCCTGGCCTGGGCGTCGGCGGTTCCGGCGGCGCTGGCCCTGGCAGGGCCGATGATCCAACTTCACGTTTCGACGCTGTTTGCCGTTCCAGCGATCCTGAATGTAGCGGCCCTGTGGCTGCTGCGACCCCTGCCCAAGCGCCCGCTGCACATGCCTCACGATCATCCGGAGAGACCCGGGGCCCAGCATCTCTCCTCGATGAAGACCCTCCTGTCAGCGGGCCGCTATCAGCTTCTTTCCAGTTACTGCCTGATGTGGATTCTCGTGGCGGTCGTGCCCAATATCCTCTCTGGGATGAATCAGCGTTTGACGCTGGCCACTCCCATTGCCGCCTGTCTGGACATCTTCCGCGTGGGGGCTTTCTTCACCCTGGCTCGATACCATGGATGGCATGAGAAGCTCTGGCCTCTGGTGGCTGCGATGCTACTCCTGCCCGTCGGTTTCGGGATGGTGCTCCTGGCTCCGAGCCTGGCGGTACTTCTGGCAGGAGAGGTTTTGTTCGGTACGGCTGCAGGTGTGATCTACTACGCTTCGCTGTACTACGCCCTGGTGGTCAAGAATGCCTCTGTCGATGCCGGCGGTGCCCACGAGGGACTCATCGGGCTTGGCTTTGCCATCGGTCCCATTGCCGGACTGGTGGGATACTACCTGCCGGTGGCGGGAAGCGAACTGCTGGGCATCGTGGTCGGGGCCTGTCCGATTCTGCTGATCTGCCTGGCCCAGAGCACGCGGCATCTCTGGCGGGCCAGACGTACCTGCCTGTCTGAATAAGCCAGGGAAGGTCTGCGGCCTGTAAGGACTTGCCCGGGCGATCCTCAGAGACCTCTTGACAAGACTCTGTCGCATCGAGAATACGGTAACTCTCCGGGGGGCATTTAATTAGACAAAACTGACCGGCCGGTCATTTTTCGCTAACCTTGCTGCTCTCCTCCTGTCCACTTTCCCAGCAACACAAGAGAGTCAGGCAAGGCCACGTTTGCCCGGGCGGCCCGCACCTGGCAGTGAAACCACAAAATGAGACGCAAGAATGCAGGAGGCTTTACCATGAACGCTTCACGAATTGCGATAATGACACTGCTGCTGGCCGCCCTGGCTCCTCTGGCACAGGCCGGTCCGACCGATCTTTCCAACAACGACCAGATCCGTCTGATGGGAACCGCGGGCACTTCCAGGCTCTACCGCATCTATGTTCCCGAGTATCAGAACCGCCTGGAGATCACGACTTCCGGAGGCCAGGGAGACCTGGACCTGTTCGTCCAGGCCGGTAGTGAACCCACCACCCGCTCAGCCCAGTACCGCAGCGTGGGAAGAGACAACAACGAAAGCGTCAACGTCCACAATCCACGCAGCGGCTGGTGGTACCTTCTGGTTACCTCCTATCGCAGCTACATCGGTGCGACGATGCAGGTCCGCTACTGGGGCAATGACGGCGGCGTCGTCCAGCAGCCTGGGGGCGACTGGGACTACAAGAAGCCCGACTCACCCCAGCCGGGGCAAAACGGCCAGGTCCTTCTGAACGGGCGTTCCCTGACAGACCTGGCCGGATACGCCCGCTCGGAGCGTGTCTTCCGCATCGAAGTGCCTAACGGTGCGCGGAAGCTGACCGTCACCAGTCAAGGCCATACAGGAGATCCGGATCTGTACCTGCGGCAGGGATTCGTGCCTCAGCGAAACCGCTACGAGGCCAAGAGCATCTCATCCGGTGCCAATGAAAGCATCACGCAGATCAATCCCGCTGCAGGGACGTGGTATCTGCTGGTGTACGGCTACCGTCCCTACAGCGGCCTGACGCTGAGCCTGGATCTGGACAGGGGCTTTGGCGGCGGGCATCCGGGCTGGCCCAGACCCAGGCCGGGACGTTCTTCCCTGACACTTATCAACCCCACCGGAGACGAAGTCTGGACGCTCGGGAACACACATACCATCCGCTGGCGTGCCACCGGCCGGGCCAGACTGGCCCGGGTCCAGGTGCAGTATTCCCTGGACAACGGGAGAACCTGGCAACGAGGGGAGAATATGCCCCAAAGCATGTTGGCGGCAACCGAGAGCCTGCAGGTGACCTTGCCGGCCAATGCCAGACAGTTCCTGACCAACCAGGCCCGGGTCCGAATCGTGGATGTGGATCGACGCGAGGTGCTGGCCCTGAGCGGCGTCTTCTCGGTGCGACAGGAAGCAGGACACGGGCGACCCTGGCCCGGACGACGGCCCCGACCCCGAGCCCGGCGTCGGGACATCCAGCCGGATGCGTTTGAAAACGACAACAGATTCAAGCGTCCCAGTCACATCCAGCTCAACACGATGCAGAATCGCACGATCCACGATGAGGACGAGGTGGACTACATCCGGTTCCCCGTTCCCCATGCCGGCACCTACCGGATCTCGCTGGAGGCCTTGGATGGCTTTGAGCTCAAAGGTGAACTCCACGTGCGTCGCAAGGACCACGACGATCGTCGCATCGCTTCCTTCGAGATCGACAATCAGCGCAAGTACCTGGTGGTCAACGCCGACAGCAAGACGTACTGGTACACGTTGACCGTCCGGGCAGAGGACGATGATGAGCGCGGCGCCTATCGTCTGGTCGTCGGCGAGAACTGAGGCGCAATTTCGACATCCAGATGTCAGACTGGCAGGCGGAGAAGCGAGACAGCTTTCCGCCTGCCAGCCTTTAACTGATTAACCAACAGGACCTTACAGACCTTCTGCAGCATGGCATGGTGTTTGCATTATTATCCTGCGAAGTCGTCAAACGGTGACGACGCAAACCTGGTAAGCAAACGTGTAACCTTGTAAGGAGGTTAGCCATGAACCTGATTCGACGCAGAAATGAAGGTGGCGGCCTGGCTTCTCTCCAGCGCGACCTGAACAGCTTTTTCGACAGCTTCTTTGACTCCGAGCCGTGGGATCGTTCGCCCGGCTGGATGCCCCCGATGGAAATCGAGGAAAGCCAGGAAGAATTGGTCATCCGGGCGGAAGTTCCCGGCATGAAGAATGAGGATGTCGACATCTCGCTGCACGGCAACACGCTGACCATCAGCGGCGAGAAGAAGAGCCAGCGTGAGAACAAGAACGGCGGCTTCTACCAGAGCGAGCGAAGGTACGGGCGGTTTCAGCGAGTTCTGTCCCTGCCCACCGACGTGGATGCCGAGAAGATCGAAGCGACGCAGAACGAAGGCGTTCTGACCGTTCGGCTTCCAAAGAGCGAAGCCGCCAAACCCCGGAAGATCGAGGTCAAAGGCTGAACTCCTCAGCCGGATCTTCCGTAATTGTTTCAGGCAGGGCGTCGGAGGCGAATCCGACGCCCTGTGCATGCAAAAACGTACTTATCGCTACAATACAGACGAGAATATCGAATCGAGTAGTTAGCAAGACGGGCTCCTGAAGAAAGGAAAAGCCAGATGCGAACATTTAAACAATCTTCTGCCGTGCTGCTGATCGTGGGTCTGGCTGCACTGTCGGCCTTCCTGCTTGGGCGACTGCAGCTTCAGCCGACCTACGCAGCGATGCAGGCAGCAGAGACCGAGACAAACGGCAAGGCTACGACCGACCAGCTTTCTTCGCTGTTTCGGCAAGTGGCTCAGAAAACCACCCCAGCGGTGGTCGTGGTCGAGGTCCGGCAGAAAGTCTCCTCGGCCAGGCCGGGATCCGACCCGGAAATGGATGAGTTTTTCAAAAGGTTCTTTGGCGATGACAGTCCGTTCGGGCCCATGCCCAACCGGCCCAGGCCCCAACCCCAACCCCGTCAGCCGAGGGAGTACTTCCAGCGCGGCTTGGGTTCGGGCGTCATTGTGGATGCAGACGAAGGCTACATCCTCACCAACGCACACGTCGTGATGGACGCCGACAGCGTGGAAATCACCACCAAGGACCAGCGCAAATTCAAGGCCCAGTGGGTCCGTACCGATCCGCAGACGGATCTGGCCGTCGTCAAGGTCCAGCCGGATCGCCTGCGAGAAGCCCGGCTTGGAGACAGTGACCGGATGCAGATTGGAGACTGGGTTCTGGCCATCGGTGCTCCCGAGGGCCTCGAACAGACCGTTACCGCCGGCATCATCTCCGCCAAGGGTCGAACCACAGGACGCGGCGGGTATGAGAACTTCCTTCAGACCGACGCTGCCATCAACCACGGCAATTCCGGCGGGCCACTGGTCAACATGAAGGGAGAGATCATCGGGATCAACACCGCGATCATTTCCCGTGCCGGCGCATCGGCGGGCCTCGGACTCTCGATCCCCTCCAACATGGCCCGGGATATCATGAGCCAGTTGATCGAAAAGGGCGAAGTGACTCGTGGCTTCCTTGGAGTCCGGATCCAGAACGTGGACCAAGACCTCGCAGAGAGTTTCGACCTGCCTCACTCGCGCGGTGCGTTGATCGCCCAGGTAGCCCCCGGAACCCCCGCCCAACAAGCAGGGCTCAAGCCCGGAGACTTCATTACCGCCATTGACGACGAAGCGATCGAGAACGTCAACGACCTGCGAAACCAAGTGGCCTCCATCGAGCCGGGAACCACCAGCCGGTTTGTGGTCTACCGCGACGGCAAGAAGCAAACGCTGCCCGTCAAGATCGGCACGCAGCCTGAGAACATTGCCCGAGCCTTTGGGCCCGGCGGCGAAATTCTTGAAGGCCAGCCCAAGGTTCTGGAATCCTATGGCCTGGAAGTCCAGGCGGCCGACGAGGACACACTCAAGGCTCTGGGATATGAAGATACCAAACGGCGCGGTGTGGTCGTGATGGACGTCACTCCCACCGGCCCCGCGGCCGAAGCCGGACTGCGAAAGGGAATGCTGATCCTCCAGGTCAACGGCAAGGACGTCTCCTCCGCCGGCGCATTGTCCCGCATGCTCTCGGACTCGGAAAAAGGCGTGCGAATCCTATACGCCTCTCCCAATGGCTCCCAAGGCTTCGTGTTCCTCAAACCTCAAAAGTAACCCCAACCCCATGAATCCAGGGCGGGCGCAATCTGAGACTGAATTGCGCTCGCCCGGTCTATTTGCACCCCTCCGACTCAGAGGAGGTTTTGCCCAGCTCCCGGGCCATCCGGCAGGCGTTGACCAGACTGGTAACCGAGGCCTTGCCCTGCCAGGCGATGTCAAAAGCCGTCCCGTGATCCACGCTGGTCCGCACAATCGGCAGCCCGAGCGTCACGTTGACAGCCCGGTCGAACCCGAGCATCTTCATGGGAATGTGTCCCTGGTCGTGGTACATGCAAACGACCGCACCGAACCGGCCCTTGATGGCCTGGCCGAAGACGGTATCGGGAGGCAGGGGCCCCACCGCGTCGATTCCCTCCAGGCGCGCCCGCTGGACGCCCGGTACAATATCCTCCCCCTCTTCACAGCCAAAAGCCCCCTCCTCGCCGGCGTGGGGGTTGAGCCCCAGCACGGCAATTCGGGAATTGCGCCCAAGCTTCTCAACCGCATCCGAGGTAAGGCGTATTACTTCCCAGACGCGGTCGGATCGGAGCGTTTCGATCGCCACCCGCAGGGCCACGTGCGTGGAAATATGGGTGACGATCAGCTCCTCGCAGGCCAGCATCATCGTATAGCTCCGGGCCTGGCACAGACCGGCGATATACTCGGTATGCCCCGTGAAATCCGGGGTGGACAACCGGGTGGCCTGCTTGTTCATGGGAAGAGTCACCACGGCCGATAGCTCGCCGTCCAGGGCAAGTCGGGTGGCTCTTTCGACATACTTCAGGGCAGCATTGCCGGTGGCGGCGCTGACCTGGCCTATGGGAACCTGGGCCCCCTGGAGCAAACCGCAGTCCAGAACAGCCAAGGCCTCGGGCAAAGGCTTCGGCTGGGCCACCGCCTGGAGGGGCACGTCCAGCTTCAGGTGCTGGCTGCATCTTCGCAGCACGTCGAGGTCCCCGACGAGAACGCAATCGGTCCCGAGCTTTCCATCGGCATAGCTTCGCAGCGCGATTTCCGGGCCCACGCCCGAGGCGTCTCCCATCGTGATACCCAGCAGACTCATCGGTTCTCCTTGAAAAAATCCCGCAGTCGCGCGAGCAGATCCTCCCGGCCGAAGCCGCCGGATTTGCTCACCAGCGCCAGGGCGCCCTGCTCGCAGCGGAGGTCCAGTTCAATCACTCCCGGCTGGAGACGGCGACATGGGACAAGATACTTCGCGCCGAGACGATCCACAACGGCCTGGCAGGTCTGGCCGCCAAAAACCACGAGGATCGGCAGGGCTTCCAACCCCTCCAACGCCTGAGCGACAGTCTCGGCCAAGAGGTCGCAGATCCCCTGCTCCTGCCGCTCGGCCACGTGAAGGATGACATCCCTGCCCGATTGCACGCAGCGAGCCAAGGCCCGAGGCGTTCGATCGGAAAGGTCGGCCTGGATTTCTGCAAATCCGGCTGCCACGCCGCTTCGGACCTGTGCCAGCGAGGTGGGATGCAGCGAACCATTGACCACCAGGAGCCCGCCGCGGCGAGGCTCGGTCGAACCGGGTTCCCCCGGTTCGAAATGATCCATGATCGCGGCCAGAAAGCCTGCCGCACCGGCCGAGGCCGACAGAAAACCCTCCCGACTCAGACGCTCTACAATACACTCCAGATCCTGGTCGCTGTCGGCATCGAAGACCAGAACCCTCTTGCCTTCTGAATTCGGCCGGCCTGGTAAAGGTCCGTCGGGTTTGAGGCAGATGACCTCAAGACGGCTCTGGCTGCGAAGGATCTGCCCGATGTCGCTGTTGGGGACCGGGCAGAGAGGATCCCGTGCAAAGGCGGTTTGGGCCAGGTCCACACCTTCGACATACTGCCTGCCGTTTCGGGTCGTTCGGCCTGCGGCGGGAAAGGCCGGCACAAAGGGCAGCGTCTCGATGCTGCCGGCAAGCATCATCGCCTCCAGTTCGGCTCCGATATTGCCCCGGAGCGTGGAATCGGTCTTTTTATAGAGCTTTCTGCCGGGCCCGAGCCTTGCGGTCCATTTGGCAACAAGGTCTGCGGCCTTTATCGGGGCCATGTGCCGGCTGTCGGTGTTGACGACCATCGCCTGGGTATCCGCGGCCGGGGCAAGAGCGGTTTGTCCGGGCAGTACCACCGTCGGACAGCCCAGGCGAATCATTTCTGCACCGGTTTCGCACGCACCGGTGAGATCGTCGGCCAGGATCAGCCATTTGTCGCAGGGCTCCATGGATGTATCGTTGCCGGCGTGGGGTGAAACGTCAAGTCTTGTCGCGGTCCGGGCCGATCAAGGATTCCACCGCCCCTGGGCGAAGAGTCTCATTTCCCATAAGCGCATTATCCGATAGAGAGTATGGAAACGTGCGGGGCCTTTCTGCGCCGGTGGCAAGGCTGCGCGAACGGTTTCCAGCCCTGGCGGGTAGTGATTCACTGGAGTCAGCCCCCCACTAGCGAGTACACTTGGCCTGTGAGCTTTCCGACAAATATCTCCAAGTCGCACATCCTGGCAGGCTTGCTGCTGCTTTCGGCTGCTACTGCGCTTCTGGGACAGGACACTGCCGCTTGGCTTCGCAACTCGGTGCAGTGGGTCTTTGCTCCCACCGGCGATGCGGGCATGTATCTTACCACCTGGGTCAAGGGGTCGTTGGGAACCGAAGACCAGAGCCGACTGACGCCGGCCGAGGTGCAGAAGCTCCGAAAGGAGCGTGACTTCTATCGCAGCCTGGTCCTGGAAAACTATCGGCAGGTGATCGAACTCAACCGTCTGCGGGAACAGCAGAGGCCTCCGATCTTCGGCGAGACCTTCCGGGCCGGCACCCCATGCAGACTGATCGAGGGCCGCGTGATCGCTCGCGACTCGCTGCCTTACGGGCGCAACCGCGCCATCAATGTCGGCCAGTCCCAGGGAGCAGAGGTGGGCAGCTTCGCCACGACGCGACTGGTCGCCTTGCCTACGAGCAAAGCCCTTCCGACCGATCCGCCTCCCCCGGCCATCCTTCGCAAGCACGTTGAACTCCAGAAGCAGGTGCTGGTGGGACGCGTTGTGGAAGCCTGGGCATTCGGCGCCCGAATACAACTGGTCACAGACCGCGGTTTTACGCTTCCTGCCAACGTCGAGCGTCTGCTTTATCCCGACCGGGACCGAACCTACACGGATCTGGAAAGCGGCCAGAGGCGCAAATTGACACTCAGCCACAACCCCCCGGTACCTATTCTTCTCGAAGGCGACGGAGCCCAAGGCCTGGTCGCAACAAAGATCCCGGACAATTACAACATCGAGCCCGGCGACGAGATCGTAACCCAGGACGACCAATACTTCTTGCCGGCACGGGTTCGAATTGCCCGAATAACCGAGGTGGTCAAGCAACCCCGGCAACCCGGATATGTGACCCTCAAGGCCAAGCCGCTGGCAGATCTGCCCGCGATGCGCGACGTCTTTGTCGTCTATCCGGAATACCGCCGAGCCCAGCCGGGCCCGTGATTGCTTTGTATGCGTTGGATTCTTGTCATACTGCTTGCGTACGCTGTCCTGCTCCTCCAGACCACGGTGGTGCAGTGGATCATACTGGATACCGAAGCGCTGGGCGCGATCGGGGTAGACCTGGCCGCCATTGTGGCGGTCTTTCTGGCCCTGCACGGACGCAGTACCAGCGATGTGATGATCGCAGGCTGGATTTTCGGCCTGGGAGTGGACCTGACCGTCTCAGGCGGATTCGGAAGCACGACCGTCGTCGGGCCGATGCCCATCGGCTATGCCTTGGCTGCAGCGGCCATCTTCCAGATCCGCGAACTGTTGTTCCGGGACTGGTTTGTCACCCAGGCGATCCTGACGCTGCTGTTTTGCCTGATGGCCCACGGCGTGTGGATTTTGTGGCAGTCGCTGGCGACAACCCAGCCCTTTTCCCTGGCCCTGCTGGGGGAACTGGCCCTGCAGGGACTGCTGCTGTCGATCTACACGGCCTTGCTGGCACCCCTGGGCCACTTCGTGATGCGATTCTTCCGCGGCGCCTTGATTCCTGCCTCAGGAGCCAGAACTTCCAGAAAGGCAGCCGGTTGAAACCTTCAACAGGCCTTACCGGATAAATGCCATGTACAAGATGCGGATAACCATCTTCCTCGGAGTCGTCGCAATCGTATTGTCGGCCCTTCTGATCCGACTGGGGCAGATCCAGTTGGTCATGGGAGACTTCTTCCTCTCCCGTGCCCAGGAAGCTCTCAAGACTACAGAGGTTCTGCCGGCCGAGCGGGGAAAGATCCTCGACCGCAACGGGCGGATCCTCGCCGTCGACAAGCAGTGCTTCGATTTCTGCCTGGACTACCGCTTCCTCACACAAGACAAGGCCTGGATCCGAGGTCAAGTCCGCCGCCTGGCCAAGGAACACGATGTCAGCTCGTCCGAAGCCCGCAAGTATTACGACGTTCTGAGTGAAACGACCTGGGACATGGCCCAGGCCCTTGCCAGACGCGAGGGACTGGACCTGGGAGAAGTGATCCAGGGCATCCGCAGACGTGTGCAGCGCTATCGCCGGATCGTGGGCGGACCGGTACGCGAGGAGTACCAGGCCCATCCGATCGTGCCCGGCCTGGAGTATTCCACAGCCGTTGCGGTCGGGCACCGATGGAACGAGATGATCGGAGCGGAACTTCGCCCCGGACACAAGCGGTGGTATCCCAACTCGATGCGCCTGCCCGACGGGAGCCTGGCTTCACCGGCCTGTCATATCATCGGGATTATGGGGTTGATCAACCCCGATGAGATGGAACGCTACAACCTCGCCGAGTCCGAGGCGGATCCGCTGACCCGCCGGAGGTTGAATTACCGCGGCTGGGACCGCATCGGGAAAACCGGCATCGAAGCGATGGCCGAGAAAGTCCTCCGCGGCAAGCGGGGCTACCGGAAGCTCAAGCGAGGCAATGAAGAAGCGCTCAAGGACGTCCCGGCCCAGCCGGGACAGGATATCCAGCTGACTCTGGATATCGAGCTGCAAAAAGCCCTGACGCTCCGTATGGCCCAGAGCAATCAGACAGGCGCCATTGTGGTCCTGGACATCCCGACCCGTGAGACCCTCGCCCTGGTCTCCTATCCCGTGTATGACCTGAATGGCTATGAGAGAAACTTCTCCGAGTTGGTCCGGGATGAGGTGTACCTGCCTCTGCTCAACCGCGCAGTGGGCAGGACGTACGCCCCAGGCTCCACCGTCAAGCCGATCGTAGGCTTGGCTGCCCTGTCGGAAAACGTGATCGATCGCTACACCACCCATCACTGCCGGGGCTATCTCCACAGGCCCGGACGGTTCCGCTGCACGGGGCGGCACGGGGATATCGAGCTGGTCGAGGCCATCAAACGAAGCTGCAATATCTACTTCTACCAGGTTGGGGAAGACATGGGCGTACCCCGAATTCTCCACCGGTATGAACTTATGGGCCTTCGCGGGAAGACCGGTACGGGACTGCCGGAAGAACGACCCGCTCAGATGCCGACCCCCCAACTCGTACAAAGGTTGCAGGGACGCGGCTACACCCCTGCCGATGCCAGATTCCTCGCTATCGGGCAGGGCATGATCGGGGTTACCCCCCTGCACATATGCAATGCCATCGCCACCCTGGCCGCCGGCGGTCGACACCTGAGCCCACGGCTCCTTCGCAATGGGGGCCCGGACCAGCGCCGTCTGGACCAACCCATTCTCCAAGAAGACGCCAACCTCATCCGTCTGGGCATGTGGAAGGTGATAAACGAATCCGGAGGAACCGCTTACCGCCATTTCAAGAATCGTTTCCGCGAGGACCTGGGCTTCGAGGTCTGCGGCAAAACCGGCACGGCCGAAGCTCCGCCTCACCGCGTCGACTCCAACGAAAACGATCGAATTGACGGCGACGACCGGATTGTCAGAAGCGGCAACATGGCCTGGTTTGTCGGTTTCGCCCCCTATGACAACCCCCGCGTAGCTGTCGCAGTACTGGTGGAACATACGCCGGGACATGGCGGATCGACCTGCGGCCCCATTGCTGCCGATGTCATGCTGGAACTCAAACACCGAGGATATCTGCCCTGAGACCATGAGCGCGACCCTGCGCCAATTCGCGAAGCACACCAGTTGGCCGATCATCGCGGCCATGCTCTGCCTCATGCTCGTGGGCATTCAGGCCATCGGTGTCTCGGAACGGGCCGATGGGGGCCCGGGGTCCCTGGCCATCAAGCAGATGATCTTCGCTGCGGTGGGCCTGGGCACCTTCGTCCTGGTAACCTTGATCCCCTACAAGCGTTTCGGGCAGGGAGCCTATCCGATGTTTGCCGGGACCCTGGCCCTGCTGGTACTGGTGCTCTTTCTCAAGCCCATACGGGGCTCCCACCGGTGGATCGACCTGGGGGTCGTACAGGTGCAACCTTCGGAGCTTGCCAAGCTCAGCTACATCATCCTGCTGGCCTGGTACCTGCGGTTCGGAGATCATTATCGCAGGCTGCGGGGGTTGATCATCCCGTTTCTGCTGACGCTTGTACCGCTGGGCCTGATCCTCAAGGAGCCGGACCTGGGCACCAGCCTGCTGTTCCTGCCAACCTTGTACGTGATGCTCTTCGTAGCCGGAGCAAAGTACCGACACCTGTTGGGGATCGTAGCTATCGGAACCTTCCTGGTCCTGTTCCCCCTGCCCCAGAAGATCTCCCCCAACTGGGACGCCTCCGAACTGCGCGAGAGACGAAGCATCAGCTATGGTCATATCGAGTGGGGTGGCCAGGAACGACTGCTCGTTGCCGCTCCCCTGCTCAAGATGGAAAACCACCAGCTCAGCCGCATTGTCGGCTGGCTCCGCCAGGACGACCCCCGCGTGGCCATGGGCAAGGGGTATCACCTGCGACAGAGCAAGACCGTTCTGGGCAGCGGGCGGTGGACCGGCAACACCGACTGGGAAGATGCGCACCTGTATTTCTCGATGCTCCCCGACGACCACACCGACTTCATCTTCAGTGTTATCGGGGGCCGATGGGGGTTCATCGGTTGCCTGGGCGTTCTTGGACTCTACGCAGTGATCTTCATTTTCGGCATCGAGATCTCGGCCGCAACGCACGACCCCTTCGGCCGGCTTCTGGCAGTGGGTGTGCTGGCGCTGCTGTTTTCCCAGCTTTGCATCAACGTGGGGATGACAATGGGCCTGATGCCGATTACCGGTATGACGCTCCCGCTGGTCAGCTATGGAGGCTCATCGCTGGTAATCAACTGCGCTGCTTTGGGGTTGCTGGTCAATGTGGGCCAGCGGAGGCCCATCCTTCTGGGCCCCAAGCCTTTCGAACACGGACAGAAACGTGAGAAGGCCCTGGCAGCCACCATTGCCTCTCCCCAGGAAGGAAGCACCGGTCGAAAGGACAGAAAACGGAACAAACCCGGTCAGACGGCTGCTTCGGAAAGCAGAGCGCTGCAGAACCAGCCATGAAGCCCTCCGGGTAAAGGAGAATGGATTTGCTCCAAGGACTGACCGCTGTGCAAAAGGCGGTGACCATTGGCACGTTGCTCATCGGCCTGATCCTTCCTGTCGCAGCCTTGATTGTCGCTGCAATCTGGATCCGGGGCCGATTTCGATCGACAAGACCCAGCCCTTCCAGAAAAAGGACAATCCTCGGCGCTGCGATCCTCGGTTTGGCGCTGATCGAGTTGCTCTGCCTCCTCTACGCCTGGCAGATCGAACCGTACTGGCTAGAGGTGACGGATATCCCAGTTGAACTGCCCCAGATGACGGCAGATTCCGTTCCGATCCGCATTGTGCATTTGACCGATCTTCACTGCGACGCAAAAGCCCGGCTCGAGCCGGAACTGCCCGACCTCGTGCGCCCGTTGCACCCGGACCTGATCGTATTTACCGGCGATGGCATCAATCAGCGGGAAGGATTGGAAAACTTCCGCACGTTGATGAGGGATCTGACTGCCATTGCCCCGGTCTATGCCGTAAGCGGCAACTGGGACTACTATTTCGGCCTTTCGCCCGATGATCTGTATCGGGGAACGGAGGTCCACCTCCTGCAAAACTCGGCAGAGAAGGTTGAAATCCACTCCTTCCCCCTTTGGCTGGTAGGTGTCGATGAGGCCGGCCCTGTGGAAATGGCTGCCTTGCTCGGGCGTGTTCCCCCGGGCCAGGCGTCTTTGGTCCTCTCTCACCGTCCAGACACAGCCCCGGATGCGGCAGAATTCGGAGCTGATGCCTACTTGTGCGGACATACCCATGGAGGCCAGGTGGCGCTGCCGGAATACGGCGCATTGGTGACATTATCGAAATACGGCAAGAGATTCGAACGGGGGCGCGTGGAACTGAAAAACACCACGGTCTACATCAACCGGGGCATTGGGATGGAAGGCGGAATCTTCCCCCGTTTGCGATTCTGTTCCAGGCCGGAGATCGCCCTGATTCGATTGGTCCCGCAAGCCGACAGAGAGGCCGGGGCCAAGCCATGAGGTCAGGACCAGAGTACGTGGAAATAGATGCCCCACAGGACCATCAAGGCCGTGTAAATTCCCGTCATTATGAGGCATGCCATTTCTGCCGACCGGTGGACACGAAGAAGAAACAGCAGCGCCGTCGAGAGTGTCACCAGAGAGATCTTGAAGAGCACCAGACTGGCCGGATCGTTGACAAAATGCCGTGCGATCGGGTTGACCTCGTAGAAATTCCCCATGTTGATCGCAACCAGGGTCAGGTGGAGATCCATGATATTCATGGCCCAGAGCGCAACAATCATGGCCAGGACCCTGAGGCCGCGAAAGCGAATCGGATCCCTGCGGTGGTAGTCGTACCAGTCAAGCAGTCGAGTGAGGACAGACTGCGTCTTGCACTCGACAGGAGAATGTGTTCCCATCGGCGCCATCGTCTCCTGCATCGACTGAACTTTCAGGCTACTTGACCAATCTCGCCCATGAAGCAGAATAATTTGCCGCTGCCCTCCAGCCGAGATCCGGGACCGGGCGTTCATCGGGAAGACCTCACCTGGACGTTTTCGGACGGATACCGGACACAAGTTGTTGTTCTGTCAAACGTTGAAGCCCCTGCCCCCCGGGGGGCGGTCGTGATGCTCCATGGCATCCAGTCCCATCCAGGGTGGTTCTTCGGATCGGCCGGGCATCTGGCGCGGGAAGGATGGCGCGTCTACATGCCCGTTCGCAGAGGCAGCGGAAACTGCTCACGTCGACGCGGCGACGCCCCCGGCCCGGGCAGGCTGCTGGCGGATATGGACGAAACCCTCGACAAGATCAGCGCCCACAGCCCGAATCAGCCTCTTTGCGGAGTCGGAATCAGTTGGGGGGGCAAGTTCCTGGCCGCCTGGGCCCTGGATGAATCCCGGGCCTTACGGCTTTCGAAGATGACGCTGGTCTCTCCCGGCCTCTGTCCCCGGGTCGACGTTACGGTGCCTGTAAAGCTCGCCGTCGCTGCCTGCCTGCTGTTGGGCGGACGAAAGCGATTCGGCATCCCTCTGAATGATCCGGCCCTGTTCACCGAGGAGGAATCCTTCCAACGCTTCATCCGGAACGACCCGCTGCGTCTGCGTCGGGCCTCAGGGAGGTTCCTCTTGGCCAGTCGAATGCTGGACAGGAAGATCGCTTCGGCCCGGCCGGGGCGGTTGCAGGTGCCTCTTGGTCTGATTCTCTCCAGCAGCGACCGGATCATCGATCCTGCCGCGACCCGTCAATGCCTGGAGCGACTGGCAGCAGGAAAAGTCGCTCTCTGGGAAAGCAACTGGCCTCACACGCCGGAATTCGTGGAAGATCCGACGGATTTCTACGACAGCCTCAGCCAGAGCCTGACCTGAAGGAACATCATTCTTTTCGAGCAGCCGATGCGGCGTAGTGTTCGCCTCTCCACTGCACCTTGGCCCCGGGGAGCATTTTGATCCCGGCCATCAACAGGATCCCCAGGACAACCAGGCATCCGAGAGGATACGTAACAGCCAGCAACGGATTGGCTTCAAGCATCCGGTAGAAGCGGGCAATGACGCTGATCTGCATGGCAGCGGCGCCCCATGCCACCCCCGCAAGCAAGCCCCATCCACCTCCGGCGGCAGCAGCGGCCCAGGTGCCCACGATCGCGAGGATCCAGGGAGAGAGGCTCACCAGCAACAGGACAAGGATGGAAACCAGCAGACGGATCGGTTTGGAAAAGGCCCCCAGGAAGATCCGCGTCCAACCTTTGAGAATCTGACCGAATGTCCGGTACATCCGGACGCTGTAGAGGTCCTTGTTGCGGACGACCACGAGGCGCATATTCGACGATTTGATCCTGCGGGCAAACTGGAGGTCTTCGTTGGGACTCGACGCTATCGCCTCGTGACCCCCGATGCGGCGATAAGCCTCCAAGGGCATGAGCATACAGGCGCCGTTGGCGTAGGCATTGGGCTTGCGGGGATCATTGACCTTATCGGGGTGAAACCAGATCATCATCACCCCACCGCAAACCGGCTGCACGACGTGCTCCCAGAAAGAATCGGTGGCCAGGATCGGCAGGACGCTGAGCAGATCCGCCTTGTTGTCGGTCGCGTAGCGAAGGGCCACCGAGACCGCCCGCCGACAGGAAAAATCGCAGTCCGCATCGGTCAGGAGAATCCAATCGCTCCGGACATCCTCCAGGCCGCGATGCATTGCATGGTTCTTTCCCATCCACCCCTCGGGCAGCGAACGGACCTTTCGGACGTCCAGTCGGGCATCCTGCCCGGCGATGTTCTCGGCGATTTCGGCTGTGGCGTCGCTGCTGCGATCATCCACGACCGTAACCTTCAGTTTCGGATAGTCCTGGGCCAGAAGGCTTCGCAGGCATCGCTCGATGTTTTCTTCTTCATTACGGGCAGCGACCACAACCTGTACGCTTGGCCCCTGGTCTGCGACACCCTGGCTTTCGGGACTGAGCAGGTGACCGTGACGCAGTTCCCGAGCGATCATGATGTGCCTGGAGAACCAGATCAGGAGGGTCAGGCCGGCAAAGACACTCAGAATAACGGGGAGAATCGGCATGTTGGCTTGTCGGCTCGCTTTCGGATTGGGTTCCAGGTCGGGTGCTCTGTACCTCGGGAGATCAGGTATTGGCTCGCTGGGCCTTTTCCAGTTGCAGAACCAGTTGGACCTCTCCCACGTCCATCTCCATCCGTCCGGCAATTTCGATCGGATCGAGCCCCTGGCCCCACAGGCGCGGGACCTCCCCAGAGGCCGGGCCGTGGGGTCTTTCCTGGTCTTCAGCGTCGCGTGCAGTTCGGGAGGACAGATATTCCAGCCGGTCAATTCTTCCCTGGGCCTGGCTGAGCAGGTCGGTCAGATGCTCGATCCTTCCGTTAAGACGCGCATCGATCCGGTCGGCAAGCTGCTGCAATTCCTCCAGCAAGCTGCGGACGTCCCGGCTCATTTTCTCCACCCTTTCGAGGCGTCCTCGCTGGATGGGCCGAATCGCATCCGCTCTGCGACGAATCAGGAAGTACACTCCAAGGAGCAACACCCCGGAGGCGACCAGCGCTCCTGCGCCCATCGCAGCCCAAAGCCAGACAGTCATCTCGCTCTCTCATTCTCCGTCGCCGACCATGCGGCCAGTAGCACCTCTCGGATGCTCACATGGTGCGTCCGGGCCGCTTGAGCGCAGTCCTCGAACTCGGGCGAAGCGGTTATCTGCTGTTGTCCTCGTTTTCCGACCTTGACGCGAATCGGCCCATAGGCCGTCTCAACTGTCTGCATATGCCGCGAAAGCTTGCTGCGGGTGCACAGGCTCTTGCGAACCCCGAAGGTCGTCGTTTCAGTAAACAGAATCTCCTCGGTCTTTTCGACGTCGGAGACCTCACAGAGAACGTTCAATGCATAACCTGGCCGAGACTTCTTCATTACTGCCGGGGTTGCCCAGGCGTCCAGGCAGCCCGCCTCGAGCAGCTTGCCGATGGTCCCGCCCAGGATTTCCCCGCTGCAGTCGTCGAGATTGGCAGAGAGTTCGACCACGCTGTCGGCCTGGCCGCTGTGATCATCGCAATTGCCCAGCAGCACTCGCAGCACGTTGGGAACGCTGGGGTGTTCGCCTGTTCCCGCGCCGCAGCCGATCGCGTCGATCCGCATGGCCGGGACGGGCCCCATCCGGCGCGAAAGGGCCGTCAGAAGGGCCGCTGCCGTCGGTGTCGTCAACTCCCCCTCCCGGGGGCCCGGAACCGTCGGAAAACCGCGGACCAGGTTGGCCGTCGCCGGTGCCGGGATCGGCATGACTCCGTGAGCGCACTGCATCGTCCCCCATCCAAGAGGGATCGGAGCCGATTCGATTGCGTCGATATCCAGCAGTTCCATCGCCACGCAGGCGCCCACGATATCGCAGATGCTGTCCACGGCCCCGACTTCGTGAAAATGGACTTTCTCCACTGATACGCCGTGAACCTCCGCCTCGGCCTTGCCAAGGCGATTGAACACCTCCTTGGCCCTGGCAGCGCTTTGGCCGGGCAGGCTGGCTTTGTCAATCAGCTCCAGGATGTGCGAAAGGTGGCGATGCGGATGATCATGATCCTTCTCGACATCCACCACGAAACGCAGAGAGGACATCCCGCATCGATTCACACGCTCGGTCCCAAGTGCATAACCTTTCAGATCCAGCGTAGAGAGCGCTTCCTTCAACCTCTCGAAGTCGGCGCCGGCATCGAGAAGCGAGGCAACGATCATGTCGCCGCCGGCCCCGGAGAAACAATCAAAATAGGCTACCTTCATCTTCGTATGCCCTCAAAAAATGCAAGTGGGTCAGTATAGGTCTGCCCCCACGACCATGCAAGAAACAGCCCGTGGTTTTCCCGAAAGACAGGACGCCTGAAACCGTTGCCAGCCACGTGATTTCTGCTTCGGCTGGACAGGACTCTCCAGGAGACTAGACTGTGGTCGAGTCATCCACAAAAGGAACGCAGACATGAACGCAGTACTGTTGTCCATCGGGGACGAATTGACCAGCGGACAGACGGTCGACACCAACAGCGCCTGGCTGGCAAGGCAACTTGCCGGATTGGGTATCCGTGTGCTTCGGCATGCAACGGTTGCCGACAGACAAGGGGATATCTGCAATACATTGCGGGATTCGGCAGCCATGGCCGACCTCGTGCTGGTTACCGGGGGACTGGGACCGACGGCGGATGATCTTACACGACAGGCCCTGGCTGAGGCCCTGGGCCGGGAATTGGTCACCGACGAGGACTCACTGAAGCAGATCGAGGAGTTCTTTGCGCGCCGCAACCGGAAGATGAACCCGGGAAACGCCATTCAGGCAATGCTGCCGGCAGGGGCGAAGGTTCTGGCCAATCCGATCGGAACCGCTCCGGGGATCGCCGCCCGGCTGGGCCAGGCTGACATCTACCTTATGCCCGGCGTCCCTCGCGAAATGCGAAAGATGTTCTCAGAGCAGATCCTCCCCCGCCTGGACGCTGAGAACAGTGTGATTCTCTTTTCCACTGTGCATCTGGCGGGAATGGGAGAATCCGACGTGGGGGCCACCATTGAGGACCTGATGGTCCGCGAGGGCGATGTGGTGGTCGGCACGACGGCCTCGGGGGGGATGGTCAGTGCGAGGATCACCGTCCGGGCTGCATCGGCAGAGCAAGCCAGGACGCTGACTGAGCGGACCGTCTGCGAGATACGCCGTCGCCTGGGAGACCACGTTTTCGGCCAGGACCAGACCACCCTGGCCGGGGCGGTGGGCGAGTTGCTCCAGCAGAAAGCCCAGACGCTGGCCACGGCAGAAAGCTGCACCGGGGGCCTCATCGGTAAGCTTCTGACCGACGTTCCCGGCTCCAGCGCCCACTATCGCGGAACGGTTGTCGCCTATGAAAACGACGTCAAGTCATCCCTGCTGGAGGTTGGAGAGCAGATCCTTCGCGAGCATGGAGCGGTCAGTGGGCCGGTAGCTCGAGCGATGGCCCAGGGGGCCAGGAAGCGTATCGGGGCCGACTGGGCGATCAGCACCACAGGAATTGCCGGGCCCAGCGGGGGCAGCGATCAAAAACCGGTCGGCCTGGTGTATATCGGTATCGCCGGACCCGAGGGTTGCGAGGTCTTCAAACGGCACTACCCGGGCGACCGGGAGACCATGCGGCTGCGCACGGCTCTTGGGGCACTGAATGAACTGAGAATGCAACTGTTGTCAAGAGGTCCGGAATCCAGGAGAGAGGATTGAGCTAGAATTCGTCCTCGTCGGATTCCATGGTGGCCTTCCAGTCCTCGAGGTTTTCGAGGTAGACGGCCGTCCCGCGGGCCACGCAGGTAAGCGGATCATCGGCGATGGTCACGTCCAGCCCGGTGGCATTGGAAAGCACGGTATCCATGCCGCGAACCAGCGCTCCCCCACCGGCCAGGGCAATGCCGTTATCGACCAGGTCGGCGGCCAGTTCCGGCTCGGCTTTTTCCAGTGTGCGAACGACACAGTCGATGATGGCCCCGACGGGCTCCTTGAGGGCTTCCCGGACTTCCTCGCTGCTGATGACGGTCTTGCGAGGCAGGCCGGAGATCATGTCCCGACCGCGGACTTCCATGGTCACTTCTTCTTCCAGTGCAGAGGCAGAGCCGATATCCACCTTGATTCTCTCAGCGGTCTGCTCGCCGATCATGAGGTTGTAGGTGCGTTTCATGTGCGCGGCGATGGCTTCGTCCATGTCGTCTCCGGCGACCCGGATCGACTCGCAGACGGAGATATCGGCCAGGGACATGATGGCCACTTCTGTGGTACCCCCACCGATATCGACAATCATCGAGGCAGTAGATTCGCTGATGGGCAGTCCGGCACCGATTCCCGCAGCCATGGGCTCTTCCACGAGATAGACGCGTCTGGCCCCGGCCCGTTCGGCGGAGTTGAGCACGGCCCGCTTTTCCACGGCAGTAATCCCCGAGGGGATCGAAATGACCACGCGGGGCTTGATGAAACGATGGCGACGATGGGCCTTCTTGATGAAATACCCGAGCATCTCCTCGGTGATATCGAAATCAGCGATCACGCCGTCCTTCATTGGGCGAATGGCACTGATGGAGCCAGGGGTTTTGCCGAGCATTTCCTTGGCGACCAGTCCGACCGCGGCGCTGCCTTTGAGAGGCAGGACCTTGTTGGTGCCGCGTCGCACAGCCACAACGGAGGGTTCGTTCAGGACGATTCCCTGTCCGCGAACACATACCAGCGTGTTGCAGGTCCCAAGGTCGATGCCCATGTCCATGGAAAACAGCCCGATGATGGGATCGAAGATCATGTGGAGTTGAGTCCTTCGCGCCGGTGAGTCTTCCTTGACTTACACGCAACCACACGGAAGCGTGTTGTTCTTATCGGGCATTTGACCGCTGAAACAACAGCGGGTGATGCGATCTTCCCAGAATGGCCACACGGCAGCGGGCTTACACGTCCGCTGCCGCCTGGTAGGTTTCCTTCTGAAATTGCATCGCATCTCAACGGGAGGAGCTTTCCTCCTCGGGACCCAGGAATACTTCCTGGGCGCTCATCCCGTAGCCCTCTCCGGTTTCGGCAGGGGCGGTCAGACGCCGAAAGCCAAAACCGATACCGATCAGCAGGGCCAGGATCCCGACAAAAAGCAGGACAGTATATACGTTCGGAGACGGATTGCCCTTTGCGGGCCTGTTTCCAAATTGCGTCATCATCTGCTCCTGTTTCAGCGGGCCAGTCGGTTCGTGACGCTGTCGCCAATCTGCGGGTCCATCTCGCTGAGCGTGATCAGCCCGGCCGCCTGGTTGGTCGTCACATTGCTGATGTTCAGGTACCCGACAAAACTCCCGCCGCGGTAGACGATCAGCCGCATGCCCTTGTCGACGCCGTTGGCCTTGCCGATGTCAATGCTGGCCACGCCGTCCTGGATGGCGGTGATTTCTCCGAGGACTTTTTCGGCCCCGGCCGGGGCCTGGGAGCCGTCGGCACCGGCGGTAGCAACTCCGCGGCCGGCGCGGAGATCCTTAATCATTTCATTCTGACGAGCGATCGTCTCCCGCAGGTCCCGAATATCGGCCAGGCGATTCTTGTTCATCTGGGTCAGACCTTCGACATCCGTCTGCATCTTGGCCAGTTGGGCCTGGAGCCGATTGTTCTGGACGACCTTGCTCTCGAGGTCCTCAACCGTGTTTTCCAGCGTGGTTGCGAGTTTCTCACGAGTGTTGATCTCGCCTTGGACGGCTGCGGTGAGCTCGGCAACCCGGGTCTTGCATTGCGAGGCATCGGCCTGGGCGGCGGCAAGATTCTTCTGGACCTCGTTGAGCTGCGACTGCAGCGAATTCCTCTCGCTGCGCAGAGAAGAGATCGTCTGGTTCTGGCCGGCGTCTTCAAGCTCGTTGGCCTGGAGATTCTTCGCCAGCGCCATCGCCTTTTCCCGGGCGGTCTGGACGGCCGCCTGCCTGTGCTCCTTCTCCCGCTGATAAGCCGTCTTCCAATTGGTGCTCTGGGTGGTGAGGTTCACAAAGATGGCTGTGGCAATCAACACCAGCACCACCATCACGACAATTGCGATCTTGGTCAGGATACTCAACCGTTTTCTCCTTTGATCAACTGCCCCGCGACAGCGGGAGGCCTTGTAGTCTGCAGCTTCGTATAGGAAAAGGAATTATGAGAATAACAATTGTGATCAGCAGCCATATCGCCGCTGTTGGAATCGATTCTATTTTCGCCAATAGGCAAGTCAAGCAAATTCCCTTCGGGCTGGTTCAACACCGCGGCTCAATCCTTCGCGCCGCTGCTCTTGAGACGGCCGCCGGGAACATCGGGAACCACCGGGGCAAGCGGATCTTCAATTGAATCCGGCCCTTCGTCCACCTCCACAGACGTCTTGGGAAGCGGGGCCGACGGAGGCTGGGCCTCGGTCACTTCCGGCAACAGCCGCATAATGCTCATCGCCGCAAGGACACGCGTGCTCGGGTCCTCTACCTCCAGGAATTTCAGCAGGGAATCGACCGTCTCCGGGTGGGCGTCGAACCAGCCAAGGGCCCAGATCGCCTGCATCCGAACGAATTGTCGAAGCTCGCGATTCACGGTTTTGTCCGGCTTGACGTCGAAGGCTTCCCGCAGGAGTTCCGCCGGCGCGTTTATGCCCATTACCGCATACCGGTACATCGAGGGATGCGCCATCCGCAGCTTGGCCAATTCCCCGATGGCTGCCAGGCGGACCGCCGGATGCTCCCCCTCCCGCATGGCCAGGACCGGAAGAAGCTTCGCCGCCCGGTCGGGATTGTGCTCAGCCAGGGCCTGGATGCCGCCGATACGCAGATCCACGTACCTCCCGTGCAGGTAGGCTTCCAGACGACCCTTGGCCGCTGGATCTCCCAGGCGAGCCATGGCCTCGTCGAAACGCAATCTGGCGTCGTATTCTTCCCGCCAGAGAGTCTCTTTTAGAGGAACAAGGCCTCGAGGGTCGCCGATCAATCCAATCGCCGTAGCGGCGCTGGTCCGGATGATCTCGGCATCCTTGAGCAACAAGGGTCCCAGCAGCTTCAGATGACGGTCGTCGCCCATGCGATACAAGGCGTACACCACGGCCGGAAGGACCGTGTAGTACTGCTCCCCCACTTGCCGATTGGTACTGATCATCTGGGTAAGCCGCCCCTTGCCCGGCGTATATCGCATGTCTCCGATGGCCGTGGCAGCGACGGTCCGGACACCCGGAGCCGGGTCGTCCAGCGCCGAAACCAGCAGCATGCCGTGCTTATCGAGCATGAAGCGGCTGACGGCCTCCAAGGCCCGGGCGCGAACCATCGGCTCGGGATGATCCACAAGGTCCAGAACCGTAACCTTGGCCTCCAGAACCGCCTGGGCCGGATCGGCATGGAGAGATTGGTCCTGTTGCGTGCAGCCGACACTTATCAGCATGGCCAGGAGCAACAGAGCATTACTGGGAGCTGTGATTTTCATTTTGCCGTTCCTTTTCCTTCGTGGATCTGCCCGACAGTATCCACCAGGCGCACATCAGCATTGCCACCAGGCAAACCCCAATGGCAAATGCGTCCCCTACAAGACTATACAAACTTCTGCGGCTGTCCAGTCTTAATCCCTCCACGAGAGAGCCTTCCACCATCACCCCCCGGTCCTCGCCGGCCACGCGGGCGGTGACGATTTTTCGGATCCGCCCCTGGGAGTCGATAAACGCGCTGATTCCCGTGTTGACCGCCCGGGCCACCGGCACGCGGTTCTCGATGGCCCGAAAAACGTAATGCACCAGGTGCTGGGCCTGCTCAGTGCTCCCCTCCCGCGTCTCAGGGTCCACAAACCAACCGTCGTTGGAGATGTTCACCAGCAGATCGGCTTCCTTGCGGCCCCGATCGTGGATCAGTCTCCTGCAAACCCGAGCGAAGGTTCCTTCGTAACAGATCGGCGCGACAATTCGCACCGGCCTGGGGGGATTGCCCGGCCAGGAGGCGGATACCTCGAATCGTCGGGCTTCCCGGCCCGGATCGAGCTGGCTCATCACCGGCGGAACGAAGCTTCGCAGGAACTTATGGAACTTGGGAAGGGATTTCCTGAACGGGACATACTCGCTGAAGGGCACCAGTTGCATCTTGGAATAGGTGGGCAGATCCGGACCCTCGGGGGCAAAGAGCATCGCCGAGTTTCTCACGACCCACATGCCCTCCGGGCCGGCGATCTCCGGTTCCAGGTGATAGCTCGACCCACCGCCCAGGACGGGGCAACCCGCGATACGAGCCAACTCTCGGACTTCCTTCCGGATCTTCTTGCGGTCCTCCACCATGCCGGCCAGATCTTCCCGGGCCCGGAGGGGCGAATCGACCGCATAGCCCTTCATCGTATGAAAGGCCACTACCTCTTCATCACTGAGCTTCTCTGGCTGGATCGAAAGGAACTCGCTGTTCATCCCATTTACGAGCATGCTCTCGGGCCAGACCAGAAGATCCATCTTCACGCCACGAACACCGGCGGTTTCGATCAGTTCCAGCGAGTCGCGGTAGTGAGCTTTGAAAACGGCTACCTGAGATTCGCCCGGTTTCTCAAGGCTGATTGGGTAGGCCCGCTGGATGACCCCCACCTGCACCACCGGTTCCTGCCGATCGGGTTGGTCCAGCCACCCCCACAGCAGCATCCCTGCAAAAGCCAGGACGCACGCGGCCAATCCGGGCAGAACCCTCCTGCCAAGGACTCTTGGGCTTCGGCCCTGAAAGGCCCATAACAGCGCATCCACCACCAGCCCGTTGACCATGGCTACAAAGAAACTCACCCCGTACTGTCCCGTGACCGAAGCGATCTGGATCAGTCCGATCCGGCGGTATTGCGTCTGGGCCAGGAAAAACCAGGGAAATCCGCTGATGATATAGGCCCGGGCGTACTCCAGGGCGACCCAGAAGACCGGCAGGCTGATCCAGGCGGGAACGCCTTTCCTATGGGCCCAGCGGAGCAACAGGGCCGCCACCAGCCAGTACAGGCTGAGGTAGAAGACCAGTGCGAAATAGCCTGCCGGCGTCACCCACCAAAGCCAGTACATCGTGATCAGCCAGTAGATCCCCGCCATTGCCCAGGCAAGCAGGACGGTGGATCTTCTTCCAGGTCGCTTGAGGACCATGACCACCCACCCTGCCAGAGCCACATACCCCAGCAGCCACTGGTCAAACGGGGCAAAGGAGAGGATCAGAATCACAACCGTGGAGAGCCCTGCCAGTGTGAGCCAGAGCTTCGCCTTTGTCGTTGAGGAGTCCAGGGAAGGTTGCGGGGCGGATTGTCTGGAGTTTTTTCGTCTTTTGCGGCGGGCCATGTGGCATCCTTGCAGTGGGTCGCTTTCAAAGCGACGCTGGCATTCTTGTCGGGCTGCTCGTGCAAATCAAGTCCAAGCTTTCCTGCAGGCGGATAGACTGACAGTTGCAAGGAGTTTTCACAGCTACACGGCAATCGGGCGAAAACAGCGTTGACGCGATTGGAAGCATTGCGTAGATTTGCCGCATTAGGCCAGGCGCGATTTTTGCCAAGCGCCAGGCGAGCCGGCACGACCGCCGGGGACGCGCGCGTTGCGCGTCTGGTCGCGGCGTGCCCCTGCCCCACGAGGACGTGATGACCGAGGACAGCCAGACCCCCAACGAAGAACTCAACGACGCAACGGAAACGCCCGAAGACAACCTGACCGCAAACAACGTGGTTGTCGAAGATGCCGGGACCCTCAAGAAGAAGATCACGGTTACGGTCTACGAAGACCGGATCGAAGCCAAGACCGACGAGATGTACGGGGAACTGCGGGAATCGGCCCAGATTCCGGGCTTCCGCATCGGCCGCGCTCCCAAGCGACTTATTGAAAAGCGATTCGGCAAGGAAGTCGCCGGTGATGTCAAGAACGCCCTGATTGGCGAAGCCCTCGGCCAGGCCATCGAAGAGGCAGAGCTCAAGACCCTTGGCGAACCCGAACTGGAGCTCGAAACCATCGAGCTTCCCGAAAAGGGCGACCTGGAATTCTCCTTCGAGGTCGAGATCCAGCCGGAATTCGAACTGCCCGAACTGGAAGGCATTCCGATCAAGCGGCCCAAACCGGAAGTCAGCGATGAGCGGATGGATGAATATCTGACACAGATCCGCCAGAGCCGCGCTTCCTTCGAAGAAAGCGACGAACCGGCCGAGCAGGGAGATGTTGTGCAGGCTTCGGCCATCATCAGCGGAGAAGGCATCGATGCCGTTGAGCATCCGGGCCTGACGCTGCGGGTCGCTGCAGGACAGGTCGCGGGGCTGCCCCTGGTGGATCTGGCAGAGGCCTTGACCGGCAAAAAATCCGGTGACTCGGCTGAGTTGACGGTCACCTGCCCCGAGTCCCACGAAAACGAGCAGTGGAATGGCAAGGAACTGACGGTCAAGATTAACATCTCCGGCGTTCGCAAACGCAAGCTGCCCGAGCTGAACGATGAATTCGCCGAGACCAACGGCTTCGACAACCTTGAAGAGATGAAGGAACACCTGACCGGTCAGCTTCGCAGCCGCATGGAGATGGAAGCCCAACAGTCGATGCGCGACCAGGTGTGCGACTGGCTTCTGGAGAAGGTGGACATCGACGTTCCCGAGGGCGTGGCCAAGCGCCACACCGCCCAGACGCTGCAGCGTCAGTCGGTGGAACTGCTTCGGATGGGCGTGCCCCACGAGCGGATTCAGGAGAATCTCACGCAACTCCAGGCCAGTGCAACCGAGCAGGCCAAGCGGGACCTGAAGCTCCAGTTCATTCTCGGCAAGATCATCGAAGTGAAAGAGATTATGGTCGGTGACGACGAGGTCAACTCCCGAATCGCCCAGATGGCCCTGCAGTACAACCGCCGCCCCGAACGTCTTAAGCAGGAACTGGCCTCGGACGGCAGGCTCGAACAGGTCCATGCCAGTCTCTCTGAGGAAGCGGCGTTGAATCAGTTGATGGAAAATGCCGAGATTACCGAAGTGAGCCAGGAGGAGTTCGAGCAGTTCCAGGCCCAGAAGCAGAAAGAGCAGGCCGAGGCGCAGGACCAGCAGCAGGAAGACAGCCAGGAGACGGACGAAGCTCAGGAAGAAACCGACGCTTCGGAAGAAGCCGGCGACTCACAGGAATAGAACTTTCGAGGATGCGCAGTGGCGAGTCGCCGGCTTTGTCCGGGGCCTCGGCGCTTTCGCAACAGAAGGGATTGAAGACTATGGCGTATCGGGAATATCAGGCCCGACGGGAAATGACCTTGGAAGAGCGGCTCGCCGAGGAGCGCATCGTGTTCCTCTGGGGCCAGATCGACCCCTCCACTGCCGGCGGGCTGATCATGCGCCTTCTGGAGCTCCAGGCCAAGCGCGGCGACCAGGACGTACACATGTACATCAACTCCCCCGGTGGCAGCGTGGATGATACCCTGGCTATTTACGACACCATGACGTTCCTCACCTGCAACGTGGCGACCTACTGCGTCGGACAGGCGGCCAGTGGAGCCGCAATGATCCTGGCTGCAGGCACGGCCGGGAAACGCTTCTGCCTGCCCCACTCCAAGATCATGATCCATCAGCCCTGGGGCGGCGTGACCGGCCAGGCGTCGGATATCGAGATCCAGGCCGAGGAGATCCTCAAGGCCAAGAAGCTCTTGAACAACCTTATGGCCAAACACACCGGCAAGGACGTCAAGCAGGTCGAGCAGGACACCGAGCGGGACCGCTACATGTCCGCCCAGGAAGCCGTCGACTATGGCCTGGTCGACGAGATTCTCGAAAACCAGCCCTCCGAGAAGAAATAGCCTCCCCTGACCCGGCCCACTTGGAAAGGACACAAGCTGTCATGACTGTCAATTATCCAGCCTATCCCCCCAACGTCATTGAACAAAGCGGACGTGGGGAAAGAATGTACGATATCTACTCCCGCCTGCTTCGCGACCGGATCATCTTCTGCGGTGGGCAGGTCCAGGACGAGATGGCCAACCTGATCGTCGCCCAGTTGCTCTACTGTTCCAGCGAAGATCCCGAGGCCGACATCCACCTGTATATCAACTCCCCGGGAGGCAGCGTCTCAGCCGGCCTGGCCATCTACGATACCATGCAGTTCATCCGCTGCGACGTGGCGACCTACTGTGTCGGATCGGCCATCTCGATGGGTTCGGTTCTGCTCTCGGGCGGAACGCGGGGCAAACGATTCATCCTGCCCAACTCGACGGTTCTGATCCACCAGCCGCTGATCCATGGGACACTGACCGGACCGGCGACGGATCTGGATATCGAAGCCCAGGAAATTCTTCGGATCCGCAAACGCATCTACGAGATTCTCTCTGAGAACACCGACCAGGACATGGAGACCATCGAGAGAGACTGCGATCGCAACAAATGGCTTACCGCCGAGCAATCGGTGGAATACGGCATTGTGGACAAGATCCTCACGGAAATTCCCGAGACAAAGAAAAAAGAGGAAGAGTAGATGGCCCTGCGGCTCGGATCGCTGGGGTTGACCCTGCAACTGGCGTGCCTGGTCGCGTTGACAGGCTGCGCCGATCCGTGCGAGCAGAAACTTCAGGCATTGCGCGATGAGGTTATCGAGGCCGAGGACCGCATCGAGGAGTTGCAGGAGGAGAACCGGCAGCTTGCCGGTTCCCTCCAAAGCCAGGAGAAGCTCATCCAGCGTCTCAGAGGGCTGTCCGAGAAGCGCATGTCCAATTTGTTCACCGTCGAGAGCATCGAGCTGGGCGACTACACCACCGGCGCGAACCTGGACGATACCCCCGGCGATGACGGCGTGCGGGTCCGGCTGGTTCCCATCGACGCCGCAGGCAGCCCGCTCAAAGCAGCGGGAAGCGTGAAGATCCAGCTCTACGATCTGGCCCAGGAGGACAACCCGCTGGTCGGCAAGTGCAGCTTTGGCGTCGAGGGAATCGGTGACTACTGGTCCAGCCACTTCGGTACGTATCACTACCGATTCGAGTGCAAGTTCTCGCGCGTGCCGGCCCATGAGAAGATCACGGTCCGCGTGGAATTCACCGACTATCTGACCGGCACCGTAGCCCGCGCCCAAAAAGTCATCACCGTCGATCTGCCTTCCGCGCAAACCTCCCCATCGACGGACGAGGATTGACCCCTCACCCGTCGGGGGAAATTCGACCGATCGTCAGCTCTCCTTGCGACGCGAAGTGGATTTTCGCTTTGATCCGGCAGCCTTCTTCCGGGTCTTCCGGGGCGTCGTCTTCCTGCTCGAAGACTCTTTACCCGCAGGCTGGGGAAAACGACTGTTCTTGAAAACCCCGTTTTCCTGGATGAGCTGCCCGTCGGCGTAGATCTTCCCGCCGTTTCGCATATCGCAGACCATGTCCCAGTGCAGGCCGGAATCATTCTTGCTTCCGGTCTCCGGATAAGCGGCCCCCAGGGCCAGGTGCACCGTCCCGCCGATCTTCTCGTCAAAGAGCGTATTCCGCGTGTACTGCTGGATGTTGTAGTTGGTCCCGATGGCCGCTTCTCCCAGATAGGCCGAGCCTCCGTCCATGGCGATCATTTCCCGCAGGAAATCGGCCCCCTTGGCGGCATCGGCTTTGACGACCTTGCCGTCCTTGAACTCCAGCACGGCCTCGACGACTTCGCGACTCTGATGGATGGCCGGGAAGCTGAACTTCACGTGTCCGTTTACACTTTTTTCCACCGGCCCGGTGAAGACCTCACCATCGGGGAAGTTGTAGTGTCCGTCGCAGTTGATCCACGTTCGTCCCTCGCAGGAGAAGGTCAGGTCGGTATCCTCTGCCACGATGCGGACCTCGCGAGTCTTGTTGAGCTTATCGGTCAGGGCCTGCTGAGACTTGCTGATGGCCTTCCAGGTCTCGACCGGGTCGTCATCTTCCAGATGTCCGGCCTGGAAGACGAACTCTTCGTACTCGGCCAGGCTCATGTAAGCATCCTGGGCGCTGGCATGGGTGGGCCATTGGGTTAACACCCACGCCAGTTCTCCATTGGAGGCCCGGTCCATGAAGAGCTTGCTCAGGGGGCGAGAGGCCTTGGCGTGGGCGGCCATTTTCTTGGGATCGCAGTTGGTGTTGGCCCGCGTGTTGGTTTCACTGCGAATGCGGATTGCGGCGTCGATCCGCTTGGTGCGATAGCGTGAAACCGGCGAGACCCACTCCAACTGGGCCTTGGAGGCCTCCTTGCAGAAGATTTCATACGTGCCGGGCAGGCTGATCTGCATCTCCACGTTGGCCCCCCGCGCGAGGGCAGCCCTGTAGCACTCCAGCAACAGTGGCTGAGCCTGGGGCTCCCCGGCAATGACGACATGCCGGCCCTTCCTGATCTGGGTTGAGTACTCCACCATCACGCGGGCGAGCTTTTCGACTCTCGAATCTTTCACGTTGTCTCCTTGGGCATGAATCGCATTGTGTCGCACGGCCGATGTCGACCACCGGGGCGGGAAAAGCACTCCGGCTCGTCCGGAGGTCTCCAGGACCGGCAATTGTAGGTTCTGCCTGAGTTTGACGCAATCACAGAAGGGACATGCCGCATTTGCGGTTGTCCCAGGGACACCGTCGGGGTAGAACAACCTGTTACACCCGAGCCCCAAAGGAGCTAACACATGCAACTGCCAGACTGGTTCTCCCTCTTCCAGGACCCGCCCGCCAAATATCGCACAATGCCCCAGTGGTCGTGGAACGGCGAAATGACCGAACAGCGGATCCGCGAGCAGCTTGATCAGTTCGCCGCCCAGGGATGCGGCGGGCTTTTCCCCCATGCCCGCCCCGGACACATTACCGGTTACATCACCGATCGCTGGTTCGAACTGTGGGACTACGCCTGCCGCTACGCCAGGAAGCTCGGGATCGAGTTTCACATCTACGACGAATTCATGGCCCCCGGCGGAAACGCCGGCGGCGTGGTGGTCCAGAGACATCCCGAACTGGCCGAGCGAAAGACGCTGGTGCAGAAGGTCTACTCTCCCCAGCAGGTCCAAGGCAGCAGCGTGCTGGCATGCTTCCGAGAGACCAAGTCCGGGCAAGTGCCCAGACGCATGGACGTCGAAGCCTGGAAGGAAGCGTCGCCGGAGAATCCCGTGCTGGTCCTGACGATGGATCCTCCGCAACTCGGACGAACCTTCGCCGCAGCCGACCTTCTCCAGCAGGAAACCGCAAAGGTCTTCCTGGAGACTACCCACGACCGCTACGCCCAGTACAGCGGAGACGAGTTTGGAAAGACCGTCCGGTTCATGTTCTGCGATGAGCCGCACGTCACAGCCGGCTTCTGGCCCATGAGCCGTTACTTCCTCAAGGAGTTCAAGTTCGAGCACGGCTACGACCTGATCGAAAAGGTCGACAAGCTGATTTTTACCCGGGAAGGCTCGCAGGAGGTCCGTTACGACTACTTCCAGACGAGCAACCGGCTCTTCATAGACAACTTCATGAAGCCCCTGTACCACTGGTGCGATGAGAACGATCTGCTCTTCACCGGACACCTGATCGAGAACGCTTTCCCGCGTCCCAAGCCCCACCCGGACAACATGGCCGCTCTGCGATGGATGCACGCACCGGGCAACGACCTGCTGGGCTTCCAGTTCAGCGCCACCACTCCCGAAGACAACGCCCTCTACTTTTACAATCTCCGGGAGATGACCTCCGTCGCCAACCAGATGGGTTGCCTGTGGCGACTTGTGGAATCGGCCGGGGCTCCGGGATACCAGACCTCCTTTGATCTGTTCAAGCCGTGTGAGGACTATCTGCTCGCCCTCGGGACCAACGTGATGGACCCGCACCTGGGGCATCAATCTCTCTCGGGCATCCGCAAGTACGATTGGCCTCACACGCTCTCGGACCACAGCCCCTGGTGGCAGTACTACCACCACCAGGCCAACCACGTGGGACGCGCCAATGCCGCCCTCTGCCAGGGCAAGGAGATAAATCGGGTAGCAGTGCTGCACCCTGCCACCAGCACCTGGCTGCACTGGGAGAGTCCGCTGGGACAGACCAAAGGGACCAAGCTGCCCCAGCCGGATAAGATCGTGGACGTCGGCAAGAGCATGTTCGACCTCGTGTTGCAACTGTATGCGAACCAGGTGGACTTCGACCTGGTCAGCGAGTTGGTCCTGGCTGAGCTGGGTCAGGTTCGGGACGGCAAGCTGCAGGTCGGCCAATGCACCTACGATCTGGTGGTCATGCCCGACTGCATGGAAAACTGGATCACGCCGACCCTTGAGACGATGGAGCATTACCTGGCCTCGGGAGGATCTCTGCTGGCCCTGGGCGAGCCGCCCATCCGCGTGGATGGCCGGATCAACCAGCAGCCCAACGACCTGCAGCAACGTCAAAGCGACCACTGGAAGCAACTGGATTCCACCGCAGCCTTGGTCGATGAGATTCGCCGGACACTGGAGCCCCGGCTCTGTGCTCCGGACGGGTCGGCCCTGCCGGGCCGGCTCTGCTGGCGCCGGGTCGACTGCGACGACGGCCACGTGGTCTACTTCTTTGCCAATCCCTGGCCCGAGACACTTACCGCCCAGGTGCGCCTGGTCGGGCACAGCGCTCTCGAGCTCGATACGGCCGACGGCTCGGCCACTGCCCTTGCACTGGAAGCATGCGAGAACGGACTGGCCTTGGAGCTGGAATTGCCCTCGCGGGGCCATCGACTCATCGTGACCAGCCCCGAGGCGAGCCCGGCCCAGCCGGAGCAGCCCTTGCAGGTGCAGGAAGCCCCGGTGGAGATCGAACTGGCCTGTGCCGAGGCGACCGACGTCAACCGGGTCTTGATCGACTACTGCAACGTCCGGTCGCTGACCGGGGAGGAGCTTCTCGGGGCCCCCACCGCGGTGGCTGACCAGACCAACTGGCGCTGGCAGGGCTATGCGGCCAATCCCTGGAGAAAACAGATTGCCCGCAACGTGGCCGATCGGCAGGTCGATCCAAATACCGGGTTCATTGTGAGCTACACATTCACGGTTGAGTCAGACGTGCCCGAAAAGGACTTGGAGAAGGTGGAACTGGCCATCGAGAGGCCCTGGCTTTACGAGCTCCGGCTCAACGGTCAGCCACTCGATGCCGGCAGTGCCCGACGCTGGTTCGACGAGGACATGCGCGCGGTGCCGACGGCGGGACTTGTCCGCTCCGGGGAAAATGAACTGTCCCTCAAGGCCCAGCCGTTCGATACGCTCTGTGAGATCATGCCGATCTACATCCTCGGGCCGGTTGCGGCCCTGCCGGCGGAGAAGGGTTTCGTTGTCGGCAAGGCCCAGCCGCTGGGCCATGGCGACTGGACCCGTCAGGGCTATGCGTTCTACCCCGCCGGCGTCCGGTACGACTACACCTTCGAGCTTTCCGAGCATGTTGACGGACTGACGGTGCAACTCAACAACTGGGGCGGCAGCGTCGTGGTGGTTCACTGGCAGGGAGAGTCGGCCGGGGAGATTCTCCATCCGCCTTTCTCCCTTGAGATCGACCAGCCCGTCCCGGCCGGCAGCCATAGCCTGGGCATCGAGGTCCTCGGCAATGTCCGAAACATGATGGGCCCGCACTTCGGCACGGGCTTGACCGGCCCGTGGGCCTATGAGGCCTACCCGATGACGCAGCCGGAGGGCAACGAATACAAGCTCATTGCGACAGGCCTGTTCGAGCCCCCGACGGTCTCGACCCGCACGAAGAGCTGAGGCGTCCGTCTGCCGACAGACATCCACGGCCCGCGGCCCTGTTCGATATGGACAAGTCCGCGGGCCGTTTTCTGTTCACTGACCGGGGGACCAAGGGGATGAGGGTATAGACTTCTAGTGACCCCTTCGAAGCCAAAGAAGGAAAGGATATCACATGGATTTGCGTGATTTTGGAAACACAGACCTGAAAGTCACACCGCTGGGTCTGGGCGGAGCGGAAATTGGCTTTTCCGACACTTCCCAGCAAGAGGCAGAGCGGATTCTCAACGGCCTGCTCGATGAGGGGATCAACGTTATCGACACGGCCGCCTGCTACGGCAATTCCGAGCAACTCATCGGCAACGCCGTGTCCAACCGGAGGGACGACTACGTCCTGATCACCAAGTGCGGCCACAGCCCGGACCACCTGAGCGGAGATGACTGGTCTGCCGCCCTTATCGCCGAATCGATCGAGGCCTCGCTGGAGCGTCTCAAGACCGACCACGTCGACGTGCTGTTGCTTCATACATGCTCGGCGGAGAAGCTCGACGACCAGGAAATGCTCTCGGCTTTCCAGAAAGTCAAGGACCAGGGCAAGACGCGGCTGATCGGCTACAGCGGAGACGGGGTCGAGGCCGAAAAGGCCGTGGAGATGGACCTGTTCGACGCCCTCGAGACCTCGCTGAACATTGCCGATCAGCAGATTCTCAAGAGATATCTGCCCCAGGCGCGAAGCAACGGTCTGGGCGTCATCGTCAAGAGGCCCATCGCCAACGCCGTCTGGCGCGGTCTGGAAGATCCTTCCGTGATCAGCGATTACACCGACACGTACTTCCAGCGGATTCGCCTTATGAAGCTCACGCCACAAAGCGTCGGTTTTGACGGCTCGTGGCTGGAGATGGCCCTGCGATTCACCTGCTTCACCCAGGGCGTTTCTACGGCCATTGTCGGAAGCACCAACCTGGACCACATTCGCCAGAACATCCGGATCCTCCAGCAGGGCCCCCTGCCCGACGACGTGGTCGACAAACTGCGGGAAACCTTCCGCCTGCGGGATCAGGGCGACTGGGTCGGCCAGGGATAACCACAAGAACCAACCAAGGATACACAATGTCAACACATGCACAACAATATACACTTCAAGAAGCCATCGTCGTGGACCTTCCCAATCACTCCGTCGAGGAGTTCCAGGATATCCTGGAGGTGGTCGAAGGCGGGTATCCGTCGGCATGGAATTACCAGGTCCCCTCGGCCATGGACATGGATCCAAAGGGAGATTACGTCGAGTCCCGCGACATCCAGGCCGAAGGCGTCACCACGCAGGCCTGGATCGACCTGACCGGCGACTACGCACGAGTCCTGGTCAACCCCAATATCTACGCAGATACACCGCGGGATGAACTGGCCGATGAAGCCCAGAGAATCCTCCTCCAGTGGGCCCAGGAGCAGCGTCGCAGCCACGGCCTGCCCGGAGGACCCACCCCCGAGGAAAACCGCAAGGAGATCTGAACATGTCTGCTCGCAATGGACTGACAAGAAGAGAATTCTTTCGCACCACCGCCGGGGCCGTCGCCTCTGCCGCTATCGTGCCCAGCCTCCTGGTCGGCGAGGAGACTCCCTCTGTCGATACGGTGCCCTTGCGCAAACTCGGCAAGACCGGACAGAAGGTCTCGATTCTCGGCCTGGGCGGACACCATATCGGCAGGATCAAGGACGATAAGCAGGCGATCGACCTCATCCGCAAAGCCATCGACATGGGCGTAACCTTCATGGACAACGCCTGGGAATACCACCGGGGCCGAAGCGAAAGGATCATGGGCCGGGCCCTGGAGGACGGCTATCGCAAAAAAGCCTTCCTGATGACCAAGCATCACGGGCGAAAGAGCAGCAAAAAGGCCATGGAGCACCTGGAAGATTCTCTGAGGCGGCTCAAGACGGATGTCATCGACCTTTGGCAGTTCCATGAGGTGGTCTACGAAGACGATCCGAAGATGATCTTCTCCGGGGGTGGAGGAATCGAGGCGGCACGCAAGGCCAGGAAACAGGGCAAGGTCCGCTTCATCGGCTTTACGGGCCACAAGAAGCCCGAGTACCTCCTGGAGATGCTTGACCACGACTTCGACTGGGATACCGCCCAGTTTCCCGTCAACCCGATCGATCCGCATTACAAGAGCTTCATCCGAAACGTCCTGCCTCTCTGCCGGGAGAAGGATATTGCCGTCCTGGCCATGAAGACCATGGGTGCCGGTAATGTTCTCAGAAGCAACAAGGTCACCGCCGCGCAGTGCCTGCGCTACGCATGGAGTCAGCCGGTCTCCACGATTATCAGCGGTATCGACAACGAAAAGCATCTGAGGCAGAACGTCCAGGCCGCCCGGGACTTTACCCCCATGAGCCAGGAAGAGATCGATGCCCTGCTGGCCAGGACCAAACCCCTCGCCGAGGGTGGCAAGTATGAGCCGTTCAAGGTCGGGCTGAAGTTCAACGGACGCCAGGGGCGCCTGCTGCATAACAAGCCCTTGCGCTGAAAACAGCCAGTCGCCCGAGACACGGCCCGGATCAATACCGGCCGTGCTTCTCGCAGACCTCCACCAGCTTGAAGATGTTCTCATCCGGGGTGTCGCGCCCGCACTGGTCGCCGGTGGACAGGATGAAGCCGCCTCCGGGCATGCCGATCTCCAGAACCTTCCGGGCCTCGCGCTCAACCCCCGCCGGGTCCATCCGCAACATGACCTCCGTGGTATGAAGGTTCCCCTTCAGCGCCAACTGCTTGCCGAACCTGGCTTTGACTTCCGCCAGATCGCAGTCCCCCATCGGAGCTGCTTCCAGCGGATCGATGCAGTCCAGATCGGTCCCGGCCGCGTCCTCGACCAGTGCCCGCTCCTTGCCGCAGCAATGCAGACTGGTTACGATGCCCGCATTTTTGAAGATCTTCGTAAGCTTCTTCAGGGCCGGCAGCGAAAACTCCCGCATGATCTCGACACTCTGAAGCGTGATCATTCCTGAGTTGGGGAAGAATACGAAATCCGGCTGGAGGTCGTGCTCGATGATTTTCCAGGCCACGGCCTCCAGGTGCTGCGTCCAGCGGTCGATGAGCCGAGCGAGCTTCTCGTGATGATCGTAATAGTCGAAGAAGGCCGACTCGGTGGGCTCTCGCTGCTGGGTCAGCAGGGTCGGAAGATTCATGCACAACCCCACCACTCCGTCCTCGCCCAGATCCTCACGGGCGTGTTGATACGCGTCGAAGCGGATCCGCTCCACATCCCCGAACATCAGGTACTCGATGCAGTCGTACTGGGTCTCGAAGTCCTCGATCCACTTCTTGGTGGTCGTCGGGGGCTCGTCGTGCAGGAAGGTCGTCTCCTGGGTCAGCTCCCCCGCCGGGCACTTGAACGTATTTCCGACCACGAGTCTTTCATCGCTCTGATGAACGATTTCCCGGCTGGAGGAGGTCTCCTCGCTGCGAGGAACCTGGTAGGTCCCGTGATGGCTGAACCCGTCGAGCCCGAAGTAACGAACGCAATCGTTGTACGCCTTCCAGATCGGTGGCTCGCCGTGAAGGTACACATCCCAGAACTTGCCGCCCTTGAGACGCGCCGGAATCATCCAGTTCGTATCCGGAGATGCGGGTACGCGATCCGGGACGCCGCCGGTCATGGCGGTGAGCATTCGCTGCCTGGGCGTCATGTCCGCTTCCTCAACCCGGCCGGTAACTGCGGACCCGCCCGAACTGAGCGGGTCCGCTGCCGGCAGGGTTTTTCCTAAAGGTCCAGTTGCACTTTCTGACTCGGCGCACTGGCCGCCTGGTTGAGAATCTTGATATCCTCCTGGGCTTCGACGATCGAAGGGATATCGGAGGGAAGCTCGCCGTCGGTTTCGATCGCCTCGGCGAACCGGTCAAACACGGTGCTTGAGAGCTTTTCGACCGGGAAGACCTGCTTCTTGCCTTCCTTGGAGGCCTCCCACGAGCCGCCACCGCCTTCGGTGACCCGCCAGCCCTGGTCGGTGATCATGTAGAACAGATCGATATGCTCGCGGTAGTTGCCTTCCAGGCTGGTAACTTCCAGGTCGGCCGCCCAGGTAATGAACAGGTGAGCCGATCGGCCCGGATCGAAATCCACCTTCAGAAACTCGGTATCGTTGCACGGAAGATCGTGGGCATGGCTTGCACCGAAGAATGTCGCCTCCCGGGCCGGGCTGCCCATCAGGTACCGCGCGATGTTGAGGTTGTGGATCATCGCATCCATGAACGGACCGCCGTTCTTTTCCGGATCCAGCGCCCAGTCGTTCCACTGCGGGTAATGGTGCAGCCAGTCCTGCTTGTAAAGCGCCGGCTTACCGATCTTGCCCGACTCGAAGACCTTTCGCATGGTCTCGAATTCCGCCGAACCCGTCCGCCGATACATCACTCCGCAGCGGACCGAGGTACGCTCGACCGCATCCACCATGGCCTGGCAGTCGGAAAGACTCGCTGCAAGCGGCTTGGTGGTGAGGATGTGCTTCCCGGCCGCAGCGGCAGCCTCGAGCTGCCCGCGGCGAATCCACGGGGGAACGAACAGCAGCACAACGTCGATGTCCTTGTCTTCGAAAATCGCCTCGGCCGAATCCACCGCCTGGCCGCCCAGATCCTTGGCGAAAGTCTGGGCCCGCGTCTTGTCCGGATCGTAGAGCGACTTGACGGCCATTCTCTCGCTTTTGCCCAGCGGGCCGGCGTTCCATCTAAGGAAGTCGCCGCAACCCAGTATTCCAACGTTGTAGGTTTTGCTCACGGTTGTCTCCTATTCACCCTGCTTGGGCCAGATGCTTTTGTACTTGCTGATCATGTCGTCCATAAACTCGTTCGCCTTCTCGTCCACCTGTTGGCGGGCAGGGTCGGCTTCAAAGTATGCCACGCTGCGCCGGACACCCTCGGCCAGACTGCAAGTAGCCACGTAGTCCGGGACGAACGTCTTGAGCTTGGTGTTGTCGAAGACGACCGAGTGGACCTTGTCACCCATCAGATCGCTGCCCAGCCCCGGATCGTACGCCCGGAGAAGCTCGGAGGGAATGTGGACGATGTCTGCCTTTGTCCCGGCTGCCCGGGCCACCTCCTGGAGAATCTGATCCCAGGTCACCACCTCGTCGGTGGTGATGTGGAAGGCATGGCCGATGGTCTGGGGGTGGCCCATCAGACCCACGAATCCCTTGGCAAAATCGGTATTGTGAGTGATAACCCACAGGCTCGTGCCGTCACCGGGAACGATGACCTCCCTACCCTTGCGCATTCGATCGACGATGGTCCAGGGCATATCCCAACTTCCCACCACGTGAGGGATCATCGTCTCGCCGTAGGTCAAAGAAGGGCGTACGATCGTCGCCGGAAACCCCTTCTCGCGGTAGGCGCCCAGCAGGGCCTCTTCGCAGGCGATCTTGTTGCGGGAGTACTGCCAGTGCGGGTTGGCCAGGGGGGTCGATTCGGTAATCCGGTAGTGGGAAACCGGTTTCTGGTACGCACTGGCCGAGGAGATGAAAATGTACTGCCCGCACTTGCCGGAGAACAACTCCACGTCGCGATGGATGTTCTCGGGAACGAAGTTGATCCAGTTCACGATGACGTCGAACGTCTGGTCGCCAAGAGCCTTGCTGACCTGCTGTGGGTCGTTGATGTCCGCGACAATCTGCTTGGCCTCGGCCGGAGGTTCCAGCCCCGTCTGTTTGCTGCTCTTGCCTCGGTTGAGCAGGTAAAGCTCAATGCCCTTCTTGCAGGCCAACTCCGAGACGGCCGTGCTGATCAGTCCGGTTCCGCCGATGAATAGCGCTTTCATTTGCTTCCTTCCTTTACGGGTCCTTTGTGATAACCGATTCTCTCCATCCCGCGCACCTTCTCGATTTGCGGACTTATGCGAAGGACAGTGGGTTGTTCCTGGTTGTCTGTCGCCCGCAGGGCCTGGACCATCAGCCCGGCGGCCATGCGCCCGACCTGTCCCCAGGCGATGCGGATGAGTGTTGTTTCCAGCGGTGGGCTGTTCAACTTTCCGCAGAAAATGTCTTCGACAGGCCCAAGAGGCCAATCCTCGAAGTGCACGATGTCCAGTTCTCGCACCGCCTCGGGCACCGGGCGGCCGGAACTCGGATACAGCAGCGGCAGGCTGATGAAGCTGTTTTCCACGACCAGGGCAGTCGGTGGGTCCGGCTGGTCGAGCATCGCCTCGACGGGTTCCAGCCCAGAGCGCCATCCGGGCTCGTCCTGGGCAGCAGAGATGATCTGCACGTCCAAAGGTTCCGGCTCCACTTGAGCATCCGCCAGGGCCGCCAGGAAACCGGCATGCTTCTTGTTGGAATTAACCGATGCCAGTCCCGCCTGCCATCGCAGGGTGCCGATACGCCGATGCCCCTGCTCCAGGAGCATTCTGACGGCGCTGTACATCCCCGCGAAGCTGTCGACCACGGCCGCGGGCCAGCGAGGATCTTCGGTGTCATAGCCCATCTGCACCACGGCCAGGCCTGATTCTGCAAACGTTTCCAGCGTTCCTTCCAATCCCGGCATGTCGGTAGGTACGACCACCCCTCCCGGCTTTCGGCCAACGATGGCGTGTACATGCTCGCGCCCGCTCCGGCTGGCCGGGTCGGAGACGGTTTCAATCTGCAACGCCACGCCTTCGGCTGCCAAGGCTTCTTGAAGTCCCTGAACCTGCTGGAGAATGTTCTGGCTCTTGCCTGAGGCGGTGATCTGCTCCATGTCGAGCATTAACAGGACTGGCCGAACGCGAAGACGAGGCTGATATCCCGCCTCGGTGAGCAGATCCAGCACCTCACTGCGCACAGCCTGTGAGGCCCTGCCCTTGCCATGGAGAATCATGGAAACCAGGCCGGCTGAGACACCTGCCTTGCGAGCGATCTGTTTGAGCGGCATGCGTGTTTCTCGTGCCATGGACTCAGATGGTAAATTATTAACCATCTCCTGGCAACCGCCTGCCGGAAATAACGGAGCGGAATCTTCTCCGGCATGCTTTGATTGGGACTGCAGCAGGGAAGCAACCTTGCCGCTGTACCGGCGGGGGTATCAGCCCTGCTCATTCGAGTTCTCACAGGACAATCTCTGGCGGGGGAAGCTTTGGAGGCCTACAATGAAAATGGAAGCCGCATCTGACGGTTGGATCAACCTTTGCAACGGGACGACATGGATGATTGACAGCGAAAACAGGAATTTGCTCCAGTTGGAGAATGTCTCTCTGACGCTGGACGAGAGCAAGATTCTCGACAACCTTTCACTGGACCTCTGGGAAGGCTATGTCCACGCCATTGTCGGGCCCAACGGGGCGGGCAAGAGCACTCTTGCCTCGACCATCATGGGCCTGGAGGGCTACCAGGGCTTCCAGGGCGAGATGAAACTCAACGGGGAATCGCTGGTCGGCAAAGGCGTCGACGAGAGGGCGAAGATGGGCATCACCTTGGGCTGGCAGGAGCCGGCCCGTTTTGAGGGCCTCCCCATCCGGAGGCTGCTCCAGGCTACCGCACCCGACGCCGAAGAAAGCAGGATCGCCGAGACGCTCGACAAGGTCGGATTGGCCCCCTCGCGTTACCTCGACCGGGCTGCCGATAAGACCCTTTCCGGCGGAGAGCGCAAGAAGCTCGAACTGGCCAGCATCCTGATCATTCAGCCCAGGCTGGTCATGCTCGATGAACCCGACAGCGGCATCGACGTCGAGAGCCTCTCACGAATCCGCCAGGCCATCGATATTCTCTCCGAAGCCGGCTGCACCGTACTGCTGATCACCCACAGCCAGGAGGTCCTCAGTTGGGCTCAGCACGCCTTCCTCATGTGCTCCGGTTACATTCTCGACAAGGGAAGCGTCGAGAAGATCCAGCAGTATTTCAAGGATCGATGCATGCCCTGTGATCACCGCAACCAACCTGCCTTCAGTGAGTTCGCCGGCAATGAGTAGCATAGCCTCCTCCGCCATGGGCCTGATCCAGATGGCCAACATCCATTCCGCAGTCAAGGACCCGGACGTGGCCCACCTGGTCATCGGCCTCAACGAAGTCGTCAGTTCTCGCGCCCTTCCCGGCCTGGTGGTAGAGCCCGAGCCCTTTGACGACGGGGTGAAAATCACCATCGTCGTCCAGCAGGGCTGCGTCATCGCCAAGCCCGTCCACATGTGTTTCGGACTCATCCAGGAACAGGGCATCCAGAAGATCGATCTGGATCTGAAGGTGGAGGACCATGCCTCGATCAACGTCGTGGCCCACTGCGTGTTCCCTAACGCTGTGGAGGTCCGCCACGAAATGGACGGGAAAATCGCCATCGGCAAACATGGTTCGTTTACCTACCAGGAACGACACATCCATTCCGACGACGGCGGCGTGAAGGTGATCCCCAAAGCCGTGATCGACCTGGACGAGCACGCTCGCTACAAGACAGACTTCGAACTGATCCACGGCCGCGTCGGCCTGATCGACATGGACTACACCTGCACCTGCAAGGCGTACAGCGTACTGGAAATGAACGCCAAGGTCTCCGCCAAGCAGGATGACGTGGTGAAGATCCGCGAGATAGGCCACCTGGTCGGTGAGCATGCCAGAGGGGTCCTGACCAGCCGCGTGGCAGTCAAGGATACCGCACGCGCGGACGTATACAACAAGCTCACCGCCTCTGCCGCCTATGCCCAGGGCCATGTCGATTGCAAGGAGATCATGCGGGACAACGGCGTGGTCTCGGCCACCCCCATCGTGGAAGTCAGCCATTCCAAGGCCCACATCACGCACGAAGCCGCCCTGGGGTCGGTGGATACCAAGCAGTTGGAGACGCTCATGGCTCGCGGCCTGAGCGAGGACCAGGCCTCCGACCTGATCATCGAGGGCATGTTGACGTAACCGCCGGCCCGGGCGATCCTTGAGGGGGCCTAGCGGGCCGCCTCATCGTGCTCGGTCCTTCGGATGATATCTTCCTGCTGCTCGGGTCCCACCCGGCTGAAGTAATCGCTGTAACCGGCCACCCGGACCATCAACGTCGGATGCGTTAAGGACCCCCTTCAATGCAGCGGCTTCTGCAGACCTCGTGCAAAGAGCAGTTGTTTGCGACTCTGTGCTCTGTTATCGCCGATGTGCAAGGCCCTGCGGCGCCGGGTTTCCATGTCGGGTTCAACCATTGTCTCATTGTACCTCACACGAACCCAGCCAGACAGCGTGGCTCTCGGCTATCCCTGCCTGGCAAGATACCTCTCCAGGGCCTCTTGGAGTTCCCGGGCTACTTCGCCGGCCAGGTCCTCGGGAGACTCCACCACCGCGCGGGAGCCGAAACCCAGAAGCCACCGCTTGAATTCCACCGTGCTGGCCAGTACGAACCGTGCCCTCACGTCCCCGCCCTCGTCGGACAAAATCTCCTGCGAATCGTGCCAGCGATGCTCGCGAACGTTGATGGCCGCCCAGTCGGAGAAACGAACCACGATCTCCTTCTCGTCGCTGCGGCCGAAAATGCCGAAGGACCCGCCGGTGTATCGCCGCAGGGAAAAAGACTCGGGCTTCTCGAACGTCCGGCCCGTGGGCTCGACCGACTGGAACCGGGAGATCTTCAGCGTCCGCACTTCATCGTACTCGGCCAGGTATCCGATGCAGTACAGCGAGGCAGAGAGCAGGACCATCCCGTAGGGATGCATCTCGGTCCGGACCGCCCGATTCTGGCTGGCCGAGTGGTACCCGATCCGTACGACGCGGTTTTGCAGGATGGCCTCGTTGAGGATGGCCACCTCATCCTTCATCCGACTGTAATCTTCCGAGCCCATGCTCTTGATCAGGAAGGACTCGTCCAGGTCCGCAAAGTACGAAAGGGCCTCGGTGGGCAGCAGCGTCTTGATCTTCTCCAGGGCTGTGGAGAACCCGTCCCCAAACGGTGTACCCGAAAGCGGGGCCAGCAGCTCGCGGCTCAGGTACAGGCTGAGCATCTCCGAAAGCGACAGTTCGAGCTGGCCTGTCTCGATGAAGTCCGCTGAGAGTTTCCAGTACTTCTTGCCGAATTCCTTTTCCTCGAAGGACAACGGGAACAGCGATTTCATCGCCTCCAGATCCCGCTGAACCGTCCGGCGAGTGCATTCCAGTCTCTCGGCCAGTTCTTCGATGCCGATTCCGTAATGGTGCGACTGGAGCGTCCGGATCAACTCCCATTGCCTGAAGAGAACTTCGCCTCGGGACATATCGGCCCTTTCTTCCATCAACGCATTCGTGCGGGAAAGCCCTGATTGTACGTCCATCTGGTCATTCCGGAAAGCCCCGCAAGGCTGCATTCGCCGACCGGGAGGATTTTCCGGAAAAAAGACAGAATTTTTTCCGCCTGAATGAATGGACCGTATCTGCGGGCGGGCCACGCTCGGGCACCCAAGATATGGGTGGTAGGACAGAACCTGTCCGATCCGACCGGATCCCGAACGCCCGTAGGGGTCGGACAGATCCTGTCCTACCCCCCTGCGACAATGCTTCCAGACCCGGAGCCCGCATGGATCAGGCAACACCAGGACATCCCCGCGTCGGCGCCTCTGGGGGGGAGGCGTCGACGCTTGTTGAAACCCAGGGACGCAGCGGACAGCCGAGGCCGGGTCGGTGAAGCACGCAAGCCGACCCGGCCCGGCAAGGGGGCAGGAATTCGAGAAAATGCAAAGGAGAAAGAAAATGGCTTACGGCATTACCCGTTATGAGATCGACACCGACCGGCACGGCAATATCCGTGGAGTGGACATGGAATTCTCGGAGGGTTTCCGCCTGACAGTCCAGCCCCGAAACGCCCAGCCGGTGCTGATTCTCCAGGCAGGCAGACAGAGAATCACCCTGCCCATCGACGGAGACCTCTGCCTCTTCCAGCGGGCCGTGAACCTTCTCAGCCTGCATTTGCCCCAGTCGCGCCGATAGCCCCCCGGCGACGGGGCAGCCCGGCTCAGACCTTCTCGGCCTCGAGCATCGAGAAGATCTCTCCGCGAACCTTCTCGGGTTTCACGTCGAGCTTCTTCAGGGCATGGACGGCCACACCCTCGGATTCCTTCAGCAGGGCCAGCAGCAGGTGCTCGGTCCCGACATTGGGGCTCTTGAGCTGGCGCGCCTCGTCCAGGGCCATCTGCATCACGTGCTGGGCCCGGGGGGTCAGGTGGAACCCGTCGGGCGTATCGGCGTGGGGCTCGTCGGCGACGAGTTCCTCCACAGCCTTGCGGACCTCCCGGTGTGTCAGCCCCAGGTTCTCCAAGGCCCGGTGCCCGTGGCCCTCCGGCTCGCGCGTCAGGGCCAGCAGCAGATGCTCGGTGCCCAGGTAGTCGTGGTGCATCCGCTGGGCCTCCTGGCCCTCCAGCTGGATCACCTTTCGCGCGTGGTCGGTAAAGTGCTCGAACATCTTCTCTCCTTACAGCTTACGGCCCTGGCGGACCTTCCTGTTTCCATTGATGTCAATCTCGGCCCCGGCCGCTACTCGTTCGGGCCTTCGGGTTCGCTGCTCTCTTCGGGCGCCTCGCCGGTCTCATCCCCTTCTTCCAGCGGGAGCTTGGCGTCCTCGGCCTTGTCGTCGGTCACCACCCGGGCCAGGCCCACAAGCGTATCATCAGGCTTGAGCGTGATAATACGCACGCCCTGGGTCGCCCGGCCGATCGCACGAATTCCCTCGATCGCGATCCGGACAATCATGCCCTGATACGTGATCAGCATCAGCTCGTCGCTGTCGCGGACCACCTTGGCCCCAACCACCTTGCCGTTGCGCTTGGTCGTGCGGATGTTGATCACGCCATAGCCGCCGCGGCTCTGAACCCGATATTCCTCGAAGTTCGTCCGCTTGCCGAAGCCATGCTCGCAAACCGTCAGCAGCGAACAGTGCGAGTCCATAATGGCCATCGAGACCACTTGGTCGTCGTCCCGGAGATTCACCCCCCGCACGCCCATCGCTGTTCGACCCATCGGGCGGACATCGTCTTCCTTGAACCGGATCGCCTGGCCGTTGCGGGTAACCAGTACCACCTCGTCGTGGCCGTGGGTGATGGCTACGTCGATGATCCGATCTCCCTCGGCCACGCCCACGGCCCGGATGCCGTCGCGACGCGGATTGCTGTAGGCGTTCAGGGCCGTCTTCTTGACCTGACCGTTGGCGGTGGCGGAGATCAGGAAGCGCTCGTCGAAGTCCCGCACACTGACCACCGCACAGATCGTCTCGTCGTTCTGGATCTGGATCAGGTTGCGGATACTCCTGCCCCGGCTCGTCCGGGCCATCGACGGTATGTCGTACACCTTCAGCCAGTGCATGCAGCCGTTGTTCAGGAAGATCAGCAGGTAATCGTGCGTCGAGGCAATGAAGACCTCCTCCACGAAATCGCCTTCCTTGTTCTCCGAGCCGATGATGCCCTGGCCGCCCCGGCCTTGCCGGCGATACGTGTTGAGCGGCATGCGCTTGATGTACCCTTCGTGGGTCAGCGTCACCACCACATCTTCTTCCGCGATCAGGTCTTCCAGGTTGAAATCCCCCACATCCCCGACAATCTCGGTCCGGCGCTCGTCGCCGTAACGCTCCTTGATCTCGTACAGGTCCTCGCGGATCACGTCCAGAAGCAGCGGCTCCTGGTGGAGAATGGCCTCGTAACCCTCGATCTCCTCGATCAGGCCCGCGTAATCCTTGGCGAGCTTCTCGATCTCAAGCCCCGTCAGACGCTGAAGCTGCATGGACAGAATCGCGTCGGCCTGCACGCCCGTCAGATGCTGATCGGCCGAGTCGGCACGCTTCACGAACCGGTCCGGCAGAAGCTTGCGGATCGTCGACTGCTCCGTCAGCCTCAGGGGATGATCCATCAGACGCTGCCGGGCCGTCGGAACGTCCGGCGAGGTCTTGATCAAATCGATGATCCGGTCAATGTCCGCTACCGCCAGGATCAACCCCTCCTGGATGTGGGCACGCTGGCGGGCCCGGCGAAGCAGGAACTGCGTACGCCGGCGGATCACGTCCTTCCGATGGTTGATGAACGCCTCGAGCATGTCCTTCAGGCCCATCGTCCGGGGAGCTCGGTTGACCAGGGCGATGTTGATGATGCTGAAGGTCGACTGCAACGGCGTGAACTGGTAGAGCTGATTCACCACAACTTCCGGCTCAGCCCCCTTCTTGACGTCCACGACAATCCGCATCCCCGTACGGTCCGAATGGTCCTGTACGTCGGCAATATCCGGAATCTTGCCGTCCTTGACCATCTGGGCAATCCGCTCGATGATCGTAGACTTCAGAACCTGGTACGGTATCTCCGTAATCACCACCTGCGTCTTGCCGCCCCGAATCTGCTCGGTGTGCATCTTGGCACGGACAATCACACGCCCCCGGCCGGTCTGGTAGCCGTCCAGGAGGCCCTTGCGCCCGCAGATGAGCCCCCCCGTGGGGAAATCAGGCCCTTGGATGAACCGCATCAGGTCAGGAAGATCCGCCTCGGGGTTGTCCAGCAGATGCACCAGGGCGTCGCAGATCTCCCGCAGATTGTGAGGAGGGATGCTCGTAGCCATCCCCACCGCAATGCCCTGCGAGCCGTTGACCAGCAGGTTGGGGAACTTGCTGGGCAGCACCACCGGCTCGGTGCGCGTGTCGTCGTAGTTCGGCTGCTTGTCGACGGTGTCCAGGTTCAGATCGTGCATCATCTCCAGCGCCACCGCGTGCATGCGGGCCTCGGTGTACCGCATGGCCGCGGGTGGATCACCGTCAATCGATCCGAAGTTCCCCTGCGGATCCACCGTGGGATACCGCATGTTCCACTTCTGGCCCAGGCGGACCAGCGTGGGATACACCACCGCCTCGCCGTGCGGATGGTAGTTGCCCGAGGTGTCCCCGGCGATCTTCGCGCACTTCCGGTGCTTGCTGCGCGGGCCCAGGTTCAAATCGTTCATCGCCACCAGAACCCGCCGCTGAGAGGGCTTGAGACCGTCACGAACGTCCGGAAGAGCCCGATCCATGATCGTGCTCATCGCGTAGGTCAGGTAGCTCTCGCGCATCTCCTCCTCGATCTGCAGATCGAGAACGTTCTCGTTGTTGAACATCAGGGGCTGGGTTACCGGGACTTGGCCCTGCGAGCTCTCTTGTTCGGGTTCGTTGCCTTGACGATGTTCCTCTTCTGTCACGTTGCGCTCCGATGCTGAATTCTCAGGATCCGTCCTCCGCCGGGGCACTTCCAGCCACCTGCCCGACGGCGAGTAAGCTCGGCATTATCGCCCAATCCACACCACATTTACAGCCCAAAATCATCGCCACCACAACCCACTTGCTTTGGACCATTCGCGCAACTCGCCACTTCCAAAACCCCGAAAAATGCGTGGCAGATGGAGAAATTTCCGCCTCAGGCCCCTGCAGAGCAACCATTTGCCTTGCGAAACCCCTCTCTGAATCCCTGTAAGTCAAGTACAAAACAACTCTTGCAAAAGACCATAGGCCTCAACCCATCTGGGCCGGCAACCTTCAGTTGACCCACAAGTCCACTGAATTTGCTTCAAGGAGAGCTTAACCCGATTCAGGAAATCGCCCCCACAGGCGCAGGAAGTTAAGCTCAACCACAAAGTCTTCAATAGCCCATTTTCCCCAGATTCTTGGACGAAATGCGCAGCGCCCGCTTCGCAGCGCAGGTAAAAGGGATCGGCCTCCCGACCAGGTAAAAGGTAAAAGTGCCGTTGACGCCGGGCCCCAGCGGTAGGGTGGGCCCCTGCGCAGCCGCTCCCACGCGCTGGCTGAACACGCCTTTCAACGCCCCGCCCCCCGGCCGTCTCGGGTGCCACGGACCTGCGAAGCAAGTCCGTGCCTCCACTGTGTCCGAATGCGTCCTTCATCGCCTCCCACGCGGATAACCGGGGGCTTGCATTCGGCCGATGTCGGCAGACGCGTGGGAAACGCTCGAAGGACGTTGTCCTTCTCGCAGTGTCCCACCCTACAATCGGCTCCCACGCGAAGGCCGACGCCAGCGATTTCGGGTGCCATCACCTTGTCCCCAAGGTGATGCCTCGTTCGTGT
>CAZOVB010000021.1:0-73299 GCA_964583095.1 uncultured Planctomycetaceae bacterium
CCGCCCAGCAACCCCTGCGGCCTGACGATTCCACCCGCCGTTTCTGCTTCCGCTTTTGCTGAAGACTGAGGACTGAAGACTGAAGACTGAAGACCGAGGACTGGCCGCCCAGAGGCCCCCGAGGACCGGCCGCCCAGCGACCCCTGCGGGCTGACCGTCGTTTCTGTTTCCGCTTTTGCTGAAGACTGAGGACTGAAGACCGAGGACCGAGGACTGGCCGCGCAGCGGCCCCTGCGGCCTCGGTCTTCAGGCGTTGGCCTGGTTGTTTTCCGACCACCACTGGATCGTCTGGGCCAAGCCCTGGTTGAAGTCTGTCTGTGCCTGAAAGCCGAAGGCCTGTTTGGCGCGGGTGGTGTCGAGGCAGCGGCGCGGCTGGCCGTCGGGCTTGGAGGTGTCCCAGACCAGCTTGCCCTGGTAGCCGACCAGGTCCCGGATCTTCTCGGCGAGGTCCTTGATGGTAATCTCGAAGCCAGCTCCGAGGTTGACCGGCTCGGGGCTGTCGTAATTCTGGGTCGCCAGCACGAGTCCTCGGGCGGCGTCCTGGACGTAGAGGAACTCTCGGCTGGCCTTTCCGGTCCCCCAGACGGAGACCTCGGGCAAGTTGTTTTCCTGGGCGTCGACGAATTTTCGGATCAGCGCGGGGATGACGTGGCTCGAGGCCGGATCGAAGTTATCGCCGGGCCCGTACAGGTTTACCGGCAGCAGGTAAATGCCGTTGAGGTCGTACTGGTCGCGGTAGGCCTGGAGCATGACCAGCAATGCCTTCTTGGCGATCCCGTAGGGCGCGTTGGTCTCTTCGGGATAGCCGTTCCAGAGTTGCTCCTCGCGGAAGGGAACGGGGGTGAACTTGGGATAGGCGCAGATGGTGCCGACCTGGACGAACTTCTCGATGTTACGCTTGCGGGCGTGCTCGATCAGGTGGAGTCCCATGGCCATATTGGCGTAGAAGTATCGCCCCGGGTTCTCACGGTTGGCTCCGATGCCCCCCACCTGTGCGGCCAGGTGGAGCACGACGTCGGGTTTCATGTCCTCGTACATACCCGCCACGTCGGCCTCACGGGTCAGGTCGTACTGGTCGATGGTGGGCACGAGTATTCTGTCCCTCGGGCAGCCGGCTTTTGCCAGTTCCGCCTGGACAAATTGACCGAGGAATCCGGCCCCTCCGGTAACGACCACGGTCTTCTGGGATAGATTTAAGCTCACTTCTTGCCTGCCTTCTTCCTGGGTGTGGCTTTCTTGCTGGTCTTCTGTGGAGCATTGGGTGCCTTGGGGAAGGTTACGGCGTTACCTTTGGCGCGGTGGTCTGCCAGGACCCGTTCTTCCCGGGCGATTCGCCAGTCATGGTCCACCATCATCTCGGCCAGTCCCTGGAGATCCACTTCGGGCTTCCATTTGAGCTTCTTTTTGGCTTTGGCGGGGTCGCCCAGGAGAATGTCCACTTCCGTGGGCCTGAAGTACCGTGGGTCGATCTCCACGTGGTCCTCCCATGTCAGCCCGAGCAGGCCAAACACGGTCTGGACGAACTCCTTGACCGAGTGCGTCCGGCCGGTCGCGATAACGAAGTCCTCCGGTTCGTCCTGTTGGAGCATGAGCCACATGGCCTTGACATAATCTCCCGCGAAGCCCCAGTCGCGTTTGGCCTCGAGGTTGCCCAGGTAGAGTTTGTCCTGGAGACCTTCCTTAATGCGGGTAGCGGCCCGGGTGATCTTCCGGGTGACGAAGGTCTCGCCGCGGCGGGGGCTCTCGTGGTTAAAGAGGATGCCGTTGCAGGCGAACATCTCGTAGGCCTCACGGTAGTTGACGACCTGCCAGAAGCTCATGACCTTCGCGCAGCCATACGGGCTTCGCGGATAGAAGGGCGTGGTCTCGGACTGGGGCACCTCGCGGACCTTGCCGTACATCTCGGATGTGCTGGCCTGGTAGAACCGGGTCGGCAGGCCGATGTCACGTATCGCTTCGAGGAGTCGAAGCGTCCCTACCGCGTCGACCTGGGCGGTGTAGACGGGCTGATCGAAGCTGACGCGCACATGGGACTGGGCCCCGAGGTTGTAAACCTCGTTGGGATAGCAGGTCGAGAGCACCTGCCTCAGGCCGGCCCCGTCGGTCAGGTCGCCGTAGTGCAGGAAGAGCCTGGCTCCGCTGGCGTGTGGGTCCTGGTAGACGTGGTCGATCCGCTCGGTATTGAAGCTGCTCGAACGGCGGATGAGCCCGTGGACCTCATAGCCCTTGGAAAGCAACAATTCGGCCAGGTAACTGCCGTCCTGGCCGGTGATACCGGTGACGAAGGCCTTCTTTGCCATATGCCTTGTTTCTCCTTATCGCTCACAGCCTATACCGCACTGCCTATCGGAGCAAGCTCGATGGGAAATCACCTCCTCCGGAACCAGCCCGCAACGTGATGCTGCTGGGGCCTCTGACCGTCATTCTCTGATTCGCAGCAGGCGATGTCGAGTACAAACCCTTCTTTCGACGCCAAACGAGGACTTCGGCCCGGTGCAAAGCTCGGCAGAGCTTGGTGTCGTCGGCGGACAGTTCGACGAAGGCCCGGGCGTTCGGTTGGATTTACTACCGGTCATCTGCTACTCTTGCCTTGGCGATGGGGCCTGTCCTGGAGTGGAAACCGTGGAAACACTGGGCAATCAGATTGAAGGCGTGTTCTGGATCGTCATCGCGGCAGCGGTCCTGGTTGCCGGCATACGCGCCGGTGGGCGGATGAGGACACTGGCCGTCGTGGCTGCCGTGCTTTTTGTGCTGTTCGGGGTATCGGATTTCATCGAAGCGACAACCGGCGCGTGGTGGAGGCCGTGGTGGCTTCTGGTCTGGAAAGGCCTTTGCCTCCTGGGCCTGCTGGCCTGCCTGCCGGCCTACAAACGACTTCATCGGGCCTGATGAGCCTTTCCTCGCACCGCGTTGGCCCCATTGGCTGGTGGGGCGAGACAAACCGGGTCCCGCGCGGGTCGTTGCCGGTCGATGCTGACATACACCTAACCTGTGTTCCACCTTCTCTGCTGAGGTGTCGCCGGGTCCAGCGCGTTGCCTTTCAGGACGCGCCGTTGTATTATTCTTACTGGTAATACTTCTACTTGGGAGTTGGCGATGAAGATCACGACAAAGGGACAAGTGACGATCCCGCAAGAGATTCGCGAAAAGTACGGGCTCTGGCCCCAGACCGAAGTCGAGTTCGTCGATCAGGGCAACCGGCTGGTCATCCGCAAGGCAAGAGGGTCGAGCACAAGAGGCCGGCAGGTGGTCGATCGCCTCCGCGGCCGATCGGACGTCAAGATGTCCACCGACGAGATCATGAAGCTCACCCGGGGTTGAGATCATGGCGACTTTGGTCGACACGTGCGTCCTCCTGGACGTAGCAACGGAAGATCCCCGGTGGTTCGAGTGGTCTTCGGCCGCGCTGGCCAAGGCGGCGGACACCGGCAATCTGGTCATCAATCCCGTCATCTATTCAGAGCTTTCCGTAGGATTCGAGAAGATCGAGACCCTGGAAGATCTTCTCGACCCGAGCCTCTTCCAGTACCGCCCGATTCCCAGGGAAGCGGCCTTCCTGGCCGGCAAGGCGTTTGCGTCCTATCGGCGCCGAGGCGGCCGCAAGCAACTGCCCCTGCCCGACTTCTTCATCGGCGCCCACGCGGGCGTGTCAAAGTTGCCGCTGCTCACGCGAGACAACAAGCGGTTCGCGACATACTTCCCGAAGCTGCAGATCATCTCACCGGCCTGATCAGTCAAACGTCAGCCCCTTGCGCATCCCGGATCGGTCGGGTGTTGCGTTCGATCTTCTCGATGCCGATGGCCACGCGGTTGGTCGGCGTCGCGGTACTTGCGGGCCTGGGCCTCGGTCAGCACCGCCCGGACCCGTAGGCCAGGTCCTCGCGATCCATTCGTTTCTGGCGGCGGTATACGGGTTTGCGGGGGGCGGAGGTGCTTGAGGTGAGAGATCGTTTCATGAAGATCGTCCTCGTCTGCGGGGTATACCGGTAACCGCCTGGCGTGGCTCATGTCCGCGCATCAGCATGCGAGAGTGATCGTAACTCAGGATCTCGGAATTGGTTGCAACAGCGGGCGATGGGAGTCGAACCCACAACATTCAGCTTGGAAGGCTGACGCTCTAGCCATTGAGCTACGCCCGCAGGGGCTCAAGCAGGAGTGGGATTATACGTCGCAGGGCCCGGCCTGGCAAGGGCTTTGCCCAAGATGCGGCCACATGACAGCAGACGCCTGCCCTGTCCACCTGAACCCCCGGGGCCTGGAACGCACCCCGAAAACCGATCCAGGTAGAAGGAGGGTTCCGGGTAGATTCCGGATTGAACACAAGTCTCAGGATGAAACGAAAACGGCACTGCTCCCCTATGCCCCGCCGGCCGACAAGCGAATCGACCAGATCCACCGCCTGATCAACGTCTCACCCGATGAACTGCTCAGCCAGAGCGAACACTGAGGCTGCGAGGCTCAGCGGGCATAATCGCCCTTGGGATACGGATCTTCGCCCGGCTTGGGGTTCTTGTCGCGACGCTGATCAAACAGCCATTCCATGACCTCGGCGTTGTTCCAGGTCTTGACCGAACTTGGGACGTGCCCGACACCCTCGATGATCATGAACTTGCTGTTGCCCCCCAATTCCTGGAGGACATCGTGGACGGCCTTGCTGCCCAGGCGCATGCGGTCTTCTTCTCCGGCGGTAATAAAGACGGGGATGTGCTGGTACCGACTGGCTTCCTTCTTGAGCCGTTCGAGCATTTCTCCTTCCGGCTTGGAATACGCCCTGCCGATGGGCCAACCGGCCACGGAGATGCCGGCGGCAAAGGTTTCCCGCCCTGCCTTGAAGAACTCCCAGATCGCCTTGCCGCCGTAGGAGAAGCCGGCGTAGTAGACCCGGTCGGGATCGATGGAGATCCTGGGGTTCTGGATGAGACTCTCGATCAGGGCCAGGGTCGCCTGGACGTGCCAGCCCTGTTCATTGACAGCCGGCCAGTCCGGGTGGTATTTCCGGTCGGGAGCTCCCTTTGTGCCCTTGGGGTAGTAGTCGTCGGGGACATTGGTCTGCTGGGGATTCATGGAAGGGATCTGCGGGACAAGGCTGAAACACGCGAACTCCTCCTTGTCCCAATGGCGGGTAAAGAGAAATCTTGCAGCCGTAACCATTTCCATGCTGTCGAGGTTGTCGCTGCCCGTGCCGCCCGAGCCGTGGCCAGAAACGACCAGGGGGTATTTCTTGCGCGGGTCGTAGTCCTTGGGATACATCAGGCGATAGGGGAGCATGCCACCCTTGTAGTTGAAGACATATCCGACGTGGCCGTAGACGGTACGCCTGCCGGTCCAGGCCTGGAAACCGACGGCGATGGGCTTGATGTTCTTATCGGCCTTGATGTACACCCAGAAGAAACGTCTTCCAGGGTATCGAATGGAGATTTTTCGCTTATCGCCGCTCTCAGAAAGAGAAGCCGTGTTATGAAATGCCCGTGTCTTGAGGGCATGTGCTCTATCATTTCTAAAATGATGGACCAGACCAACAACTGCGGGACCTTTACCTTCGTAGGACATCGCGAGAGTAAAATGGTTCAGTTCGGTACCTCCCGGGTACTCCAGCGTAGGGGAGACAAAGTACTCCTCCCCGTCTATTTTGACATTGTCCCAGTGCTTGAACCCGTCGCCTTTGCAGATGGCTTTGACGGTGTCGTACGGGGGTTTGCCGTCCGGTTCCGGGGGCGCCGCCCAAGCGGTGGCAGACAGAATTGCAGCAAGCAGGCATGCGATGCGGGTAGTCATATTCTCTCCCGGTACGATTTCTTCTGGGCCCCAGCACAATATATCTACGATCGAAACGACCCTCTGGTTCCAGCTTTTTCGAAAGTGATTCTGACGGTCCGGTGCGGGCGGAGGAAACACCCGCCTTCGGACTCAGTCTCCGGGGCGGAGGTTGGATTCCATAACCATTCACAGCATCATCTCTTGGCAGCAACGAAGACCACGACACTATGCTACCGAACAACCCTGCGCCAGGCCGCGATAAAGGCGCGACACCTGTGTGCTTACATGAAAGCAGCTACCACGAATCGAAGACGCTTCCGCAAGTGACCAACGCTGGGCATCATCCCGAACAAGCTTCTGAATGCCACGCTCACAACCCACAACGTCCTTCGGTTCTATGAATATAGCACCATCCTCACTCCCAACAGTTTCTCGCACCTGTGCTATGTTGGACACAAGCAGTGGAAGACCAGCAGCCATAGCTTCCATAATCATCAAGGGCATCCCTTCGGTGTCACTCAACAGGAAGGCAGCATCTGCTTGGTGATAAAGGGCTCGAAGTTCACGCCGATCATCAAGCTGGCCCAGAAAAGACACGCGATCACTTATACCCAAAGTCTGTGTCAAACGTCTCAGGGCTCCTTCCTCGGGCCCGGAACCTGCGATCCGCGCCACACAATCAGTACCATGTTGGACTGCGTTGCTCATAGCACGCAAGAATATGTCCACGTTCTTTATATCTACGAGCCGGCCCGCAGTTACAAAGGTAAACCTGTTGTTCTTCAATGTCGCACTAGGTATATGGTAATCCGCGTCTACGATATTGCTATTGGCAACCTGTACAACAGTAGATGTATCAGAACAGTACGGGGCGATCACTGATCGAGAAGTGCTCAGTACAACATCCGCCCTAGCTATGCTGCAAGCAAACTCACGTTTTACCACCTTCGCCGCAAGGCAACGCAGTAGCGAATTTCTCACAAACTTCCTCGAATTAGCCCAAGAGGCAATCGGATCTCCGTGACAATGACAGGCACTGCAGACACCGTACCTCTTCGCAAGGCGAATCGCGATATCTCCGGCTGCCGAGGGAATCCTGCCTATTGCCACATCCACGGCTTGCACTGCATCACGAATTACTGCAATTGCCGCACTTCTGTTTCTTAACCAACCTCGCAAACCTTTCCATGGCGGAAGACACCAGAACCGGAGGTTCGGGAATTCTATCCAAGCATCTTCGGGGACGCCTTCGATTTCAGCTTTCGTCCCTTCTCTGGCGCGCATGCAGAGATGGACCTCCTCAAACTGATGGGAGTATTCCTCAATCATCGCGCGTCTCACATTTCCATGAGTGAAGTACCGCTGACCGTCACTGATAAAAGATGTTCCGCCTGCAAATAGTGCCTTCATGTGCATCCTCGTAATCCGCTGACACCGTCTTCACCCGCTGTGCGCTCTAGATGCGAAAGTGCAGGCGAAACATAACTCGCTCCCAATGTGGGCAACACAAACAGCAAACACCCCATGCCAGTTACCATCAGTTATCGCCCCTATAAACGGTTTTGAGTTCAGCCCAGCAAACGTTCGGAGAGAAGTGCGAATTCCGCACGGCATCCAAGGCATCTTCAGCATCTAAACGACCCAACTGCGCACTGTGCATCACCGCGTCGGCCCAGGATTCGGGCGCCGCATCAAGCGACAGGCGAGTGTACAGCTTCCCCTGCCATTCCATTGCCTCGGAAGTGATGCTGTCGGAGCAGACACACCGTAACCCACAAGCCCCTGCCTCCACCAAGACAAGCGGCATGCCTTCGTAAAGCGACGGGAATAGAAGGCAAGCAAACGCATGCATCATCAGTCCCGGGACATCGTTGCGTCGTCCCAACAGGTGGACATTGTTCTCCAGTTTCCTGGCAGCAATCATGGTTTCCAACTCCTCGCGGAGGGGGCCATCCCCTGCCACAACGAAGTGGTAACGAGTGTCTCGAGCAACAACCCGATCAGCTATATCGATTAAGAAACCATGATTCTTCTGTCTTCGAAGATTGCCGACATTCCCGACCACAATTGCATCCTGGGTGAACCCAAGCTTACCCCCAAGGGGTGCTACCGTGGAAGATTGTGCAAATGACTCAATGTCTATGCAACAATACAGAGTCTTGTTAGGTATACCGCCGCCTGGGGTCTCGCCAAAGAGGGCGCTACCGGCCTCTGACGAACAAGCTAAACAGTGCGTCGCATGCTTCCGTAACCAACGGTGCATCAAAGCTGAGTAAATGCGGCGCCTAATTGTTAACGGGTGCTTCGAATTTGTGTTATGTGAGTGTGCCACCCGGACGGGAACGCCATAACGGGCAGCGATCCGCAGCAATAACCCGCTGAACTCCCAGACATGGCTGTGGACGACATCGTACGCACCCTCAAGCAGTATCTTGCGAAAGGTACGTGTGATCATATGAGTCTTTTTCAGGCTCATCACCATCACCGGCACCCCTAGCTGGCGGAACTCATTCGCCATCGCCCCGGGGCGACCTGAAGTGCAACAGACGGCCATCTTCACATCAGAAGGGCGGTACTTGGCGAGTGTCCGCAACCACATCTCTGCACCGCCAGGATCAAGGGCACCGATGACATGCAGTATTTTCATTGACGAACTACTCCAGAGCTACTCGACAGTGACTCAGGCTGCCAGTTGTTTTCTGCCTCTGTCACATGCGGGGAGGGGCCCCCTACGATACGCCACCGCCTCGGATTACAGAGAACTAAACCAAGCACATAAACAGGAAGTATCATGAAGAGGATCACACTTATCAGGACACTAAAAGAGAATGCACAACCATAGACCAGGGGAATCCATAATGCTACATAGAGTGTACCTCGTTTACGATATATCATGCGATCACACCACCGGCACGCCAATATAACCACAAAGGTATACGCCAACGCTCCCAAGTATCCAAAGTTCGCTAAACCATCTTCAAGGAAACCTAGTCCGAAGCCCCATCCTACCCGCCTATACGCCCCAATTAGCCACGGTGTTACATAAACCGGGGTTGGCCATGGTTTTGACTCCCACATGATCCTCGGGATGGGAAAGACCACTTGGAACATGGCCCCCGCTCCCCGAGGCATCGCTTCATTCTGGGTCCATTCCGAACCTGCAACAAGCCCGCGCAAAGTATAGTCGCGGAACAGATCACCCAGGACGCTCTTCTCGTCCAAGCCCTTGCCGAAGCTCAGATAGGCCGTCATGAACAGCAGAAATAGACCAAGGATTACCACTCCGTGACGCAGTCTGGCCCGCCCGTCCAGGAATGACAAACCGTAAGTAGCGAACACAATGAAAAATGGAAATGCGCGCTTGCCCTGCATATATGCGACAACCATTGCCAGGAGAAAGGCTATAATTGGAGCCGGAGCCAAAAATTTGCGATGTCGTTGTAAGCTAATCCACAAAACAATTATATATGCAGCCAGGCCCAGCTTGAAGACATACACAATCACTTCATGCCAAAGCATAGCATACGGCGATAAAGCCCGAACACTCACAGTCCCGTAGGCGAGATATTTCATTGGTTGCGGGCTTAACAGTACTGCCAGGGGCGTAAGTATAAGGATACCCCACGCAACTACCTCAATGAAGCCGACAATACTGCTGGTAGGACTGAGGCGGGGAAGTTGCCCAGGTTGTTTAAGAGTCCTATACTGTATAAGCATGCTTTTGAGCTTTCGCGAACCCCCCAGCGCCTCGATTAGAAGGATTGCGCCAAACAAGATGCACCTATGAATCAGCTCATTTTCTGGGAGCATAATGCGCGACACGAGGTCGCTCCTCATGTAGTACCCTGTCTCCCAATTGTCGAATAGCTGCATCCCAATTACGGGTAGAATGTGTGAGACATACAACACGCCAAATATCAGATCCTTGGAGTATATAAGGCTCGTTCTCGTGATCCTACGAATCTTGGTTATAGCAAGCACAGTGAAGCCACACAGTGCAAACACGTCAATAAAGGTTATCAGTAGGTTCATTTTTCTATGGTTAGTTAGAACGGCGAGTCGGGTCCGGGGGAATGTCAGGGGAATCGTTCGGGATTGTATGCCCTGACTGTGTGTTTCGGTTGCCAGCTTTTTTCCATTGCGTAAGGTCTAGGCCTGTTAATCGTGCAAGCGCCTCAGTGTCAGCGGAAAACAAGGATCGCATCTCTTCCTCCGTGGCCATCGGGATGGGCCGTCGTATAGGCGCTTTGACGTTCCACTTCCTAAGTTGGTCAGCAAACCATTTCGTAACTACGCGAATCGGGCTGTCGTCGGAGATGCCAATAGCCCTTCTCATACGGACAGCCCACAGGTGCAGCCTCTGCGCCCGACGCGACCGGAGGCTTCTGCGCTCATTGACTCGTTGAAAATCCGTCCGTCCGTCTGACGGCACCCCGAGAAACGACAAGACCCCTTCATAAATCGACCGGGGGTCGCTGGCGAAATCATCGAACTTGATGAATAGAATGTCGTCTCGGCGCAAATGGTTGAGCACGAACTGCACTTGCTCTCCAAACAAGGCGATGGACTTGTAGTCCAGCCAAGACGGTTCCGGGCAAGAGTTCGGAACCTGTCTTCCGGCACGCCGCTCTTCACTCAGGGACCAAGCCGTAGCAAAAGTTTCAACGTCTTCTGTCAGGCCTCGGAGCATGTGGGCGTGCCATGACACCACCACATCCATCGGGTTCCGTAGCATAACGATGTACCGGGCGTTGGGATACCGCTGGGCCAGTTCGGGTACAGCCACTTTCGACCGGAGATAGGGTGTTGAGGCCTCCCCGACGGCCTTGTGCTGGTCCGTTGCCTTGTGGTACAGCGCGAAGTATTCTTCATCTGTGCGGTATTTTTGAAAACCCGGGAAATCCCTGGAAAAGTGATTCGGCTCCTTCGGTGTCGTAACAAACACGTTGGGGTGCGTGCGAATGTACTCGCTCAGCGCGGTCGTCCCGCACTTGGGCGCACCTATGATGAAGAAGTTTGGTTCACGCATGGATTGACTCTCCGAGAGTGCTGCGCATCTGGGCCTCCGCGTTGCGTCGATAGCGATTGTACAGATACACCCCTGAGACCACAAGCCCCATGCAATTGGCCAGCATGATCGCGCCGACACCGCCCGGTAACCCCCAGTTGCTCAGCATCCAGAATGCGCTACCTAGCAGAACAGTGAACTTCACCCCCTGAACCACCATCAACTGCTTGTAAGCCCGTCCTGCCGTATTCGTTATCCCGACAAGAAGCACCCAACTCGTAAGCATCGCGTTGACACCAACCAAGCGCATGACGCTCCCAACCTCCGGATAGCTTACATTGAATGCCACCTTGGTCAGATACGGGCCCACAAAGAACAGACCTGTCGCGACGGGGAGCGATATACCCGTGAATATGCCCAGCGCCAGGAAAAAGAATCGCGGAAAACGGCGCGGATCCTTCTGGAGCCGCTGTGCGAGGTCGGGAACCAATGCATTTCCGAGAGCGGTCACAAATATCGTCTGAATCACGATTAACTGCGTCGAGGCTGCGAACTGCCCCACCAGTTCCAACGCCCGTAACGGTTCCCCCGCATGCAGCCAAGCAATGACATGGCGTGGCACTACACCCCCCAGCGTAACAAGAAGCATCACGACGCCCATCGGGGCGGCCGTCCGGAGGATCGCCCAGAGGTCCTCCCACCGGAATACCAGCAAATTGCCCTCCATCGCCTTGGCCTGGGGTACTGCGTAACCAAGGAGTGCTACCATTTGTCCGACAACCAAGCCCGCCAAGAACGCTTCGGCTCCAGCCTCGAACCACCATGCACCAAGGGCCCAAAACCCCGCGCACACACATATGAGCAACCGGGTAACGGCGATGTGGTTCATTCGCTTGTTCTTCTGATACACGCCGAAGAGCATGTCCGTGAGGTTTTCCAGCGTCCGAAAGACGATCACAATCGCCAGGATCAGAAGCGCCGAAACGTCCCAGTTGAGGGCGAAGAACCAGAGCAACGCGCCTACCGCAATCAACGGACTGGCGAGGAGCCGTAGCGCAAGGTAGCACCCATAGGGATGCCGCTGATCGATGTCGGCCACATACACAGGTCGAAGCTGGAACCCAAGACAGTTCGCCAAGGGCAAAACGATGGCGGTGGCCAACCCGTATCTCCCTTGGGCTGCTTCGCCGCCGAAAAAATACCCCAGCATGCTCATGACCATGAACTGCAAGCTGGCAAAAGCTGAATTCCCAATAAAGGAGTATAGGAAATTCCACCGCAGTCTCAACGCCCTTCTGCTAGGCAGGGCGTTGGAAACCTGGGAGAGTGTGTTATCTGTGGTAGCCATATCCTTGTCTTGCCCATTTTTGAGAGAAATTCACTCTCTAGAAAGGCTTCTTTGGTCCGAACTGAACTCACGCGGGTGCTAAGCTACGTCCACATCGGAATTTGGGCCTCCGTTGGTGAGGAAATCCACGGGACTTGCCTCCTGCGCCCCCGGGGCAGCGCAGGTTGGGAGGCCTGGCAGTGCGCATTTTCCAGCGGCCGGGCCCCGCTGTCGAGAGGAAACTGGCCTGCAAAGCGGCAAGAGTCCGTCCCGCCTGCAACCCCTCGTTGGGCTCGGGGTTCGCTGCGCCCTGCGGGCAGGGCCATTCAAGCCCCACAGGGGCGGCTCAGATGAATCGCCCATCGCGCCCTCGCCGCCGGCAAAGCGGATGTCGCCCATTTCGGGCTCAGGTCGGGGGGGGGAGATGCCAAAGGCACTCTCACTGCGCCGCAGGCGACATTACCGGTCCTCCAAGTGCGGGCTTCCGACTTTCGTCTGCCTATTTTTTACCTGGCCTCGCCCTCAGGGGTAAGCATGCGACGCTGTCGAAGGGGCTTGGCCGGAACGCCGCCGGCCACGGTGTTCTCGGAAATATCCCGGGTGACGACACACCCCGCAGCCAGAACGGCTCCGGGACCAATCGTTACGCCCTTGAGGACTCTCACGCCGGCCCCGAGCCAGGAACCAGAGCCTATGCTCACCTTGCCGGGAATGGAGGGGGCGTCTTTGATGCATCCCTCCAAGTCGTCTATCTGGTGATCGGAACTTAGAACGCTGCAACCGTGGGCGATCGCCACGTCGTCGCCGATGTCGATCCCGCCGTGGGCATCGAGATAGCAGAACTGATGGATGGAGACGTTCGTGCCGAGGGCCAGTTTCGAAGGCTCCAGGAAATACACGTGCGGAAAGACGATGACCTTGCTCCCGCAGGTTTTGGCCAGCCGCCAGAGGCACAGATACCGTATTGCGAAGCTCAGCAGCGATTCGCCGTTGCGGAAGAGTTTGAGAAGCATTCTCGAAAGTGCCTTGGGCGTCAGGCCCCACAAGGCCGTCGCAAAGCGGCGCACCCGCAATGCCACGCGGACAGATCGGGTTTTTGAACTAAGCTGCTTCATTGATTCCTCTTGGCCCGCCCCATTTTCCGCAGGAGGTCTCCTGCTGTCATCGTAATGTACGCGCCATCTCAATCCGCAGATTCATGTCCGGATGCTCCTGATCCTGCCCGGCACAAGGCAGGCAAGTCTGCAGAAGCAATGGGCCAACCATACCGGCACACCTCGGCCGGCCACTGCCGCCGCTCGGGCAGCAGCAATGCCCGGGCAGCTTCACTTTAGCACGCTGTCGGATCTGCGACAACCTTGTAAAGGGTTCGGCGAGGGGGGCGTTGCCAACGGCGCGGTCTGTTGGCCGGGGAGGTTATGAAGGACGTGTTCGGACGCGAACGAGGCACGGACTTGCTTCGCAGGTCCGTGGCACCCGCGCTGGGGGGGGCGGGGCGATGAAAGATTCGCTCGGACACGAACGAGGCATCACCTTGGGGACAAGGTGATGGCACCCGAAATCGCTGCCGGCGGGCCTACAAATCTACTCCAACTTATGGCGGGAGCGTGGCCAGCGCGTGGGAGCCGCTGCGCAGGCTCCCACCCTACCGCCGGGTGCCCGGCGTCAACGGCACTTTCACCTTTTACCTACTGACCTTTTACCTGGCCGGGGAGCGGCCGGGGAGCGGCCGGGGGCTTTCATCTTTCATCCCTTCCTCTTTCATCTGGTGTCTCGTCCTTCGAGCGTTTCCCACGCGCTTGCCGACATCGGCTGGATGCAAGCGCCCGGACATCCGCGTGGGAGGCGATGAAGGACGCATTCGGACGCAGTGGAGGCACGGACTTGCTTCGCAGGTCCGTGGCACCCGGGACGGCCGGGGGGCGGGGCGATAGAAGACGGGTTCGGACACGAACGAGGCATCACCTTGGGGACAAGGTGATGGCACCCGAAATCCCTGCCGTCGGCCGGCGCGTGGGAGCCGCTGCGCAGGGGCCCACCCTACCGCTCGGGGCCCGGCGTCAACGGCACTTTCACCTTTTACCTACTACCTTTTACCTGGCCGGGGAGGCCGGGCTTTCATCTTTCATCCCTTCCTCTTTCATCTGGTGTTTCGTCCTTCGAGCGTTTCCCACGCGTCTGCCTGCGCAAATGGTCCAAAAATCGGGGCCGGATGGGCGAGCTGAAGATATTGAAGTGTGCTGAAGTTTTTTCCCCTGTGGGGGTGGATTCCTGAAGCGCCTTAAGCCCACCTTGAAGAGGTTTCAGTAAAATTGTGGGGTACCTGTTGGTTCACGTCGTGCCGCGCTCGACGGATTGATAATTTTGTAACACATGTTCTATACAACACCTACAGATATTTTGCGCCGGTATCGACCGGTGGATTCCAGGTCGAGACCGGGCGTTGAGAATGAAAATTCCCCATCGGCCACGCATTTTCGGGTGTTTCGGCGTTCGCTGTCTGCGCAAATGGTCCAAAACGTGGCAGGTCGCCCTGTTGGGTCAGTCGTCCTGGCTGTAGGGGATTGTGGTCATGAGGGTGAAGTTCGGCTGGGTGACGTCCAGCCGGGAGTATTGGCAGATGACGGGCACGTCGGAGACCAGGGCCAGGCCGAACGGGACCTGCTTTGGGATTTCGACCCCGCCGATGCTCTCGGGCTGATCCATGCGGAAGTGTCTGTTGCTCCGGGCCTGGACGTGGAGCTCGATGCCCTCGATGGCCTCTCGGTCCTGGAAGTAGAGGCTCATGTGGATCGTAGCGTCCTGGTCGGAGACATTCAGGATGCAGATGGATTCATGCCCGGGCCAATCGGTCTGCTCTCCCCCGACGGGCAGGTAGGCGTCTGCGACGAACCATCGTTTCTTTCCGGCGGGTTCCATGGGCAGTGCCTTTCTTTGGCTGGAGTTGGAATCCTCGGGACGATAAACCAATGAAAAGTATAGCGTAAGGGGTCGAACAGTTCGCGGGGTTTTCCCCTGGGTCGGGCTGGAACTTGACAGCGGCCTTGCCCTGGGGCATTTTGGTCTTCCCCGGCCGGGAAGGGTCGGGATGTATCAGGAGAGACGTCCATGGATTTTCAGCAGCGACTGAGCGATCTGGTCGATCGGCAGCGAGAGTTGATCGAGCGAAGCAACGAGAAAGACACCACGTGGTACAACGGCGTCTTCGAGCGGTGGAGGTACCCGGTCGTCACGGCCGAGCATGTCCCTCTGCACTGGCGGTACGACCTGGACGAGACATCCAACCCGCACCTGCTGGAGCGGCTTGGGGTTAACGCGGCCTTCAATGCCGGTGCGATCGAGCTGGCGGGCAGCATCTGCCTGGTGCTCCGGCTGGAAGGTGCCGACCGCAAGAGTTTCTTCGCGGTGGCGGAAAGCACGACGGGGGTGGACCAGTTCCGCTTCCGCGAGCGTCCGATCCTGATGCCTGAGACGGACGATCCGGACACGAACGTCTACGACATGCGTCTGACGGCCCACGCCGATGGCTGGATTTACGGCCTGTTCTGCACGGAGCGGCCTGATCCGGATGCTCCCGCGGGGGATACCTCCAGTGCGATCGCCCAGTGCGGCATTGCCCGGACGCGGGATCTGGACAGTTGGGAGCGTCTGCCGGACCTGGTGAGCCCCTCGCCCCAGCAGCGCAACGTGGTTCTGCATCCGGAGTTTGTTGACGGCAGGTACGCGTTTTACACGCGGCCACAGGACAGTTTCATCTCGGCCGGCACGGGCGGCGGGATCGGCTGGGCCTTGTGCGAGGACATCACCGCCGCGCAGGTCGGTCCGGAGAAGGTCGTGGACCCGAAGGTGTATCACACGATCAAGGAAAGCAAGAATGGGGCCGGGGCGGTTCCGATTTACACCGATGCGGGCTGGCTGCACATCGCCCACGGCGTTCGCAACACGGCCGCGGGGCTTCGGTACGTTCTCTACTGCTTCCTGTGCGACCTGAAGGATCCCGGCGAGGTGACGCATCGTCCCGGGGGGTACTTCCTGGCCCCGATCGGCGCGGAGCGGATCGGTGATGTTTCGAACGTGGCCTTCTGCAACGGGGTCGCCCAGAAAGACGGCGAGGTGTTCATCTACTACGCCTCGAGCGACACGAGGCTGCACGTGGCGACCACAACGCTCGATCGGTTGGTGGATTACTGCGTCAACACGCCCGAGGATCCACTGCGAAGCCACGCCTGCGTCCAGCAGCGGATCGGCCTGATCGAGAAGAACCTGCAACTCATCGCCCAGGCCGACTCCGGACCGCTCAAGGACGCCGCCATCTGAGGAGACACGGAACATGACCGATCCAGGCCGGATTCGGCTCATCACCCGCGGCGACGACGCGGGCTGCTGCTCCAGCGCCAACCGCGCCATCCTGGCCGCGTTTGAGGAAGGCATCCTTCGCAACGTATCGGTCATGGCGCCGACCCCGGCCATCGAGGATGCGGGAAGGCTCCTGGGAGGCGTATCGGGCCTCTGTGCCGGGCTGCACGTGACGCTCAACTGCGAATGGGACGTTCCCCGTTGGGGCCCGGTCCTGCCGGCCGAGAAAGTCCCCAGCCTGGTGGACGATTCCGGTCACCTGCTTGCAGACCCGAAGGAGCTTGGCAACCGCAACCCGCCCCTGGAGGAGATGATGGCCGAGGTGCGGGCCCAACTCGACCGGGCGCGGCAGGTGGGCTTCGACATCCGCTACCTGGATACCCACATGGGCGTGGGGTGGATCAACGGCCTGGGCGAGGCCCTGGGCGAGCTGGCCGGCCGGGAGGGTCTGGTCAATGGCTTTGCCGGCTCCTGGGACAGGCTGGAGCGGCCCAGGGAGGACCTGCCCCTGCCCCAATTGCTGCGTCAGGGGTTGGAATCGGCCGGGCCGGGCACGTATCTCATCGTGGGCCATCCGCTTTACGCCGAAGATCCCGACGCCCGCGCCATCTGCCGCGGGGCGGATCCACCCGGCAGCGTGGCTGAGAATCGCCAGTATCAGCGCCGCATGTTCACCGATCCGGAGATCCTGGAGGTGGTGGCCCGCCGCGGGATCCAGCCCATCCGGTACGACGAACTGTAGGCCGGAGCGGCTACGCCCGAGGCAGGATCAAACTGCGCAGCCCGGTCCCGCCGATCTGCATGACCTTTCTTCCGGTGTCGGCCAGTTCCGAAAGCGAGGCCTCCACCGGCTTGCCGTCCTGCTGGACGGCGAGCTTCGTCTCTTCATCGACGCCTTCGAGCACGGCCTGGATCTCAAACGGGCTCTGGAGTTCGATGCAGATTCCCTCGGGCACTTCACGCACGTCCAGGCAGATTGCATCGGAGCTGTAGAGCCGGGGCGAGCCGGGAGCCGAGCCTCGCTGAACGTCCAGTTCATTGCACCCCGCGCGAAGCCAGGCTTCGGGCAGTTGCAGAGTGCCGGCCAGGTCTTTGCCATTGAGCCGGACGCGCTGGACGCTGTCGCCCTGGCCCTGGGCCCGGGCGTTAATGCGAGCGGTCTTGTAGCAGAAACGATCGATCCGGTCGACCAGTGAACCGGCGCGGACGGCGATCCCCTGGGCCAACTGCTGAATCAACAGCGACCCGACACTCAGCACGAGCGAGCCGATGCCAAAGGGCAGCCCCCGCCAGCTTTCCACCGCGTTCTGGTATTCAGTGACCAGCGGAGCCATCGGGTACTTCTGGGTCTGCGTCCGGGCTTCGCGTATCTGCTGATCCAGCAGAGAGCGGTACGCCTGGGAAGAGAGCCCGTGTTCCTTGAGCAGCCGGGCCAGGAAGTTCCAGGGGCAGTAGCCGTAGCTGCGAATCGAGGGCCAGGTGCGAACCGCCTCCCGCGCGGACTCCAGAGACAGGGCCGGGTCCAGGTAGAACGGGCCGGCCGAGACCGCCCAGGCATACTCCCAGCAGTCGCATCCGGAGGAAAAGTCCCTCCATTCCTCGCTGCCGTCCTGGTAGTGGAATAGCAGGGCCCGGTAGCGGCCTTGTTCGTTGACGAAAACCTCCCGGATTTTGCGGGTGAGTCGCTCGCAGAGCTCCTGGTACCGCCGGCTCTGCTGGGCCGGGGCCTCGGGATTGCAGGCCGCTATCAGCGTTTGGGCCATGCGCAGGCAGTTGAACATGTTCACGTTCTGGTAGAGCGAATAGACGCGTTTGATCGGCTTGTCGCCGGAGGCGTCGTGGCGTCGGGTGTGCATCGAGCCGTTGACCACATCATAGCCGAAATACGGCGAGGCCTCGGTCGGGTCCTCTCCCAGCGTGTCGCTGCCGAAGAGCCCGGGGTTCTCATCGAAGCGATCCTCGATCGTATGATCCAGAATCTCCAGAAGCTCCTCCAACTTCCGCTCGACCAGGTCGGCCTGGCCCGTGCTTCGCCAGTAGTCGTGCAACGTCAGCATGGCATAGTAGATGCCGTCATCTTCGGCTTTGCACCACCTCGTGCCGACCAGTTGCAGGAATTCCCGCACCCGCTGCCCGTGGTCATCTTTTCGGGTATTGGGGTTCTCCAGCAGCAGCGGCGCCCACAGGCGGATCGGGTCGGGCCAGCCCGCCCGGGCCAGCGTGGCGGCCGACATGGAACCGTCCCGGACCCAGATGAGATGGTAGATGCGGTTCATCGCCCCGAAACAGGCTCCGCCCTCGTCGATGCCCGACCAGACGAAACGCGTATTGACGTCCAGCACCTCCTGCAGCCCCGGATCATCGTCCAGAACGATCCGGGACTTGCCCAGGACCGGTGCGATTATGTCCTCGTTGCGCATGCAGAGCTCCCCCAGGTCCAGGCCTGCCAGGCTCTCGGCGATCCGGTCGACATATCCGATGGATTCTTCTGCCCCGATGAGCACGACGTCGTCCTCGAGCAACTGGATAACCGTCTGGCCGTCTTCCAGCACACGAAAGCGGCTCTCCTGGTAGCCTGGGAACATCACGAAGGAAACGATGTTCTCGCCGCGGTCTTCGAACGCCTCCCAGAGCAGGCCATCGCTGATCTGGAAACGATCATGGGGCCTGAAGCTCACCAGCAGCGGAGCCGGGGCACTGAGGGCAAAGCAGTTGTGGTCGGCTACATTGACCAGCGTGATACAGTTCTTGGCACCGGAGGAATCTCCGATTTCCATCTGTGTCATGAACGGGTCGTAGTGGAATTGCTGGACGCGCTGTGCGGTGATTTCCGGCAGCAGGATCTCCGGGATCGCGAGGGTATAGATGTCGCGGTTGGAGAAGTTGCGAGCATAGAGGTCTTTGCGTCGCCCGGCGTTGGGCTTGTAGACCAGTTCCATTTCGGTGCGATCTTCAAACACCATCGCGGTGAGTCGATTGCCGCAGCGGTTCTGGAGGATTACGTTCCGGATTCCCGGTTCGACCTGGGGTGTTCGGTAGTAGCTTTTCATGGGCAGTTCCTTCGAGTTCCACAGGCGCAAAACAAGCCCTTCGGGGCTCGTGGAAGCTTATTCCACTGCGGCCCGAAGGGCAATGCTTATCGCAGCCAACGGCGGCTACTTCTTTGGAGCCGGTCCGGTAGACTCCCGCAGGATCAATTCCGGCTCGATGACTTCCCGAACTCCACGAAGTTTTTTGAATGACTCGTCATCCTGGCCCATTTCCAGGACCAACTCGGTCGCCCGGGCCCCGATTTGATCCAAACGGTGGTCAATCGTTGTGAGCTTGGGGTCAGCCATGCAGGCCTGGAGATCATCAAAGCCAACCACGGAAATGTCCTCGGGCGCCCTGAGCCCGGCCTTGCGAAGGGCTCGAAGCGCGCCGATGGCGCAAAGGTCGTTGTAGCAGACGATGCCGGTATGTTCGAGTTTCCCGTCCTTGATCTGCTGGGTCACCGCACGGCCGGCGGTTTCGATCATCTTCTCCTCGCCGTGCCTCAGATCGGTGACCATCTCGTCGGGGCCGAACGTCGCCTTGGCTCCCTTGAGCCCGGCATCCCAGACCTCGGTGATGAACGCCTGCTCGCGCACCTGGGCCCGATCGGCGTTCCAGTTCTCCTTCTGGCCCACCCAGAGGAGGCTCTTGTGGCCCAGCTGGGCCAGGTGCTTCACGGCCAGGCCAACCCCGCCGGCGTCGTCGAAATCCACGACAGCATGCGGGACATCCTCGGAACACTCGATGATCACCACCGGCACTTCGGGCAATTGCTGGAGCAGGTGCAGGCGGAACTTGGCGATCATCGGGGCAGGGATGATCAATCCATCCAGTCGCCGTTGCTTCAGCGCGCCGGCCCCCCTTTCGATCGCCCGCTCAGCCTTGGTCGGGCCGATCACAGACATCCAGTACCCCATCTGGCGGGTCTTCTTCTCGATCGCACCGACAAGATTGCCCAGATAGGCCTGGCCCAGATCCGTGTGGCCCGGGGTCTCCTGATAGGTGACGTCCAGTGCGACACCGATCACCTCGGCCCGGCCTAGCTTCATGGATCTGGCGTGGTAGTTGGGCACGTAACCCAGTTGTTTGGCCGCCTGGCGGACCCGATTGGCACAGGACTCGCTGATTCGCTGGGAGCGCTTGGTTTTGTTGAGCACCATACTGACGGTACTCACGCTGACGCCGGCGGCCTTGGCCACTTCCGACAATGTCACCATGGTAGAGATTCCTGATACAGAAGAGAGTAGTAACCAGATAACACGCCATTACGTTAAAAGGTTACACTTATCTTACCGCGTCGGTGAAAACTCGGCAACACATTTGTGAATTTACTGCCCGGACGGGCAAAGCGATTCACCCCGACCGGAGAGACCGAGGTTCTTTCATCAACAGAGCCGGTACTGCTGAGAGTCCCACAGCCACCATTGCCACCAACATCAGGCCTTGGAGGCCTAGAAGGCTCCCGCGAAGCCATCCCCCCATCAGCGAAGCTCCCAGAAGCGTGGGCGCCTGGACCAGTGCGATGACTGCCAGAACCGTCGATCGCCGCCTGGAAGAACACAACTCCAGGGGCATGGCCGATTTGCTGACCATGTGCGCCCCCAGTGCCAGACCGAAGAGCCCGAAGAGCCCCGCCCAGGCCCAGCTTGCCTCCAGAAACAAGGCCAAAGCCAGAACCGCCACAAACGCCCCCCGGGCCAGGAGCATCACCGTCTTGACTCCCCATCGGTCCCCCATCCAACCTGAGAGGAGATTTCCCAAAATCCCCCCCGCCATCTGTGTGATTGTCAACACACCGATAAAGCTGTCCTGCGACCCGGTGACTTCCAGGGCATGGACCGAAAGAAAGCCCATCACCAGGTAGAGGCCATTCATACTCGAAATGCTCAGCAGGTACAGAACCAACTGCCGGTTGCCCAAAACCGACCGGGACTGCTTGAGGTTTTCCACCAAGCCGGCCGTCTGCCGTTCCTCACGCGGGGGTTTGTGGGCCCATTCGCGGATCATCGAAAAGAGCGTGTAGGATACGATCAACCCACCGAAGGCAATCAGGTGAAGCCAGGCATAGCCCACAGGGCCGGGTCGCCAATCCATGATCCTCCGAGTCACCTCCCCTGCTGCCAGCCCCAGAACCGCGGCAATCACATTGCGAGTCGCGTGCATCGACGCGCGTCTGCGGGATGGGACCGTCTTGGCCACCAATTGCTGCCAGGCCGAGATCGCAATCCCCGCCGACAAACCGGACACCAGGGGCGTCAGAACCACCGCGGCAAGGGCAACACCCGGGGCGGCAGAGGCCCAGAACAAAACCAGCCCAGCCACGAGATAAGGCAAACGCTGAAACAGTCCCGTCACCAGCAACAGCGGTTTGAACAGCAGAAGCCGCTGAACCCGGTGGGCGGTCAGAAGCGGAGGAATCATCATCGCCGCCGGGCCCAGGACCGGCATCAGGGAGATCATCCAGTCGGACCCGCCGAGCCATTTGACGATGGCCGGCAGCGTCGTCGTCCGGTTGACCAGGGCGATCATCCCGATGAAAACTCCCCCCTCCACCGCATGGAGCGTGAAGTTGCGGCGCAGGTGCTGGTTCTGTCGTTGACGGGACATCATGAGGGGGCTACTTCAGGCAGGGGTGATCTTCACGGCGGGCATGGACGTCCCGCCAGGCCTCCAGTCGGCTGATCAACTCGGCCCGAGTCTCACTGCAGGTGGCATCGTCCCACAGGTTGGATTTCTCCAGTGGGTCGGCCTCCAGATCGTAAAGCTCGCCGGTCCCATCGGCTTCATACCACGTCAGCTTCCAGCGCTTCCCTCGAATGCAGAAAACGTAGTCCTCCCACTGAACAAAAGCGTATTCCCGGTCAATCGACTTGCCCTTTGTGATGGCGCCGGCCAGACTCATGCCGGGAAGATCCCCGTCCGGCTCGATATCCAGCAGATCCAGGACCGTCGGCAGGAAGTCCACCGCTTCGACCAGATCGTCACTGGTTCCGGGTTTGCAGCCGGGAACCGAAAACAGGGTAGGGATCCGAGCAGTGCCTTCGTAACAGTAAGGCCCCTTGTGACACAGGCCGTGCTCGCCGATCATGTCCCCGTGATCGCTGTTAAGAATGATAATCGTGTTGTCGGCGATGCCCAGTTCGTCCAGGTAGTCGATCACGCGCCCCATCTGGGCATCCAGGTGGGTCACCAGGGCCATGTACCTCGCGGCGTGCATTCGATGCTCTTTTTCGCTGACGCGGTTGATGTGCGTAAAATCCCGCCAGTCCTGGACCGTCCGGGGCTTGGAGGCAGCCGATTCCATCCACCCGGAAAGCAATTCATCCGGTACGTTCTGGGGATCGTACATCCTGGCGTATTCTTCCGGAGGGACGATCGGCGGGTGCGGGTCATCGAAACTCACTCGAAGAAAGAAAGGCCTCGGGTCGTCGTTCCAGTACAGCCAGCCGATCGCCTTCTGAGCCAGTTGATAGCTCTTGGTGGTCTTTTCGCCTCCGGGATACAGCCCGTACAGCACACGATTGGCGTTGTCGCATACCTCTCCCGCCACGAAGGTCAGCTCCGGGTAACTCTCCGGCTCGAACTGCACCTGCGATGGCTGGGTGGCCCCGAAAGCGTCTTCCACGTGATCCGTATATTCCCAGATATCCCGGCTGGATCGGCCGCAATGCGTCTTGCCGATATTGGCCGCGCGATATCCTGCTTCCTTCAGGTAGTCCCCGAGCGTCTTGCATTCGGCTCGCATCGGGGCCGGGTTCTCGATGACCCCGTGTCCGTAAAGATATTGGCCGGTCAGAAAGCTTGCCCGGCTGGGAGCGCAAACCCCGGCTGCGCAGAAAGAGCGGGTAAACACCGTCGCCTTCCGGGCCAGTCGGTCCAGGTTCGGCGTCTTGACACTGGGATGCCCGGCAAAGCCGAAGATGTCAGCCCGGAGCTGATCGGCCATCAGCCACAGCACGTTGGGGCGGTCCGACCACTGATACTCGGGGACCTTCTGTGCCTTCTTCTTCTTGCCGGGCCAGGCTTCCAGGCGTCCCTTGTCTGCGAGATTCTCTCGGAACCCCGCAAACCCCTTGGGGGGCTTGTAGGGCTGGTTCGCTGCGCTCATGGGGTGCTCCCGACTGGGCAGGGACAAAACGGGTCGAAGACCAGATGGTAGCGTTGCGGGAACTGTATGGCAACTGCTCAAGCGGACTTTCGCCTCGGCATCGACCTTCCGCGACTTGCCTGACGAGCTCACCGGGCGTAGGATCCTCTCCAGGCAACCCGCTATCCCCCATTTTGGAGACCTGAGCCATGAAGATTCTGTTCATCGGCGGCACCGGACTGATCTCGACCGCCTGCACCGAACTGGCCGCCCGGCAGGGCCTGGACCTGACGTTGCTCAATCGCGGCAACAAACCCGGCAGCGTTCCGGCAGGGGTGAAGGTCATCCAGGCCGACATCAAGCAACCCGATCAGGCCCGAGAGGCCCTGGGCGATGAGACATTTGATTCCGTGGTCAACTGGATCGCATTCAAACCGGAAGACATTCAACGGGATGTAGAGCTTTTCAGAGGCAGAACGGGCCAGTATGTCTTCATCTCGTCGGCCTCGGTCTACCAGAAACCGGCCACGCACTACCTGATTACCGAATCGACGCCGCTGGCCAATCCGCACTGGCAGTATTCGCGGAACAAGATCGCCTCGGAAGAAGCCCTCCTGCGGGCCCTGCGGGAAGAAGGCTTTCCCGGGACGATCGTCCGTCCGTCGCTGACCTACGGCAAAGCGATGATCCCCCTGGCCTTCCAGTCCTGGTCGAAACAGTGGACCGTCGTGGACCGGATGCTCCGGGGTCTGCCGGTCATCGTCCCCGGAGACGGTTCGAGCCTCTGGGTTACCACCCACAACACCGACTTCGCAAAAGGGCTTCTGCCGCTGCTGGGAAATCCACAGACCATCGGACACAGCTTTCACATCACCTCCGACGAAGTTCTCACCTGGGACCAGCACTACCGGATCGTCGGCAGATGCGTGGGCGTCGAGCCCCAGCTCGTGCACGTGGCCAGCGATCTGCTCAGCGCCTACGAGCCGAGTCAGGAAGGCAACCTTCTTGGAGACAAGGCCATCAGCGTGGTCTTCGACAACTCCAAACTCAAGCGCTTCGCCCCGGGCTTCCAGGCCACCATGTCCCTGACACAGGGGGTGAGCAGAACCATCCAGTGGTACCGCGATCATCCGGAAAAGCAGGAGATCGATGAGGAATTCAACGACCTGTGTGATCGAGTTCTGGCCGACCGGCAATCCATCCTGCCTGCGGAGTAGAGGTCTTGATACGCTACGGCGCCCATACGTACCTGTGGCTGGAGTATCTGACCGATGCCAACGTGGGACTTTTCGATTCCATCAAGGCCTTGGGCCTGGATGTGGCCGAGGTCCCCATCGGCGATGACATGCAGTTTACACCCGAAGCGGCAGGCCGCTCGGCCAGGGACGCAGGGCTGTCTCTCATGATCAGTCCGGGAGGCCTATGGCCCGAGCAGGCCGATGTGTCCCTGGAAGAACGGGCCCTGGCTCGCAAGGCCATCGACTGGCATCGCAAGTACATCGACATCGGCGCCCGCATGGGCGCTGTCGCCTACACCGGGGCCTTGTATGGCCATCCGGGCAAGGTGCGACGCGAGGAGGCGCCCTCAACCTGCCGGCCCCGCGTAGCCGAGGCACTTGCCGAACTGGCAGACTTCGCCGCCCAGCGAAGCATGGAGTTGATCCTGGAGCCGATGAGCCACTTCCGGACCCATCTCGTCAATACCCCCGCGCAACTGATGGCCCTTCTGGAGCAGATCGACCGCGACAACGTGGGAGGCCTGCTGGATACCTATCACCTGGTGACGGAAGTGACGAGCTACCGCGAAGCATTCGCAACCGCGGCGTCTCGGCTGCGCGCTGTTCATGCCTGCGAGAACCACCGCGGGATACCTGGAAGAGGCATCCTGCCCTGGCCGGAGATCTTCGACGCGATCCGGCAGTGCCCCCGGGACGTCGTTGTGGCCTTTGAGAGCTACAACTCCTCGACCGACTTTGCCCGGCGACGAGGCATGTTCCACGATGTCTGTCCGGACGGGGACGATTTTGTCCGCGAGGCCCTGGCGTTCTGCAGGGCCGGGCTGGAAACCGAGTGAACCTCCGCCAATCGGCGGATCCAGCGGGCCAGGGGCCCCTGTCGATCAGACGGGTTGCTCTACATCGATCCAGCAGTACTCCTGGTAGGCCATGCGCATCTTCTCCAGGGCCTCTGCATGGTCGGGATCGTCGGCGAAGTTCCGCGTCTCGAACGGATCCAGTTCCAGGTCGTAGAGCTGCTCGGCGTTCTTGCCGAAGTGGCACATGACGTACTTATACCGCTGTTCCACGACCCCGAAACCGACCTGGCTCTCCAGTTGAAGGTGCTCTCGCCATGGGGCTTTGTCGCCCTGCTCCAGCAGCGGTCGGATACTTCGGCCCAGAAGATCTTCGGGGACTTTGGCCCCGGCGTAATCGCAGACGGTCGGCAGCAGATCCAGGCCGTTGCTGATCATGTGGGTCGTATCCACTTTGCCTTTGGGTCCCCCTGGAGCGCTGACGATGAAGGGAATCCGGGTCGCCTCGTCGTAGTGACAGTCCTTGTGCTCGAGTTTGTGGGATCCGTCGTGGTCCCCGTGGTCGCTGGTGAAAATAACGATGGTGTTGTCTGCGTACTTGCTGGCTTCGAGGGCTTCCATGACCCGGCCGATCTGGCCGTCAACGCGCTCGGTGAGCCGATGGTAGGCCCAGCGGTGCAGGCGCCATTGCTCATCGGACCAGTTGTCCCGGGCATTGCCGCGGAACCTTCGCTCCTGGCCTAGGTATCCAACGGCTTCGGGCTCAGCCTCCTGCGGATGGAAGTTCTCCGGCAGCGGCGGACAAAACTCGTTCCAGAACGTCTCGTCGTCCACACCTTCGGGACGCTTGAGAGCGTCGTCCAATTCCGCGATTTCCTTCTTGCCCTTCTCAACGAGGATCTTCTCGAAATCGCTGCGGACATGGTCCCGGATGGCCATGTAGCAGATGTCATGAGGGTTGATGAAGGACGCGACCAGGGCGAAAGGCTTGTCATGGTCGGCCTGAAGATATTCCTCGCACGCCTGGGCCAATCCGTCGCGCTCGTCCCTGCAGACCACATCGAAGCCGAGATCCTCGGCCCGCATCTTGGGCAGGTGCTGCTTGCCGGCGAAGTCGGCCTTGTAACCAGCCTCCTTGAGCAGCCACCCCATCCCTTTTTGGCGGATCCGCTCGGGGATCTCGTCGAGATGCTTGGAAGAGTTGGAGATCATACCTACCTCGCTTGGCATCCGCCCGGTAAACAAGCTGAAGCGGGAGGGAACACAGACGGGATTGGTCGCGTATGCGCGGTCGAACCGCACGCCCTGGCGGGCGATTCGGTCCATCGCCGGAGTGCGGAGATAGGGGTTGCCGGCACAGCTCATCATCTTGTAGCTCTGCTGGTCGGTCATGATGAACAGGATGTTGAGACGCTGGGAGGGGGATGACATCGGGAAGGCTCCTTTGAGGGCTTCTGGACAGAACGAAGACAACATCATACCCATGCCCAGCGGGACGTCCAAGACCCAAGGGGTCAGCAGGCACTGTTTATCCAGCCGATCGGGTAAGCCGGGCTTCGACGTTATCCATTTCCCTTACAACAACTTACACCTGACAGCATCGGAGCGGATCCCCCTGGCAGATTCTGAAGGGATTTTTCCCGGCCTGGTTCGGCTCTGCTCCCCGGAAAGCCTGGCACCGGATTCCTCAAGGCCCGCTGCAAACAGCGAGCCTTTCAGACCTGGAGTGAGTGATAGAAGAGTTTTCGATGTTGAGCGTCAGCGAAGGGTGTCCTTTCAAGGACGGCGAAACAGGCAATGCCGTAGCATTGCTGATGCAGCCGGACGATGACAGGGCGCCCTGCAGGTAGCTCAAAGCGAAAAGAATTCTGTCACTCGCTCTAAGCCGACGTATTCGCTTCGCGGCGCCTCCGGCGTCGAGACCCGCAGTGCAGTGGCTCGCTGCGCTCGCCTCTGGCGGGTTCGAACCCCTCGCAGGGGTTCTTTGGAGGCCCGAATCGCAAAAAGGCCCGCTGCAAACAGCGAGCCTTTCAGACCGAGGCCGACGGGATTCGAACCCGCAACCACCGGATCGACAGTCCGGTACTCTAACCAATTGAGCTACGGCCCCAAGTGGGTCCCGTAGTATACTCCCTGCCCGTTGGGAGTCAATGCCGATTCCTCGCGGGAAACGACATTTTTCTTACGGTCTAGAACAGACTCCGCTGGCCGGGGACACTGCGGTAATCCTCCCAGGGGCACCGGCCGGCCAGGGCGGGCTCGGGCTCCTGGAGGCGCTGCCTTCTCCGGCTGCTTGCCTTGGCGGCCCGGGCCTGGCTGTTGCGGGTATAACCCGGGCGTCGACCCGATTCGCTGCAAACCTGCAACGCGCGGAGATAGTCCTGAAGGTCCTTTTCTTCGAAGCGGGCCAGGAAGGCCGGCTCCGCGGTGGAGTTGAAAAGGAGGATTTCGTCGATCAGTTCTCTCTTGGTCATGTCACTTCCCTGCTGTCTTCCGATTGCGTCCTTGCCTGCGGTGTTTCTCTTATCGGCGCCGGCCCGCTGTCGGCTCCAGCCTCGAACACGCCTTTGGGTGCTCTCTGGTCATAGCCCCCATCCATCGGGTATACTCACACCCAACGCAACCACAACAAACTGGACACTCCATGGATAACTGGACACAAGACATAGAGTTCGAACGCCCGGGCCCCGTTGCAAGGGCGATGAAAAAAATATTGATCAACCCCATGGCCAACTACATGCCGGCCGGCTTTCTCAAGGCAATGCTGCGATTCGGCAAGAGCGAACTGGCCGCAGCCAACTGGAAAGATCCCGGCGGGTGGAGAAGCATGGTCATCAGCTACGAGGGCAATCCCACCCAGATCGCCGACAAGATCCTCGTCGGAGGCGGGACCATCCCCACTGCTCTGAGAAACCGCAGGCGACTGGGTGCCCGAATCCTCGCCCGACTCATCGACCAGAGCCAGGACGATCCGGCCCACGTGCTCTGCCTCGGGGCCGGGCCCGGCCAGATCGTCATGCCCGCCATGCTCGAAGCCGAGAAGGACAGCTACGCCACCCTGGTGGATCTGAGCAACGATGCCTTCGAATACGGCCGGGAAAAGGCCCGCCGGTTCGGCCTCTCCGAGAGGGTCCGCTTCGTACAGGGCGATGTGCGGGATATTCACGACCATCTCGACAGGCCCCCTTCGGTGGTCAAGATGCTGGGCATCTGCGAGTACCTCGAGGACGACCAGATCATCGCTATCGCCGGCGCCGCTGCCGACGTCATGCCTCCCAACGCTCCTTTGGTTTTCAATTCGCTTTCCCGGAGGCACGGCACCGATCGGTTTTTCCGGCGGGTGTTCGGGCTCCACATGATCCACCGGAGTCGCGAGGAACTCGAAGAGCTCATGCGACAAGCGAACCTGGGAGACTTCACAGCGTTTGCCGAGCCGCTTGGCGTGTACAATGTGGTTATCGGCAGGCGCCAGGATCCCAACTCCAGCAGAGGCTGAGCTATGGCCAAGCTACGCTTTCCGGTGCACGAGGGCGACCTGTCCCTGGATTTGCCTTCCAACTGGCATCTCCAGAAGGTGGCCTCTCCCCAGCTTCGACCGGCCTGGGAGGACTGGCCCCAGCGGCTTTCGGAACTGCTTTCCAGTCGATCCGGCGGCGAGTCGTTTACCCAGCTTCTTAGCCGCCACCGCGACGACCCGATCATCCTGGTCGTCGAGGACATCACCCGCCACAGCCCCATTGAGAGCATACTCAATGTCCTGATGCCCGAAATCCAGCATGCCGGAATCGAGGATGAGCAGTTGGAGGTGCTCTTCGCCGTCGGCATGCACCCGGAGATGACCACCTCCCAGGCCCAGGAGAAACTCGGCGTCTGGGCGACCCGCCTCAAATGGCGCAGCAACCCCTGGCGGAACCCCAAGGAATACGAAACGCTTGGCCAGTGCAACCAGGTCCCCATTGACCTGGATCGACGACTGGTACAGGCCCCGCTGCGTATCGTGATATCCTCCGTCTCGCCCCACCTCCAGGCCGGCTTTGGGGGCGGAGCCAAGATGCTCCTGCCCGGTTGCGCTTCGCTCGAGTCGATCCGGCATCTGCACAGGCTGGGCCTGGCTCGTACTCCACGGCAACTGGTGGGTACCGACGGCATGACCAATCCGATGCGCCAAGCCATCGATCGGGCAGGCCAACTGCTTCAGCAGGCCGGCGGGAACGTCTATTCCATCCAGTTTGTCCTCGATGAGAACAACCAGCCCAGCACGCTGGGAGCCGGGCCTCTGGAGTCCACCCAGCGCATGCTGGCCAAGCATTGCTCGGTCGCCTGCGGCGTGCTGCTGGGCGAGCCGGCAGACATCGTCATCTCCAACGCCTACCCGCGGGATTTTGATCTGTGGCAGTCCTTCAAGGCTGTCGCCCATTCCCAGTGGGCCGTCCGCCCCGGCGGCGTGGTTGTCTGCGTTACCCAGTGTCCGGCCGGGAGAAACGGCATGGACCCGCCAAGCTGGCCTCTGAGCCCCAAGTGGACCCGCCGCGTGGTTCGATACCTCGGCAGTCACGCCCTGGCCTCGACTCTGACACGGCTCGTACCCCGGCTGGCCGGAGACGCCGCCTTCTTCGTCCGGCTGGCCATGCAGGCCATCGAGCGGAATTCCATCATTTTCGTCTCGCCCACGCTTCATGAAGAGGGGCCCTTCCCCGGCGTGGAAATCTGCCGGACACTGGACGAGGCGGCCGGGATCTGCGACGATCTCCTCTCGGTCGACAGGCCACGCGTAACAGCCTTCCCGATGGGGGGCGTCACCTATCCCATTCCGCGTCGTCGCTGACGCGAGAAACCCGGCGATGAGTCAACTGCACGAAAATCCCCAAGACCTTCAGCAGGTTCTGGAAGTAACCCGGGCGATGGCGGCCACCACCGACCTGGACGAGCTTCTGGCCCTGCTGGTCGACAAGAGCCTCTCGCTTCTCCAGGCGGAGAGGGCCTCTGTCTTCCTCTACGACCGGCAAAACGACGAACTGGTTTCCCGCATCGCCACCGGTGTCGACGAGATCCGCGTGCCGGCCAACCAGGGCATCAGCGGCGCAACGATCCAGTCAGGCCGAACCTTGCTGATTCCCGATGCATACCAGGACCCGCGGTTCAACCGCAACGTGGACCTTTCCACGGGTTTCCGTACGCGGAATTTGATCAGCACACCCCTGAGAGGACACGAGGGAGATCTTGTGGGCGTCCTTCAGGTGGTCAACCGGGTGGGAGGAGAATTCGACGAGCGGGACGTAGCCCTGGCCGAGACGTTCGCCGCCCAGGCGGGCGTCGCCCTGCAGCGGGCCAACCTGCTGGCACACTATCAGCAGAAACTCGTCATGGAGCGGGCGATGGCCTTGGCCAGGGAAATTCAGCAGGACCTGTTGCCCAAGAAGGTGCCCGAGCCGGCCGGTTTCGACCTGGCAGGCTTCACGCGCCCCGCCGCCCAGACCGGTGGCGATATCTACGATTTCTTCCCCCTGCCCGACGGGCGATGCATGGTCGTGGTGGCCGACGCAACCGGCCATGGGATCGGCCCGGCCCTGGTTGTCAGTGAAACCCGGGCCATGCTCCGGGCCGTGGCTCGAAAGGAAAACGCCCTGCCCGAACTCCTGGAGGGCGTGAACGCACTGCTCACCGAGGACCTCAATGCCTCCCGGTTCGTTACCTGTTTCGTGGGCATTCTGGATCCGGCCGACGGTTCGATCTCGTGCATCTCGGCCGGCCATGGTCCGATCATCCACTTCCGCTGCGAAGGCAACCACGCCGAAGAGGTCCCCGCCACGGGGATTCCCCTGGGCATCATGGCCGATGCGACCTATACCAAGGTCAACCGGTTCGTCCTGGCCCCGGGGGACGGGCTGCTGGTGACCACCGACGGCTTTACCGAAGCATGCAATCGCAAGGGCGACATGTTCGGGACCCAGCGGGTGCTCCAGCTTTGCCGGAAACTGCCCCGAAGCACCAGCATGGAGTGGATTCAGGCTCTTCGGGAAGAGGTGGAAGCTTTCTCGGAAGGCACAGCCCAGAAGGACGACTTGACGGCTGTGGCCATCCGTCAAAAAACGCCCGGAGAGTCCTCCGGAGCCTGAAGTTCCATCTGAAAACGAGCCTCGTCGCGGAGTCAACCACCGATTGCACCAGAGGAGTGATTTCTCAACGGGCTGTCAGTTGTGATGCGTCAGCAGGTTCATCGCCTCGGTTCTCGTGGCGAGATTGCTCTTGAACAGGCCTCGCATCGCGGATGTCACCATCACCGCCCCGGGCTTCTTGACCCCGCGCAGCGTCATGCAGGTGTGGGTCGCTTCGATGATCACCGCAGCCCCCTTTGCATCGAGGGAATCCATGATCAGGTCGGCGACCTGGCAGGTCAGGCGTTCCTGGAGCTGGGGCCTTCGGGCGATCACCTCCACCACCCGGGCCAGTTTGCTCAGTCCAGCCACCTTGCCGTTGGGCAGGTAGGCGACGTGGGCCTTGCCGATGAAGGGCAGAAGGTGATGCTCGCACATGGAGGAAAACGGGATATCCCGCAGAACCACCATTTCGTCGTACTGCTCCTGAAAAACCACCTTGAGATGCTTCTTGGGATCCTCCATCAGCCCGCCCATCAGTTCCTCGTACATCCGGGCGACGCGATCGGGGGTATTCTTCAGCCCCTCCCGGGATGGATCTTCCCCAATGGCGACAAGGATATCCCGGACCGCAGACCGGATGGCCTCGAGGTCCATTTTCTTGACTTTGCGTATCGGTCGACTCTTCTTGGGCATCTTTGTTCCTTTGGCGGCGATTATAGCGATGGGCTCCGGCCTTGTCAGCCCCGTCGATGGGGGAAGGCTTCCAGTGCCCAGTCGACCCAGGGGGACAACTTTTCCATCCGCTGGGCCAGTTCCCGAAGGCGGCCCTCCAGGGAGGCATCGCCGGCCCGGCGGGCGGCACAGACCAGGTTCCTCATCATTGATTCGTAGCTGACGACCTTCAGGCCGCGCCCGGCCACAAATTCCCGGTATTCTTCGCGGCTCCAGGAAAGCATCTCTTCAAGGGCCGGCAACTCCACTCCCCCGGCCAGCAGCGCCTCGCAACCGGGTTCGAGTTGCTGATTATGCGGGCAGACTTCCTGGCATTGGTCACAGCCACAGATCCAGCCCTCCATGTTTTCGGCGACCGAGAGGGGAACGTCGGTCTCGCGCCCCTTGTTCCAGTAGCTGATGCACTTGCGGGCATCAAGTAGCCCCTCGGCGCAAAACGCCCGGGTCGGGCAGGCCTCGATGCACAGTCTGCACGAGCCGCAGCCTCCCGAGACAGGCGAATCAGCCACCAGGGGCAGGTTGGAGATAACTTCAGCCAGAAGCACGTAGCTGCCCAGGCCCGGCACGATCAGACAGCCATGGCGACCGATCCAGCCCAGACCGGCCAGAACCGCAAGGCTCTTCTCCATTACCGGGGCCGAGTCGGTGAAACATCTGCCCTCGAAATTGCCTGTCAACTTCGACAGATCCCCCATGAGCCTGTGGCCCATCTTTTTGAGGACCTTGTGGTAATCCCTGCCACGTGCGTAGCGGGCCACCCGGGCCTGAGCGTCGGGAGAATCTTCCTTTCCCGGCGCGTAGCTGACGGCCAGGCAGATCACACTTCGAGCCCCGGAGACAAGACAGCCGGGGTCTTCGCGAAGGTCCTGGTTTCGACTGAGATACCCCATCCGGGCCGAGAAGCCCGATTCGATCCATCGCGAGTAGTCGCGCAAGGTTTTGGCAGGCAATCTGGAGGCCGGGGCGATGCCCACCCGGTCAAAGCCCGCCTGGCGTGCCAGGCGCTTGGCGCGTAATGTCAACTCATGGCAATCCACGAGCCAAGTGTAGCGGCTCAGGCCCGGGGGACCAAACGTTTCAGTCGGCAGCGCCCTTCTTGATCAGCCGTGCGGCCACCACATCGACATGATCGGCCGCATCGAGAGAATCCTCTCCGTAATCGACCTTGAGTGTCAGATTTTCCACGCCTGTCAGATCCAGGCTGACAAGCTGGGCCTTGTCCCGCCCGGTTACGCGAAGCGGTTCGATGAGGTCCCGGCCTTGCTGATCCAGGAAGCGAACGGTCGCGTCGCCCTTGGGGCGAACGGAATCGTTGATGCCCACGATAGCGACCATCTTTTCGTACTCACCCTTGAGCGGCCAGGTCATCCGGCAGAAACTGTGCACCCCCAGCCCGACGTCGTAACGCTTCCGGTCCAGCAGAAGCGGTTTGCCCGAGACGCTCTGGTTCACGCGGTAGTTATACGTTCGATCGAACAGCCCCTTCTCGCGAACCTTTGTCGGGGTCAGATCCACCAGATCCACCACCTTGTCCGAGAGGATCTGCACGCGAGAGACCTGGCTGGCACGAATCTTCTGCGTTCCCAGGCCGGGCACTTCAACCTCGTACTGGCCGTCGGAGAGCTTGATGGATGTAAAGACCACCTTCGTGCCCTTGAGGCCAAACAGGATGCCGCGAAGCTCAGGCTCAGCCGCCTGTTGCGGGTGCGTGATCAGAATCGCCGCGACGTTCTTGCGGTCGGCTGTGCGGTCCCTGTCCTTGTAGCGGAAATGAACTTCGCTGTCGCTGAGGCCCTGGAACACTCCGCCCACGCCGATCCACTTGCCCTCTTGTGTTTCCACCACCAGGGTGTCGAACCCTTCCCGGACCAGCCGCCCCTCCTTGCAGCGCTGGTCCACCCCGCGGGGGGAAACATCCATCCGTGAAAAGTAGATTTTGTCTATCTGGGCAAGTTCCAGGCTCTGGCTTCCCAGCAGCGTGTTTTCGATCTTCACAACGTTCTTGTTCCGCGGAGCCTGGAGACTGTTGGCCTGCAGGGCCATGCCCGTGATGGTGGTGACGACCGTCTTGCCCTGGTTCTGGAGGACGTCCGAAGCGCTCTGGTAGTGGATCCTGGCCACCTCGTCGAGCTTCAGTTCTTCCATGCCGGCTTCGGTCTCCATGCGAACCATGCCGTCGGAGATCGACTTCACATGTCCGACGAGTCGACTGGTGTCAAGCCGCTGGACATACGGTTCGTCCTGGGCATATGTCGTGCCCACCGCGACCAGCAGAACCGCCCAAGCCACCATCCAGGATCTTCTTACCTGCACCATATTCAAGCTCCTGCCCTATTCGTTCGCTCCGCTGACGCCCCGCATGTACTCACGAATGGCTTCGCGGTGCTTCGGGCTCAACTGCTGCTGAAGCATTTCCTTGACTTTTTGCTTCGTTCGGGGAGGAAGCTGCGCCCAGTCGCCGGATTCCTCGAGTCCCTTGCGCGTTTCGGATTTCAGCTCCACCCGTCCGCTGATACCCTCGGGCAGATAGCTGGACTGGGCCGGCTGAGAGCCCTGGTTCTGCGGCTTGCCGGATTTGGCTTGCCGGCCTCCGGGCTGCTGACCCGCGCTGCCCTCCTGACCCTGGCCCTGGCCCTGCTTCTGCTGCTGCTTCTCCTGCTTCTGCTTCTGCTTCTGCTGATTCGGATCGTTCTTCTTCTGTTCCTCATACACCTTGATCAGGTCGGTGAGGATCGCGACGATCTCTTCCTGCTTCTCCTGCGTCTGCTCACCCGAGTCCAACCGGTCCAGTCTCTGGTGCACCTCGTCCATCCGCTTGGCGATGGCCGACATCGGATCCGGGTCCTTGTACATCTTCGTCAGCTTCTCATACCGCTCCCACGCGTGGACCAGTTGCTTTTGTTCCAGTGTGGCTGCGTATTCCTTAAGGATGAAGGAGTACATCTGCATGGCATAGAAGCCTCGGCCCATCTCTTCAAAGGTGGCCGCAGAGGCCAGACTCGCCCCGGCCGCGAAACTCAGGCGGTCGGGCATGTTCGCAATCACATTGCCATAGGCGTCAATCGCATCCCACCCCTTGCCCGCATCGGCGAGCATCTGGGCATAGAGATAATGCTTGGCCGCTGCGTAGTAATCCGAATCGTTGGTATTGAGTGATTCCTTGAGTTTCTCGGCCGCGGCAAGGAAAGCCTCGGTGGCTTCCTTTTCCTTGCCCTCTTCCTCCAGGGCCTGGGCCTTGTTGTACATTTCGTACGGCTTGGCCAGGTCCGGCTCGACGGCGGCATAGGCGCGGATAATGCGCTGAATGTTGTCCTTCTGGGTGTTGTCCGCCTTTTCGTCCCTGAGGATGGTTCGTGCCTTGTCGACATCCTCATCCATGTAACGCAGCAGCATCCCGTCTTCGATGTGGGCCAGGACCTGCATCCGCTCGGTGACCAGGCGGCGCTTGACCGCCTTGCGGAGGTACTCGTCCATTTCTTCCTGAGTCATCTGCGGGCCGAAGATCTTCTCCAGATCCTCCTGGCCGCGCGGCGCCGCCTCTTCCTCTTCATCCGCCGGCTGGACCGGGTCCATCTGTCCCAGGCTCACCTGCCCCATGACCAGGATCAAGAGCCCGGCAAGGATTCCCAGAAGTCTTTTGTAGGTCTTCATCGTATCTTCTCCTATGCGATCGAATCGCAATGCGGTGGATTCGGATTCTTACTTGGCATTTTCCTGGAGCTGCTTGGTCATATCCAGGATTTCCTTCTGGCTCTTGGCCAGGTCCTTGTGGGAAGCCTGGACACGCTCGGAGGAAAGCTCCCGTTTGGCCTGGAGTTCGTGGACCAGAACGGTGCGCCCCATTACCTGCATCTGCAACTGGCGGAGCATTTTGAGTTCGGCCTCGCCGGGAACCAGCGGGGGCTTCTGCCCGCCCTGGCCACCGCCGCCACCCTGGCCGCCGCCGGATTTCTTCCGGCCTCTTTCGGCCAATTCCTGTCGGATGGACTCGATCATCTGCTCGAGCTGGCGCTCGATATCTTCCTGCAGCTTCTGCGTATAGGTGCCGGGCTTCTTCTCGTGCAGGAGTTCCTGGCAACTGCGGCAGTCCCGTTGGACCTGGTTCAACACCCGCGGGAAGACCACTGTCGTGCCTTCCTTTTCGAGCATCTCGATGACGCGCTGGAGATCGTCACCGACCTCGCCCTGAGCGGCCGAGAGACGCGTGAGCGTCAACTGCTCCTCGCGGTTGAAGTCCGAACCGGGAACATGACCCGAGCCGACCTTCTTCGTCTCGGAGCTGACCAGCCGCTGTTTATCAAGGGCCTTCTGGAGCATCTGGTCAACCTTGGCCAGGGCTTCGGCCTGCTTGCGCTGGCGCTCTTCCTCGATGAGCCTTTCCAGCTCCTTGCGTGCAACTTCCAGATCCTCGATGGCCTTTTTCTGTTCTTCGTTGGCCTGGCTGCTCTGGTTCTGGCTCAGGCCCTGAGAAGCCTTGGACATCGATTCGGACGCCTTGGAGGCCGAACTGCTTCCGGGCGTGTTCTTCCCATCCTGGTTGTCCTTGTTCATCTGTTTGGCGATCTCTTCGGTCGCCTTGGCCAGCTTCTCCTGGTCCTTTGCCTGGCCGGAGGGGTCCTGGTTGAGCTTTTCGTTGAGGGCTTTTTCGATGGCGGCCAACTCTTCCTGCGAAGCCTTCATCGCATCCAGCGCTTCCTTCTGATGGTCGGAAGCCTTTTGGGTATCCTGGCCGTCGAGCTTGTCGGCGGCTTTGGCCATTTCCGAAGAGGCCTTCTTCATGTCCGGTTTGGGCTTGCCGGACTGGCCGGACTTTCCGCTCTGACCGCTCTTGCCGCTCTGGCCCGACTTGCCGGCCTCTTTGCTGAGCTTGTCCATCGCAGAGGCCAGTTGCTGGGCCTGCTTCTGGAGGTCGCGCTGCTTGGCGGCGAGCTTGCCCGCGGCCGTGTCTTTCGCTGCCTTGGCAATCGCCTCGGAAAGCGCGTCGTGGGCGTCCTTCAAGTCGAGCATTGACTGCTTCTGCGAGCTGGCAGCTTCAATCGGGTTGGGCTTGGCCAGAGACTCGGAGGACTTGTCCATTTCCTTCGAGGCAAGGGAGGCCTTTTCAGACGCCTTCGACAGGCTGCCTTCTTTGCCGGATTGGCCGGCAGCCTTGGCGATCTGAGGATCCGAAGCTGCCTTGGAAATCTTCTCTGCGATGTCCCGCGTCTTCTGGGCGTATTCCTTCTGCTTCTCTCCCAGGGCGCCCAGCGCCTCGGAACGAACCCGAAGGGTGCTCTTGCTGAGCTGCTCCTGCTTGGCCATCATGTCGGCTACTTCTTCACGAAGGGCCTGGAGCTTGGCCACGCTCTGATCGCCCTGAGAAGCCTGTGTGTTGCTGCGAAGTTTCTTCTGGGCGTCGGCCAGCTCGCCCAACTGCTTCTCCAGGTCCGCCATCTGCTTGCGAAGCTCACCGGCTCGGCTGAGCAGGTCGCTGGCGCTTTCCAGTTCCCGCTGGCGCTCCAGGGCGGCGTCGATCGCGTCGCGGTACTTCTCCAGACGGCGGAGGTTTTCCATCCGCTCGTCGATATCCATCTCACCTTCCAGCAAGTATCGATACAACTGGCGAAGCTCGCTGATCACTTCGCCCTGTTTACCTGCCGCGGCCTGCTTGAGGCCCTTGAGGAGCAACTGGCGAACCTGGTCCAGGTCATTGAGCAACAGCGCCCGTTCGGCCTTGTCGTGCGTCTCGAGAATGATCTTGGCCGATTCCGGATCGGTATCCCGCAGTGCCTCAGCGACCTTGACCATCTGCGAAAGCAGGTCGCGGAACTGCTGGGTGATGTATTTGGTCTGCTCGGCCTTTTCGGTCGCTCCGATATCCGGACTGTTCTGCTGAGCCTGAAGGCTCGAACCCATCAACAGGGCCGAGATCAGCCCCACGATCCAGAAAAGCTTTGCGCTGGGTCTCATGGTATCACCTTTTGAAATTGTGGACCTCTTGTGTATGGTATCGGACCGAGAGGCCTCGATGCGTATGGCCTGATACGGTCCTGTCTGCCCGCCCGGAAGCTTAGTCGACCCCGGCCGGCAAAAGTTCCCTCCTGCCCATATTCGGCAAGAGGTTTCTGGCTTGGGGGCCTCAATCCTTGAAGACATCGCCGCCTTCGCCTTCGATGTCCTCTTGGATGCCTTCCTGGATCTTCTCCAACTCGCCGATAATCTTGAGAAGTTCGGCACCCAAGGCCTGACGGTCGGCAAATTTCACCACGTTCGAGCCGATACTCGTCAGTTCCCGGACCAGGCCGTCCTGCAGCTTGGCTACCTCGGCGGCCTTTTCGCTGACCTCCCGCGGATCCTGTTTTTCCGAGATCTGCTTGAGGGCATTGCGGGCGGTTTCGATATGCTCAGCCACCTGGTTCTCCAGGGGGGAGATCACGTATTCGCGGAACTGCGTCCGCTGCTGGGACGAGCCGGAGTTGTTGCGTTCCATCTCGGCAACAATGCCCCGAAGCTTGTCGGCAAAGTTCTGCACCTCGACGCCGACGGTGCTTTGGAGTTCACCCGAGTCTTCCAGTCGCTGCCGGGCTGCTTTGGAAATCTGGTTTTCTCCCTCGATGGCCGATCGGGCACTCTGGGTCTTGGCCGCGGCCATCTTCTGGTTGTCCACCGCCTCGCCGAACAGCGCTGCCGCTTCACGAATCCGCTGGAGCATCTGTTCTTCCAGTTGCTGCTGGGTGACCACATTGAAACTCAACACGCGGCTGGCGGTGATGTTGGGCCCTCCGTAGTCCCTGGGCATCGAGTCGAGAATTTCAGCCTGGATGCGGACCGTCGAGCCGGGCTGAACCGCCAGCGGGGCCAGGTCCACTACTCGTGTCTGAACGATCTCGCGAGCGGCAGGGGTTTGAGGCAGGACCGGTTCGCCCAACGGTTCGAACGGTTCATTGTCGATTGAAGCGAAGATCCGAACGTGCTCCAGCCCGTAGGCATCGACCGCCTCGATGTACAGGGGAATCTGCACCTGGTTGGTGACCAGCGAAGAGACCTCTCGGGCTTCGAACTTGCGAAATTCCGCCGGAACATCCTGAAGCACAACGATCTTCAACTCCAGGGCGTTTCGTGTGAAGCCTTCTTCGTCGGTGAGAGTGATGACCATCTTGAGTTCCGGCTCGAGCCCCCGGCCCATCGAGCCCAAGGCAACGGCCGGCTTGCGGAGAACCCTTTCCATGCCGCCCAGCAGCCCGAACTCTTCCGGAAAGCCGATGGCGTCGGCAGCCACTCTCTGCAGCGGGGGCAGGTTGAAGGTCCCGATCGGCAGCGTCCCGATCAGCGAACGGTTCTCCGAGCCGGGCTGGGCCTTGATCGTCCCTGCGGGCCAGCCGTTGAGATAGATCTGCGCCCCGGTCACCGGCAGGGTCGTCTTGCCGGTGATTTCCAGTTCCCCCGCGGCAGGGACGCTGAGCATGTCCGGCGCGTTGGTAAAGGTCTTGCGCGGGGGCTCCTGGTTGGTGTATTCCGGGAAAACAACGGTGTAGGAGACCTCGACCAGTTCGGCGGTCTCAACCAGAAGGACCCTATGCGGCTTGAGGCGATCGAGTCGATCGTCTCCACCGGTGACGTAGAATTCGAATTCCTCGCGGACCGACTCAAAGACCACGGTGTAGACCTTCTTCTCCGGATCCAGCGTCACGTCTCTTCGCGTGTCGCTGATACCCTCGTACTTTGCATGTACGGTTATGCGCGACGGAATCACGCGGCTGTCCTCGCGAGGACGCACGGTCACGACCAGGTCTTCGCCGCGGTGGATCTTGAAGTCTCCATCCCCTTCGACCACCAGGTAGGTCTCCTGCGGGTAGAACTCGGAGGTGGAGAACAGGATGTTGCGCTTGAACCAGATGGCCATCAGATCGCTTCGCCAGGCGCCAAAGCCCCCCAGCAGCATCACCAGCACCAGGGCCAGGCAGAGCGTGACCCACATGCGTTTGCGTTCGATGACGGCGGAGAAGTTCAAAGGTTCGGCCATCTGGTCCGCTTCTTCGCGCACCTTTTCGATCAACTGCGGGCTCATGCCCGCGGCGACCAGATCCTGTCGATCATTGAACTGAAGGGCGCTGATAAGCCGGTCGTCCAACTGGCCGTAATGGTTCTCGATCAACAGGGCCAGGTTGTCACTGTCCATTGGAACCGTCAGCGGGGAAAGCAGATAGCGCCAGGCGATGTAGAGCACGCCGGCCGTCGCTGCCGCCATGATCACCACGCGCAGTTCCACCTGGTCCAGTCGCAGCAGGTAGTCGAACGTGAAGGTCACGACGACCAGGGCCACCAGTGCCATCAACAGCCAACTGGTTCCTTCCACCGCCAGACGGGCGATCAGAGACGTCTTGAGGCGTCCGAGTTTCCGGAGGATCGTATGATGCAGGGCTTCTTGCTTGGTCATGATTGGCGTATCTTTCGCTCGGGACCTTCGCAGGTCAGGCCATGTTGTATTTCTTACGCAGGATCCACTCCGTGCACAGCAGCAGGGCGATGATCAGAAGCATCAGCGGAGTGTCCCAGAGTTCCTTGTTGATATCGTTGGGAACCTCCCGCCGGCCGTGGGGGAGATTGCGAAGCTCGCCGATGTCCACGATATTCAGTGCCCGGGCATCGCCGGCCAGACGGTGCATCAGTTTCTCGTCCGCCTGGGGCTGCTTCTTTTCAGCCTCGGGAACCGTGATGATCAGGCGCTTTTCCGAGACCCGGTCTTTCCGCTGCTCTTTGGCCAGCGCGGTGACGGTGTAGGTCCCCTCCCGCTCGGGCTCGAACGTCCCGCGGTATTTGCCCGGGTCGTTGGCCTTGTCGGTTGCCTCGAGGGGAATCCGGATCTCTTTTTCATCCGGGTCGGCCGGGTCCAGAATGACCGTAAAGGTATCTTCGGTCAATGGCTGATATTTGTCGTTGTACGCACGCACCTCGAAGGTGACGGTCTCGTCCAGGTCGTAGCGTTCCTTGCCCTCGACCAGCAGGATATCCACGAGCTTGGGCCGCAGCGTGGCCAGGAACCGCACGGCGTTGGACCAGTACCGTCGGTAGTAGTACCCGGCATCGACGAACTGCCACCGCCACGTCTCGTCGGTTCCCATATAGAGGACCCGTCCGAGGTTGAATCGCTGGTAGACGATCAATGGCTCGACCAGGTCGTCTTCGGACCTCCGGTTGGGGTTGCCGTGAACGGCCAGAACCCGCGCCAGGGGTTTTCGCTGCTTGACGTGATGCGAATTGTAGATTCCGGGAAGCACCGCCCATGCGTTCAGCGAGGCCTCGGGCGAATCTTCCATCATCATGATGGGATGGTCCTGCCCGTAGGGCGTGAGACGCATCTTCCAGGCCCGGCCCGTCTCGCCGCTGATACGCTGGACGTCGCTGGATACATCAAAGGACAATTCCACCGGCAACAGAGCGCGAAGCGGGCTGAATTCATCCAAGGCATAGAGCTTGGGCGAGTTCTTGTTGGAGGCGATGTAGCAAAGTCCCCCCCCGTGCTGCTCGACAAATTGATAGAGCAGATCGGCAAAGTGACCGTCGAATCCGTTTTCCGTCGGATACGGATCGTAGAGGAACACCACGTTGTAGCCCGGATGAAGCTCAGGATTCTTTGCCTGCTTTTCCGGGGTCCAGCCGGGCGAGCCGACCAGTTCCTCCAGGGTCCGGGGCAGGCTCTCGAGCTTCATGCCGGTCGAGGCGGCCTGGTTGATGTCCTTGTCGGCGTTCTGCTGCCAGACACTCAATTGATACAGGTCCGGCTGACGCAGCAGGAAGTTCTTGAGGTGCTGGAACTCCCAACCGGCGTCTCCGCTGACCAGAAGAATGCGGATTCGTTCATCCAGCACACGCACCAGAACGGTGGGAGACTCGACCTTTCGCGCCCGGGGATCGCTGAGCTCGTTGACCGGTTCGGCCTTGAACTCGAAGCGTCCAACGTCTTTGGGCTCGTAGGGGATCTCTACTTCGCTCACATGCAGGGTCTTGTTGTACTCCTCCACGCTGGGACGCTGGAGAACGACCGGCTTTTCGGTCTTGGCCACTTCGGTCCATTCGGCGTCTTCTTCGTCGCGGGGTCTGCGCAGCAGCCGCAGCAGGAGGCTGGCATCGTCTTCGATATTGCAGTAGCTCACCGTAGCGGTGAAGGTCATGCCGCTGTTGCGGGGAACCCGGTTGTTGGACCGCAGGCTGCTGACATACACGCTGGCCGGCCTGCGGGAAGACCCCACCAGCACGGGGATGATCGGAACCGAGAGGCGCCGGGCTTCGTTGATGACATCGTCGATCGACGGCGCTCGTGACTCGGAAGTATTCTGGCCGTCGCCGATGACGATAATCGCTTCGGTGCGTCGGCCTCGAATCATCTCCAGGGCCCGACCCAGTGCCTGGGCGTAGCGCGTCTGGAACCCCTTGCCGTCGAGAGCCGAGAGCATCAGGGATACCCGCTGGGCCGGTGTGAGCTTGGCCATCTTCTCGGCCCAAAGGGTCTGCTTCATCTCCTCCAGCGACCGAAGATACTGCAGGTAGGACAGTTCCCTCGCCTCGAGGGAGTCTGCCAGTTCCAGCCCCATCTGGCGGGTCCGGGCCTGTTCCTCGGGGAGGCTCTGGAAGCGGCGACGTTCTGCTGCGGCGATCTGCCGGGCCTGGTCGGGTTCCAATTCGGGAAACTCCAGTTGTTTGGGCCCCTCCTGCATGATCTCCAGCAACCGGCGGGTCAGTTCCAGACGGTTGATTCGTCCGGCCTCGAAATCGTCCACGACGCGTTCCAGGTCCTCGCCCGCATCGGAACCGGCCAGACGATAATGCTGCACAGTCCGCCGTGCCTCCTGTACCATCACCTGCCGTGCCTTTTCATCCTCAAGCGGCCCGGACAGAAGCGCCCGCATCCGGGGATCATCCAGCAGGGCCCGGATTTTTTTGATAATCCCCGTCAGCACCAGTCGATCTCCCTGGACGGGGGAGTCCAGGGCTGGGGGCAGGGAGGCAGCGGGGTCTTCCTCGCCGTCACCGATGAGTCTCAACGCCCCCAGTTGTCGCACGTAAGGCTCCCGTTGCGGATCGTCGGTGGAAAAGGCCAAGAGCTTGAGAAGGTGGTTCTCTGCCAAATCCAGCAGGACCGAATCTTCCTTGGTCAGGCAGGCCTTGGCGATATCCAGGCGGGTGAGACCGGCAACGTCGGCCGGATCGATCCCCAGAAACTCAGCCAGCTCCTGCGTCTGCTGCTGATCATACACGTCATTGGGCAGGGTCATGGAATTGCTGTCGTCGACGAGCACCAGGACGTCGGAATACAGCGTGCGCGTGCGCTTCCAGACGATCGCGGGCTTCATGACAATGACAAACAGCAGCACCAGCACAAAAATGCGCAGCGTAGCCAGCGCGATCTTTCGGCCCTTGGAGACCTCGCCTTCCCTGCGGTAGGATCGAATCGTCAGCCAGACCATGAACGCAAAGACCAGGCCCAACGAAAGGCGGACATAGTTGCTGTATTCGGCGATGAAGCGAAAGCTCCAGTCTCCGGCCCCGAAAAGGCTCACAGGATCTGCGCCGAAGAGGAAACGCCAAACTGAATCAAAGAATTCCTTCATGTATCACACGCTCAACTTCGTATCTGGGAGGAGATATCGTTGGAGGAGTAGTGGCCGAATTTCTGGCCCAGGAACGTCTCAGCCGCCATCAGCACGACCACGGAAATCAGGGCGATCATCCACCAATCTTCTTCGTCGGCCACGGCGGCGATGGATTTGCCCGACTCCTTGCCCGCCCGGGCGTCGTAGTAGGCCAGTTGGCCTAGAACACTCTCGATCCTCTCGGTATCGGCGGGGGTCAGTTGTCCTTCGGCCGGATCCACGTTGCGGACATAGAGGTAAACCGGTATCTGGTTGCTCTGGGCGATCTTCTCGGGAGACTCTTCCAGGTGCAGGCTGTAGACGCCCGAGGCGGGAGTCCGCTCCCATCGAAGGATGAACTGCCGGAGGTCTTCGTCGCGGCCCCGAAGGCCGGTAAGCAGCGACGGGGGAACCGAGGCCTCCGAGCTTTCCAGGGCTTCGAGAAGGGAAGTCGCAGCGCCGTACAATTGCATCTGTTGGTCCGAGACGCTTTCGAACTTCCCGATCTGCTCTGCAGTCTGCAGGAGCCTCTGGGCGGCGTCGATGACATCCTGCGGGCCCGGCTGGGGCTGTTGCTGGGCCCAGGCAATCGCCCGGTTTGCGGTCACCACGCAACGACGCCGGGGTTCGCGTCGGCCCAGGTCGGCTGAGGGGTGAAGTGTCAACGTCGCCTCCGCCTGGGCAAGCGAATCGGGCAACTCGTGGACAATCGGCTCCGTCACCATGGCGGTGTATTGCAACTTTCGCGCCTTGGCCAGATAAGGTATCAGCTCGTGCATGGTCAGCACGTACAGGCCGTTTTCTGCCTTGGCCCAATCATTCCAAAGATCCGACGCCGTCGAGAAGAGGGTTATCACCTTGCCCTGACCGAATTGGGTCTCGACAATCGCGGGGTGCTTGCCGTCGTCGGTAAACCGGGTGAGGACCTCAGGTTTTACAGGATTGGCCGCGGTACGCCCGGCGCCTTCGTCGGCAGGAGTGATGGCGTAGAAGCGGATCAGGTCGGTAAAGCTCAGTCCCGAGGCCTTGTGGGCCGCCTCGATCCCGGCAAAGAGCGGGTGGCTGATAAGGTCGGCCGGCTGCATGCGAAAGAATTCCCTCGCCTGCAGAGGCGCCTTGATCTTGAAGGGCATCAGCCCCGCCCCGTCGGCGTACATGGCGTTGTTGTAGAAACGCATGTTGAGTCGCGGGCCGGTGAAAATGGCCAGGCCCCCGCCGTTGGCGACATACCGCTCCAGTTCCCGAAGCTTGGGATAGACGCTCTGGCCCTGTTCGTTGATCTGCCGGGGCATCTCGGGAACATTCAACAGCATGACCAGGTCATAGCGATCGAAGTCGATCAGGGAGATCTCGTCGGGGTTATAGACGGTCGGACGCATCCCGAACATCTGCTTGTCGCGGGGATCGATCGCCCAGGTCAGGTAGTAAGATTCCCGGTTGCGGGGACGAATGGACGCCCTGCCGTCCACCACGCAGACGCGGACAACCGGTTGGACGTTCAGGGCGACGCCGGCCTGATTGTCGCCCTCGAGCTCGTCGGCGGCCACCGACGCCCGGAGCACGGCGGGCCCGGCCTGAGAGAACGAATGCTTGTGTAGGACGGATCGGCTCTGGCCCGGAGCGATGGGGCCCTGCTCGGTTACGTTCAGGGCCTGGACTTTGGTCGAATCGAGCTTCCCGTCTACGTAACGCAGTTGCTCCAGTTGGACTTTGGCATCTCCAATGGAAATCGGGGAATTGTTCCGAACCGTGATCTCGAACTCAGCATCCTGGCCGGCAGCCACGAAACGCTCCAGCAGTTCGATCGACTCGACCGTGAGGTTTCGCCGCGGATCCAGACCGTAATCCAGAACGCGAAGACTGACCCGCTGGCCCCGCATCTGCTCGAGGAGCTTGCCGAGTCTTTCGGACCGGTCCTTGTCGGCAAGGTCCACCCGTCGAAGATCGCTGAGCAGATAAAGATGCCGCTGGCCAGATTCCTTCTGGAGGATCCGTTGGGCCTGTTCCACAGCCGGAGCCAGTGCGGTGCGCCTGTCGGAAAGCTCCAGACCCCGGAGGTCGCTGTAGACCGACTCGCGGTCGGTCATGATCGCCGGCTCGAACCAGGGCTCTTCCGGCCTGGAGGTCAGCAGGATCGCGACACGATCGGTTTCGGGCAGTTCTTCCATGCGCTCGATAAGATCTTCCCGGGCCAGTTTGAACAGGTCTTTGTCGGCATAATTCTGCCCCATCGAATAACTGTCATCCAGCACGAAGACCACGGTGCGCGACTCCCGGCCGGCCAGGGAACCCAACGTATCCCCGCAGCCCAGGAACCTGCCCAGGGCAAACGCCAGCGCCACAACAACCAGCGTGCGCAGCAGCAGGAGGATCAGCTCTTCGATCCGCAATCTCTTGCGGTTCTTCCGAAGGGACTCCAGGAGAAACTGCATCGCCGCCCAATCCCGGATGCGATACCGCCGCCGATTGAGCAGGTGAATGATGATCGGGGCTGAAGCCAGCCCCAGACCGGTAAAGAACACCGTTGGATTCAAAAATGGCATGGTGGATTGCTTTCGCTTGCCTGAATGTATCGGCTACCGTCTTGCCGACGCCCGTCGCGTGGCCGCCGAACGGGCTGCCAGGAACGCCAGAAGCGCCGCATCTATATGGTCGGCCGTGCTGATCAGTTTGTAGTCCACACGGCTGGCGACGCACTTTCGCTTGACCTCTTTGCAGAAGCGTTCGACCGCTTCCAGATAGCCTTCCCGCAGCGACCGGGGCTCTGCCGTAAGCCGCCCGGTTTCTTCCAGTCCCCGAAAGAGGGTGTTTCCCTGGAAGGGGAAGGTCAGCTCGTCGTGGTCCATGATGTGCAGGACCATCACTTCGTGGTCGTAGTGCCGGAAGTGCTGGACGCCTCGGAGCACACCATCGATGTCGGTGAACAGGTCGCTGACCAGGCAGATCAGCCCTCGGCGGGAGACCTTCTCAGCCATTGCGTGGCAGATCGGTTCAAGGGACGTCTTCTGTGTGCACTGGGCCTGATCCAGTGCGTGGACGAAATTCTTGATCTGGTTGGGATTGGCCGAGGCGGGCACGTAGGTCCGCAGGTCACTGTCAAAGACGCCCACACCCACCGCATCCTGCTGCTGGAGCAGCAGAAAGCCCAGGCTGGCCGCAATGGCCGAGGCGTACTCGTACTTGGTCATCCCGTCCCTGCCGGCTGTCCCGCGGTACCGCATCGACTCACTGGCATCGACGAGAAAAGTCGCCTTGAGATTGGTCTCTTCCTCGTACTGCTTGATGTAGTAGCGATCGGTTTTGGCCTGAACCTTCCAGTCCAGGTGGCGCAGATCGTCGCCGGGAACGTATTCCCGGTGGGAGGCGAATTCCACGCTGAAACCGTGGAACGGACTGCGGTGAAGACCCGAGATGAACCCCTCCACCACCAGCCGGGCCTGGAGATCCAGCCTTGTGATCTTGGAAAGAACCTTCGGATCGAGGTACTTCTGCAGGTTTTCGGATTCAGCCATTGCTGCTCTCTACTGTGCCCGGCTCATCCAGGCAGGGGGAGGATTGTTATTCCTGGACGGCCTTGCTGGTGCGCGGATCCTGCGACAGGCTCGATCCCTTGGAAGGGATGATTTCAATGAGCTTGTCAATGATCCGGTCGGCATCGTACCCTTCGGCGTCGGCGGTGAAGTTGGTCACAATGCGGTGACGCAGCACGGGCTTGGCCACGGCCTGGATGTCTTCGGTGCTTACGTGGAAGCGGCCATGCAGGACGGCGCGGACTTTTCCGCCGAGGATCAGATACTGGCAGGCACGCGGGCCGGCGCCCCAACTGACGTATTCCCGAATGATTTCCGGTGCGTCGCCTTCCAGCACGCGGGTGGCGCGGACCAGCCGCATGGCGTACTGGATCGCATGATCGGATACCGGGACGCGGCGGATGATCTCCTGGAGTTCTTCGATCCGCCGGCCGTCGAGAACCTTGCTCAGCTGAATCTCCTTGGCCGTCGTCGTCAGGCGGATGATGTCGAATTCCTCGTCCCACTTCGGGTAGGAAACGAAGATCTTGAACATGAACCGGTCCTGTTGGGCCTCGGGCAGGGGGTACGTCCCTTCCTGCTCGATCGGGTTCTGCGTGGCCAGGACGAAGAACGGGCGCTTCATCGGCATGCGGTTGCCCCCAACGGAGACCTGCCGTTCCTGCATCGCCTCCAGCAGGGCCGCCTGCGTTTTGGGAGGTGTACGGTTGATCTCGTCTGCAAGGATGATGTTGCTGAAAATCGGGCCCTGGAGGAACTTGAAGTCCCGCTGACCGGTGGCCTTGTCTTCCTGGATGACCTCGGTACCGGTGATGTCCGAGGGCATCAGGTCGGGGGTGAACTGGATGCGTGCAAAGTCAAGGTCCAGACACTGGGCCAACGACGAAACCATCAGCGTTTTGGCCAGGCCGGGAACACCTTCCAGGATCGCGTGGCCTCTTGCGAAGATGCACATGAGCAGCTCTTCCAGGACCTGTTCCTGTCCGACGATGGCCTTGTTGAGCTCGGTGCGGATCGTATTGTAAGCATCTGCCAGTTGCTCCACCGCCTGGATATCTTCCTGCTGAAGCTGCGGGGAATTCTCGTTGCCTTGGGTCACTGTTTTCTCCTTATGCGGTCAATGCGTGCATAGTGTCGGTTGTTGGGGGGTGGCAATGTCCGGATCCGGTCATCTGCCTCGGTAAACGGTCAAGCCCTGCTCGTCTTCCATGACCAGGCGGCCACTGGTGACAGCCGGGATGGACAGTGCGCGGATTCGCGCCATGGTCGTATTGTCTCGGGCCTCCTTGGAGACCATGTGTTCGGAAATTTCGCCGCTGTCACTGTCGACCAGCCAGGCGGCGTTCTGGCGGTTGTTGAGGAGACAACCCACCAGGATATGGTCTCCCACCCGCCGGAGGGGCTGATCCAGAATCTGCGACTGGTTCTTGACCAGTTGACAGGTCCAACTGAGCTTTCCGCTGCCGATGTCATAGCGGCGGAGGTAGTAATTCTGGCAGTTGGTAACCCGGCCATAAATCTGTCCCGGCCTGCCTCGAAACTGTGTCGTGCCCAGGACGATCACCCCGCCCTTGTTGTCGCTCAGGGCTCGCAGGGGTACGAAGTCCCGGGCGTCGATCTTTCCGGCAGGGATCGAAGCCATGGGTTCTGCAGCTCCCATGGACGAGAACGCTTCGATAATCCCTCCGGAGCTCGAGGCCGTGACGAAGGTCATTTCGGCCTCGGCGGAAAGAAGGCGAAGGTTGCCCCCCCGTCCATAATCTTTCTTCCACAAGGGCTTTTGGAGGTTGTCCTGAGAAAAGGCCCGGAGTTCTCCACCGGCCGAGATGAAAATCTGCCCGTCGGGGCTCACCCGTGCATCGACACCGCCCTGAAACTCCTGAATCGCCTTGCCGGTTTTCAGATCGTAGAGAACCATCTGGTCGAAGTCGCTCGAGCGGACGGCAACGTAGCGGCCCAGGAATCGAAGAGGCCAACCGACGCGATTGCTCCCGCGTCTGCGTCCCTGGAGCCGCACCTTGTTGTCCCAACGCTTCTTGCCGGTCTCCATCTCCAGGCAAACCAGGTTGCCGGTGGCATCGGCCACCACGAAGCTGTCGCGCCCCATCCCCATGCATGCGAAGCGGGAGACGCTGATACCCACGTCTTCCAGAGGCGTATGCCAGAGGCGTTTGCCCGTTTCGGCCGAGAAGCCAGAGCAACTGTTGCGGTCGCCCAGGACGATGGTCTTGCCGTCCCGGCTCAGGCCGCCCAGAAAGGACATGTCGGGGGGATAGTAGGTGCTGCGGCGGAGGTGGTTGATATCCACGCTGGTCAGGGCTTCCCAACTGACGGCGTCTTGGTAGGTGTTTCGGGAGGTATCCAGAAGCGGTGCACGGTTTTCGTTGAGCACCAGGAGGTTCTGGCCGATCCGGACGGGACGGTATTCCTGATCCCGAACCAGAAAGACATCTGTGCCGGGAACCTCGAAGACCTTCTCCAGCGGGGGGACGATCGAAGCTTCAATGTCGGTCTTCACGGAAGCTTCCGGGATCTTGCCGTTGTTGATCTGGTCCCGCATTTCGCCCAGGGTCCCCTTGATGTTGGCAAAAGAGACCGGGGTGGAATCCGGCTGATCACTGATGTTCTCCAGGGTCATGCGTGCGGCAATGGGCTTGCCGGCCTTTGCGTAGATGGCCGCCAGGGCCACCGCGGCCGAGACGCGAAGGGGGCTTTTGCGGTCGGCGATGACCTCCGAGAACAACTTGACGGCGCTGGTCAGGGCCTGCTTGTCCTTCTGGTCCTGCCCGGCGTGGGCGCGAAGGTAGTAGATCTCCGCCGCCTGAAACAGCGCGTCGTCGCGGTACTGACCGTGCTTGTACTTCTTGGCCACCGCGACAAGCTCTTCGGGGTCTTCGTTGGAGCCGGCCTTGGCCAGGGCATCCTTGGCCAGGGCATCGAAGGGCTCGAGCGGCTCGTATCCGTGCTCCTGGATCACCGAGGCGATAAAGTTGTCGGCCAGCACCGAACCGGGAAGCTTGGGAGTCCTGCTGTCGAAGCGCCCGTTGTCCGGATCCTTGGAGCCGATCTGGACGTCTACGAGCTTCTCCTGTCCGTAGCGACCGATGATCTCGGTGGCCAGTTCGATCGACGTGGTCAACTCAGCCACGTCGTCCTTCTTTTCTCCAAGCATCCGGTGGTACCGGGCAAGGCGAAGGAGCATATGAGCTTTTTCCTGGTCGCTGCGGGCGTACTCACGAGCTTCCAGGAACAGTTTGCCCATCTCCTCCATGGAGTCGGACGTGTTGGCCAAGGCCAGGTAGTTGCGGTAGATGGACTTGCGAACCATCTCCTGCAGGCGGCTGTCGGTGGTGCCGGCCAACTCCTCCTGCAACTGAAGGTAATCTTCCAGAGACCGGTCGTACCGGCGCGCACTGAAGGAGACATTGGCCCGGTTGAAGAGCTTCTCTCTGCGCTGCCGGCCATGAAGCCCTTCGAGCAACTCGCTGATCCGGGCGTACTGCGTTTCATAGGGGAAATAGGCCGCCAGGCCCAGAGGGTTGGCGGCGAACATCTTCCCGCCGGCAAAGACCAGGTTGCCCAGAAGAGCATTGGGCTCGGCCGGCCCGGACTTGCTGAGCATGTACTCGTCCAGATCCAGCCGGGCCACGCCGGCATGCACACTGACCACCACGCTCTTGTCGGTCACCCCAGGGCGACCGTAGACATCGCCCAGGCCATCGACCTGGTGAAGAACCTTCCCGTTGCGGGCCGAGAGAATCGCAAGCGAACCGTTGCCCGGCTCGTAGCTGCCGGAGATGACCAGGCGGTTTTCATCCACGGCGGCCAGGTAAAGCATCTTCTGTCGCGGGGCGTTCCAGAGTGGCTTTCCATCCTCGAAGGAGAACGTCATCACCTTGTCGCTGTCGGCCGGGAGGATCGTCACCCGCCCGGGGGTGACAACAATCGGATTTATGCCGAAGCGAACCCCGGCGACGTTGAAGCGGTACCTGCGGGACCGGGTGCCCCCCAAGTCGCTCTCATACTGGTAGGCCCAGACGGGCTGGCCGGTCTGGGTGTCGAAGCAGCCGAGCACACCGGCATTGGTCAGGACAAAGACGCGCCCCTCGATACAGGCAGGAGGCGTCCCAAGATCCAGCATGTGGGTCATGTATCTGCTGTAGCCGCTGGTGATTGCGGGCGTCTGGGCGACCTGCGTCTTCCAGAGCAACGACCCGTCCTCGCTGCTGAGACACAGCAGCCAGTAGTTTTCCATGTGCTTGGCCAGCACGTACAGGCGCCCTTCATAGTAGGTGGGCACCGACAGATATTTGGCCCCGGGCAGCCCGATGTCCTTCTGATCGGCAGCGGCCTTGTCGGTCTGGCCGATCTGCCAGACCAGCATGCCCTCGGCTTCGAGACTGAAGGCCGCTATGGCCGACGTGTCGGGAACCTTCTCCTGGTTTCCCCGGAAGTTATAGCTGGGATTGGAGGGCTTGGCGAACATGCCCACCGCGTAGACTTTCCCTCCTCCGACCGACAAGGCGAATCGTCCGTAGTCCATTACGGACATCAGCGAATAGCTGTGGCGCTGGTTGCTCTGCTGCTGGTCGCGGAACATCGGAAACTCAAACGCTTCCCACGCGATGTCCCCGGTGTAGATATTCTGGGCGGTGACCGTTCGATTGTTGCGGTGAAGCACTACGTCACCCAGGACAATCGGGTGAATCGAGCAGGGAAGGATGAATTCGTCTCTTCGGTTGTTGACCTGCACCTTGTACCTGGCCTCGCCCCCGCGGAATTGAACCTGCACGGTCTGGTTCCCGCGCTGGGCACCGGCCAGGATCTCCTGCTTCTTGGCGATGAGTTGGTCTTTGAGATCATCCCCCTCGAGCTGGTCGTTTGGCTCGACCCAGTTGGGCCGGAGGACAACTTCCACATCTTCCATCACGCCCACGTGGCCGGGCATGGACCACAGACCGGGCCAGTCGCTGCCCTGGAGCCTGGCCAGGGACGTATCGGGCTTGACCGTCTTGCGGATGTGGTTGACGAAATCGACCAGAACCCACTGCTTGTCGCCCAGTTGTTCGGCGGCATCGGGGTGCTTCTTCTTGAGCTCTGCCAGGGCCTGGGAGTATGCCTTGACTTCTCCAGCCAGATGCGAGGCAATGGCTGCCTGGGCCAGGAGCATCGCCCGCTTGGGCGGATCCTCCACCTTAGACAGCAACTCCTGCCAGTACCAGCTTGCCTGGAGGAACTGTCCACGATCAAAGCAGAGCTCGGCCAGGGATTCCAACGCCCACGGACCATGGGAGGTGTGGCGGTATCGGTGGACGGCGTTTCGAATCCGGGCCATGTCTCCGCCGGCCAGGGCGTCGGTGATCATCTGCTTGGCCTGTGCGTCAAACAGACTGCGATAGCGGGCCAGGCCCTCGGAAGGCATCGAAGCCAGGACATCGTTGACTTCGGTCCGAATGGGGATGAAGCGGCCGGACTTTCCGACCCGGTAGAACCCCGCGTCGGTCCGTTCGATCATCGCGTTGGCAATTTCACTGGCGTGGTCGTATTTCTTCTGTTCGATCAGCTCCCGCAGCTTCTTGACAAAGCCGGCCAACTCCTCGTCGGCCGGGACCAGGGGCATATCGAGGGCTTCCTGAGCAAGCACCGGGCCCCCACCCCAAAGCACGGTAAGCGCACAGACAAACAGACAGGCAAGCAACCTGTTACCCAAAAAGGAATGCACCTTCGCTGTCTTGGTATCCATAAGCATCTGGCCATTCTCCGAAAAAGATACGAGCAGGCCCGGGGCCCCGGCGATCTGTCGTCCGTGTCGTACAGCGCGAAAACTCGCACTGTCCGACACGGGCGGCCTGGAAACAGGCTTTTGAAGCATGCAGTATAGGCTCTGCTCCTACATCACTCAAGGACGCCACGGGGCTTAGTCGCACAACCTCCCCGTGGGTTCCAAGCGGTTGAAGGGGAAAATGCCGACAAACTTCTTTCCGACCGGGAATTCCGAGATCTACTAACCTTCCAGGGCGGTATTTGTCTGTAATGGTGATGAATCCTACCTTTCCATGGTAAGCGGCGACGGCATCGCAGCGGTTAAGACCGGCAAAGCCCAGACCCAAGAGGCGGCTTCTCTTGACGGCTCGGCAAGCCCCTATCCTCTGGCCCCTGCGGTGCCGCAGCTTTTCTCCGGCATTGGCCGCACCTCAGGGAGCCAGGTCCCGAATCCACTGCAGGAAGACCCAGAGTTTATAAGCACGCGAGGAGCGAACCTTCCCCGCGTACCTCTCCAGGTTCGGATGAAACCACGCCCGGCTCAGTTCCGGTCTGGCGTTTCGCACCTCGGCGACCAGCTCGAGCAGGTCCTCGGACGTAAACCACTGCCTCACCGGGGCTGAAAACCCCTTCTTCTTCCGATCGAGGATGGCTGGGGGCAGTCGATCGCCCAGCGCCTCCCGCAAAAGCCCCTTGAGCTGCCCTTCGGGGTTGCGGACTTTCTGGGCCAGTCCGGTGCAATATTCCACCAGGTGATGGTTCAGCAGGGGCACACGCAGTTCCAGGGCGAAGTGCATGCTCGTGCGGTCGGCCCGGGTGAGATTCAGATCCGGCAGGAACGTCATCAGATCCACAAGCTGCATCCGTGCCATTGGGGGCAGATCCTTCCGCCAGTACTGGCGGAAATACCAGGCAGGATCCCGCTTATAGGTGTGATCCAGCAGATCCGGATGGAAGATGCACCGCTGGTCGGCCAGACTTACCGCTCCCATGAGCTGAGCGTAAAGCTCGACATCTTCCAGGGCGGGCATGCGCCATCTGCGTTTGGGCCTTCGCAAAATGCCCTCCAGGATCCGGCGGGTGAATTGCCCAGCCGAGGTAGCCCAGAAGCCGGGTCTGCGAAACTGCTGCCACTTGCGGTACCAACTGTAGCCGCCAAACGCCTCATCGCCTCCCTCGCCACACAGGGAGACCTTGACCTTCCTCCGGGCCATCCGGGCCAGAAACGTCATCGGAATGGTGCTGCTGGCGGCAAAGGGCTCGTCAAAGAGCCCAAGGACCGTTCGGTCGAACTCGTGGGCCATCTCCCGCGTGACAATCAACTCCTCGTGGAGAGTCCGATACTCCCTGGCCGCCTCAGCCGCGAAATGCAGTTCGGTATGCTCGGCCACGTCAAACCCGATAGAAAACGTATGCAGCGACGAGCCCCCGATCCGGCGATTTCCGCCCTGGGTGTCGAGGTACTCCAGGCCGGCCCGCTGGGTGACCAGCGTGCTGTCCAGTCCACCCGAGAGATAGCTTCCCACGGGCACATCCGAGACAAGGCAGGACGTGACCGCCTCGTCAAACAGCTCTACAAGACGTTGTCGAGCCCGCTCGCTGCTGTCTCCCAGGGACTCCATCTGCGGCTTCCACCAGCGTTGAATCTGCATGCGCCCCTTACGGAAGCAAAGCAGATGACCGGGCAGGAGCTTGTGGATCTGCCGGTAGATCGTCTGCGGGGCCGGGACGTACCCGTACGTGAAGAAATCCGAGGCCGATTCGGGCAGCAGGTCCCTGCCCAGAGGGGGGCTGGCCTGTAGAATGGCCCGGATCTCGCTGGCGAAGGTCAGTTTTCCACCCGAGAGGCTGTAAAACAGCGGCTTGACACCCAATCGATCCCGGACCAGCCAGCAGCAGTCCTCGCCAACGTCATAGAGGGCGAAAGCGAACATTCCTTCGAGCTTCTCGATCACCTCGATCCCCCACTGAAGGTACCCCTGGAGGATCACTTCCGTGTCGGTATCGGTCCGGAAGGCTCTGCCGGCCGACTCGAGCCGGCGGCGAAGTTCGCGGAAGTTGTAGACCTCTCCGTTGTAGACCAGCCAGGCGCGCTTATCCGGATCGGCCATGGGTTGATGCCCCCGGCTGGTCAGGTCCAGAATGCTAAGCCTTCTGTGGGCCAGTCCGAATCGGCCATCCGGCGCAGCGTAGGCACCGGCGTCATCGGGCCCGCGATGGGCCAGCGTCTCCGCCATGGATTCCAGGGCCGGGAGCTCCACGCCGCCGGCCGGATCGACTATCCCTGCAATGCCGCACATGTCAGCGGATTGTACGCCGGGACTGGGATCGCACAAGCACTGTTCGTATAATCCCGCTCATGTCCGAGCCGAAATACAGCGTAATCATCCCAGCCTATAACTGTCGCGATCTGGTGGGCCAGGCCCTGGAGTCCGTTGGCAACCAGACCTTCCAGGACTTCGAGGTCCTGGTGGTCGACGACGGTTCGACCGACGGGACCTTCCAGGTTCTGCAGGAGATCCAGCAGCAGTGGGACAAGCTGCGGTGTTTCCAGGCTCAGCACAAGGGACTCGCTGCGGCGAGAAACCTGGCCATTTCGTACATGCGGGGTCAATACATCGCACTCCTGGATGCCGACGACCTCTGGCTGCCCGAGAAACTCCAGCGGTGTGATGAATTCTTCCGCGAGCATCCCGACCTGAGCATTGTCTATACCCCGATGGCCCCGATCCGAATGGACGGCACGCCCATGCAGGGCCATTCCAAGCCCTGCCATGCGGGGCAACTGACCGAGAAGCTCTTCCAGAGCATCTTCGTTCACGACCCGGCCGCCGTCTTCCATAAACAAGTCATTCAGCAGTGCGGAGGTTTCGACGAAAACCTCCCCGTCTGCGTGGGCCACGAGTTCTGGCTGCGCGTCTCGACGAAGTTTGAGTTCGGCCTGATCGACCAGCCCCTGGCCCTTCGCCGATGGAGCCAGGAGAGCCTGACCCGCTCCAATCGCTCCCGGGGGCGAAGAATCAAGGCGGCTATGCTCGCCCGTTTTTTCGCCGACTCTTCCTCTCGCCGGTTCCTGAAGGACCTCCCCGCCGCTCGCCGTCGCCTGGCCAAGGTCCACTATGCCGCCGGGAAGATCCTCCTTCAGGAATCCAGCCCACGCCAGGCCCGCCAGTACCTCGCCAAGGCACTGGGGTACAAACCGGGATTCGTAAAGGCCCTGCCCTTCTACCTCTGGGCGTCGATCAAAGGACTCTTTGCAGGCGATACCGGCCGGCCCCTCGAACTTTAGCGGTCTTGCTGTCGCTGGAGCCAGTTCACCAGGTCCGGCACGGAGGTGGTCCGCGTCGGGAGACCTCCCGGGGCAAAGGTTCGCAATGGATCAACGTCGGGCCAGCCCTCTGCAAGCCCTTCCAGGTCCACCACGAACACGCCGTAGAGCGGCTGGGGTTTCTCCACGGCTTGGGCCGGGCCCAGAAGAAGAAAGTCCGCCTTCTCGTCGAGGAACTTCACGGCCAGGTATCCCGAACCGACGGCCCGGCCAAAGGTCACCGCCATGGCCAGCAGCCTTGCCGCCTGGCCGGAAGTCAATTGGCTGCGGATCAGCAGGGGTCGGTGCTTTTCGCCGGGGCCCGAGAGTTGACCTGCGACCCGCTGGAGGACGCCCAGGTTCATCTGTCGCAACGTTTGAGGATGGTCAGCCGGCGGGCAGGCCAGGGCAATTCCGTCAATCCAGGATCTGCCCGCAAAAGCGCCACGCACCCAGCTTCGCCGGGGCCCCCAAGCCAATCGCCTTGACCAGGGCCCCGCGGGTACCGCTTCGGGGTCGACCGCCCCGGCCACCACCTGAATTGAATAAGGCAGGGCAGGAACAAGATGATCCGGCGACTGGGCGACGATCCACCACGAGCCGCCGGCCTTGCCGGCTCCCAGGGCCCGGCGCGTCAGGAGCGTGATGTCTTCGCTGCGCCAGATGGCTCGTTCGGGCAGAAAGTTGGTCTGGTCCGGTGAATCGGCAGGTTGCAGGCAGGTGAACCCCCGCCCGGGAGCAAGCAGTCCGACTGATTCGGCCAGACGGTAATGCACCACCGCAAGCTCGGCAGCGAGAACCAGCAGAACCCCCAGCCCGGCAGAAAACCAGCGCACCACGTCGGCGGAGCGCTTGCAGTTTCGCAGGACGTTCACGATCGCCCATGCCGCCAGGGCCAGCCAGAGCCCGGAAGTCAAAGCAAGGGGGGCCCCGCTGCTCCAGAGGCCATGGTGTAGAAGAAACCCGATCGCCAGGCCCAGTCCCGCCTGGGCCAGATATTGCCGAGGTCTGGCCCCGTCATTGACAAACCGCTGCCGCTGGCGGGAGATGAGAATCCCCCCCATGGCCGCCAGAGGCCCCTGCATCCCCGCCGCCGGCAGGAGACATACCCAGCCGTGGACCGGAGAGACCAGCGACATCCCCGCAAGGGCCAACTGCCCCAACAACACCGAAGCAGCCCCGATGATCGAGCCGGCCCCCTGCCTTCTGCCGGGCATGCGACCTTTTCCGTCGGCCTCGGCCTGGAACCGCACCACCAGCAGCAACGAAAGGCTCACCCACAGGGCCTGGACCTCCAGCGAGGCGCCGAGCACGTCGGCGAGGATTCGTACCTGCAACCCGACCGCTACCACGATGCAGGCCGGAACTGCAGAGCTCTGCATTCTGGATACCATCGAAGGGCTTCGGACCGGACGTACCAGTCGTCCCGACCGCCTGCCGTAGTCTTTTCGAAACCACCACACCGCCGCCAGCCCGACAGCGCCCATCCCCAGCAAGGGCCCGATGGCAAGTAGATTCGCCCCGGAGAGAATCAACAGTCCCATGAGCCCGATCCCCCCGGCCGCTCCGGCCAGCCACTCCCGGGCGCAGTCGGCAAAGGCGTCACGCGTCGTGCCGCTTCTGAGAATGCAACTGGCTGGAAACAGCAGCGTCAAACCCGAGGCTGCGGGCAGGAACACGACCGTTACCACCAACACGTGAAGGATGCCCCAGGCCACTGGGCCCATCCGAACGGCTCGGGTAGCGGACTCCAGCAGCTCTGCCGCCCAGAAAATCACCGCCATGCTGATTCCCGCCCCCAGGGCCGCCAGAAACGTGAAGACGGCCAGGAGGCGCATGGCGGCCCGGACGTCGGCTTTGGCGCTGCCGGCTACGCGGTCGTCCACGGCTTCGTGCACCAGGGGGTCGGGGCTCTTGAGGGCCTGGATACGATGGATCGACCGCACCAGCCAGGACGGCAAGCCCGAGCAGATCCCCAAAGCCAGACCCAGGCCAGCCAGTGGCGTGGTCAGCCACATCCCCGAACAGCCCAGCAGGCCCATCCAGAGCATGCACAGACACCCCAGCCATGCACTCAACACAGCCACCGTGGCCATGACCAACGCACTGTCTCGACTTGTCGGACTCATCAGGGCAGACTATCCTGGGCGCCCAGGAATCGGAGCAAGCGCCCCGCCGGCCGGCCCAGCCAAAGGATGTGTCGATGAACCATACCCGATTTGCGCCTCTTGGCGACGAGAACCTTTCCCGCGCACGCGAAATCTACAACCACTACGTTCGGAATTCCACCGCTACTTTCCACATCCACCCGGTAAACCCGGAAGAGTTCCAGGCCCAGGTCCGCTGGGACCCCCAAAGCCCGTGGCAGAGCTGGGGAATCCTTGACAGCCGGGACCGCCTCCTGGGTTACTGCTGCCTGGGACCCTACCACAGCCGACAAGCCTATCGCTACACCGGCGTTGTCGCGATCTATCTCGACCCGGCCTGCACCGGGAAGGGGATTGGAAGGCAAGCCATCGCCTTCCTTGAGGAACAGGCCATCGAGCGCAATCTCCATACACTGATTGCCCTTATTAGCTCAGAGAACACCCCGAGTCTCACCCTGTTTGGTAGACTCGGGTACCATCCGGCCGGAAGGCTCAAGGAGGCCGGCTATAAATTCGACCGCTACCTCGACATGATCAGCCTTCAGAAAATGCTTCCGACCGGCCCCAACCCGCAGAAGCCTATGGCATGAACTGCCGGCAGAAAGACTACGTGGTGATCGTTCAGTGCGACATCGTCAAACAGCGGTGTCCCGGTTATCTCTGCGAGAAGAACTTCACGAATCGCACCGGGGGCTTTGCCGATTACCCCGCCGACAAGCCGATTCGGGTGATGATGACGTGCGGAGGCTGTTGCGGCCGGGCGTTGCACCGAAAGCTCTCGCTGCTCAAGAAACGCCTTGGCGCCCAGGAGCAGATCTGCCCCGAGCAGATCGCCGTGCAGTTTGCCAGTTGCATTACGCTGGACAACTACCACGCGCCGCCGTGCCCGCATAAAGACTACCTCAAACAGCTGGTGGATCGCCTGGAGCTGGAGTGGGCCGAAAATACCGTTCTGGATGAAAAGAGTACCACCCGCAGAGTTGGCGGAATCCGGCAGGGCCGAAGCTGACCGACGTGCTCACGAGTCCCGCCGGGCCGAAAGCAGCAGACGGCAGTTCTCGCAGCAGCGCTGTCGGAAGAATCCGCCTTCGAACTCACTTAGGGCCTTCTGGCAGATCGGGCAGTGGGTGCGAGGCTGTTGGCGCGTGTCGGTCTCGTTCTGGAAGAGCCAGTAGTAACACTTGCGAAACTGATTCATTGGTTCGACCAGTCGAAGCCCGAGTTGGTTCACCCGACTGTCCGGATCGCAGAGTTCGTTCTCCGCCCAGGGCTCGTAATCTTCGCTGTCCAGCCAGAGCCGGTAGATTGCGTCGTAAATCCACCGCCAGTAAGCCACCCCCCTGAGCGTGTCCAGGTCCATGCCGAGCGACTCGGGGGGCACGCCCAGGTTGCACCGGGTGCAATGGACGGGGTTGTAGCACAAGGCCGCCATCAGCTTCACCGGGGGCGCGGAGGTGCAGGTACAGATTTCATCGGGCCCGACCGGAGTGGGAGGCCTGAGGTCTTCGTAGATTTCTTCAAGGCTCATAGCATCCTCTGCCATGCCCCTGGCGAAAGTTGTCACGGCAGAGCTACGGATTTCCTCAGCCGCGTATTGACTATTTCGGCAAGGGGAAGGGATTTTCTGCAGGCTCAGCCCGGGGGCGGACAGATTCAGGCTGACTTTCTGCCTGCCAGGGCCGCACCGCCCAGCAGAAGCAGCGCCAGGCTGGTCGGCTCGGGAACCATCGGAGCCGGAGAAGGAGCTTGACGGTAGAGCATGCCGTAATACGCCTGAACCATGGCCAGATCGTCGGCAGTGACCCAGCCGTCCCCGGTGAAATCCGCCGAAGTATAAGGGGTTACCTGGCCGCCGAACTGGAGACGCAAAGCGGCAAGGTCGGCGAAGTTCACTTCCAGATCGCCGTTGACATCTCCGGCCCCTCTGTCGAGGGTGATCTCGAAAGCGAGTGAATCCCTCAGAAGTTCCCTCTCGGTGCGAACCCAGTCGGTGGGATCCTCCACTTCGGCCAGAACCTGCCATGTTCCGGGCCCACAGCCCAGCGAGAAGAGGTCCAATTCCGTCACGTTCGTCGCGACCTGCTCGCCGTTGACGCTCCAGTGGATATCGAAAACTTCCTCGTCGACGACATCCACCCAGAGCCGGCCGGTCCGGCTCAGAGCAACCTTGTCGGCGCTGTCTCCGGTCACGTTGCCCGCCCAGTCGTCCAGCGGATCCACGTGAGAGTAGATCGTGTGGATGATCTCTTCACGGCTGACGGCGTTGAAAGGCTTTCCCAATGACCGCATCTTCGAGGTGTCGGTAGGTCGATAGATCTCGTAGTCATAGTACCGTGCGCCTTCGTAGGCGCCCACGGGCGAAAGGTTGTTGTCGGGGTCGTCGTACCCCACCCAGGCCGCCCACTTGCTTACGTTCGGATCGGTGGTGACATTCGGCTCGGTCGGCTCGTATCCGCTGTAGGTTCCTCCGCCGCCGTACTCGTCGGCCAGGCCCGCGAAGCTGTGCCCGGATTCGTGCAGCGCCAACTCGCCGGCGTAGGAATTGCCCCCGGCGAAAACCGCATAGGACCCCCCGGATCCGCCGTAGAGCGAACTGTTGACCGTCACCATCCGCATATCAGCCGTGATCTGCGTCCCGGCCAGCGTGTCGTCCACCACCGTCGTCGCCTTCCAGGGCGAAATCTGCAGCAACCTCTGCATCGGATAGCTGCCGTAGCGGGCGTCGAGCACCGTGTCGACATAGATACCCTCATCGGGGACATCCGCTCCCGACTCGGGCGAGATCACATCGATCCTGTGAACGTTGAAGAAGTTCCGGTACCGCCGGTAGGGATCCTGCTGACCATCGAACATGTACGACAGTACGCTGTCCACCTGGGGAGCGTATACCGTCTCGATCTGATCCTGGGTGTACCCGTCGCCGAGGAATACCAGGTCCACACGATTGCTGCTGGAACCCGTGCCGACAACCGTTTCGTAAGAAAAAGACTCTGCCGCCATCGGCAGGGTCGGGCAAAGCAGACACACCAATAGCCCCATTGCAAGAGTTCGACTGCGAGAAAACGTCATATCGTACCTCAGTGAATTACCCTCCGAGACGCCAACTGCCGTACATGACCTGAGATTATATCGGAAAAAACGGAAGCCGAACAAGGCACATTCCGGTTTGCCCGGTAAAGATCTGGTAACGCAGCTCAGTCAAGCAACGTCGCACTGCTGGAAGGAATCAGCACCCGGGGGCCCTGATCCGGAGCCAGAACCAGCCCCTCCAGGGGGTGAATGTCCAGCACAATGCCCTCGTAATCCCGGTTGCCCGCCCGCAGGCGCAGCCGACGATGCAACATCCCGCATCTACTCAACCAGGTCTTTCGAAGCAGGTCCAGGGCGCGGGCTTCCACACGCTTGACCCAAAGATCCAGCCGAGACAGCACGGCCTGGAGTATCTCTGTCCGATCGCACCTGCCCGGTGCATGTGAGAACAGGCAGGTCGCTAGGCGCCGGACCGACTCGGCCTCAGGTGCCCAGCCGACGTTGATCCCGATCCCGATCACGCACCACCGCCGTCGCGCGACCCTCCCGGTCTCGACCAGAATGCCCGCAACCTTGGCCCCCTCGATCAGAACATCATTGGGCCACTTCAGGCCGCACTCGACCCCGGTGGCCTGCTCGATCCCCTCGGCCACGGCCAGGCCGGTTGAAATGGTCAGGGCTTCCTGGGCCAATCGATCCTGCGCATCGCTCAGCACGACCGAGAACAGAAGGTTTACGCCCGGGGGGCTTGCCCAGTTTCGCCCCAGCCTCCCGCGTCCGGCTCTTTGGCTCTCAGCCGTGATGACCAGGCCATCGGTATTGCCCTGCCGGGCCGAGCCCCAGGCTACCGTGTTGGTGCTTTCAACCTGTTCAAAGCAGATCACGCACTGGCCGATCCGGCAAGCATCGAGGCCTTCTTCGATGCGCGCTGCCTCCAGGGGTGCGGGCCTGACCGGTTCGGCGTCGCCCTCGGGCGTTTTGCGAAAGCGGTATCCCCGCTGGGCAAGCCCTTCGATAAGCCGGTCCACCGGAAGCGAACAGTCCGAAGCTGCCCGGGCCAACTCTTCGCGGCCCAGAACCCCGTACCCGGCCTCCTTCCAGGCCGCCAGCAGCCGATCTGTCGCATCGGAGTTCATTCGCACCCGTCGTCCAGGCCGATATCCACCGCCGTGGCTGAGTGCGTCAGAGCCCCGATGGCGATACGCTCCACGCCGCATTGGGCAAGACTCTCCACTGTCTGCAGGTTTACGCCTCCGCTGGCTTCCAGGGCGATTCGACCCCCTGGGGCCTCGTTTCGCATCTGCACCGCCCGCGTAAGCAGATCCGGGCCCATGTTGTCCAAAAGGATCACGTCCAGGTCCAGTTTAAGTGCTGATTCCAACTGTTCCAGCGTGTCCACTTCCATCTCAACGAATCCCTCGGGCCCCAGGCGGGAGCGAACGTTTGCTATCGCCTCCTGCATGGCCCGAATCGGTTCAACACCGCCGCGCCGGGCCGCCGAAAGATGGTTGTCCTTGATCAACACCGCATCGTAGAGGCCTCGGCGGTGATTGAAGCCTCCTCCGACGCGAACGGCGTATTTTTCCAGGTCCCGCCATCCCGGGGTGGTCTTGCGGGTGTCATAAATCCTCGCGCCGGTACCTTCCACCGCCTTCACGTAACGTCGCGTGAGGGTCGCGATCCCACTTAGTCGCTGGAGGAAATTCAGCGCCACCCGCTCAGCCGGCAGAACCTGCCGGCTCGGACCGAACCACCGGGCCAGAAGCTCTCCCGGCCCGGCTGCGTCACCCTCCTCAGTGGCTACCTTCGTGGAAATATCCCTGCCGTAAGCCCGGCCGATCTCTTCCAGAAAGACCCCGCCGGCAAAGACCAGTTCCTGCCGGGCAATGAAACTTCCGGAAGTCATACTCTGGGCCGCAAGCAACTCGCTGGTCAAGTCGCCGTCTCCAAGGTCTTCTTCCTTTGCCAGGGCCAGGATTCTGCCAAAAGATGCACGTTCAGACGCGGTGGGTCTACAAGGCTGACTCATCATTTGCTTTCCGACGGAGAGGGGCTGTTGGCGGCCTGGGTTTCCTTCAATTCCTGAATCCGATCGCGGAGGCGGGCGGCCTTTTCGAACTCGAGCTCTTCTGCCGCCTGGAGCATCTCCTTTTCGAGGTGCTGGATAACCTCCTGCGTATCGTACTCGTCCTGCTCGGCATGGATGGCCTGGCGGGCGACCTGGCGGGCGCGAAGCTGCTCGGCCAGGGACGACCGAATGGCCTTCTGGATCGTCTGGGGCGTAATCCCGTGTTCCTCGTTGTACTCCTGCTGGATCTCGCGCCGGCGGTTGGTCTCATCCAAGGCCTTTCGCATTGCGTCGGTGATCCGGTCGGCAAAGAGCACAACCTTGCCGTTGACGTTTCGCGCACAGCGGCCGATGGTCTGGATCAAGCTGGTGGCCGACCGCAGGAAGCCTTCCTTGTCGGCGTCGAGAATCGCCACAAGCGAGACCTCCGGCAGATCCAGCCCCTCGCGAAGCAGGTTCACCCCGACCAGGACGTCGAACTTGCCCAGGCGCAGGTCCTTGAGGATCTCCACGCGTTCCAGCGTGTCGATCTCGCTGTGGAGGTATTTGCAGGTATACCCCTCCTGGCGGATATATTCGGAAAGATCCTCGGCCAGACGCTTGGTCAGCGTGGTAATCAAGGTTCGCTCGCCGTTGGCCACGCGCTGCTTGATCTGCTCGAGCAGATCCGCCACCTGCCCCTTGGCCGGGCGGACTTCCACGTCCGGGTCGATCAGCCCCGTGGGACGGATGATCTGCTCGACGACCTCGCCTCCGGACTGTTCGATCTCCCAGGAGCCCGGCGTGGCCGATACGAACACCACCTGCTTCCACAACTCCTCGAACTCCTCGAAACGCAGCGGGCGGTTGTCCATCGCACTGGGCAGGCGGAAGCCGTGATCGACCAGCACTTCCTTCCGGCTGCGATCGCCGTTGTACATCGCCCGGATCTGGGGCAGCGTCACGTGGGATTCATCGATGATCAGCAGATAGTCGTCTCCAAAGTAATCAATCAGCGTGTAGGGCCGTTCTCCTGGCTGGCGGCCATCGAGGTGTCTCGAGTAGTTTTCGATTCCGCTGCAGAAGCCCACTTCCAGGAGCATCTCGATATCGTACTTGGTTCGGGCAGCGAGTCGCTGGGCTTCAAGCAGTTTGCCTTCGTTTCGCAGCTTGATCACCTGCATTTCCATCTCGTGCTCGATGGCCTTGACGGCATGCTCGATCGTGTCTTCGTCTGCTACGTAGTGCACCGCCGGGAACAAGAAGGCCTGGTCGGTCCGACTGAGCGAATCACCCGTGATCGGGTTGATCAGGTGAATCGCCTCGATCTCGTCGCCGAACATCTCGATCTGGTAACCGAACTCCTCGTAGGCCGGGTACACGTCGATCGTGTCGCCGCGGACGCGGAAGGTCCCCCGCTTGAAGTCCACGTCGTTGCGGTCATACTGGAGGTTCACGAACCGCTTGAGAAGCTCGTCCCGCTCGATGACGTCCCCCACCCGCATCGGCACCACGACCTTCTGGTATTCCTCCGGGCTGCCCAGACCGAAGATGCACGAGACGCTCGAGACGATCAGGACGTCTTTTCGGCCCGACAAGCTCGTGGTGGCAGAGAGGCGAAGCCGGTCCAGGTCCTCATTGCGGGAGGAGTCCTTCTCGATGTAGATATCCCGCTGAGGGATGTACGCCTCGGGCTGGTAGTAATCGTAGTAACTGACAAAGTACTCCACCGCGTTGTGGGGGAAGAGTTCCTTGAACTCCTCGTAGAGCTGGGCGGCAAGGGTCTTGTTGTGGCTGATGACCAGGGTGGGCTTCTGAACGCGCTGGACCAGGTGGGCCATGGTGAAGGTCTTGCCCGTCCCGGTCGCACCGAGCAGCACGTTGTACTTCTGCCCGGCCCGGACATTCTGCTCCAGGCGATCGATGGCCGCAGGCTGGTCGCCCTTGGGCTCCATCTGCGAAACGACTTCAAACGGCGGCATGGGGTCTCCTGCGTATCGGAGTCTGCAACGAGTAACGCCGGATTATACCAAACCGCCCGGCAAATCCCATATCCTCAGACCAACCCCTTGCGCTTTCGCCACATCCATTCCCCGCAGAGCAGTCCAACCGTCAGTGCCGCTACAGGCCAGGCGAATTCCTCCCACAAGGGCCTCGGATCGTCGATCGTCTCCAGGCGGGGCCGAGCCCGACCGGGCAGCTTCGCCAGAAGATCACCCAACTCGGCCAGCTTGCGGAAAGTCACCCCGGAATGGCTGGCCAGTTCCCGGAGACGGTCATGATTCGCCAGGACTTCCCGGCCTTCCAGGTCCCGCTGGATCACTTCAAAGCGATGCTCAGCCTTGAGCTCCTTGTCGTCAACGGTTGCCTCGATCTTCAGAACGTACGTCCCCGTCCGGCTCGGAGGGTCGACCAGCTTGCCCGAACGCATTCTCTCCTGGGCCATCAACTCGATCGGCACCGTCGTTCCGCTCGGATCGGTCAAGGTAATCCTCTGGTCCGGAACGTCAAAGAGGGGCCGGCCGGCTGCATCTTCGATCCCCGCGGTAATCTCGACCAGTTCACGTCCCGTGGCCAGATCCTGCTGATCGTAGACGGCCTTGTCCGTAGTGATCCAGATATTCCCCTTCGGGGCGGCCAGATAAAGCGCGACCTGGCGCCAGAACCGCTTCTGGTACGGGGCGGTTTCGGTTCCCGGAGGCGTCAGAACCCACTGCCAGGTGGTGTCGAACGCAATGGCCAGGGTCCGACCGGCTCCATACCTGCCCTGGACGATCATCGGCTCGCCCCGTTGGGACTCAGCCGTCACGAGGGTCCCCTGCTTGGGCACGAGAATGTCTGCCCCGTCCAGGGCATCGAGTTCTTTCCAGACCTCCAGAGTGTCCTGCCCCCGCTCACCGATGCTCATAAGCTCCGCGCGGAGACCCTCCCGCGTAGGAATGACCTTCACGGGCCGCTCGATTTTCCCCCGGCTTCTCGTGAGATCCACAGGCAACACCTCGGCCAGGACCGTGCCATCCCATCGGCCGCCACCGAAGGCATTCTCCCCGCCCAACATCGCCAGGCCCTTGCCCTTTTCGTCCACCAGGGTCTTGATGATCTCGCGCTGGGCGGGTGTGAATCGATCCGGCGGAACGCTGCCCAGCAGGATCGCATGATAGATCAACCAGTCTTCCAGGTTGTCGCTGAGACCATTGCCTTCGGGGCCGGCCGGCCGAAGCAGCAGATGGCGGTCCACCTCGATCCGCTCGGACGATGCCAGCGCCCCGCCGATGTACTTCACTTCGTAGCGCCGTTTGCCGTCCACATACAGCAGGCGGATTCCCCGATCGACCACATGAACCAGTTTGCTGGCCGGGGAGACCACTTCCAGGTTCCGCGGGGCCTCGCCCACCAATTGCGCCTCCACCGTAAGCCGGTGGTAGCCGGCCTGGAGAGGAACATGAACAAACCGCAGATCCAGCGTCTGGTTGTCCTGGTTGATGTCCCTGATAACCGTTTCGACCTCCTCGTCGCCGAACAGGCAGGTCACCTCCACCTGTCGCCCTGCAAGCCCGATCGCCCGGATCTTTGCGTCGATGGCCAGGCGATGAAAGGCGTTGACCTCGTCATCGCTGGACAGGCCGGAAACCTGCAGGCTTCGCGTCGAGGCCGTCACCGTCTCCCAGCCTGCCCCCACCGTGTGCAGGGCAATACCCCGAAGGGACAGATCCTCCACCATCCGCTGCAGATCGTACCGCCGCACCGTATTCTGATTCCCGTCGGTGAGCACCACGATCGAAGCGATCTCGCGGCGGGCCCGATCCATCTGTCCCAGGGCCTCAAGAATCGAATCAGCCAGGGCCGTCGCCTGACCGTTGGCCACAACACTCATCAGGCGCGTCTTGAGTTGCGGGTCATCCAGGCCAAGAGCGGGCGAAGCCGACGAAGAGAACAGGAAGAATCGTATGTCGGACGTCTCGGCGAGATCCTCCAGAAGCGGCCAGTTCAGCTCCAGGGCACTGCGAACCGCCTCGATTCGGGGCACCAGTGCGTCCTGGGCGCTGATCTCCTCCTGGAGATAATCCGCCGGCATGTCGCGCCGCCCCATCGAGGCCGAAGTGTCAACCCCCACCAGGACAACGCGGCGGACCTCCCGCGTGCGCTGGTAGGCCAGGGAAGGCCTGGAAGCATAGAGCCCAAGCAGGAGGATCACCAGTACCCGCAGGGCCAGAAGCATCCTCCTGGAGAGCCAACCCACCGGCCGGGTCGTCCGGCGGTAACTTCGGACCGCCCAAAGAAGCGCTTCAACCGTCAGAACCACCAGCGAGACGTGCGGCCAGTTGGCAGGGAGCCCCAGCCACAAAAGCAAGCCGAGAACCTGCAACACCGTCGCATGCGCGGCAAGACGCAGCATCGCCGTCCCACGAAGGGCCTGGCCTCCCACAGCCGTCATGACCGCATAGACCAGCGCGCCCACGACGGTCAACGGTCCAGCCGCTGCACCCAACGTCCAAAGCGCCGCCGATCCGGGAGCGTTGCGACGCCAGATGCCCCCTGCCAGCAGGACCACCTCCAGAACCAGCAGAGCCCCGGCCAGGACCGCCAGCCAGGACGCGCCCTGCGGGACCTCGAATCCCAGTTGTGCTGCCAACGTCGTCACGTCCAGAGGATACACGATTCGCCCTCCCAAGGTAAACGTTCTGGACAACACCTCAAATCCGACACCCTTGAAAAGCCCTGCCCAGACGGTATCCTTTCGAGTGAACTTTCGAGGAAACCAAAGCATGAGCGCGAAGATGTGGGAATCCCTGGCCCTTGCCCCTGAAGGCATCTGGTGCAGCCAGGTTGGTGAGACTTCCCTCTGGCTCCAGCGACGGGAAGATGAGCTTCATGTCGCTGCCCAGCGGGAACAGGACGCGCTTGGCCCCAGCCGGTCCTGGACTGCCCAGCAGCCCCCGGAGGGTGAAGCTCTGCCTTGGCGGAGATGGGTGATTTCCCAGCAGGCCAATCGCCTATGCCTGGCGCCGGCCATGCCCGATCGAAGCGTGGTCGTCCGGCCGGAACAGCCCGTCACCCTGCCCCCTAAGGTCCAAGCGGAATTCTTCGTTCGCGTACCCCTCTGGCTGCGACTGCTCGTCAGCCGCGACGGAGACGATGAGAGCGTCCTCTGCGAAGAACCCGCACTGTTGCTCTCCAATACCTGGTTCGGCGACACGATGAGCGGCGAACTGTGCTATTCCATGAAGACCACCGCCCGGCGCCACGTAGAACCGGATTCCCTGGCCCCCTACCGGGCGATCTGCCCGGTCACCGTCACGAACGATTCCAACGAAGACCTGCTCATTGAGCGCATCTGCGTGCGGGTGGCCCATCTGCGGATTTACGAATCCGACGGGATTCTCTGGACCGGGCGCGTCTCGGCCGGCTTCCACGGTTCGGACCACGCCAGCAAGCTGACCTACCATCGCTCAGCTCCCTCCCATGCCCCGGGGGCCAGACAGATTACCCAAGAGCGCCAGCCGGCCAACCAGAGCGTATTCAGACGAACGTTCCTGTCCCTTCGTTCCGTCATTGCCTAGCTGCCAAGGAAACACGATGCCCGACCTGGCTGAAACATGGAAGAGCTTCTGGGACTGGCAGCACCGTCACACCGTGCTAAATGTCCTGGTGCTTCTGGTGGTGGTGGCCCCTCTGATCGTCCTATTGGCTTCCGTAGTCGGACGAGGGGTGCGAAAGCGTCTCTCCGCCCAGTCGGCGATGCTCGTCCGCAAGGGCATCCTGTATGTAGGCCTCGGCGGGGTCTTCATGTCCATACTCTACCAGATGGGCTTCGAACTGACTGCCCTGCTGGGCGCGGCGGGGATCGTGGGCATCGCCATCGGCTTTGCCTCCCAGACCAGCGTCAGCAATGTGATCAGCGGGTTGTTCCTGATCAGCGAAAAGCCCTTCGCCGTCGATGATATCATCAATGTCTCGGGAAGGGTCGGCGTGGTGCTCAGTATCGACCTGCTCTCGATCAAACTCCGCACGTTCGACAACCAACTGGTCCGGATCCCCAATGAAACGATCATCAAAACCGAGGTCGTCAACATCACCCGCTTCCCCATCCGGCGCCTGGATATCAAACTCCGCGTGGCTTACGAGACCCCCGTGCAGAAGATCCGGGAGGTCCTGGCCGAAATCGCCTCCCGAAACAACTACTGCCTGGATGAACCCGAACCACTGATCCTGTTTACCGACTTCGGCGACAGCGGCCTGGAGTTCCTCTACGGCGTCTGGTTTGCCAAGGCCGACTTCCTCCTGCTTCGAAACAGCATCATGGAAGAAATCAAGGAACGCTTCGACGCCGAAGGGATTCGCATGGCCCTTTCGCGAAGAACTCTCTACTTCGGCAAGGATACCGACCCCTTGCCGGTGCGCATGACCGAGGCCAACAATCACATCCACACCTGACGCCCCAGAACCGGCTTTTACCCGCCGCTGCTAAAGTCCGGCTGCCGATGACCGATGAGAGAATCCGGAGGACCCCGGAACGTCCGGGAACCCAATCTATGCACCAACACGGATCGGGCAGCCTGGCTATGCATCGAAACAACGGATTCACGCTCATCGAGATGACGATCATCATCACGATCATTGGCCTGATCAGTGCAATCGCCCTGGGGCGACTCAGTCACTTCACCTACCAGGCCCGGGTGAACTCATTGGCCGCCAGCGTGCTCAATATCAGCTTCAAGGTGGACGAATACCAGGCCATCGAGGGTGAATACCCCACCACGGTCCAGGCCGACTGGTTCGTTGGGCGAAAAATACCCCCTAATCCCTTTGCTCCACACCCGGATACCCAAGTCATCATCGAGCCCGGTGACGATCCGACCGTCTTTCACCCGGCCGCCAAAATCTACAGCGACGACGGATCCAACGCCGATGCTGCCTACTGGTACAATCCCGCCAACGGCATGATCCGGGCACTTGTCTGTCCACGCCCCACCCAGGCAGATACCATCCGACTCTACAACGTGGTCAACGGCGCGCAGATCGATTCGCTCTCGGTTGCTTCAGAGGATGACTCGCCGGTCGATCCCACCGCCCCGTCCTGAGTCTTCCAGGCCAAAGCTCCCACCAGGTCCTTGGTCTGTCCAGGCCCGGCGCGGTACACTCTCGGGCATGTCCCGGACCATCCTCCATGTCGACATGGATGAGTTCTTCGCAGCCGTGGAGAAGCTCGACCATCCCGAACTGCAAGGCAAATGCCTGCTCATCGGAGGAGACCCACACAAACGCGGTGTTGTGGCTACCGCCAGCTACGAAGCCCGAAGGTTCGGCTGCCACAGCGCCCAGCCCATGGCGGTGGCTGTCCGGCGCTGCCCGCAGGCGATCCGTCTGCCGGGCCGACACGCCCGATACCGCCAGATCAGCAACGAGGTTTTCGAAATCCTTGGCCGCTTCGCCCCCTCCATCGAGCCGCTCTCGATCGACGAGGCCTTTTTGGACTGCACAGGCTGCGACCGCCTCCTGGGCGACGGCAAAACCATCGCCCGGTCGATCAAGAAGACCATCCGCGAAGAAATCGGCATTACCGCAAGCGTCGGCGTGGCCGAAAACAAGTTCCTGGCCAAACTGGCCAGCGACCTGCAAAAGCCCGACGGCCTGTGTCTCATCCCACCCGACCGGGTTGAGGAGATCCTCGACCCCCTTCAGATCCGAAAGCTCTGGGGCGTCGGTCCCGCCTGCGAGAAAAAGCTTCACGCCATGGGCATCCATACCGTTGGCGACCTGCGAAAACTCAGTCAGGAACGTCTCGGAGATCAGCTCGGAGATCTGGGCGAACATCTCTACCGGCTCGCACGCGGCATCGACAGCCGGGAGGTCACGGCCGATCACGAAGCCAAGAGCATCGGCCAGGAGCAGACCTTCGCCGAAGATGTCGATCAACTCGATTCCCTGCTGGCCGTGCTGCTGTCCCAGGTGGAACACGTGGCCAGGCGCCTTCGCAGGCACGATCTCAAGACGCCCGTGCTGACCCTCAAGCTTCGAGGCGGGGATTTTTCCACCGTCACGCGCGCTGTCCGTCTGGAAGAAGCCACGAATGTAACCGATGAACTCTGGCAAGCGGCCCGCGACAGCCTGAAGGCCTGGGCGGCCTGCCAGTTCAGACCCCTTCGCCTGCTGGGCGTCACCGCCGGTCAACTGCAGACAAAGTCCGGCCGGCAACTGAGTCTCTTCACCCCGGAATCCCACCGGAAGGGGCGAGATCTGGATGCCGCGACGGATTCCATCCGCAAACGCTTCGGCCCCGAAGCCCTCAAACGAGGCCTGAACCTCTGATCCCTCCTGCCCCAGCCCCCCGGGAAACAGGCTAATACCCCAGATTCCGGTCCACGACGTTGATCATCTCCTGCCCGGTCGTGTACCGGGACAGATTCTCCAGGAAGATCTCCCCGATCCGTCGGGCCCCGTACTGTGTCGAGCCTGCCACGTGGGGAGAGAGGATCACGTTTTCCATCTGCCAAAGCGGGCTGTCCTGGGCGAGCGGCTCCTGCTGAAAGACGTCGAGCCCGGCCCCGGCGAGCCTGCCGCTTTGCAGCGCGTCGATCAGCGCCGCTTCGTCCACCGTCGAACCCCGGCCGATGTTGTAGAAATAGGCTCCGTCCTTCATGGCTTCGAACTGCTCGGGGCCTATCATCTTCCGCGTCGAAGGGACACCGGGAACCGTCACCACCACGTGGTCAGACCGGTTGAGAATCTGCTCCAGCCCCTCCGGGCCGTACAACTCGTCCACAAAATCCGGCATGCCTTCGGGCGTGCGCTTATTGGCCAGAACGTGCATCTCCAGTGCTTTGGCGCGCTTGGCCGTCTCCAGGCCGATATCCCCCAGGCCGATGATCCCCATTGTCGCACCGGAGACCTCGATCCACCGGAACTCGCGGCCCCATCGATTCCGGCTCTGGGCGCGTACCATCCAGGCAATCCCACGTGTCAGGCTGAGCATCATCGCCAGAACGTGCTCGGCGATGCATTTGCCGTAGGTTCCGCTGGCGTTGGTCAAAGTCACCCCCGGAGGCATCGAATCGTAGAATCGGTCGGCCCCGGCGCTGCCCAGTTGGACCCATCTGAGTTTCCCGGCGTTTTCCAGCGATTCAATCTTCGGAAAACCGACAATGACTTCGGCATCGCCCAGATAATCCGTCACGTCCTCGGATTTGGGATTCACTCGATGAATCTTCGCGGTGGGCGCAATGCTCTTAATTCGCTCGTCGTGCTCGGTCGGCAGGTCGATGAGAATCAGGATATCCATGGTCTCTCCCTGGTTACGGGTTCATGTCTGTTTCAGCATAGCAGGACGCCGGGCGGAAGTCTCCCCTGGTTCGCACCTGTCCTGCTGCGATGCCGCAAACGCCGGGCAGCGATTCCGCAACCGTGAGTTTCTAAGGATTGTTTGAGGCCTTCTGGG
>CAZOVB010000022.1:0-71908 GCA_964583095.1 uncultured Planctomycetaceae bacterium
CCCCTTGTCAAATAAGGACTTACAACAGCCTTTCACTCGCTTGTCGAAGTCAGGAGGTGTTCGGGCGGCATGAATTCCAGGCCTTCCGGCTCGTATCGCAGTGATTGCTCCAGCACCCAAAGGAAGTAGCTCACGTCCCTGTCGTTGGTGGTCGCCCCCATCGAGATTCGAATGGTCGAAAGGGCGTATTCGCGGCTCTTGCCCATTCCCAGGATTACGTGTGACGGTTCGAACCGGTCGGCTGTGCAGGCCGAGCCGATCGAGATGCACACGTGGTGACAGTCCAGCCCGGCCAGAATGCTCAGCCCGCTTTGGCCCGGAAAGGTCGCGCTGATCGTCCCGGGCAGTTGTCGCTGCTCGGGGCCCTGGTTGAAGCAGACATCCGGCGCCAGTTCCCGGATCCCCTCGACCATCGCCCTCCGCAGTCGTTGAAGGCGTTTGTACAGGGCGTCCATTCTGCCCCGGCAAAGCCTGGTCGCCTCGGCCAGCCCCACAATCTGGTGGACCCCCTCGGTTCAGGCCCGGCGGGACTGCTCCTGATCTCCGCCGTAGATCAGTGGGCTCCAGTCGCTCTGCCCCCGCCAGTACAAAGCGCCGACCCCCTTGGGGCCGTTGATCTTATGAGCCGAAAGGCTCAGGAACTCACAGCCCAGTTTGTCCACGAGGGTCTGGACGACTCGGGGCAACTGCGATTCGTTCACCCCGGCCGCCAGGGTCATGATCAGCGACGTCGAGACATCGGCCTGGTCGAGGAGTTCCAGGATCTGCTCTTTGGCCTCTGCAAGAGGCTTTGCACGAAGTGTTCGGTAGGCCCCATCGTCGAAACCGTCCATCTGGAGCGAGAGAACCACGTTTCTGCGGACCAGTTGTTCGACAAGATCCGGGCTTTCCAGAAGGGCCAGTCCGTTGGTGGAGATGCTCACCCGGACAATCTCTTCCCGGCCGTTGGCGGCATCGACGATATCAAGGACCCTCGGATGCAGTAGCGGCTCGCCCCCGGAAAGGTTCAGCACATCGATCTGCCCCTCGGCTTCGATGAGCCGATCCAGAATGGCATGGAAGGTATCGAGAGACATGTCCGCCTGTCCGGAGGCCAGTGGGAGAACTCAAGGCGTCATTTGCCCCGATGGGGCTTTCTACCGGCCTTGCAGGGCCTCAAGCTCGGGCTGGTGCGGAGCTTGGCCTGGAATTCCGACCAGAAAACATCTTTGCCGGGTGCAGGCTTCTGCATCAACTCCGGCGAGAGGACCCAGGCCCGGCCATCCCAGTCCAGGACGATCGATGGCGCGGGGGACTTGGCGAACGCCGCGTGCCAGCAGGCGAAGGTCCAGTCGCGAAGAGAGATCTCCAGAGAGGAGTCCTCGCCGAGATTCTCGAACCCGGAAAGATCTGCATCGCGGGCCTCGATGGTCTGAAGGAACACCGGTTCGTCGCTGAGTTGGAAGACGTGGAAACGAAAGAGTCCATGAGCCCCGCCGGTCCACTGGCTGATTACAGGATTGGGTCGACCGTCGCCGGTGACGTCGGTCCCGACGGGGAGGGGAGGCTTGTCGCCGTGGGGCAGACGGCCCAGACAGAACTCTGAACCGGGAGGGGGCTATTTCTTCCTCGCGGTTTTTCGATCGCGAATGGCCCGGAGGAGATTATCGCAGGGGCCTGCCTTTGGCAGGTAGGCTTCGACGCCGGCTTCGATCATCCGACTGGCCCCGATGTTGTCATCGAACATCGAGAGCCCGATCACGCGGACGTTGCGGAAGCGGTTTCGGATCTCGCGGGTTGCCTGGTCGCCGGCCATCTCCGGCATGGAGAAGTCCATGATCACCAGGTCCGGCTCGAGGCGCTGGACCTGCTTGATCACTTCAGCTCCGGTGGAAGCTTCTCCCACGACTTCCAGATCCTCCTCGCTGTTGAGGAGTTTGACCAGGCCTTCGCGCATGACCTCGTGGTCATCGGCAACGACGATGTGGATGATCTCGTCCGGGCTGATAGCTTGATCGGAATTGGTCTGGCAAGTACAGCTCTCCTGTTGCGAGCCCTCGGGGCTGGAATAGCATGCGTGTATCTGGGCTTCAGGTATCTCGAGGCAGACTTTGACGATGTCGCCTGGGAGGCTGCGAATGTCCAGTGTGCCTCCGATGCCCTCGACTCTCTCGCGGATGTCGGCCAGAACCAGCCGCGTGTTGCTGGAGCCCTCCAGTCTGGCCAGATCGAAACCGGCCCCTTCATCGGAAATCTGCAGGCAGGTCTCTTCCTGCGAGCGAGTCAGCGAAAGCCTGCATTCATGGACTCCCGCGTGCTTGACGACATTGAAGAGCAATTCCCTTCCCGCCTTTACAGCAGCATGGCGATGGGCTCAGGCAGATTCTCGCAAACCCCCTGGCAGTGCACATCGACCTTCAGGCCGTGGTGGGAATGCATGTGGTCCGAAAGCCATTTCAGTCCGGCCAGAAGACCTCGCTCCTTAAGAGAGGGGGGATGAAGCTCGTGCGTAAGATCCCGCGATTTGCTGATTGCTTCCACTATCGTTCCCAGCGTCTGTTTCAGCAGGATCGGGATCATCCACCTTCTCCATCGCGATTTCCAGTTGATAGCGCCCTCCCACCAGTATCTGTTGCAGATCGTCGTGGAGCCGTTCGGCGATGCGTTTGCGTTCCCGGTCCTCGGCCAGTTGAACAACAAGGCTTCGAAGCCTCTTGGACCTCTTCTGCAATTGGCCGGTTCGCTCGCGGACGCGCTGCTCGAGGGATCGGCTGAGCTTTTCGAGCTTCTCTTCCGACTCCTTCCGGGAAGTCACGTCGATAAGCGCGACTCGGTACGCCTTGGAGCCGTTGTCATCTTCGAGTAAAACGATTTCGGTGTGAGCCCAATATCGTGTCCCATTCGGCTTGGACAAAGGCAATTCGCCGGCGGTTCTGGTATTCTGCTCCAAGGCATTTCGCAGTTGCCCTCTGCATTCATCCTGCGCTTCGACAGCCACGAGCCTCTCCAGTCGCAAGTTCAGCAGATCGCGGCGAGGCCAGCCGGTGATCTGCGTTGCAGCCCTGTTGGCGCGGGTGATCCTGCCGGTGGAATCCAGCGTAAGGTAACCGACGGGGGCAAACTCGTAGAGATTCTCGTATCGCTGGTGGGCCTGCTCGAGGGCGTTCTGGGTCTGCTGCAACTGCTCATTCTGCCCTTGCAGTTCCACTTGTCGGTTTTCCAACTCCAGGACCAGTGACTCGATATCCGCCTGAGGGATGGATTCCAACTGTCCCCGGCTCTTTCGGAGACACTCCAAGGCATTCTGTTTCAGATGCTCCGGGTCGTAACGCCTTGCCTCCTGCCGATTATCCATTGCGAATCCTCACTGATTTCCAAAAAGGTAGGCAGAGTCCTCCCCGCCCTGCTGTTGGCCTGATGGAGCCTCCCACCGTGGAAGAAGGGACGGCCAAAGCCGACCCGGGAAACCATTCCTCGCTGGAAGCCCTACTTACCATAATATCGGCTGGAAGGACCGTCTCCAAGGCCCCAAGGGCGAGCCCGACCAGGCCGGTCTGCACGGATGCCCCGTTGCATATCATCAAGGGCATGGCCCCAGCGGGCCGGTGACTCGCCGCAGACTCCCGGACGCAGCTTCCGGACAGGGAGATGAAAAGCAAACAGGGCCGGCGCTTCGGCGCGCCCGCCCTGTCAAGGATCCGACTTCCGGTGGGATCGGCTACTTCTTGGCTTTCTTGGCCTTCTTGGAGGCCTTCCTGGCCGTCTTCTTCTTGGCGCTCTTCTTGGGGGTTGCCTTCTTGGCAGCGGCACGCTTTGCGGTCTTCTTGGCGGTCTTCTTCTTGGCAGCTTTCTTGGTGGTCTTCTTCTTTGCGGTCTTCTTGGGAGCTGCCTTCTTGGCCGTGGCCCGCTTGACGGTCTTTTTGGGAGCTGTCTTCTTCTTGGCTGCCTTCTTGGCTGTCTTCTTCTTGGCAGCCTTTTTGGTGGTCTTCTTGGCGGCTTTGGTCTTCGCCATTTGTCTGACTCCTGCTTTGCCGGCACCGCGAGGGTGCCTCCGGCATGTCTCTTCCGATCGTACCTCCGCCGGCACGTGGTCGAGAAGTGTCCATGTACGGCAACTGAAGGCTTTATCGGCGAATGCATATCTGATTCATCAGCTAACCGGGCAACTTTTTGCATTCAATTGCAGAGGAGCTTGTTCATCTCATGCTGTCTTTGTGCATAAAAGGGCATTGACAGGGACACGAAAGGTCATAGAATCAGAGCTTCGTTACTGGATCTCGCCGCGTACCTGACAGGAAAGGGCAAAGACTATGGCAAAGCGACAAACCACTCCCGCCGTGCTTGTGCCCGCTGAAGGACTGCTGCCGGTAACGCTTCTCTGATTTGAGCCTTATCCCGGGGGCATCCTTCTTCGGGTAGCTCGACCCAACGGTTTCGGGCTGTTTCCGCGGGCACACCACTCGAACGTATCCTTTCCCACACTGCTGCGCAGTAAGGGCAGGGTAGATCCTCGCATTCCTTGCGCCGCCTCCGCGCGGCGATCGAAAGGAGGTGGTCTGATGACTGCCACCAAGACCCGATTCGCGAAGAAACCACCGACAGATTTCCAATCAGTTACGAACAGAATACCCCCCACAGGAAACCATAACCATGCAAGATGCTTCAAAGAACCCCACGCCGTCCGAAGGGCCCTTCGAGCCTTCGTTCCACGGCACACGCAGTGAAAAACAGTGGATCCAGGAATCGCTGGAATCGTTCTGGCGCAACCACTGGTTCACCGACATCCTCTACCGGGTCCGGCCCGGGAAGGAAGCAACCGTTTATTGTTGCCCGGCGGGGCCGGGCGTTGGACTGGAATACGTAGCAGCCAAGGTCTATCGGCCTCGCAAGTTTCGCTCCATGAAGAACGACTGGGTCTACAAGCAGGGGCGCATTACGATCGGCCCCAGTGGGAAGAGCGCCTTTGACACCCGAACACTCAAGGCCCTTCGACAGGGCACACGATTCGGCAAGAAGGTGGACACCGCTTCATGGTGTGCCCACGAGTACAACATGCTCCGCGAGTTGTACGACCTGGGCGCCGATGTGCCCAGACCCCTGACCATGGGGCAAAATGCCATCCTCATGGAGTACTTGGGTGATGCGACCATGCCCGCCCCGATTCTCCACCGCGTGGAGATGGAGACCCCCGAGGCCGAGGAACTCCTCGAAAGGCTCCTCTGGAATGTCGAGGCCATGTTGTCTGTCTACCGTATCCACGGAGACCTTTCAGCCTACAACGTGCTCTACTGGCAGGGCAGGTGCTGGATCATCGACCTGCCCCAGGTGGTCGATGCGCTGGAGAACCCGGCCGCCTGGTCGCTGCTGTCCCGGGACGTGGATCGCCTCTGTGAGTACTTCATCCGCAGAGGCGTTCGCGTCAACCCCGTGGCTGTGACCGATGAGCTCTGGCAGCGGATGTGTCGCGGGAGGCTGGATTTGACCGACCGAAAGCGCATTGTTCCCTGACGCAGGCACGTGCATAAGGCAACAGCCCTTCCCGGCACATGAGCCCGGGAAGGGCTGTTAATGTTTCCATCCCGGAGTCATCTCTTCGCTCCGGCGAGGCCTGGCTCAAAAGCCCTGGACTTCAGTATGATCAGTGCTATTTGCTCGCCTGGGGCAGCAGGAAGTTCGGATCGGCCAGGTCGTTGATGATCGGATCGACCAGTTCGCCCTCGGACTGGGTCCTTGGATCGTCAAAGACACCCAGGTACGGGCTGTTGAGATCCATCCAGAGGGTGATGCGTTGGAGCTCCTGGTCGGTCAGCTCGACCTTGTCTTTGTGGCTGCCGGTGGTCAGGAGCTTGTAGAGCTTGGAGTTGCAGGCCCCGACCGTCCCGGGGACCGTTCGGACCTGTTCTTCTTTCATCCGGTACTTGTCGGGGCGTCCGGAAATGTACCAGGCGTAGGGCTCGAGGTTCTTATAGGCCTCGGAGAAGCCGCGCCGCGTCTTGGATGACAGGCCGATCGCCTTTTCGTTCTTCTCATGGCATTTGACGCACTTGGCATCGAGGACCGGCTGGACGAGCCTGGCGAAACTCACCGGTTCGTTCCGGTTGACTTCCGGGACCAGCAGCGAGGCCTTTCGCTTCAAGGCCAGGGGCATCTGGTTTCCTTGGGTCAAAGGCTTGGCCTTGTCCTTGGGTTCGTGACAGCCCACGCAGGTAAGCGTTTCGCCGTGTTGGGTGTAGACGACGCTTTTCATGCTCTGGATGGCCAGGCCCTTTTCGTCGAGGACCTGGAAGTAGACGGGCACCTTGGCGGGCATTTTGAAATGCACGCTGCCGTCGGACTCGATCGGCACGGTTCCCAGGCTTCGTCGCGGGGACATCATTGTGGCGTAGCCGACGCGTGGATTGTTCTGGCCGATGGTCGGTTTGATGAAGACCTGAATGACGCGAAGACGCGAGATCTTCCGGTCTTCGGGCCAGGGGAACAAGGATTTGTAGACATCCATGACGGCCAGCGTGCTGACCGGCTCGCCTTCCTCGCGGCCCTGCATGTCGGGCGGGTAGGCGTTTTCGGTCATGTGCGGGATACGCGGCGGCGCCTTGCGGGGCTTGAACGGGATCGGGCTGATGCAACTGATCTTCTCGTCGCGATAGAGCAGGATGCGGTTGCCGAACGCGTCGAGCAGGTAGATGCCGTGCTTGATGGGCGTTTCGTATGGGGGTTTGGGCTTGGCCGGGCCGTTCCAGTACCCCGGCGCCAACGGGCTGTAGACACAGAGGAGGTAGTTGGTCGCCAGGGGCCAGGCGGTGGCGTAGGCGCCGTCGCTGTGCCCGCCGGAGATTTCCGGCGTGTAATACTTGTTGGCCTCTTCGGGGTTCTTGTAGTCCCAGACGCTTGCGTCAAAGATCGAAAAGCTTCCGTAGCTCTGGTTGTGATGAGCGCTGAGTGTGCCGATGTAGAGCGAGTCGTTGTCGGGGATGGGCATCGCGTCGAATTCTGTCTGGCTGAGTCTGCCCTGATCCCAGTTGCCCACCAGGGCTTTGGCGTCTCGCCCATCGGGCTTGGTCACCCACGGGTACTGGCCATCAGCGGGGGGGCGATCCACGTAGTCCCACCGGGAGTAGACGATCTCGCCGTGGTTGTTGACCGCGGGGCTCCACTCGTTGGTCTCGTGCCAGCTCAGGGGGACGATGTCTTTTCCGTCGGGCAGCATGGAGTGCAGAACGTAGCTGGTGCAGTTTCGGCCCGGGTGGCAGCGCCCCTGGCCCAGGCGTCGCTCGGAGATGAACGCGATGCGTCCGTTGGGCAGGAAGCAGGGGTCGGTGTCGTTGAAAGGCCCATCGGTGAGCTGTCGCAGGTTGCTGCCATCGGCGTTGACCTTGAAGACGTGGAAGCAGGTCTGGTTGGACCAGTCGGTGTCCTGGTACTTCCAGTTGGGCCTGCCGTCGTCGCGCATCTCCAGCCAGATCTCCTTGAGTTCCACGAAGGAAAAGACGACTTCCTCGCCGTCAAACGACAGGTCGGGAGACAGGAAACTGCCCGGCACGAGCTTCTGACCTTTGAGTCGGCCGTTCTGGACCGTCGAGTCGGCCAGGAGGTCCTTGGCTTGGGGCGCGTCGGTAAAAGCGTCCTCCAAGACGAAGACGCCGCCTCCGGGGTGCTGGGTGATGCCGAAGTATTGATCGACCATGTGGCTGTAGGCGGCCGGGTTGCGCTTGAGGAAGAGGATCTTGTCGAAGTCCAGCAGGGGGTTGGTGAAGGCGATCTTCCGCTGGAGCAGGTAGATCTTCTTGAACAGCGGATAGCGGTCGGCCTTGTTGGTCACCACGCGCCCGTTCTTCTCGACCACATCTTTGTTCACGGGCGTGAGGATCTTGCCCGAGCCCCACTGGGCTTGAGGGGCCTTTGCGACCTGCTCGGCCAGGGCCTGAAGCTGGGCCTGGAGGGGTTTTAGCTTCTCGGCCGGGGCCTTGCCCTTCAGGTCGGCAAGCAGGGCCTGGGTGCGGCGCAGCAGGACAGTGGTGGGGTCCTGGTCGTCGCGATTCAGGCCGGCCTGGGCGTTAAAGGCCCGGTCGGTTCGGCGGCGGACCTTGTACTGATCGTTAAAGGCCAGGATCAGCGCATTCCACTGGGCCTGGCAGTCTTTCTCCAGGTCCAGAGGTTCTGCAAAGGCCGCCGGCGCGATGGCGACAATGCACGTGGCCAGTATGAGTGTCAGACGCATAGTTCTTCTCCTGTAAACTTCGGTCAGGTTGATGCCTTGCAGTTCAATTCCCGGTCCGGGCCTGATCGCTTGCTGTATTGGTATAGCACATCAGGCTGCGGTGCTGAGCCATGACCACGATGCCATCGGCGACCTCCACGGTCGCCACGGGTCGGCGCAGCTCGCTTTCAGCCAGGAGTATAGGTTCGGTGCCGGCCTGGAGGACCTTCATCACGCCGCGTTCGGTGCCGCAGTAGATCTTGCCGTCGGCGACGATCTGGCTGCGTTCCTTGATGGCATGTTCGTCAAGCTGATAGCGGTAATGGACCTCGCCGGTTTTCGCGTCGTAGCAGTTGAGCATTCCTCTTCCATCGGCGATGTAGACCAGCCCGTCGGCGATGGACGCGGTGGACTGCGTTCGGCCGATCTCGCGGTCTTCCCAGACGATCGTGGGAGGCTGGGTGACGTCAGCCATCTCCAGGCAGAGGAATCTTCCTTTGCCTTCTCCCAGGCCGTATGCGCGGTCGCGTCCGATGCCCAGGTAGATGCGATTGCCCACCACAGCCGGGATGGAGATAATCTCGCAGGGTCCGACGACCGTCTCGTGCTTGCCCTTGGCCAGTTGGGCCGGCTTGTCCCACCAGTGCAGCTCGTCGATCTGCTCCTTGGAGAGCTTGTTCTGTCCGAAGTGGAAGTACTCGTCGGTGTTGGTGAAGTAATCCTTGGGGTACTTGTAGTCCAGCCGCAGATCGAGCGTATAGACGATCTTGCGTCCGTCGGGCAGCTTGCGATACTCGGGCGGGTTCATGTCGTAGCTCCAGTATTTCTGGAGCGTGACGACCTTGCCCTCCGGATCGGCCTGGGGGATGGCCAAGGCGTGCAGGACTCCGTAACCATCACCGAAGATCACCGCCGTCTTGCCGTCGACGGTAACGGCCGAGGGGGACGACCACTCGCCGTGGAAGACGATGGGCACGTCGATGTCGTCGGTGGCGATGAGCTTGCCGGTGTGCTTGTCCAGCACGACCAGCCGGGGGGGGCGCTTCTCGGGGTTGTCGCTGCGGGCCTCGGTGCCGATTTCGAATGCTGTAGAGACCCAGATCTGGTCGGCCACTTCGATGACCGAGCAGCTCGTGGCGTCCTGGACCTTGATCGGATAGTGCTTTGACAGATCGAACTGCCAGATCACGTCGGCCGCCCATTCGGGCAGCTTCTGGGGCACCTCGGCGCCCTCGGGCAGCGAGAAGCCCCTGTGGCGGGTGATGTACTCGAGTTCCTGGCGGAAGCCATCGTTGCCGTCGGCCAGGCCGTCCAGGTCCAGGCACTGGATGTTGTAGCCGGCCAGGATATAGACACGGTCGCCCTGGACCACCGGCGTGCCGCAGACGCCGTAGCCGCGCCCGTTGTTGGCGAAGCTGCGCCAGAGCAACGCGCCGTTATCGAGGTCGTAGCAACTGAAGGCCGATCCGCGCTCAAACGCTTCTTTCCAGAAGCCGTCGGGCATGGTGTGAGTCGAACCGATGAGCACTTTGCCACCGACGATCGTGGGCATGGGAAACTGCCACTTCGTGCTCGTGTCGATCTTCCAGCGGAGGTTGTCCTTGGAGAACTCGACGGGCAGATTCCTGGCCGGGCGCACCTTGTTGTGGCCCGGGTCGTTGCCCCAGGGCTCGCCGGCTGTCAAGTGTGCACCAGGCAGGGCCAGGCCCAGCAGGAGGGCGGTTGCAAGCAGTCGCGGATTCTTCCTGGTCATGGTTTCCTCTCTCGTTTTCAAACCGGCTAGGGTTTTGGATGTCCCCCGCGGGCCGAGGGGATCTTAGGCCCCACGCCGCCGGGGTATTCCGGGTAGAAAAATCGGTAGTAGCGCTGCTCGACCTGGAAGGGATCGATCGGCGTCTGGTCGGGCATTTCAGCCGGCAGGACGTCGAAGCGCCGCATCTCGTAGTACCAGCCGGGCAGGGACACGAAGTCGCCGTCCCAGTGCGGATCGTCGGCGCCGATGGCTTTGCCGGCCCGCTTGATCTGGGCCAGCAGGGCCTGGTAATCCGGGTCCTGCGTGGAGGCGAAGACCGGGCCGTCGAGCTTCTGGTCCTTGCGGGCTTTGCACCTTCCCAGCCCGCCTGCCTCCTTGGACAGCGGGGCCAGGAGCAGCAGGCTGCGCCGGGGATGGGTGAAGTCGAATTTTTCGCCTCGCAATAGTCTTCTCCTGTTGCTGCGCCCGGGGCTGTGGCAGCGGTCGCAGCGCTTCTGAAGAACAGCGGCGTCAAAGTTCACCGGCAGGGGATTCTTCTTCTGCTCTTCGTCTGAAGCCACGACCCGAGCGCCCAGGGCGGGGACGGTATGGCCGGCCCAGAAGGCCCCGGAGTCGATCCACACGCGGATCAGGTTCATCTCCTCTTTCGAGAGCTTCACGTCGTGATGGCCCTTATCGAGCATCTTGAGCAGGGACGAAGCGGCCGAGCCATACTTGTAAGGCTTGTCGCCGCCTTCCGAGCCGCGGATGGCGCTTCGTCCACGCAGGGGCTGGTAGCTGAGGCTTGCATCGTCGGTCCGCCCTCCTTCGAGCACGATATCGGACTTCCGGCGTTTGTAGTTGTGGCAGGAGACACAGTGTTTGTCGAGCACGGGTTGGACGTCCCGGGGGAAATCGATGATGCCGCTTTCGGGAAGTCCCGCGATGGGTTGGATCTCTTTCGGGCCTTGCCGGGTGGCCAGAAGGGCTCCCAGCCGGGCCGGTTCAATCGTCGTGGTGCGCTCTTCGTGACAACCCACGCAGGAGTTGAGCGACCCGGGCTGGACGGTCATGAAGCTGCGCATCCGCTTGATGGCCTTGTGGTCCTTGTCCAGGGCGACAAGCTGAATAGCCCGCATGGCCGGGGCCTTGAAGTAGGCTGAGCCGTCCGGGGCCACCGGTACCGTGCCCAGCACGCGACGGATATTATGGCCATCGGCTCCATGGTGAAGCTTGGGGCCAATACCCTTGGTCGGCAAGGGCAGGACCTCGAGAATCAGCAGCTTGGCCACCTCGCCGGGCTCCACTGCGTCCATGTCGCGTCCCACGTGGGCCCGGGCCAGGAGGACCTCGCCGGTCGCCTGGGTCAGGTCGACCGCCGGAGGCTTCCACAGGGCCGGCTCCCTGGGCACCAGGGGCTGGGGCGAGCGGATGTCGTATCGCCCGGCCGGGCTCTCGCAGATCACCTCGTAGTTGCCCTTGGAATCCATCACCAGCAGCTTGCCGGTGCCATTCCTGCCCCCGGTGGTGGAGACCAAAAACGTGTCGTCGTCGATGGCGTAGGGGTCCATGAAGGGCTCGCCGATCAGCTTGCGAGGCCCGCCGGTGAGGTACTCGATGCCGCCCCAGTCGTCCGGGCCGCCGGTGGGATCGATGACGGCCACGTGGCCGCGATATCCGCGGTTTCCGTGCTTGGTCCCGATCGTGCAAACCGCCTTTTGCGTGCCGGGAATGCCCATGGGGTTGAGCATGACCAGCCCACCGGGAACCGAAACGTACGACTCGGGCCCATTGCCGAAGTAGACCATCTCGCCCGTACCGTCGGGGTTGATCGTCCAGAGATGGTGGTAAGTCCGCACATCGCGTTCGACGTATTCCCACCGCATGTAGATGATGCGTCCGTCGGGGAGCATCCAGGGCGTCAGTTCATTTTCGGCCCCTGCCGTCATGGCCCGGACGTTCCCCCCGTCGCCGTCGCATCGGTAGAGCGTCTGAACGGGGCTGACAAAACAGGGCACGGTACGCCGGCAACGGGCGGAGGAGAATACGAACCCCTCGCTCTTGCCCGTCGCTGGATGGGGAGGAAGGTAGATCGGCTCGATGTCGTCGAACTTCCCGTGGGTGATCTGACGCTTCTCCTGTGTCTGAAGGTCCATCTCCCAGAGGTGGAAGATATCCTCTCCGTTGGCCTTGTACGAAAACACCACCCGCTTGCCGTCATCGGAAAGACAGGGGTCGCGAAGCGTGGCCCCCGGCTCATGGTAGATCGTGCGGATCTGCTTCGTGCGGAGGTCGACTGCGCAAAGCAGGGCCGGTCCTGTCAGATCGTAGCGTCGGGACGGATTGCCGCATTCGTGGCCTGTGGTGGCAAAGAAGTGCCACTCCTGTCCCGTGCCGTGAACGGCGAAGAAGACTTCCTCGATATCCTTCATCGGCCCCTGGAGTTTTCGGGCGAGCAGGCCGGGCTTCTCCTGCTGTATCATCTCCTCCGGTGGCTCGGGCGGGGCTCCCTCGGGGGTTCGTCCCGTGGCGGCCGAGGCGATGCCGGTCATCGCCAGGATCATCAGGATGGTGATACAACTGCGTTGCATGGTAGAAGCTCCTTTGGCTGAGCTGTCTTGACTGCGCCCCGTCTGTTGCGAAGCAAGCAGGTGCTTGTTTGACTCAAACGATGTTAGCAATTCCTTACATTCAACAGCAAGGCGCCCGGGCTGAATCGGCCAAAAGACTCCCTTCTGGGATCAAATTAGATTCCAACGAGGTGGATACCCGCGGGTCAGCAGCCAGGAAAGCTCCGCGACGGCCTGTCTCATGCGTTGGACGTTTTCGGGCGAGAAGAGGACCTCGTCTTCCGGCCCGGGCCCTCGATTGCGTCTGCTGTCGGGCATGACAGAGCCGAAACAGGGCGTCGATCCTGAAGTGGCTAGTCGATGTGTCTGGATCCAGAGGCCCTTGCGGTCCGGTCGAAGCAGGCTCACAGCCCCGCTGGGCCGATCCGTGACTCCCGGTTCATCGTAGAGCAGCCAGGCGCCTCGGCCTTTGGGGGAGGGGATCACGAAGTTGGTGCCGGCGATTTCCGGGCAGGAACCGACCTGCTGGAGCGAGCCGTCGGTCCCGTCCAACTCCAGGGCGAGCATGCCCGGCTGGGCTCCACAGGCCGCCAGCAGGAGGTGCTTGCTTGTCGTGGCCATTCTCTGTTCCTTCTGATCCAGTTCCGCAGCGGCTGCGGACACTGGTTTCAGTCGAGCAGGTAATACACCTGGGCCCCGGCCAGCAGGAAGGCCCCGGTTGCGTAAACTGCCGAATGGTTGGGGTCGAACTTCTCCGGCTTGGCTCCGGTGGGCTGGACGTGTCGGAGAACGCCCTGATCGTCCACGCATTTCACAAGCGCCCGCCACGCCTTGAGCGTTGCAGGCTGGTAGGTCTCCCGATCCAACAGGTCGTTGTTGATCCCCCATGCCAGGGCAAAGCAATGAAAGGCCGAGCCGCTGGTTTCCTTCTGCGGGAAACCCTCGGCATCGAGCAGGCTCGCGGACCAGAGTCCGTCGTCCTTTTGGAGTTCCAGGATTCTCGCTGCCAGTTCCCGGAAGGTTTCGACGTGCAGGTCATAGTCCGGGTGATCTTTGGGCAAGTACTCCAGCACGCGAGCATTGCCGGCAAAAGCCCAGCCCACGCCGCGGCTCCAGAAAGTCTTGGGGCCCTTTTGGCCGGGCTTGGGGAAGTAGCTGCTGTCGCGGAAGTACAGGTGCTCGTCGGGGTCAAAAAGGTACTCGGTGGTGGCCTTCCATTCCCGGGCCATAAAGTCCAGGTATTTCTTTTCGCCGGTTGCGTGGTACATGTGGATCCAGGCCGGCGGGGCCATGAAGAGCGCATCGGCCCAGTTCCAGCGATTCCGGCCTCGTGGCGCCTCCCACTTCAGGCTGCTGGTGGATGGGTTGTTGAGGATCTTCTTGAAGCGTTTTCGCGTCCCGGAAAGCAGTTCCGGGTTCCTGGTTCGGAAGTACAACTCGGTGTAAAGCTGGCAGATGGCATGGTCATCGGCGTGGTAGGGGTGGAGTCTGCTTCCCGGCTCGAACTGCTCGGTATCGGCCACCTCCAGCAGGACCGTCTGCGTAGCTTCGTGGTCGGTCAGACGCAGATAGGCCATCATTCCGGTATACAAGGCTCCGTAGGTCCAGTCATCCAGTCGTCGGCCATACCCGCGACGGATCTTTCTTCTCGACTCGCGTTTCGGCCGATTCTCGAGCTTCCTTTGCAGGTGCTCCCTGGCCGCGGCAGCGACGCGGTCCAGAACCGCCCGCACCTGCTTTGGGGTGGTCGTCGGCTCGGGATCCTGAGACAAGGCCGGGGTCCAGAGGCAGGAAATCAAAACGAGGCTTACAGTCAGTCTCTTCATGGAAGGCTCCGATGGTATACGTCTCAATGCTGGGATTCCTCAGTGAGGTATATCACCTGAAGGCGGGGGAAGTTTCGCAAGTCATGCCCAGGTCCAAATCCTTCCTTGTTGTGACACCAGGGAGGCACTAGATTCTCTTGGATACAATCCAGGCCGAAAGGAATACCGGATGAATGCTCCAGAGCCCGAATCGAAAGGCATCGAGAATCTCAAACCCTATTGCCCTCGACAGTTCGTCCCTGAAAAGGCCGATCTGACCGACCGGCAGCAGGTTCAGTCGCTCATGGAATCGCTTTTGAACAGGCCCATCGAGTCCAGAGACGATCTCCGGCAATGGGTCCTGGACCGAAGCGAGACCTCCAGCGCCATCGGCCAGGCGCGAGCGGTTCTGTATGTCCGGATGACCTGCCAGACCGACGATGCCCAACGGTCCGAGACTTACAAGAAATTCGTTGAGAATGTCGACCCGATCCTGCGAACGTTCGGGGATAAGCTGGATCGCAAGCTGCTCGAAGCCGAAGAGACGCACGGGCTGGACCGGGATGCCTTTGGCATCTACCTGCGGGATACACGCCTGGACGTGGAGTTGTTCCGCGAGGAAAACGTTCCCCTTTCCACGAAGGAATCCCTTCTGAGCCAGGAATACCAGTCCGTCACCGGTTCGATGATGGTGGAGTTTCGGGGCGAGCAGCGGACGATGCAGCAGATGGCCAAGTTCCTCTTCGAGCCCGAAAGGTCTACTCGGCAGGAAGCCTGGGAGGCTGCTGCCGCGCGAAGGCTCGATGAATCCGGGAAGCTCGAAGACCTCTTCGATCGCATGCTCGAGGTCCGAACGCAGATCGCCGCAAATGCCGGTTACGACGATTTCTGCGACTACCAGTTCCGGGCGTATCACCGCTTCGACTACACCCCGGCCGATTGCCGCGACTATCACAAAACCGTCCAGGAGACGGTGGTAGGGGTCTACCGGGAGATCCTCCAGGCCCGGAAGAAACGCATGCAACTGGAGACGCTGCGTCCCTGGGATACGGCCGTGGATCCGGACAATCGGCCTCCCCTGGAGCCATTCGAGACGACCGAGCAACTCGTGGAGGGGTGCCTGGAGATCTTCTCGCGGATGGATCGCCAACTGTCCGACCAGTTGAAGATGATGCACCGGACGGGGCTGTTGGACCTGGAGAGTCGCAAAGGCAAGGCTCCGGGCGGCTACCAGTGCACGCTGAGCGAGGCCCGTGTACCGTTCATCTTCGCCAACGCCGTGGGGCTGGATGACGACGTCCGCACGCTGCTCCACGAGGCTGGGCATGCCTTCCACAGCCTGGCCTGTGCCGATCAGCCCATTCGGGCCTATCGACACGCGCCCATGGAATTCTCGGAAGTGGCCAGCATGTCGATGGAACTGCTGGCCGGGGAGCACCTGGATGTGTTCTATGATCGCCGCGAAGACTTCGTTCGATCGCGACGGGAGCACTTGGAATCGGTGGTGTACATCCTGGCCTGGGTGGCGACGATCGACGCCTTTCAGCAGTGGATCTATGCCCACCCGGATTGCTCGGGGGACGACCGGGCGGAGGCCTGGGTCGAAATCTCATCGCGATTCAGCGGGGCCGTGGTGGATTACAGCGGCTACGATGAAGCCCGTAAGCGAAGGTGGCATCGTCAGTTGCACATCTTTGAAGTCCCCTTCTACTACATCGAGTACGGCATTGCTCAGCTCGGGGCCCTGCAGCTTTGGGCCAAAAGCAAGGAAGATCCACAACGCGCCCTGGCCGACTACAAAAGCGCCTTGGCCCTGGGAGGATCCAGGCCACTGCCGGAGCTGTTCCAGGCGGCGGGGATCCGCTTTGATTTCTCGGCCGAGACGATCGGCCCGCTGTTGGAGATGGTGCAGGCGGAGCTGGGGAAATTGTCCGATTGACTCGGACAAAGGTTAGGAGAATTCCCGGTTGGGGCCTTGAATACGCTTAACCCCAAGGGTATCTTTAGCGCACGGTTAACACTTCCTTTACAGTGTGCAAAGGATTGCCCATGCCTGCCAACGTCGAGAAGCGTCTGGAAGTACCGGGGTTTGGTGGCCCGGCCGGATCGAGTCTGTATCTCCTGGTGATGTCCGTTCCCTACCTGTTGACGGCGGGAATGGTTGCTCTGGCCATCTATCTGCGGTTTCGTCCCGAGCCGATTGCCGTTTCCCGCGAAGACGGCCTGGTGGAATGGGCGACCTGCGCCTGTTTCCTGCTCTGTGCGCTGGTTTCGGGCCTGGCTGCGTGGACAAAACGAGGTTGCCTGCGTCGACGGCAGGTGATTCTGCTGCTGGTGGTTTGCGGCCTGTCTCTGATGGCCGTGGGCGAAGAGCTCAGTTGGGGCCAGCGATGGTGGGGCTTCGCGCCGCCCGAAGCCATGCGGAGTGGCCAGGGCGGGATGGTCCAGATGGGTCACAATGATGTCACCTGGCACAATCTGTCCTTTGAGCTGGGCCCCCTGAAGTTCTCCCTGGGCGGAATGCTCTTTGGTGTGCCGATGGTCCTGGCGTTGGGTTTCTACGGCATCTGGCTGCCCCTTGCGCTCAAGAAGGGCTCCTACCGGGCCCGGATGATCGTGCATCGGCTGGGGCTGTTCGTCCCGCCTCTCCACCTGGGTGTGCTGATGACCGTGGGGGCGGCGGTCTTCCACACCGACGAGCTCTGGCCGGGCATCGAATCGCGGGAACTGAAGGAACTGCTGATCCCGATGGTCGTGCTCTTTGTCCTGCTCCACGCGTACTTCCGGCGTCGCATCGCTTTGGACCGCCTGGTCACCGTGGCCGGCCTGATCCTCCTGGCCGGCGGACTGGTGGCCAGCGTTTACCTTGCCGGGCGATAGAGGCTAGAGCGTCTTTTCGATCGCGGCCGGCTTCTGCTGGATCTGCCTGAGACGCGCGTTGTCGAATTTGGCCGAGCGGTCAAAGTGGTAGATCCCGTTCTGCTCCTGGAAGACATCGGTCAACTGCGTGTAGCAGTAGGCGAACATGCCCGGGTTGTCCAGCAGGGCGTGGACCTGTCCCTCGAACCGCTGGTAGAACTCCTCGACCGTGCCGGGCCTCTTTCCGTAGCCCCAGGAATCGGTGGTGTTGTCCTCCGCGGCCGCCTTGGCCTGGGCGGCATTCCACCAGATCCCTCCGAACTCGCTGACGAAGTACGGTTGGCCGCAATAGCCCAGGCTGTTGGAAGAGGGCATATCGTTGATGAAAGGCTGGGCGGTTGCAGCGCCGGCGTGCTTATCGGCCAGCTTGGCCGGGTCCTGCGTGTAGTCGTGACTGTCAAAGATGTCGCTTCGGGCCAGGCGGTGGCTGTAGCCGGAGGTATCCAGTACCGGCCGGGTCGGATCCAGGGCCTTGGTGGCCAGGAACAGGGCCAGGACCAGGTCGTCATGATCGCTGATTCCGTCCTCTTTGCGGTCGTGGGTTTCGTTCAGCGGGCACCAGCCGACGATGCTGGGATGGCTCAGATCCCTTTCGACCGCTTCGAGCCATTGGGCGACAAAACTCGGGCTCTTGTAGGAGATCTTGCGCAGCTCGGCGTGGCCGAACCAATCGGCGAACTCTCCCCAGCAGAGGTAGCCCAGCCGATCGGCGTGGTAGAGGAAACGCTCCTCGAAGACCTTCTGATGCAGGCGGGCGCCGTTGAACCCGGCCTGCATGGAGAGCTCGATATCGCCAACCAGGGCCTCGTCGGATGGGGCGGTCATGAGTCCGTCGGGATAGAACCCCTGGTCCAGCACGAGCCGCTGGAAGACGGGCTTTCCGTTGAGCAGGACGGCCTTGCCTTCAATGGTCACGCTGCGAAGTCCGGCGTAGCTCTGGGCCCGGTCGATGCATCGGCCATCTTCATCGAGCAGTTCCAGCTCCAGCCGGTAGAGGTGCGGATCCTCGGTACTCCAGAGCCTGCGGCGATCGTCGGGGATCTCCAGGCTCAGTTGTGCCGTCATGTCGCTCTGGGCCGGGACGGTTTTCCGGGCCACCTGGCCGTTGTCGTCCAGGAGTCGGGCGCGAAGGCTGATGCCCTTCCGGGGCCCCTGGAGCGGTTGGGTCAGCAGAAAGCGGGATCCAGCCACATCGGGCAGGATACGAGGTCGCTCCAGAGAGGTCTCCGGCACCGGTTCCATCCAGACGCTCTGCCAGATGCCCGTCGTGCGGTTGTAGAGACAGCCGGTTCGGTGGTAGTGCCATTCCTGCTTGCCTTGAGGCTTGGGCCGGCGGTGGTCGTCCCGGGCACGAACCACGATGGTGGCCTTGCTTCCCGGCTCGGCTACGCCTTCGAGCCTGCAGGAAAAGGGGGTGAACCCGCCGCGATGCTCGCCGATCTTCCGCCCGTTGACCCAGACGGTGGCGTCGTAGTCGACGGCCTGGAAGTGCAGCAGAACGTTGCGTCCTTTCCATTGGGAGGGGATGTCCACCTCGCGGCGATACCAGACGGCGTTGAGGAAATCCACGTTGCCGATGCCCGAGAGTTCGCACTCGGGACAGAAGGGCACGAGGATTTCATCGGCAAGGGCTCGTTGATCCAGGCCTCTGTCCAGGCCACTGTCGCCGGGATCGATTTCAAACTGCCACGTGCCATTGAGGCAGAGCCAGTCTTCGCGTACAAACTGGGGTCTGGGATACTCGCCGCGGGGTATGTCCATGAATCTTCCTTTCCTGAAGCTCCCTTCAGCTTAGCGTATGAGCAGGGGGTTGCAAGCCCGGCTGCCGGGATTGACAATGGCCGCTGTGAAGAAAGCCTCGAGAATGCACCCCGTAGAGAAGATTCAGGACATAAACGACGAGAGAATCACGCTTTTTCGCGATCTGCCCGACCGCAGACTCTCGGCCGAGGGAGAGTACTTCATCGCCGAGGGGGAGCTGGTCCTGGAGCGCCTGCTCAGCTCAGGCTACCGGGTGGAGTCGGTCCTGGCCGTGGAAAGCCGCCTCGATCGGGTCATCAAGCTGATCCCTCCGGGCGTCCGGGTGTATTCGGCTCCGCGTCAGTTGGTCAGTCGGATCATCGGGTTCAAGTTTCACCTGGGTGTGATCGGCTGCGGCGTCAGGAAGCCTCCCCTGTCTCTGGCTGATATGGCCTCTGGCTGGCAGGAGAGGGTTACGCTGCTGGTGCTTCCGGACATCATCAACACGCGAAATCTGGGAGGCCTCTTTCGTATCGCGGCCGGGATGGGGGCCGATGGCGTCCTGCTGGGCCCGCGTTGTTGCGATCCGTACTATCGCCAGTGCCTTCGCGTCTCGATGGGCGGGGTGTTTAATGTTCCATTCTTTCGCAGCGAGGACCTGGCGGGAGATCTCGGTCGCCTTCAGGGCCAATACGGGTTCGAAAACTTTGCCACGGTCGTCGACAGCGACGCCCGAACGCTGAGCGAAGTCTCCCGGCCTGATAGAATGGCGATCCTCTTCGGCAGCGAAGCAAAAGGGTTGTCCCCGGAGCTGCTTTCGAATTGCAGGAACAAGGTGACCATCCCCATGCAACTCGGGACCGATTCGCTGAATGTGGCTGTCTCGGCTGGGATCATACTCCATTATTTTCAATACCTGGCCGGATCCCGCAGCTGAAGGCGATGTTCGCGGTGGTTTCTGCACTACCTCGATAAGGGAAAACCTGAAAACCCTACCGATTCTTCAGGGGCCTCTGCATCGAGACGATGGGAGGTAGGGCAAGAGATCTTCACTACTGAAGGGATATGATTGGGATTACGCTTATGGCCTTTGTGGAATGGGATGAATGTCTGCGGCTGGGCATCGAGGAGATCGACGCACAGCACAAGAACCTGCTGGAGATCATCAACGACCTTTGGACCGGCTGGCGTCAGAAACAGCCCTGCGACATTCTGTTGATTCTCCTGGGTCAATTGCATCGATACGCTGCCGAGCATTTTCAGTTTGAGCAGGAATTGATGGAGAGGACCCGTTTTGAGGGGCTGGCCGAACACCAGCTTCAGCACGATGTTCTGCTGGGGGAGGTCCGCCGTCTCGGCCGCCATTGCTCCTCGTGCAGTGAGCTGATGGACCTGGAGTTCTTCGAATACCTGCGAAGCTGGCACCTGGATCATACCCAGGACCTGGATGTCACTATGGCCAGGCATCTTCTGAGCTTTCAGGCCGCGGCACAGCCTGAGTAGCCCCCTCGAATCACCGCCAGGCGTGGCTTAGGGCATTCCGGGAGATACAATTCGGTAAAACAGCAGTGACCAACACCGGAGGTATCCCCATGCTGGCAGCAACAGCCGAAAAGTTGTATTCCATTCCCGAGCAGACCGAGAACCCCGAGCCTGTCTGTATCTATCAGGGCCAACTCAGCGCCATCGCCGAGGGCAGGCAGATCAGCGTTGCGGCCCGCAAGGACGGACAGGTCGTCGTTCTGAACCGCGACCCCCAGGGACCTCCTGCCGACAGCCAGACGCCCTGGGAGATGGCCGGCGGCATCGATCTGCCCATCTGCTCGATCTGGATCCTGGACGAAGCTCCCTCGCCCAAGCTGGTTCTGGGTACCGACGAGGGGGCCCATGTGTATATCCTGGAAGGTGCCCCGGCCAGAAGAATAGAGGACTTCGAACAGTTGCAGTGCCGCAGCCAGTGGCATACTCCCTGGGGCGGTCCCCCTGCGGTGCGCACGCTGGCTGGAACCGCCCATGGCCGCGTCTACGCCGACATCCATGTCGGGAGCATCATGCGAAGCGACGATCATGGCGAACACTGGCAGCCGGTGACCCCTGAACTCCACGAGGATGTTCATGAGGTGGCCACCAGCTACGATCGCCCCGACCGGGTTGCGGCCAATACCGCAAAAGCCGTCTTCGTAAGCGACACTCTGGGCAACAGTTGGGAGGACCGGGGAGAGGGGCTTGGCCATCGCTACGGCCGCGCCCTGGCCTTGAGTCCCGCCGATGCGGACCTGATGCTTGCCACCGTCAGCGACGGACCCCACGGAGACAATGTCCACGGTCAACTCTATCGAACCGATGACGCGGGCAAGACCTGGACGCACGTGGTCGATCCCGTTCCGGAATCCACGCCGGAGAACATCAACACCGGCCGCGTTGCCTTGACCGACCAAAGCGTCGGGTGGGTCGCCATCGGCGACACGCTCTACCGGGGGACCGAAAGGGCGACCTCCTGGAAGGGGGCTTGTCAACTCGACGCTTCCATCGAGTGGATTTCGATCCGGCCCTGAAGCGTCTGAGCCATTGTAGGAATTGCCGCCCGGACGCAATTTTCGCCAAAGTCAAAGCATCTCCAACCGATAGACGTGATAAAAGCGCCACGTGAGCGGTGCCTTCTTATTGTTGTCTCTCTGGGAAAAGCATCATGAAACTGACGGTCGGCAAGAGAATCGGATTGGGTTTCGCTGTGGTTCTGGCTCTGGCGGCACTGGTGGGGGTAATGGGTTATACCGGTGTCAAGAAGATCGGGAATCAGGCTCAACAGGCCGATGAGATGAGCGCCTTGGCCATGATGTTCTCCGAAAGGGAGATCGACCATCTAAACTGGGCCTCGAATCTGTCTCGCTTCCTGGCCGACGACACGATCACCGAGTTGCAGGTGGAGACAAACGAACACCGTTGTGCTTTTGGAAAATGGCTCGACAGCGAGCATCGAGGCCGAGTCGAAGAGAGCATACCCCAACTGCCTGCCTTGCTGGAGCAGATCGAGCAGGAGCACCATAAGCTTCACAGTTCGGCCATCGAGATCGGGCAAACCTATGTTGTAGCCGATGAAGATCTGCCCGAGACGCTTATGGACCTCCAGCGGGATCATCTTCTCTGGGCCCTGGAATTGCAGAACGCTGTAGCAGGCCAAGCCAGCCATCCCGTTGTGGCTGCCGGAGCCCACGAATGCCGGCTGGGCCAGTGGCTTGCCCGCAGAGAGACCGAGCTGTCCAGAGGTCCGCTTGGGGTCCGAATCCGCGAACTGTCGGAGCTTCACCAGAAACTGCATGCCTCCGGGAAACAAGCCCTGGAGAAGCTTCAGAACCCGGAGGCTTCCGAGGCCCGGGAGCACTTTGCCGACCACACCAAGCCGCTTCTGGACCAGACGCTGGCGCTGCTGACGGAGATGGGCGCCTTGGCCAAACAGGAGGTCAACCGCCACAATAGGGCTCACGAGATCTACCTGGAAAAGACGGTTCCCGCCCTGGAGACGCTTCAGGGGCTCATCGGCAAAGCCGGGAAGCCGGCCGACCGGAAGGCGTCCAACGCTCGGGACAGGATGCAGGAGGTTCAGGCCTCCACGCTGTGGCAAATGGTGGTGACCTCCGCCACCGTTCTGGGGCTGGGACTTTTGCTTTCGGTCTGGATCGCCTGGAGCATCATCCGGGCCTTGGGGCGGATCACCGAGGCTCTCGATGACAGTGCCCAGGAAGTAGCCGAGGCCTCCGGGCACGTCTCAGCCACCGGCCAGCAGTTGGCCGAAGGGGCCAGCGAGCAGGCAGCAAGCCTCGAGGAAACCGCCGGCAGCCTGGAAGAGATCTCCTCGACGGTCAAACAGACCGCGCAGAATGCCACCAGCGCCCGCGAGATGTCCGACCGTACGCAACAGGGAGTGGAGGCCTCCAACGAACAGGCCCGGCGGAATGCTTCCAAGGCCCAGGAGGCCAGGCGACTGTCGCAGCAGGCTTCCAACTCGGCCCGGCAAGGTGTGGAGTCCATTGAGAAGATGACCGCGGCCATGGAGGAACTCCAGGAAGCCTCTGCGGCCACGACCAAGATTGTCAAATCCATCGACGATATCGCGTTCCAGACCAATCTTCTGGCCCTGAATGCGGCAGTCGAAGCCGCCCGGGCCGGCGACGCCGGACGGGGCTTTGCTGTGGTGGCAGAAGAGGTCCGTGCCTTGGCCAGCCAGTCGGCCCAGGCGGCCCGCGAGACAGCCAAGATGATTGAGCAATCCAGCCGCAACGCCGACAACGGGGCCGAGATCTCCCTCCAGACGCGCAAAAGCCTCGAAGAGATCCTTGCCGGGGTCGACGCGGTGACTCCTGCCGTGGAGGAAATTGCCCAGGAAAGCGAGAATCAGCGGATCGCACTGGAAGAGCTTGCGCGGGACAGCGAGGAGTTCGTCCAGTTGATGGCCCAGGTCAGCTCCGCAGCGCAGGAACAGGCCGAGGGCGTAGAACAGGTCAATATCGCCGTGACCCAGATGGACCAGGTCACCCAGCGAAACGCCGCCAGCGCCGAAGAGTCGGCCACCGCGTCGGATACTCTCAATCAGCAGGCCGACCGGCTGGCCAATCTGGTCAACCGTCTCCAGGCCCTGGTCAAGGGCGGGCGGAGCAAGGCGAACGTTCGAGAATTTGCCCTCGACGAGAACTCCGTGCCGGGACGTTCAGGCGCCTCGCGCAGCCGACGAAGCCAAGCCCGCGGGCAAACAAAGGAGCGGATGGAGGTCGACGATGAATTCTGGTCCCAGATCGGCGATTCCTCCCAAGCAGCTTCGACCCCGGAGAAAAAGGAATTCGACGGCTTCTGATCCGTAGAAGGCTCAACGCCCCCGATGGCTCATCCGCCGCTTTCGGCCGCGTTCCTGCGTCGGGGACGCCCGAGGCGCGGTTTCTCGATTTCCGTAATCGGCCTGCCCCCGCGGAAAATCGTAACCGTTCCGGTCGACTCGCTGACCGTAACGGCCAGTGCGTCGGTCACCGCCGTGATGGCAGCGGCTGCGTGATGCCGCGTCCCCAGGCCCTGGGGCAGCTCGTATTCATGCTGACTGGCTGTCTTGAGGTATGCTCCGCAGGTTTCGATGGTCCCATCGCCGTGGAGGATAAAGGCCCCGTCGATGCTGGCCAGTTCCTTGATGGTCTCGTGAACCTTCTCGTCCAGGATATTCCGCTGCTCACGGGGATAGCCTCGAAACGGGTTGAGGATCATCTGGCGGGAGAGCCCGTTGACCTTTTCGCTGTCTCCCAGAACGAAGATGGCCCCGATCGGTTTGCCTTCCCGGCCCTGGTGGCCCAGTTCAGCCGCAATATCGATGAGCTTTTCGAGGACTTCCGGACTGACCCCTTCGCCGACCCCGCTTGACTGATCGGCCGCTGCGACCATCTCGAACTGGCGGTCGACCTGGCTGACCATCACGGTATCGATGGTAGCGGGGGTTCCCGAGCCGCTGAGGAACACAATCGTGTTGCCCGGCTGGATCATATTCCGCGACAGCGCCAGGAATACGGCGATCTTCACCTGTCCCACTCGAGACAGGGGTACCGAGGGTACCCGGAGGATCCGACCTGCCTGCAGGTCCTCGGGCAGTGCGGCCTCGCCCTGTCGCGAAACGTAGATCGCTTTGGCGGCCAGATCATCTTCCAGCGACCAGTCAAGCCCTTCCAGGGCTTCGAGATATACGAAGATAGCATCGGCCCGGGCCATTCGGGCGATGGAACTTACATGGGTAAGAAGGCTCCGGCCAATGCGCGACGAGTCACCAACTGGGGACGGCTCGCCTTTGCCTGATGTATCTGCCTTCTTGCTCACCTTCTTCTCACTTTCGCCAGGGGGCCTGGCTTCGGGGGTCGAAGTCGACCTCTTCCTGGAACTGCCTCAGAGCGTCCTTCTGCTCCTGGGTCAGTTTATCAGGAGGCGGGGGAAGGATCGAGAGCTTCACGTACAGATCTCCCGGGTCGCCCTTGGCCGGGGCGATTCCCTTGCCTCGAAGGCGGATCTGGCGAGAAGAGCCCGAGCCGGCAGGAACGCGGATCGTCGAGGTACCCTCGAGCGTAGGCACCTCGATGCTGGTACCCAGCGCCGCTTCGGTAATGCTGATGGGCACCTCTACGAACAGATCGTTTTCTTCCCTTGTAAAATAAGGATGCCGGCGCACGTGGGTCGTAATCAGCAGATCACCGGGCCCGGCCGGGCCGCTGCCGCCTTTGCCCTTAAGGCGGATCTTGGAGCCTTCCTTGACGCCGGGGGGGATCTTCACTCGAAGGGTTTCCTTTTGCCCTTGAGCTTGTCCCGGCTTGTGCATCTGAAGGGAGATGGTGTCTCCCCGGGCGGCCTGGAGGAAATCCAGTGTGACGTCCGACTGGAGATTCGGGCCTCGTTGGGGTCGCCGGGTTCGATGGCTGCGGCGCGAGCCTCCGGCCCCGCCGAGATTTCGGAGGATGTCGTCCAGGCCCATGTGCATGAAGTCGCTGTGGCCGAAGATGTCTTCGAAGTCGACGTTCCGGCCACCGCTTGAGCCTGTCCAGCGGTAGCCTGCCTGTCCGGAACCGCCAGGACCGGGCCCGGGGCCTTGCCCGCCGAAGGGGCTGGAGCCTTCCAGGCCCGCATGGCCGAACTGGTCGTAGATCTTGCGTTTCTCCGTGTCGGAAAGGACTTCGTAAGCTTCGGTGGCCTCGCGGAACTTCTTGTCGGCGTCCGGTTCCTTGTTGACGTCCGGGTGATACTTTCGAGCCAGCTTTCGATAGGCCTTTTTGATCTCATCGACGCCGGCGGTGCGTTCCACCCCTAGGATTTCGTAGTAGTCTCGCTTGGTCACTGTGGATCCATTGTCTAGTGGCATACTTCACCTGCCATGGCTGCTGCGGGATTCTAACTTGCATGAGTATCCTGGTGCAAGGCGGATGCCAAAGGAGCTTTTCAGGATGACCCGATTCATAAAGCTTTCAGAAATAAGGTTTTGGGCTTAGATCTCCCTTCATTCGGCTAAGGGCTGGGGGCGTGTCGATCTGGCAGGCAAGGGCTGGGAGGGCAAGGGGTTTCATGCCATCCCGGCCGTTTGGATCGGGTCTGGAAAGATCCTTGGCGTTTTGTCCGGCCAAAACTTCAGTCGCGTCCAAATCGGGTCGAAGATACTGCTGGCGAGGGAAAAACAGCCAACCGGGCGATGACAAAGGCTGTCAATCGGGGATGGATTTCGGCGGGTCCGGCTTTCGGAGGGAGAGTCGGGCCCGCTATCTTTTTCTGCGCTTGCTCAGGGCACTGGTGTGCCGGACTGCGATCCTTGAAAGAAGACGAAATCTTTTTTCGTCCCAGTCCAAACGATTCAATTAAGGGACCTTTCTTCGCTTCGCTGCAAAAATCCACAGTTCCACCGGTCCGGTCGGATTTGATGCGTGTTGTATACGCCAAGGCCTTGGTGCGGACCAAGACGCCGAAAACCTACCTGTTGGCTCCTGCGGACTCCGTTTCGGCGACGCAGATCATATGAACCCACCGAATGAGGGACTCAAATGGCAGAGCAGCAAAGCAACATTGTAAATGAAGAGCTGGCCGACGAGCAGATCGTGGAAAAAGTCGGCGAAGCCCACGAGCGAATCCTGGGCGAAGTAAGAAAAGTCATCGTGGGCATGGACAGCGTCATCGACGAGATGATGACCGCCATCTTCGCCCGGGGTCACTGTCTCCTGGTCGGCGTGCCCGGCCTGGCCAAGACCCTGCTGGTAAGCTCCCTGGCCGAGACGCTGTCTCTGTCGTTCAACCGCATCCAGTTTACCCCCGACCTGATGCCTTCGGACATCACCGGTACCGAGTTGCTCCAGGAAGACCAGGAGACCCATCAGAGGCAGTTCATGTTCGCCCAGGGCCCGATCTTCGCCAATCTCATCCTGGCCGACGAGATCAACCGGACGCCTCCCAAGACACAGGCAGCCCTGCTCGAGGCCATGCAGGAAAAGAAAATCTCCTCCGGCGGCAAGGACTACAAGCTCGATGAGCCTTTCTTCGTCCTGGCCACGCAGAACCCGATCGAACAGGAAGGAACCTACCCGCTGCCCGAAGCGCAGCTGGACCGTTTCTTCTTCAATATCATCGTGGAATACCCGGACTACGACGAAGAGATCGAGATCATGAAGCGCGTCACCGGGGCGGCCCAGCAGCAGCTTCAGTCGGTGCTGGGAAAAGAGGAGATCATGGGCCTCCAGAGCCTGGTTCACCGGATTCCCGCGGCGGATCATATTTTCCATTACGCTGCCAGGTTGGTCCGGGCCACCCGTCCCGACCAAGACGACGCACCGGAGTTCGTCAAGGACCTGCTCAGTTGGGGGGCCGGTCCCCGCGCAAGCCTGTTTCTGATCCTGGCCGGCAAGAGTCGCGCCGTCCTGCGGGGTCGCTACCACGTTTCGATCGAGGATATCCAGGCATCGGCCTATCCGATCCTGCGACACCGCATCATTCCGAACTTCTCGGCCCAGTCGGAAGGCCTGACCTCCGACGACCTGATCAAGCGGCTGCTGGAGACCATTCCTTCCGACGAAAAGCTCTATAATGGCAAGACAGATAAGCTCCAAGCTTAAGTACCTCGACCCGGAGGTCCTCGGACGTCTGGGTAGCTTGACGCTGGTGGCCCGGGAAGTCGTTGAGGGTCTGCGCGTCGGTACCCACAAGAGTCCTCTGCGCGGATTCTCCACCGAATTCGCCCACCACCGCCAATATGTCCCCGGCGACGAGGTCCGCCACGTCGACTGGCGCGTCTACGGACGCACCGAGAGGTTTTACGTCAAGCTCTACGAGGCGGAGACCAACTTCGATGTCAACATGCTCCTGGATCTGAGTCGATCCATGGAATATGCTTCCGGTTCGGTAAGCAAGGCCAACTATGCCAAGTACATGGCCGCCTCGCTGGCCTACCTGGCCATTCAACAGCATGACACGGCGGGCTTGGCTGCCTTTGACGACCAGTTACGATGCTATGTCGAACCCAGCGGGACCCTCTCGGCGATTTCCAACATGGAACACGCCGTGCAAGAGGTCCAGGGAGCGCCCCGGACGAACGTTTCGGCCCTTCTGCACGAATTCGCCCAGCGGATCCCACGCAAGGGGTTCGTAATGCTCTTCTCGGACCTGTTCGACTCGGTGGATGAGTTCATCGAGGGGCTGGAACACCTGAGATTCCGAGGCCACAACCTCACCGTGTTCCATATTCTCGATCCGGACGAACTGACCTTCCCCTTCCGGGGCACCTGCCGGTTCGTGGGTCTGGAAGAGGAACCGGAGATCATCACCCACCCCCACCGGATTCAGGAAGCCTACCTTGCGGAATTGGATCGATTCCAGACGCGCATTCGCGATGCCTGTGAACGTTGCCACGCCGATTACGTGCCGGTAGATACCTCCAGGCCCCTGGATGTGGTCCTTTCGGAATACCTGTTTGCCCGGGCCTCTTCGCGAAGAATGAACAAGCGCAGGTAAACAGGACTTCCTGAACCCCGCCGACCAACGGGAGAGAATAGCCAATGTCGTTTTTGAATCCATGGATGCTGCTGGCCTCGGCCGGTGTGGCCGTCCCAGTCTTGATCCACCTGCTCAACCGACACCGCCCCAAAACCATCCAATGGGGGGCGATGGAACTGCTCCGGCGTGTCGTACGTGTCCGGGCACGCCAGTTGCGATTGCAGGACATCCTCTTGATGTTGCTGCGTTGCCTGGCCATTCTCTTGCTGGTTCTGGCTCTTTCCAGGCCGACCATGCGATCCGGTTCACCGGTTTCCGCAGCGGATGTAGCAGTGCTGATCGCTGTGGACAATTCCGCCAGCATGGGCCACAAGCCCGGCGTTGCCTCGCGACTGGATGAAGCCAAGCAGCGGGCAAAGGAGGTCTTTGCGACTCTCGAATCGGGCCGACCGGTCACGCTGGTCTCCATGGCCGCCCAACCACGGATTCTGCTGCGGAACATGGGATACGAAAAGGGGCGATTCACACGAGCACTGGAATCGATCCAGCCGGTGCCCGAAGCACTCAACCCGCAACGATGCGTCGAAGAGCTCGCTCCTTTGATGGAAGAACTCCAGGCCCCGCAGCGCGAGATGTATCTGATCACCGACGCCCAGCAGGTCCAATGGCAACAGCCTTCTCAGGGCCTGGCGGGCACGCTGGGGAGAATTGCCGGTCAGGCAAGACTGACGTTTGTCCCAGTGGCGCCCAAGAGCGAGGAAAACGCCGCTGTTGTGGACCTGCAACTTGCCGGGGGCGCCCTGCAACTGGGATCCATCACCCGTTTCGATGCACGGGTTTCAAACCTGTCGCCGGGGCAGGTGGATGTGGGCGAGATCGATCTGGTCGTGGACGGCCAGCGGATCGACCACACGTACGTAGGCCCCTTGGAGGCAGGGGAGAGCCTGACCGTTCCGCTGCGAGCCAGTTGGCGAAAGGCCGGCCCGGCAAAACTTTCGGTACGCCTGAATCCCGATGGTCTCGCGGTCGACGACAGCCGATACCAGGTTGTCAATGTCCACGAGTCCTCTCGCGTGTTGATTGTGGATGGAGGGTCGACCGATCCTTCCAAGCCCAGCCCGTCGCACTACCTCGCAACCGCACTGTCTCCGCGGTCGCAGGCGGTTTCCCGCCTTCCGATCGAAACGGAGACCGTCTCCTGGCTGTCGCTGCCCAATGTTTCTTTAGAACGCTATGATGTGGTTATCCTGGCCAATGTCCCCCGGCTCTCGGATGCCAAGATCAGCGCCCTTTTTGATTTCGTCTCGTCCGGCGGCGGACTGTTCGTTTTCCTCGGCAGCAACGTAAAGGTGGAGGCCTGGAATGACGGGATGTGGCGTGGCGATCAGTTTCTCCTGCCTGCCCGACTGGTCGGGCCTGTCGACGTGGGTGGGGCGGAAAATGAGTCCCTGCCCCTGGATCCGGTGATTCCGGATCATCCGCTGCTGGGGCCCCTTGCTTCCATCCCTGCCGAAACCCTGGCCGATTGCCGGTTCCACCGGGTTATGCAGGTCAGGCCCGTCGAGCAGGCCCGGACACTGCTTCGCCTGGCCGCAAGTTCAGAGCCCATTCTTCTTGAACACGAAATCGGCACCGGCAGGGTCCTGATGTTCACCAGCACCGCCGACAGGTCCTGGAACACCCTGCCGTTGAATCCGGTCCTGCCTCTGCTGGTGCAGCAATCCATTACCTACCTGGCCCGCAAGCCGTTTGAACGCGCACTGGCCGTGGGCGAGCCGATGGTCCTGCCCCTGCCGGTCCAGGAAAAGCCGGCCGAGATCGTCGTCACCGACCCGATGGGCCAGAGTCGGACCCTCCAGGCCGAGACCAAAGACGGACGATTCGTAGTAGATCTGGGTCCGGCCCAATGGACCGGATTCTACGAGATCACCATTCAGCCCAGCGGAAAAGTAATCCCGCTGGCGGTGAACCTCAACCCGCAGGAGTCCAACATCCGGGTGGTTCAACCGGCTCAATTGGACGCGGATTGGGCCCAGACGGACATGGCCATCGCCCAGGCGGGCACTTCGCTGGGCCAGACGGTCCGGTCCCAGCGTCTGGGGCGCGAGCTCTGGATGTATTTCCTCCTGGCGGCGATTGCGATCGCTGTTCTGGAATCGATTCTCGCCAAGATTTTCACACGGAGTAAGCTTCAAGACTCCTCCGGACATCGCCAGCCGCATTCGGCCGGCGGGTCCAACCAGCAGATAGGGAAGGCAGCATGATCAGACAACTGCTTGGAATTGATCCGCAGGCCCAGGTTCAATGGCAGGGGTTGGAGCTTCGCTCCGATCTGCCTGTTGGGCTGCTTGCGGCCCTTCTGGTGGCGGCCTTTGTGTTTTCACTGGTCGTATACCGAAAGGAAAAGACCCTCGGGATCCTGGAGCGGGTCGGTCTGGCTGCCCTGCGACTGGTGATTCTGGCGTTGTTGCTTTTCGTGCTGTTTCAGCCGGTGGCGAATGTCCAGGTCACCGAGACCATCAGGCCCAACGTCGCCGTTCTCATGGATACGTCGGGTTCGATGACGATCCGCGATGCCCGCAAGGACCCGGCCGATCTGGTGGAAGCGGGTATGGCCCTTGGAAGGATTCCGTTCGAGGACACCGCTGCCTATGCAGCCTTGCACAGTGCAAGGACCTCGATGCAGACTGCCGCCCTGGAGCTTCGCAAGGCCATGCCCGACAAGGCCAGGCAGGCCCAGCAGGAGGCAATGGACGACCTGGAACAGCTTCGCCGAGCGCTGGTGGCCGAGACGCCCGACGGGAATCTGTCCTTTGAAGTGCAACAGCCTCTGGGGCGGTTGATCGATTCCCAGAGACAACTTGCGGACCGTCCCCTGGACGAGATGGGACAGGACCTTTCCGACACGGCCAGGCGGCAGCAGGAACTGGTCGAACAGGCCCGCAATCTCAAGCCGATTCTCCTGCGTCGTGGAGCTATCGTTCCCGATCAACTCAAGGAAGAGCTCTCCAGCGTTCCCCGCGAGCAACTGGCCCGTTCCCTGCTGTCCGATCAGGCGTTGCCCCTGATGGAGGAACTCTCCCAGTGGGCGCAGGTTCGCACATATTCCTTTGACCGCGACCTGGCTTCTTTGAATCCAGAGGGTTCCCTGGAGCCGATTGTCGAGGACGATGCCGGCCGGAGCTCACGGACGCGACTGGGTACGTCCATCCAGGAAGCGGTGGACAGGCTTTCCGGGTTGCCGCTGGCCGGTGTTGTGATCTTCACCGATGGGGCTTCCAATGCCGGGCTCGACCCGATCGGTGTCGCCCGGGACCTGGGCAGGCAAGGCGTGCCGATCTATCCGGTGGGAGTGGGGCTAAGCAGTCCCGATGATCTTTCACTTCGGGCGATGGTGGCACAGGAAGTGGTCTTCTCCGGTGACCTGGTGCCCGTGCGCGTGCAGGTGCTCTCGACCGGCTACGAGAACCGTAGTACGCTTCTGACGGTTCTTCTGGATGACCAGGAAGTCGCCCGAGAGACGATTGTCCTTACCGGCAAGCCCCAGTTGGAGGAACTGTCTTTCCAGCTCAATGCCGCAAGTGGAACGCATAAGCTTGCCGTCGAGATCCAGTCGCTGGGAGACGAAGCCGTCCAGAAGAACAACAAGATCGAACGCAACATCCGTGTCGTGGATGAAAAGATCCGCGTGCTGTGCATCGAGGGTTCCCCGCGATGGGAGTTCCGGTATCTGCGGGGCATTCTCAAGCGGGATCCCCGCATGGAAGTCAAATTCCTCACCACCGAAGGCGACCGGGAACTGGCCCGGGCGTCCAAGGAGCATATTGCCCGTTTCCCGGACGATCGCGAGGAAGCTTTCAGCTACGACCTGGTGATTCTCGGCGATGTGCGGGAAACCACCTTCACCCCCGCCCAACGCGAACTGATGAGCGAACTGGTCTTCCAGCGGGGTGGCTCGATGATCATGCTGGCCGGGCCCAAGCATATGCCCGGCGAGTACATCGGCACGAACATTGACGAGATGATGCCGGTCTGGCCCAAGGAAGGCCAGTGGCAGGAGATCTCGCAGGAAGTCTACCCGGTGCTGACCGAAGCCGGCCGACAGAGCACGGTAATGAAGCTCGAAGCCAGTGAGTCGCTCAACAAAACGGTTTGGTCCAAGGTCAAACCGCTCAAACGCGTCCCGGAGATCCTCTCGGCCAAGAACACCGCGATCGTCCTGGCGGTCTTGAGCGATTCAGCTCGGCGCGGAGAAGAGATGCCTCTGATCGCCTGGCACCGCTACGGGGCAGGCAAGGTGATGTTCGTCGGGACCGACCGTCTCTGGCGGATGCGAGCCAAGACCGGAGATGAATACCACACGCGCTTCTGGTCGCAGGCCATCCAGTTCCTGACCCTCTCGCGGCTTCTGGGCGAGAACAGCCGAATCAATTTCGAGGTCTCTCAAAAGCAACTTGCCGTCGGCGAGCCGGTGGAAATCTACGCAAGCGCGATGAACGAATCGTACGAACCTTCCACGGGGCCGGCCCTGGTCGCCCAGCTCCGGGTTCCCTCCCAGACCCCCGGAGGTCCGGCGGGACCCGTTGAGCGAGTCAGCCTGAGGCCCGTTCCAAACATGCCCGGTTTCTACCAGGGACTCTACACCCCCCGGAAGGAAGGGACCTACCAGGTTTCGGCCGAGGAATACCAGGAGCAGATCTCCAACACGGTCGAATTCACTGCCTGGGAGGGAGCGGCTGAGAAGAAGGAAGCGGCCATGCAGAGCGAGACGCTCGAAAAGATGGCCCAGCTTTCCGGTGGTCGATATTTCAGTATTCGCGAACTGCCTCTCTTGTCCGAGACCCTTTCCGGGGCCTCCACGCAACGAACGACATTGATGCAGGTGGAGTTGTGGGACAGATGGGTTTTTATCGTCGCCTTTATTCTCCTTGCGGGAATCGAGTGGGCGTGGCGCAGACGAAGGGACATGGCCTGAGTCGCCTGCCGACCTGCCAGGAACGGACAAAAGCATGACAGAAACGAACCAAACAAAAACTTCCACCGGCCGGAGCGTGATTCAACGCCTCCGATCGGCCTGGAAACGTGAACTGACCCTGCTGATCCTTCGGGGCGTTTCGGCCCTGCTGGCCGTCATGGCCGGGCTGGTCCTGGTGGACCTTGTCGCTGACTGGCTGCTGGAACTTCCCGGCTGGCTGCGCGTGGTGCTCCTGGCGGCAAATGCCGCCTGCATCGCCTGGGCCGTCTGGATCTGGCTGCGGCCCTGCATGAGAAGATTTGTCGCTCTGCACATGGCCCTGCGCGTAGAGGAGTTCCATCGGGAACTGGAAAGCGTGTTGGTTTCGGCGGTGCAGTTTCACGAGCAGCCCCCCGATCCCGGCTCTTCCGTACAGTTGATGCAGGCCGTCGAACGGCTGGCAGAGGACAAGACCCGTTCGATCGATTTCAATGAGGTCGGGCGCGTCCGCTACGTCCCATTGATGATTTTGGCGGCCCTTTTGACCCTGGGTGGCTTGACATCGGTAGCGGTGGGGGCGCCGGGCTTTCTGCCCACGCTCATGGTCAGGTTGTTCAACCCGGCCTCGGATGCGATGTACCCGACCCGCACGCAGATCGAAGTGCTCACCGGGGATCGGACGGTTCTTCAAGGGGCGCCGGTGGAACTGGTTGCCCGCACCAGCGGTGAGAATCCCACCGACGGCACGGTGCTGGTCAATGTCGGCGACACCGGCTGGGAAGAGATTCCCGTCCAGGTTGGAGACGATCACCGCTTCACCGCCGAGATCGATCGCGTATCGAACCGGATGGAATACTACTTCCGTCTGGGAGACGCTCGCTCTCACGTGCACACCATTTCGGTAGCGCGTCCGCCTCGGATTATCGAAGCGACCATCACACGCGAGTTTCCCGCCTATACGGTGGCCCAATCGGATCAGAAGGCCGACACGGTCCGGAACTTCAACATCAAGGTCCCCGAGGGTACCAGGCTCACCTGGAATCTGAGGACCGACAAGCCTGTTGTCCAGGCTATCCTGGCGTTTGAAGATCGTCCGGAGCAGGAACTGTCGATCGACGAAAGCGGCACGCGCTTGAGCATTCAGGCCGACGCCGAGGCCTCGCTGTCCTATCGCTTCAAGCTCAAATGGGATCTGCAGGGAAACGAGAGAATCCAGGAGAGCCCGAAGCACTTTGTCCGCGTGATCCCCGATTCCAAGCCCAGGGTGGCTATCACCTACCCGCTGGGAGATCAGCGGGCCACCTTGGAGAAACAGTTGAATTTGACCTTCCTGGCCGCGGACGACTATGGTCTCAAGCAGGCCTGGATCGTCTACCAGATCAACGACAGCCCGGAACAGAAGCGCCCCATCGTGGATTTTCAGGGCAAAGCGCAGGTGGAAGAGACGGTAGAATGGAATGTGGCCAAGACGCTGGAAGATCTCAAAGAAAACGATGTGTTGACCTACAGCATCGAGGTACAGGATGTCCGCCCGGAAGGGGGAGAGGCGAGCCTGCAGCGCAGCAGCAGTCGGCAGATTACCTTCGTGTCCTTGGAGGATTACCTTGCCTATGCCATGGGACTTCGCACGACGTATCTCAGCCAGATCCGCCAGCCCTACCAGCAGCAGCGCGAGGCGGCCAAGGCCGTTCGCGACCTGATTCCTCCTGCTCAGAGTCCGGCCGAGCTCGAGGAACCCCAGCAGGAGTCCTCCGACCAGGAGGACCGGAACTCCAAGGAGTCCTGATCATGAAGAACCGAAGAACACGAGCATTCATACTGGTCTTGCTGGTGACGTCGATGGCTCTGCCGGCCAAAGCTGTCGAGCCGATGGATCCGACCCGCCTGACCCAGAAGGTGGTCCTGGAGGCCACCCGCCAGGACATGATCACCCAGCAGGTCAACCAGTTGATTCTCAAGTTTGAGTATCTCCAGCGGGACCTTGCCAGCAACGGCTCCCAGGCCGAAGAGGCCATTGCCGTGATCAACAAGTACAAGGGACGCCTCGAGATGCTTCGGGACAACCCATTGAAACTCTCCCGATATCACCTGCGCGAAGCCCTGCGGGATGAACAGAACCAGGCGCGACACCTCGCCACCGCCAGGCGGAACATCGACCGGGCCATGCGCGAACTGGCCAGCCTGCTTCTCCAGGCCGGCGCCTCGCACGCCCTTCAGGCTTTCGCCGGACAACTCGACGACGTGGTGGACCGCGTGGCCCAGTTGCGATCATCGGCTATCACCTATTCCCAGGCGGAAGAGGAAGAAGCCGTCCAGGCCGGAAAGAACCTTGCCGCCGAGCAGAGGCGCGTTTCGGACATGTTCGACCGTTTCCTGGAAAAGGTCGGCAACATCCAGGAGGTCAGCAATGACGCACTTGCGGCCGTGAGGCTTTCCAGGGTTCGCAAGGAACTCAACCGCGCCGAGGTCGTTTCCCTGCTTGGTCGGGCGGCCGACCAACTCGAGCAGACACAGCTCACCCAGGCCGCACAGTCGCAGGGCAAGGCCATCGAAGGGCTCCTGGACGCCATCGACCGTCTCCGCCCCGACGCCCGACTGGAAACCCTGGTCAGGCTGCGCAATCAGATCCGCCGGCTTCGCCAGGACCAGGTCACTTTGCGGCGGAGCATTGAGGAACTGGACGCGGAGATGTTCCAGGCACGCAGCCAGGAGCTTTCGCGCCGTCAGGGCTCCTTGGCCGATGAGCTGACGGAGCTTTCTTCGGCCCCGGAGTTGGACGACCTTCGCAGGGAAGCCCGAAAGCAGATCGAGTCGGCTTCTTCCCTGCTGGCTGAGAAAAAGAGGGATTCGGCCCAGCAGGTGCAGCAGCAACTGGATGTAACCTTTGAGAAGATGATGGAACTGCTGGATGAACGGATCGCCGACTACCAGAAGCTCCAGGAGGCGTATCGGAATCTCCAGCAGGCGACGCAGAGGTTGCGGCGCGTCCGCGACATGTACAATCGCCAGGCCGACGTGATCAACGACGTCGATGACCTCCTCGAAAAGGAAGAAAAGGTAGGGCACCTCGCCTCAGCCCAGATCGCTCTGGACAACGAGCGAAAGCGGTTCCTGGAACAGGTCTCCGAAGATGATCTCTGGGGCAAGACCCTGGCCCGGCCTCTCAAGCGGGCGGCCAAACCCATGGACACCGGGCGACAGATGCTGGAGCTGAACAAGGCCGTCGAGGCCAGCAGCGAACTGGCGGTGGCGTTGAACATGATCGAAGACGCCGAACGGGTGGCTGATCGCGAGTTGGCCCACCTGGAGGTGATCTGGACGCGTTCGCAGTTGGTGCGTGATCTGCGCCTGATGACCCACCACATCGAGGACCTCCAGGCCGAACAGGCCGATCTGGCCCAGACGGTGAGCCGTCTGGATGAACAGGGCCAGAGCGTTCTGGACGCCGTAAGCACGCAGGAGGTGCTCACCAAGGGCCTGGGCGAACTGGAAGAGATGCTCGATATGGTCCCCGAGGCTGCGGCGGTGACCATTTCGCTCTTCGACGCTCGGGCCGCCATGGCCCAGGCCACCAGCGCCCTGCAGGAGGACAACGCTTCCCGCGCGGTGCCGCAACTCAAGGCCGCTGCACAGGCCCTTGGCCAGGCCGTCGAAACCGCCAAGCAGGAAGTCAAACGTACCGAGTACCTGATCGACATGGCCAAAGAATTCCACCAGTTCTCGGCAATGGCGGCCAATCTCCTCCAGAGACAGATCGATCTTCGCCGGGCAACGGAAGTGGCGGAGCAGGAGAGCTTCGACACCCTCGCCGAAGAACAGGACGTTCTCAGGGGCGAGGCCCAGACATTCGGTTCCATGTTGCCCGTGGCCGGCTCCCACTACGAAAAAGCCGGCGAAGAAATGGGCAAGGCCATCGGCCAACTCTACCTGGCCAACGACGATGTCCGTCTCCGGGAAAAGGCTGTCGAGCATCAGAAGAAGGCCGAGGAAGCCCTCAAAGCCGCTACCCTGGAAATCTGGACGTGGCTGGAATCTCTTGAACAGGCCATGGACGAGATGTCCATGGAGCCGATGGAATGGCCCAGCGGGATGGATCCGATCACCAAGGTACTTCTGCTGAGCATCCTGGAAAACGAGATGCGCATGACCATGCGCGGCGTTCCCGAAAGCGATATCGAGCGATTCGTGGACAGGCAGGATGAGATCCTCAAGGGCACCATCGAGGTCCAGCAGCTTATCGAAGAGATGGATCTGGCCCTGCTGGATACCGGAAAGCAGGCCTTCCGGTCGGCCGAAGAGCGCATGAACAACGCAATGGTCGCGATGAAAGAACCCAACAAGTCCGACGCGCTGGAACACTCGCGACAGGCCGAACGTGCTTTGCGCCAAGCACTTGCCGAATTGATCATCTTCACCTTCCCCGTCCCGCCCGATGAAGAGGAAGAGGAACTGGAAGATATGGAAGAAATGCCCCCGCTGAGTGAACCGCCTCCCGTCATGGATCCCCAGGGCGGCGACTGGAGCGTTTTCCTCAAGGCCACCCCTCGCGGAAAGGTCCCGGACAAGAACCGGGCGGAATGGCAGGAACTGACCGAGCGCGAGCGCGAAGCTCTGCATGAGAACTTCGCACGCGAGCTGCCCCTGGAATACCGGCAGTTGCTTCGGGATTACTACAAGGCTCTTTCCCAATAATCGATACACCCGGCCCGACCGCCGGGAGGACCATCAATATGAAATACATGCTGACCGTACTTTGCGTGGCCGGAATCGCACTGACCTCATTGCCCTCCGAGGCCTGGGCCCAGGAAACGGTGGGAGGCAATCGGCTCAAGCAGACCGATCTGCTTACTCCCCGGGCCGAACAGGCCATTGACCGGGGTTATCGCTACCTCAAGGGGCGCCAGAGCGAAGACGGCGCCTGGGGCAAGAAGGGCAACTCCGTGGGAGTCACCAGTCTCTGCCTCATTGCTCTGATGGTGCAGGGGAACTTTCCCGGGGAGAAGCCTTACGGCGACGAGATGGATAAGGCCTTGGATTACCTTCTCAAGGAAAGCCGGACCGGCATGGCCGGATATATGGGCACCAACATGTACAGCCACGGCCTGGCGACGCTTGCGCTTTCCGAGCTCTGGGGCCAGACCGACCGGGATGAGGAGATCCGTGACGCCATCAAGGACGCTGTGGATATCATCCTGGCATCGCAGAACAAGATCGGCGGGTGGAGATACAATCCCGAACCCAGCGGGTCGGATGTCTCGGTAACCGCCATGCAGCTTGTCGCTCTCAACAGTGCCAAGCAGGCGGGCATTCTCGTCCCCGACGAGACGATCAACAAGGCCATCCGTTTCATCCACCTGTGCCGCGAACCGACTTCCGGGGGCTTTACCTACATGGCCGGGGCCGGCCAGGGCTCGCCGGGCTTTGCCCGCTCTGCTGCGGCGATTTTCTCGCTGATGATGGCCGGCAAGCACGAATCCGCCGAGGTCAAGGGAGGCATCAAGTACCTCCATTCCCAGCCGACCGAGATCTTTCGGAACGTCCAGTGGTACGCCTACGGACACTACTACGCCTCGCTTGTCAACTACATGGCCGGGGAAGATACCTTCGAGAAATGGTATCCGAAGATTCGCGACGGCCTGATCAGTCGGCAGCACAAGGATGGGTACTGGAAGACCGGCCCGGGGGGGACCGACTATTCCACTGCGATGAGCATCATCACCCTCGGAGTGCCCTACGCCTTCGTCCCCGCCTACCAGAGATAGGGTGCATCTGGACATCTCCAATTGGCTCCAGAGGCGTCGGCAAGCGTCGGTCGACAGTTCTTTGTGTCGTGGCTGGTGAAGCTTTGATGGGTCGATCCGCCAAGGATCGATCAAAATATCAGAACTCAAGGACCGATTGTTCGTTATAGAAAGGGAGCGTCCACCGCGCTTTCCGGAGGTCCGGGACACGTTGTCTCGCCTCTACCCCCACAATGACGACAAGTGGCTTCTGAGACCCAGGCCCGACTGGCTCAAGACGCCGCAATCGGATCCTTGATGCGATGAGATCTCACAGACTGCGGTACCTGGTTTGCTGCATTTGCCTGGCATGCCTGCCCTGCCGGCTGGTAGCCCAGGAAGTCCCCAAAGCGACTGGCCGGGAGGAAACCGACCCCCAGCGCGTCTCGGCCGAGGAGATCCGAAAGCTTCGGGCAAAGTGGGTCGATCCGGAAGCCGAAACCACCGATGCCAACAAGATTCGCCGATATGAATCGATCCTTCGCGAGGGGCGAAGGCTTCTGCGTGAGAATGCCCACGCGGAGAACCTGTACATTGTCCGGGCGATGATGCTCCAGGCTTCCCGCGGGCTGCTGATCCTGGGGGTCAATGACATCGATCGCCAAGGGGTTATTCGTCTGGCCGAGGGCGTCGTCAACTCCTCTGCCCCGCCGGGCTGGCGTATCGAGGCGGATACGCTCCTGACCCAGCTCCGCCTTGCCGGTGAGGCAGAGAAACCGGAGCAACTCGAAGGGACGATCGAGCGTTACCTTGGCCGGTATGAGAACAGCGAAACCACCCCGGCCGCTCTGATGCGCGCCGCTCAGATGGCTCAACAGTACAAGATGGAGAAGCTCTATTCGTCTTACATCGAGCGATTGCGGGAGGAGTTTCTGGATCACGAAGGCGTGGGCAACTTTCTCGTTCGCCAGGGCGAGAAGATCCCCCGGGAGGGTCGATCATTCACATGCAGGATTCCGCGGGTCAACGAGGGGGAGATGATTCTCCCACTGGACCTGATGGGTCAGACGAGTGTGATCCTCTTTTGGGATCCCCGTTCACTGCCGGGCAGAGAGCATCTGGCGACGATGGGGCGGAAACTCCGGCAAGAGCCGCGTCCGGGCCTGGGGGGGCTTTTGATTTCCACCGACGCGGAATTGTCCCGGGTGAGGAAGGTCCTCGCCGAGGCGCAGCCGACATTTCCCTCGGCGTATCTGGAACAGCAGAGCCTCGCATCGGTCATGGAGTTCTTCGGGGTCAATGAGATCCCGATGTACTTTCTGGTCGGGCCCGACGGGCGCATCTTCGACACGCCGCGCCATTTCCACGGGATGTGGTGGCGGGGGACCGAAGATGCCTTCCTGCGGTATATGTGGCGACAGTGGCGACGTGCTTCCCGCCTGCAGTTGACACGAAGCGGGTTGTTTCTCCTAACCGATATCCGCCCCGGAGCAGAGGCGAAGCTCGCCGATCAAATCGATCGAATCCAGCACGTTCTGCTTGCCCACGCACCTGGTGCCAAGAGAGTGGAGGCGATGCAACAGGTGCTTGAGGCGTTCCAGCCGGAGGCCGATCGCCTCGAAGGCCACCAGGCCAAAATGGCTGCCGTAATGTCCCTGGCCCTGCAACGATGGATCGCCCTGGGCCAACGGGAGAACCGTCTTCAGGCCGATTGGGTCAAGCAGGCCAAGGCCCTGGCCGATGACCCCCTGCCCGGGCCGGCTGGTCTTCTGGCCGACTTCTTCGTCCTGCTGGCCGATGTGCATGAAGCCCAAAACGACGCTGCCGACGCCATGATTCGTCGCTTCGTTTTGGAGCACGAATCGACTCGGCTGGAGTTTCAGGCGCGGATGCTTGCCTTGGCCCTGTCTTTGGAGAAAGGCCTGGATGCTCCGCGGCGAAGTCTGCAGGGAACGCTCTGCGACGTGCACAGTTTCGATCGCCCCCTTGTTCGGGGATACGTCCGGGATACCACAGACATCCATCCGGAGATCGAGGCGAGGCTGCGGTTCGAGCTTCCCGTCAAAGCATTGGACGGAGAAAAGTTGAGCCTGGGCAAGGGAATCGAAGGCGAGGCGATTGTGGTGCACTTCTGGTCTGCCGGGGCACCGATCGCTTCGGCAGGGATTCCCGAGCGGCAGGATCCGGTCGTATCTCCTTATGCACTGGCAGAAGCCGGCGAGGGTGTGACCATCGTGGCGGTCAACGTGGACGGCAACCTTCAAGCCGCAAAGGAGCTTGCCGCCAAGCACCCGGACTGGGTTCATGGCTTGTGCCCCCAAGGCTGGGCCGATCCGCTGCTTCGATCCCTTGGGGTGACACGTATGCCAAGCACATGGATATTCGGGTATGATGGGGGCGTGTTGGTCGACGACAATCATACGGATACGCCTGATGCCCTCGAACATCTTCAGACGATGAGCACGTGGGTGCTCTACTGGCGGGACATTCCAGTAGATCAGTGGTACTTGAGGACGATGCGCCTCTGGTCGGGTTTCCAGGCAGGCCGCGCCGCAATGGCCCTCTATGGCGAAGATCTCTTCCCGCAAAAACGGGCTGACGAGTACCGACGGGGCTACAAATGGGCCTTGGACAGCGGCCTGAGGAATTCGATTCGTACCTCCGCCGATCCGATTCACCGCGAGATCCTGTCGATTCTTGCCGATTCGCCCGAAGGTGAAATCCCCTCACAAGCTGCACGCAAGCGCCTGGCCAGACTTCATGATCGCTTGAGGCGGTTCGAGCCGTACCTCCAGAAAGTGCAGGATCTGATCGAGACCAGCCCGGACTGGCCCGACTGGGCGCCCAGGGAGGGAATCGAGCAGGGCCGAGAGATGCTTTATCGGATCGAGAAGCGAAGATTTCGACCGGACAAAGAGACGGCGGGTAAGCTCGATGCCCTGCTGAAAGAAACCGATTCAGGCTGGTCGCTCGAGCCCCGTCCCGAATGGCTTGACCGGCCGGAGACCAGGAAAGAACAGCAATGACAGCCAAGAAGTACATCGCGAGGCGGATTCATCTGGTTTTGCTCTGCGGGCTGATGGCAGGTGGCTATTCGAACCTGTGCGCCCAGACCCAAAACGCAGCCGGTGAGGCCCGGAAGACGGACGTTCCCGGCCTGGAGATTCGCAAGCTCCGCGCCAAGTGGGTCGACCCCCAGGCGGAGACCACCGATACAAACAAAATTCGACGCTACGAATCCATGCTCCGGGAAGGCAGAAGGCTCCTTCGCGAGTATCCCCAGGCCCAGAACGCCTACATGGTTCGCGCGCTGATGCTCCAGGGCACGCGGGGACTGCTGGTTCTGGGAGCCGGACAGATCGACCGCGAGCAGGTGATTGACCTGGCCGAGAAGATCGTCATTTCCGAAGCGCCCCCCGCGTGGCGTCTGGAGGCCGATGTTCTTCTGACCCAGCTGTCCCTCGTCCAGTCCGACGGCGAGGAAGACAAGAGCGTTCGAGAGAAGATCGAAGACTTCATCTCTCGCTACGAGGAGTCCTCCGTTACCCCCGATGCGCTGATGCAGGCGGCAAAGATGGCCGACCAGCACGGCCTGGCCAGGTTCCACCGAGGCGTTCTGGATCGCCTGGAGGCGGATTTCGTCTCCCGCGAGGGCGTAGGGGGTTTTCTATATCGAAGCGGGCGAAGGGTCCGTGCAACCGGGCGGAGCCTTTCTGCCATGCTGCCCCGGGCCGACAAGACGAAACTCATTCTGCCCATCGATGCGATGGGGACCTCAACGCTCGTGCTCTTCTGGGATCCGTCCAACTGGCGATCGAAGGAACTGTTCCAAGACATGGCCACATACTTTGCCGGCAATCCTGTGGACGGAAGCGGGGCGATTTCCATCGCGCTGGGCAACGACGTGGACAGCTTGAAGCAGGCTTCGGACTCGCTGGACGTAGACTTTCCCATGGGCTACCTGGCCCAGGCCAGCGAGCACCCCCTGCTGGAAACCTATGCGGTCCGGCAGGTGCCGATGTTCTACCTGCTCGGAGCCGATGGGCGAATCTATGAAAATCCCCAGGAGCACCTGGGGATCAGTTGGAAAGAAGCCCGAAACGGCGTGGAGCATCATGCCCGCAGATATTGGCTGCGGCGCGATCGGGTCAACTCCGCCCGGGCCGGGCTGTTCCTCGTCGATGCCCTGGCCAAGGAAGCGGGGCCCGGCGTTGCGGATTTCTGCAATGAAATCCTTCGTGCCAGGCTGCATCTGACACTCGAGGCACGCGCAGAGGTCTTTGGCGATATCGCAGCGCGTCTGATGAGGTGGAAAGACATCCCTGCCCCCGGGGAAAAGCTGCGCAGGGAGGTCCTCTCCTGGATGCTGCTTCGCTATGTGGATATCCAGGCTGGAAGGAACAGGATCAGCGACGAACTCCGCGCCCGGGCCAAGGGGCTCGAATCGCCCTCGGATGCACCGGTTGCCGCACTGGCTGCGGAAGGGATCAAGGCCCTGGTCGCTGCCCACGATTCCAGCCGCCCCGCAGGCGTTGTCGAAGCATTCCTTGGCCGGTACGAAACCACGGATCTTGAATGGGCAGCCGAGATTCTGGCCACCTTCATCGCCCTGGAAACCGGCCAGGACGGGATCTGCTACAGGCTCCTTGCCCAGCTCCAGCAAAGAGACGACAACCCCCGATGCATGGGCCTGCTTCGCGAGGGCTTCGACATGGTTCCCTGGGCCTTTAAGGCCCGGCCTATCCGACTGGAGTTGAAGGATCTGGAGGGCAAGAGCATCTCGCTGCCGGAGGATCTGGACTCGTCGGCCTACCTGGTCCATTTTTGGTCGGCCGATGCGCCCATCGGTTCGCAGGGCGACTATTCGGGCCTGAAGAACGCCGACAGTCTATACACGAAAAGGGAAATGCCCGAGGGTGTTCGAATTGTCTCGGTTTACGTCGGGAAGGACCTGCAGGTCGCACGGGACCAGGCGGCCAGGCATCCCGAATGGTTCCATACCCACCTGCCGGGGGGCTGGAATTCTCAGGCGCTTCGGGCTCTTGATATTACCCGCCTGCCCAGTGCCTGGCTGATCGGCAACGGCGGGGCCGTGATTCTGGACAATATGGCCTTCTCGCTGGAGCGGGAACTGCCCGAAACCGGCAAATCGGTTTCCATTCTCTACCACGGTGTTCGAAAGGAGGACATGGACGACCTGTTCACGCTGGTCTACCGTCTGGACCGCTACATGCAGGCCAGGCAGGCCGCCCGGGCACTGTGGGGAAAATCGTACCAGGAGATCATGGGCATGAACCAGGACCACTTCAAGCGTTCCCTTGTCTCGGTGCTGGACTATGGCCCCAAACAGATTCTCGTAAAGATCAACCAGCGGACGGAAGAAGAGATCATCGCTGCCCTGGATCCTTTGCCCGAAGATGTCAAGACCCTGCCCGAGGACGTGCGCAAGAAGATTCTGGGCAGTCTGGACCGATTGGCCCGTGCCGGGGAGCGGATCGATCACCTGGAAGAAATCACCCGTCGCGAAAGGTGGAAGTACATCCGCGACCGGCATGAGATCGACTTTTCTCAAGCGCGGGAGCGACTCTGGCTGCTGGAAATCCATTGGCGAGACTTTGCCCGTCGCGATCTGCCAACACATCTGCTGGATGGGCTTTTTGAAAGAATCATCAGCAAAGGCACGACACGGCGGAAGTGGGACATGAAGCCTTCGTCCCGAAAGACAGACAACAGGGAGTAATTGGCAATGACTGGCCTGAAAACCGACTTCTCTGCTTCTGCCACAGCGGTATCCCTGCTGCTGATTCCGGCGTGCATTCCCATTTCCTCCCTCCGGGCCCAGTCGAAGCCCAGCGGGGAGTCTCAGAAGCCGGTGAGTCAGGAAGATCTCCTCGCTTTGCGGGCCAAATGGGTATCGCCTGATTCGGACCTGTCCGACGCCGACACAAAGAGCCTTACGCTCGAACTGAATCCCGACTGGGAGTGAAAAACAAATGCTGTTCCCGCCCCATCCCGAATTCCTGCCAGGAGCAAGATGAAACACCCGAAAAGATATTGTCGGTCCCCCCTCCCGGCTGTGGCAGCGCTGCTGGTTCTGTCGGCTCTCGCCCCCGGTCAGGCGGAGACTCCCGCGGGCAAGCAGGGCGCCGACCAGGTCCCTTCTTCCCAATTGCGGACCCTCCGGGCCAAGTGGGTCTCGCCGGATGCGAAAATGACCGACGCGGACAAAATCCGCCGATATGAATCGATTCTCCGTACCGGTCGGCAGATTGTCCGCGGACACCCCGAGGCGGTCAACCTGTATATGGTCCGAGCGGTCATGCTCCAGGCCACCCGCGGTCTGCTGATGCTCAACGTGACCGATATCGATCGGGAAGGCGTGATCCGCCTGGCCCAGGATATTGTCGACTCCCAGGCGCCTCCGGCCTGGCGGTTCGAGGCCGATACTCTCCTTGTCCAGGTCCGCTCTTCGGAGAAACACGCCCAGGGCGAGGATCCTCGTTCGCTCATCGATGAATACGTCGACAGGTACGAAGACACCAAAGTCATTGCCCGGGCAGTCATGCGGGCCTGCGACATGGCCCAGATGTATGAAGATCGTGGCCGCACCCGGGACTACATGCGAAAGCTGCAGCGGGAATTGATCTACCATCCCGGGGTGGGAAGCTACCTGAGGCGGAACGGCCAGAAGGTATCCCCGGTGGGTCGCAGTTTTCGCGGTCGGCTTGCGTTGGTGGGGGGAGGTCACATCCAGTTCCCGCTTCAGGCCATGGGGCGCACCACACTGGTCGTTTTCTGGGACCCAAAGAGCCCGAGGGGATCGGAACTGGTGGCCGACATCGCCTCCTATGTCCGGTTCAATCGCGACCGGGACCTGCGCGCGCTGGGCATTGCAATTGGAGACGATCAGGAGCTCATCGCAAAGACAGCCAGGCAGGCCCGGGCCGACTTTCCCCAGGCTTATCTTCCACTGGCCAGCGAGAGCCCCGTTCTGGAGACGTTCGGAATTACCGAGATCCCGATGTTCCTGCTGATCGGATCCGACGGCAGAGTCCATTCGGTGCCTCGTCACCACACCGGGATACGCTGGAGCGACACCTATCGCGAGGCGGAAGAACACATTCAGCGAAACTGGCGAAAACGAGACAGATTCAAGGCAACCCGGTGCGGACTGTTCCTGCTGGAGGAGCTTTCCGGCCAGGCCGGTCCCGACGTCCGCCGTCTCCTGGATGAGACCATCGAGGCACGCATGATCGCCGATCCCGAGCGGAGGAGGCGATTCATAACAATTCAGGGGCGCATCGCGGAGTTGGAGCCGCAGGCGACCCAGGCGGATCGAGCCAGGCTGCGAATCCTGCAGATCATGATGGATCGCTGGCAGAAGCTTTCGGAAAACACCCAGGCAGCCCAGGAATCTTGGACGCACGATGCACATGAGGTCCTGGACGACTCCCCCGATCCGGCCACGGCCTTGCTGGCCGACTACTTCGCTACCTTGCCCAAAGCGCATCAGTCGGAGGATGCCTCCAGGGCCATTACCGCTTTCGCCGGGAGGCATGCAGAGGGTCCGGTCGCATGGGCGGCCGAGATACTCACCGTCGTCCTGGGCTTCGAGGCCGGACTCGACGACATCCATCAGGGCTACCGGAACGAGCTGATCGCGGAACGAACGCACATCCCCCGTGTGCGAGGGTTCCTGCGGGACGTTCTGGATTACAACAGCCTGGAACTGTTGGCTCCGCAATCCTTCACATTGACAGATCTGGAGGGACGCAAGCTCCGCATTCCGGAGGACTTTGCCGGGACCGAAGGCTTCGTTGTGCATTTCTGGAAAGACCAGGCCCCGATTGCCTCGGCCGGGCGTTACTACCTGGTAAATGAGACCCAGAGCGTCCATACACTGCAGTCAGCTCCGACCGAGAAGATCAAGATCATCGCGATTCACGTGGGGCAAGACATCGGCCCGGCCAGAAAACTGGCAGCCAAACGCCCCGGATGGATCCATATCCATGCAAAAGATGGATGGGACAATCCGCTGATGCGAAAACTGGATGTCACCCGGCTTCCCAGCAGTTGGCTGCTGGGCCGGCTCGGCTCGGTCCTGGCTACTGATCGGGTTGTCGATCTGTCTCATGGCCTCGAAGATCTTTGCGATCATGGGACGTTCTGGGCGAGAAATCTGACCGGATACAACGACTGGGAGCTGCACTTCTGGCGATTGACGGCCTATCTCCAGACGCTCAAGACATCCCCGGAGATGTTCGGTCCCGAAAAGGTCGAGTGGATTACGCGGCAACGGGAAGACCACCTCGAACGCACGTTGCGTTGGGTGGATGAAGCCAGTTCTGCAGCTTTGGATCGCGAACATCAGCGTGTGGCAAACCTTCTTGCCCCGATGCTCAGTCTCCGACGCGAAAGCTTCAAGCCTGTCACCCCGCAAGAAGTAGACCTCATGCGTTCTGTCGTAGAACGTTATGAGTCCATCCAGGAGCGACTGGAACGCGTTGACCAACTGATCCGATCGGATCTTTGGGACCCGGTGCGTTCCTACCGGGAGAACCCCATTCCGGAAAGGATGAAGCAGATCTGGCATTACAATGAGCTTGACCGGAAACTCAGCCAGTCGCAGCAGGAGTTCCTGGATTCGATCTTCCAGCGGCTTGAGCATGAGCAGGAGGGGAGGCTGCGCTGGAGAGTGCAGATTCCCCCAGGCGGGGCCCAGCAGTAAATTCGACGAAGGAAGCAGCAGATGGCACAATCAATACGAGTAACCGTTTTGGCCGCCTTGGTCCTGGTTCTCCAAGCCGCAACTGCGGCGGGGCAGGCAGAGGACGCGATCGACGCGTCCCGCGTCTCGGCCGGACAGATCCGTCGTCTGCGTGCAAAGTGGATAGAACCCGACGCAGAAGCAACCGAGACAGACAAGATCCGTCGCTACGAAGCCATGCTGCGAGAAGGCAGGCAGATCCTTCGCAGCCAGGGCGAAGCTGAGAATCTGTATATGGTTCAGGCGCTGATGCTCCAGGCTACGAGGGGGCTTCTGATTCTCGATGCCGGCGAGATTGACCGCCAAAGCGTGATGAACCTGGCAAAGGATATCGTCTCTTCGTCGGCCCCGCCAACCTGGCGGATAGAAGCCGACCGACTATTGACGCAGGTGGAGATGGCCCAGGCGTATTCCAACGGGGAGGAAGTGGCCCAGCGCATCGAAAAGTTTGCCGCGAAGTACGAGAATACGGACATGCAGGCGGTTGCGATCATGACTGCTGCCGAGATGGCCCATCGCTATCGTAAGCCCAAACTATACGAAGCATTCATTGATCGTCTCAAAGAAGAGATGATGGATTTCGAAGGTGTCGGGGCCTTCCTGATTCGCCATGGGCAGAAGGTCCCCCGGACCGGTCGCTCCTTTCGGCTGCGCCTGGCGAAGCTCAGCGGAGGCCGGATGGAGCTTCCCCTGGAGGCGATGGGGAAGACCTCGGTGATTGTCGTCTGGGACCCCGGCTCGGACAGGAGCAAACGCTACGTCGGCCGGATGGCTTCCTTCCTGGCCGAGAATTCCAGCCAGCCGCTCCGCGGTATCGGGATCGCCATCAGCGACAACCCCGAGGCCGTCAAGCAGGCCGCAGAGGAGATATCCGCCGATTTTCCGCAGTTGCTCCTGCCTCCAGAAGAGCTCAAGAGCGTGGCTGAGTTCCTCGGAGTCACCGAGGTGCCTTTCTGCTTTGTCCTTGGCGCTGACGGTCGCATCCAGGAAACGCCCCACGGGCACCTGCGAATGCGCTGGAGCGAGGCCGAAGCCGAAACAAGGCGAATCGTTCAGCAGGGCTGGCGGAAGAGGGCCCGTCTGCAGGATGTCCGAAGCGGCCTGAACCTGGCTGGCCTGATCCATCCTGAGGTGGGAGAGCCCTTGGCCGGGGCTATCCGTGAGCTTCTAAGCGCCAGGCTCCTGCCTTCGGGCAAGGGCAAGAGCGAGGCCATGAAGGACGTTGCCTCCAAACTCAAGAACCTGCAACTCACCAAGGCAAACGACCAAGGGGCCCGGGACGTTCTGCTGGTGGCACTGGAGAGATGGCAGGCACTGGGCGAGGACCGCAACCGGATGCAAAGCCAATGGTCCAGGACGGCTCAAAGTGCGCTTGAGAAGGTTTCCAGCGACGCGGCGAAGCTTTTGGCAGAGTATTTCGTGTTGCTGGAGTCTCTTGAATCTTCTGAGCCGGCCCAGGTGGCTTCGGACCTGGAAGAGTTCGTGTTGAAGTACGATGAGTGGGGCTTGTCGGTTCCAGCCCGGATCTTCGCGGTGGCAGCCTCCTGTGAGGCCGGCGTCGATGCCACTCGACAACGGTATTCGCATCAGCTTTCGATGAACTTTCCCGATCATCCCAAGTCCCGCGGGTTCCTGCGCGACGTTTTCTACCAGAAGCTCGAATACGAGAGACGACAGATACGGGATCTGGCCTTTACCGGCCTGGACGGAAAGGTCTTCCGGACCGGTCAGGAGTTGGCCGGCAAGACCTGTGTGATCCATTTTTGGTCCGAGGCGGGCCCGATCGGCTCGGCCGGTGTCATGAAGTACAAGTCGGACCTCCGCAGTCATTACACGATCCAGCAGGTCCCCGAGAAGGAGGCGGTGATCATTGCCGTCAATGTCGATGGGGACATGGAGGCGGCCAAGGCTCTTGCCCGGAAGCACCCCCAATGGCACCACGCGATCTGTCCCGACGGATGGTTCGATCCTTCCTTGCGGGCCCTGGATGTCACGATGGCCCCGAGCAGTTGGATCCTCGGTGACCGAGGCGTGATGCTCGTCAACGACAACGAGCCGGACTATGTCGAGCGGCTGGAGAATGTCGTGGGCATGTCCAGGTGGCTGGCTACCTGGCGAGCCGATACCGCGGACAGCTGGTACTACCAGGCAAGCAAGACCTGGGTGGCTCTGCAGGCCTACCGGGCCGAGAGGGCGCTGTTGGGGATGCACCGGGACTTGGCCCAGATGAAGCGATTTGCCGAGCAGAACGAATGGGCCGTTACCCGCGGCGCGACACGTGCGTTCAGGCGAACGGCCTCGGAGCTTCACCGGCAGGTGATCGACTGGGCGGCCCGGTATCAGCCAGCCGGTCCGGATCTGGAGCCTGAAGCCCTGGAGCAACTGAAGGTGATCTGGCGGGACTTCGAGCGGCTCGAGCCGATGGCCCAGCGGATCCATGAAATGACACACGAACCCGAATGGCCCGACTCTCTGCCCGAGAGCCAGGTTCCCCAGGCCCTGGAGCAGATCCATGTTCTGCACATGCGCAGAGGCCAGGTGCCCGATTCGGCCGAGAAAGCTCTTCAGGCGGTTTTTGGCGATGCCGGGTCGGACAGTGGGCATATCAAGGTAAACCTCAAGCCCTTCTGGCAGGAGGCAAAAGGCGGGCAGGGATCCTCCGCCGGATCCGGAATGTGACCGCAGGCCTGTTCTGCCGGTCAGGATAATCCCAGTCGCCTGCAACAGGCGATGAATGCTCCGGCCGACCAGCCAAGCATGGGCTGAGCTTTGTACTCCCCGCCGGCAACTTCGCCGGTGGTGGCGTCGATCTTCTCCCATAGCTGACCGGTCTTGTCAAAGAGATTGCAGACCACATCTACGTACGTGCGGGCGATGCGATCGGCTTCTTCTTCGAAACCATAGGCTTCCATTGCCGCCATAGCCACGTGGGTAAGCGGCGGCCAGGCGTTGGGGAAGCCCCACTGATAGTAGCGGTCGTCGTCAAGTTGCTCGCAGACGGCCAGACCAAAGGAGCGTTCGAATCGGGGAAGATTCTCCCGGACGCGATTGGCCTGGTCCTGGGTCGCAATGCCCGCCCAGAGCGGCAGGAGCCCGGCCAGGCTGGCCACAGCGCTGCGTTTCTCGTCGCGACAATCGTAATCCAGGAACAAGCCTCTATCCTGATCCCAGCAGTGCTGCTGGAGGAGGCGGTTCCTGTTTTCGGCACGTTGTGCAAAGATCCGGGCCTTGCCTTCCTGGCCCAGGCACCGGGAGAAATCGGCGAGGCTCGTCTCGGCCATGACAAGCATGCTGTTGAGGTCCACCGGCGCCCAGTCCATGCAGCGACCCTCGAAGCGAGGGTTAAAGTCCCATCCCGTTTCGGCCTCGGCCAGGTAGTGCCCCGCCACGTATTGCTTATGGATCTCCGAAACGTCCGGATCGAAACCCAGACGCTTCACCAGCGCCCAGTAGAAGTTCGAGAGGTACTGCGGGTGGGCGTGGTGGCCATGGCGATTCAGGCCGATCGGGGTGGTTCGCTGGAATTGCCAGAAACGCATTTCGGCTTCCAGGGCATCGATAGTTCCGGCCAGCCACCCTTTGTCTCCGGTGGCCTCGAAGACATCTCGAACCATCAACGCCAGGTACGGAGGCTGGGAGCGGTTCTGCGTGTTGAAGGAGATGCAGTTGGGCACGAAACCCTTGGTTCGAGCCAGGTGCAGAAGGTTGTCGGTATTGGATGTGGCCAGTTCGACCCGGTCTTGTCCCAGAAGGCCCAGGTTGGCCCAGTAGGTGTCCCAGTAGAACAGTGAGACGAAATGCCCCTCGATGCACGGGCTGGTGTAGGGAAAGGGCATGGTTTCGATTCGGTCGCTGACCGGTTTGTCTCGGACGGAATCGTCCCAGTGATCGCGGATGTAGTTCCATACGTCTTGAGGTGTGGCCATCTGTGTTTCCTCAGCGAACTTCGAATGTGGTTTCCATATCACACGTGCTGGTCTGGCCGATCCAGAGACGGAAAGTCCCCGGTTCGACCACCCAATCGCCCTTGGGCCCGTAGTAGCCCAGGTGCTCGGATGACAGGCGGAACGACACCTGGCCGGCTTGGCCCGGGTCCAGTTCCACGCGCTGGAAACCCTTGAGTTCCCGTTGGGGTCGTGTCCGGACCGAGACGCAGTCCTGGATGTAGCATTGCACCACCTCGGTGCCTTTGCGCGATCCGGTATTGGTTACGTCCACCGTGGCGAGGATTTGATCTTCGGGGCCGATGACGTTTCGGTCGAGACGAAGATTGGTGATCTCGAATGTGGTGTAACTCAGACCGAATCCGAAGGGCAGCAGGGGGCTGCGGGAGACGTCCTTATAGCGGGCGCCGAACTCGGGTCTGCCGATGCTCTTGCGGTTGTAGTGAACCGGCGTCTGCCCGGTATGACGGGGGAGGGTAAAGGGAAGTTTCGCAGAGGGGCTTACGTTGCCTGTCAACACATCCACGAGAGCTTCAGCCCCCATCGTCCCACCATGGAAGGCATAGAGCACTGCGTCGCAGAAGGGCAGTACGTCGGTCAGCACGATCGGCCGACAGCACAGAAGGACCAGCACGACCGGTTTGCCCACGGCGGCGACCTGGCGGATGAGTTCTTCCTGCCCGGCCGGCAGGCGGATGTCGGCCACCGAGTTGTTCTCCCCGATTCGGCTGGGCTGCTCGCCGAGGCACAGAACGGCCACGTCCGCCCGTTCGACGGCGGAAGGGATGTCCTGGGCATCCCGGGCAAAGATGATGCGGTCCTGGCCGTCGACTGCGCGGAAGGCGTCAGCGATGGTGGAGGCCTCATGTACCCTGGCCGAGTCGCGCCAGGTGCTCAGCAGGATACTTGCATCGTCGATGGCCGGGCCGACCACGGCGAGTTTCTTCTGGCCCGGTTCCAGCGGGAGCACCTGGCCATGGTTCTTGATCAGCACGATGCACTTGGAGGCGATGTCCCGGGCAAGGCGACGGTTCTCGTCGGTGATCTGCGCCGAGATGGCCCGTTGTGGATCCACGTAGGGTCGGTCGAACAAGCCCAACTGGAACTTGAGCTTCAGCACGCGCCGCACGGCTTGGTCGAGCATTTCGGTCGCGACCTCCCCTGCTTCCACCAGCGTTTTTAGATGCTCGGCGTAGACACCGGAGCACATATCGACGTCTACACCGGCCTCCAGGGCCAGCTTCGCACAGTGGCTTCGATCCTCTGCCCGGCGATGCTCGATGAGTTCCTGCACGGCCCCGTAGTCGCTGATTACCGTACCTTCGAAGCCCGATTCCCCGCGCAACAGTTCGGTCAACAGGTAGTGACTGGCGGTGACCGGCTCGGCTCCGACCTGGTGAAAGCCGCTCATGACGGTTGCTGCCCCGGCGCGGATGCCCATGGCAAAGGGCAGCAGGTAGGCGTTTCGCAGCGCGTTGTCGCATAGCTCCACGTTGTCGTAGTCGCGTCCTCCCTCGGGCAGGCCGTAGGCGATGTAGTGTTTGAGGCAGGCGGCGAGCCTGTCCGGCTGCGAAAGATCCTCGCTTTTCCTGCCCTGGTAGCCGTAGACGGTCGCTTGGGCCACGCGTCCGTTGAGGTATGGGTCTTCGCCGGCGCTTTCGACGATCCGGCCCCATCGGCCATCGCGGGAGACGTCGATCATGGGAGCAAAGGCCCAGCGGATGCCCTCGGCGGCCGCTTCTCTTGCTGCCATGGCGGAGCCTTCCTCGATGGCCTCCATGTCGAAACTTGCGGCCAGGGCTATGTTGATCGGCAAACCGGTGCGATGGCCGTGGATCACGTCCCGGGCGAAGATCAGCGGAATGCCCAGGCGGGATTCCTCGACGGAGGCCTTCTGCACCCGGTTGAGGTTCTCGTACGCCACTGCCGGCTGCTGCTCGTTGCCTGCATAGGCGCTGGTTGCATTGATCAGCGTTCCGACGTTTCCCTCGCGAACCGCATCGCACAGGGCCTCCATGGTTCCGAACGGCTTGGGGGGCATCTGGTTGAGCTGGCCGACTTTCTCCTCCAGGGCCATGCGGGAAAGCAGATCTTCGACTCTGGCCTCGATAGAGGCTGACGGGTCCTTGTACGTCTCTGTCATGACGGGGGGGAATTCCTGTTCAAAGCCGCATTTCGCGGACGCGCTGGAGGTAATACTGGTAGTTGGCAAGCGGGGTATCGGGAGTGATCAGATGGTCGGGCATCAGCACGAAGCCGCCCTCCTTCATCAGCGGGATATGCTTCTCCAGTTCGGCGTCGATCTCCTGGCGGCTGCGCTGCAGAACCAGCTTGTTGTAGCCGCCCTGGATGCGAAGCTCCTTGCCGAACTTCTCCCGCATGTGCTCCGGGGTTGCCCCCCAGGTTCCCGGTTCGATGGGGAACTGGATGTTCACCCCCGCTTCAAGCCAGTGTTTCACCAGCGGCTCGACACGGCCGTCGGAATCGATGCCGTAGAGCTTGACCCCGTACGATTCGAGCTTGTTGCGAAGCTTCGTGTAGCCCGGGGCGACGTACTTGTCGAAGAACTCCGGCGAGACGAACGGGCCGCTGCGGCCACAGATGTCCTCCCAGCTCCAGCCCAGATCGGCCGGGCGGGACAGACGCGGCGCGATCTGGTCGATTCCCCAACACCCCAGGTCGCTGAGGGTCTGGACCATCTCGCCGAAGCAGTCCGGGTCGTCGAACATCAGGTAACACATGTTCTCGACGCCCATCCAGTTGCGGATCCAGCCCATCATCGAAGGCAGCCAGATCTGCACGGGCAGTCCGGACGCTTCGGCCTGGCGGAGCTGCTGGTCCAGATCATCGGGAATCCGGGCCGGGTCCGGCTGGAGACGCTTCTTGTACAGGTCCCAGTCGGCGGCGGACTTGAGCGTGAAGTCGGTGTAATGCGGGACGCTGCTGGCGTGGTTGAGCTGTTTCTGGATCACCCCGTCGGCGTCGCGGAAGATCCGGTATTCGTCGGTCTGCTCGATGGTTTCGATCTCAAAGGCCGGATACAGCGAGACATTCACCGCCACGCGGGCAAAGAGGGGGTTGGCCTGGAAGAACGTGTGCTCGTCCACGTCCTCGGGCATCCCCTCCCTGTGCCAGCGGGGATAGGTCTCCGGCCAGGCCTTCCAGTGGATATTGCAGGGGCGGTCGAAGTCCCCGTAGTTCATAATTTCCAGCCAAAGCTCGCGGTGCGTCACTCAGATGTCTCCTTGGGGCAGCGCCAGGAAGTGGGGCGAAGAGAAGGTCAATACGGAGGAATCCTGGTAGGCCCCGTCGGCCTCGACAGCCACGCAGGCCCAGGCGGGATTGGGGCCGTAGTACTTCGTCTCCAGCTCGAAACGCGCCGAGGTCCCCTCCAGGTCCGTCCAGGGACCCATCTCGCCGTTTACCATCAGCGCTGCCCTCCGCAGCGGCTTGGCTGAGGAAGCATGGGCCTGGATTTTGACCGTGTCGACCGCCTGGACTTCACTGCCCATGGGCTGTCCGTTGCAGGTGGTCCACAGGGCGACCTTGCCGTTCTGTCCGGCGAGGGTCCGACGGTTCCAGAGGGCTTCCCAGACGCTCTGGGCGTCGGCTTTCTCGGCCCAGATGCCGGTGATGCAATAATGGAGGATGCCCTCGCCTCCATTGTGGTCACTGCCGGCCACCAGGCCCATCTTGGCGCCTTTGTCGAAGAAATTGGCGGGAAAGGCCGGCAGGCCCTGGTCCCGGGGTGTCTGGTTGAGCAAGGCGCAGCCGCGGTTCTGCATCGCCTCGGCGGCAATTTCCAGATCCGGTGCCCAGTCGCGACCGATCAGGTCACTCTGGGGATCGCCCCCCTGCCAGTTCCAGCCGTGGAAGTGTCGCATCACCGCTACGCTTCGCCGGGGCAGTTCCTTGCGGATGCGACGGTAGATCTCATTTCGGCTGTGGAAACGGTAGACGATGCGCCAGAGACGGTCGGCGATGTCACGATCGATCGCATAGAAATTCGTATGGTGGTCCGGGAATATTCCCGGCTCGCACCCGTAGAGAACGACGCACTCGTCCCCGGCCTCGGCTTCGAGCATGTCCCAGTGGTAAGCGACCTCGCGTTGGTTCATCAGGTGCAGGTGGTCGGTGAAGGTCAGAACCCTGCAGCCCAGCACATCTCGCGGGAAGCGGACCATCTCCTCGGGCGAGCCGTCCATCGAGGCCATGCACTTGGAGTAGACGGTATGGTTGTGAATGTCCGACCAGAGAAGCACGGGCGATGCCGATTCCAGTTTCTCCGGTGCCGGGGCGATGGCTTCCCAGCTTGGGGGGCGAATCTGGACGCCGATGCGGCTGGGCGGAATCGGCCGGGGGCCGGGCAGGTCTTCCAACGGGAGCCGGTGAATCTCGGCGGCGGGATCCTTGATCGGCTGGGGGACCCAAGCCCCTCGCCGGCCTGTGGCTTCTTCCTCGAAGGTCCGGATCGGTCGCTGATCAAAAGCTGTGTGGGTCAGTTCAATGCCGTCCTGCTGCTGTCGCACGAAGTAGGGGGTATCGCAGGTGGTGAGTCGCTGATTGAGCCGGACCGGATCCGACCAGCCCCAGCCCCGACGGAAGATGGCCATCACGTCCCAGCCGAACTCCTTGTTACCCCGGGGGGCGAACTGGCGATAGGCCACGGCCGGCTGGGAGTTGAGAATCCAGGGCCGGGGGGTAATCGGCGGGCACTGGATATAACGAGGCTTCCTCCACCAGCCTGCGGTCTGGCCGGCGAAGGACCGATGCAGGGGGGGAAGCAGTCCATTGGCGGTGGCTTCGGCGGGGAGCCAGCGCGTGGCATCGGAGCTGAGCTTCCAGAGGCCCAGTTCGCGACAGATGCCGATAAGCTCGAAGTGGCCCCACCGGTCGGAAAGTTCGGCGGCCAGGTAGAGCGCAGCGTTGTCGGCATCCCAGGCGAGCTGTCCCTTGTAGGCGTAGGGCAGGGGGGCCTGGAGGCGGACGGGCTCGGACTGATCGAGAACATCGAGAAGTTCGGGAGCGATTCGATCGGGACCGACTCGCTCGGCCAGCAGGTACAGCTTCGAACCTGTCGAGAAGAGGCCCGGATAGCGAAGGTCGGACTCCAGAAGGGTTTTGCCCTGGGTATCGACAACGAGGCTGACACAGCCTTGCCCTCGGGCCTGCTGGAAGGCCAGGTAGCAGGCATCCTGATGGTATTCCACCGACAGACGGGCAGGGGCTGTAGGTGTTCTCAGAACGGTGGAGGTTTCGCCCGCCTGGAGAAGGCGAATTTCCCACTGGTCCTCGACCTTGCGGGCCCAGGCAACCATCGGCTGGGGGGTGGTCGCCGACGGGCAGGCCGGGCCGATCAGTCTCTGTGGCTGCTTTTCCAGGTTCTTCCGCGTGCCATCGGGTCCGGCCAGGACGAGCCCCCGAGGGGTCAGCTCATCCAGGGCCTGGTACCACTGCTCTTGCGAGACACCTTCGAGTAGATGGTATTTCTCGGGGTTCGAGGCTTCCAGAAAGCCTTCGTCGCAGGCGTCGCGGGTCAGGGCGCATACGTAGGATCCTTCGTCGCATTGTCCTGCGGCGCATTCGAATCCGTTTTCGATCTTTTGTGTCAAGGACATCGGATCTGACTCCTTTTACAGAACGTGTCATACTAGCAACGGTCCGGATGACCTGCAACGAGGCTCCAACAGAATCCTTCAATAAAGGAAGCGGCGACCCGGACAATAGTCTCCAGGTCGCCGCCGTATAGGGTGATTCGCAACAAATCGGGGCTATTTGACCTCGGGCACCATGAGCGTCAGGCTGAAGCCCACGGCGATGTGGCCGTTTTCGACACGGAAGAGAATCCGGTTAATGCCCTTGCTGAAATGCACTTTGCGCCAGGCCTCGTCGATATCCCAGCCTTTCTGTTGGGTCGCGCTGATCCAGACCGGGATCTCGTTGATGTACAGAATGCCACGGTCATCGGATCCGGTGGCCAGGAGCATGTCCATCGCTTCCTCGAAGTAAACCTCCGTGTAGGCGTACCAGATTCCATATTCGACGGGGTCGGCCGGTGTCATCCGGGGGCGGGTGGTCTCGACATAGGACCACTTGAGTTCGCGCCCGTCGGAGAGCTTGTATCTGGCATCGAGGTCGACAAGGGTATCGGGTGGATATTGCCTGTCGATGTTCCTTCGGCCGGGGTTGGGCCAGGGGCCGATCGTCCACCAGCGATCAATGTAGACATATCGGGCACCGCGCCCGCTGTCGGCTGTGATCTTCCGGCCCGGGACGCGGACCATCGATTCGACCAGTTGGGGGACGCTTCCAGGAATCTGCCCCTGACTCTGGAGCATGAGTTTCTTGATCTCCTCGAGCTTCTCCTCGGTGGTCAGGTCCTTGAAGTCAATGCTGGCCTGGGGCGAAGCGGCGGTTTCCTGCATCATCTGCATGACCTGGGACATGTCGGCGTAGTCGCCGGAAATATCCTCCATCGCCAGGTCGCGAATCAGCAGGGCGAATTCCTCCTGCTGCTGCATTTCCTCGGCCATCTCGAGTTCATCCTGGCCGAATTTGAGATTCTCAGCCGACTGCTTGGCGGTCTCGAGCATCTGGTAGGCGACCTTGACCATGGAGCCGGTTTCGCGTTTGGCTTTTCGGATTTCCTCCTTCTTGGCCTCGAAACGCTCTTCGTTCGGAGTCTCCTTTCGGATCAGCTCCGCGTTGAGTTCCGGCCGTTCAGGACGGACCAGGTCGATGTTCTTGCGGGCTTGCTCGAGTTCCATGTCACGGACCATGGCCAGGTCCATCGCGCGGATTTCCTTTAGCTTCCTGGCCAGGGCATCCTCTTTCTCTTTGCCCATCTGGTATAGATCGGGGATGTCCGCCTGGGAGGCGTTTTCTTCGGCCTCCTTCTTGTCGGGTCCGGGCTTCAGGGCTGTTTCGCCCTGGGAGTTGTCTTGGCCTTGCTGCCCGTTTGCCGCAATGGCAGCGTTGGCCTGCTGCTGGTTCTGCTTGATCTCCTTCTCAAGGGCCTTGATAGCCTCTTTCTGAGCTTCCAACGCGCGTCTCTCGGTCCGGATCGCAGCCTGTCGAGCCTCTTGGGCCTTGGCCACTATCTCTTTGCGAGCCTCGATCGCCTGGGACTTCTTGTTCAAATTCTTCTGGAGACGGTTGAGTTTGCCCTTGCTGGGCTTTTCCTTGGCCTCTTCTTCGGAGATCTGCTTTTGCAGATCCTGGACCTGCTGTTTCATCTGCTCCGGTTCCGGCGCCATCCGGTCCGCCTGCGCGTGGTGTGTGCTGGCGTCGTTTCGGCTCTCTGTCGCCTGGAGGTGCTCTCGGGCAGCCTCTGCCTGTGCTTGCTGCGAGTCGGTTACGTCGAAGGGAACGACCTGCAGTTTCTCCAGGGCCCTGTCCTGGGCGTGCTGGGCCCTGGCGAGGTGACGGTCCACTTCCTGGGAGGGTTTTTCGATTTCCAGGGCTTCCAGGCTTTCAGCCAGCGCCTTGCGGGCGGTTTCCATCTCCTTGATGGCTTCCTCGGCCGCCCGCCGCTGCTGATAAGCCTGGAACTGCTGGTACTTCGAGGAGACCTCATCGAGCAACTGGTCCATCTCCCTCTCGACGCGGGACTGCTCCAGGATGTTGCGTCGCGTCTGGGTTTCGGCGCTTTCCTCGATGGTCTCCGAGACCTTGTTGAGCGTCTCGGAGCTCATGGTGTTTTCCGGCTTGGTCGGGGCCAGGGTTTCCCGGATCACCTGCCGCAGCGGAGTGAAATACACCAGCAGAACCGCTGCGACCAAATGCACCGCAAGACTTACGCCGAACCAGGGGAAGGAGCGTCGCGAGCGGATTCGCCGGCGCACCCGTTCCTCCACATCAGAAGTCCGGGATCTGGCTGGGGTCTCCGTGGTCTGTCCCGAGTTGGGTCTTGTATTCGACATTTTTCATTCCTACGAATTTGCACAGCCCGGCCACCTTGCTGAAGGCGTGCATCTGGGTTTTGCGGTCGGTGGAGATCAGGATCGGCGTCTCGGGAGCTTCCCGGGCCAGTTCCTTGAGCCGGTCGGTCAAGGCCTGGTCTCCGATGGGCTCGGCGCCCCAATAAATCGTGTTCTCTTCATCCACGCTGATGATCTTCGTATCGTCGGCTACCGGTTTGCTGACAGCCACGGGCGAAACCGGTGGATCCAGCTCCACGACCTTCTCGATCTTCTTGAGTGACGTAGCCACCAGGAAGAAGATCAGCAGCAGAAAGACGCAGTCGATCAGTGGAGCCATCTGCACTTCTACGCGTTCGTCGTCCTCAAAGTTGATCCGCATTTCAGGCCTCCGCCTTCGAGGGCCCCGAATACCACTCGGTCAACAGTTCACTGACCTCTTCTTCCAGCATAACCCCGTAGAGGCTGGTTCGGCTGCGGAAGAAGTGGTAGATTGCCAGGGCAGGTACGGCGATGGCCAGTCCGGCCCCGGTGGTGATCAGCGCTTTGGATATGTCTCCACCCAGCAGGGAAGCGTCGCCCAAAGATCCGGCGGCGGCGACCTTGTCGAATGCGCCGATCATGCCGATGACCGTTCCCAGGAGTCCCAGCAGGGGAGAGAGGGTCGCCACCACCGCCAGGGGATAGGCCTTTTGCAGGTGCCGCTTGAGATCGCGCGCTGCGACGTCGCCGGCCATCATCGAAACGTCATTGAGACTGTTGCTGCGGTGACGGGCGACCGTGGCCAGCGCCCGGGCCAGCGTGGAAGGATTGTCCTGGTCCAGTCGCTCGAGCTTGTCGAACTGCCCGTTGGCCCAGAGGCGGTTGGCCTGGTCGCCCAGGCCTTCCGGAACGATGACGCGCCGACGAAGATTCACCAGACGTTCAATCGTGTAGGCCAGGCCGAAAATGCTCACAGCCAACAGGAAGATCATTGTCCAGCCGCCCTGTTTGAGCTTCAGCAGAAAGGCCTCGCCCTGGGTTCGCCTGGGCTGATCATCCTCTTGGGGAGTATCGGCCGAGTCCTGGGTTGCGGGCTCTCCATCTTGCCGGCCGGTCTGGCTTGTCGTCTCGTCGCCCGGCTGACCACCGGGTTGCGGATTGTCCTGGGCAACAAGATTTCCCGAAAACAATAGAAGGGCCAACAACATGGCCGTGAGGCTACGTGCAATTCTCATCAAGTTTCTCCGATTGGGTCAAAAGCAGAAGAGAGAAGGTGAAACTCTGAAATATCGGACTCGTTTCACCCATTGTCTATCGTTCGCCAACTTAATGTTCAATTTGGCAGGGCAGTTTCTGTCAAATTTGAGCTTATGCAACGATTCTTGGATGGACGCTGTCTCTTTGTCCTGACGTGTCGGGACTCGGGCCCGGTTGGCCCAGACGGGTAAGGGGCGATACAATAGGCAAGCGCCGATTACAAGTAACAAAAAGGGAGGCAGGATGATATCGCAGGACCATCGCAGCATTCGGGAAGAAGTGTCATACATTGCGGCCGAACTCGCCGGCCGGGCCGTAGCCTTTACGCTGCGCTACCCCCAGCTTCGCAATGTGCTCATCGGCAAGCTCATCTCGCAGTTGGAGGCATCCTATGAGCAGTACGAGGACGACCGCGAGCGATTGGCATACAATCGGTGGCTGGGTCGGCATCTCGGGCGTTTTCTCGACCGGCTGATTGAAGAAAGGCCCAATGCCGCCAAGGCGATTCTGCGGTTCCTCGCCACCTGGAGCTTCGATGTGCGTCGCCGGACGATCGCGCAGCGGGCCGGTGCAATCAGCCCCGCCACGGTGGTCATTGAACCCACCGATCGCTGCAATCTTCGCTGTCCGGGCTGTTACGCCAACAGTGTCACCCAGGGCAGCGACCTTTCCTTCGCCAAGGTTGAGAGGATTGTGCAGGAAGTGGTGGACCTTGGCGTGACTCTGGTAACGATTTCGGGTGGGGAGCCCCTGATCCGCGAGAAATCCGAAGGGCTGCTGACACGCCTGGCACGCAGGCATCCGGACCGCGGATTCCTGGTCTACACTAACGGAACGCTTTTCGACCGGCAGATCGTGGGGCGTTTTGCACGGGCGGGAAATGTCTTCCCGGCCATCAGCGTCGAAGGCTTCGAGCACCAGACCGATGCGCGCCGCGGCAGGGGCATCTACCAGCAGAACCGTCACGTGCGGAAGCTCCTGGCCCAACGGGGGGTCATGACCGGTTTCTCGGCCACGCTGACAAGCGAGAACTGCGAGTCGATCTGCTCGGATGATTTTATCGACCTGCGGATCGAGGAAGGCGACCTCTTCGGATGGTTCTTCCTGCTCCAGCCTATCGGCAGAAGCCCGAGAGTGGACTTGATGGTCACGGCCGACCAGAGGGCCATGCTCCGCGATACGATCAATCGGTGGCGAAGCGAGGATCGGCCGATCTTCCTGGGGGACTTCTGGAACGACGGAAAAATGGTCGGAGGCTGCATGGCCGCAGGGAAGTACTACTTCCATATTTATGCCAACGGCGATATCAGTCCCTGCGTGTTCAGCCCGATTGCCTGCGGAAACGTGATCGATATCATCCAGGGCCACAGCCGCTATGAAAGCCTGGGAGACCTGGTGCAGAATCACCCGGTGTTTGCCCGGTACCGGGAGGAACAGGATCGCATTACCGATCGGTCCCGGCCTTGTCCGCTGATCGATCAGCCCGATGCGATTCGTCGCATCTGCAGCGGGGAGGATTGGCGACCGGCCAGGAATATGGCCCCGACGTATCTGTCGGGTGAAATCGCCGAGGCGGTGGATGCAACCGCCCGGGCGTGGCAAGAGCATCTGCAGGCCCATCGGCCCGAATCGCCGGGGGACCTGGAGAAGTTGAAAATGCCCGCTCAAGCCCCTCGGTAGTATTTCACTATTTGCCTACTTGACGATTCGCAGGATCTGCTTGAAGCGGTCGCCCTCGGCCCGGCCCAGCAGTTCGAACAGGCAGGTTTCCATGCTTGTCAGGGTTGCCCCGGTGTTGCGGATGCGTTCCAGTCCGATGGCATGATTCTCGGGGGTGCGAGAGGCGACCGCGTCGGCGACCACCTGGGTTTCCAGCCCTCGCCGGCGCAGTTCCACGGCGGTCTGGTATACGCAGATGTGCGTTTCAATACCGGCCAGGAGGATCGAGGCAGGTGAGGCCTCTTCCAGGGCGTCCAGAAAGCTCCGCTCGCCGCAGCAACTGAAGGAGTTCTTCTCGATGGGCCCGGCAGAGAGATGCTGGGCCACCGGTTCTATCGTGGTTCCCAGCCCGGCGGGGTTCTGCTCGCAATGGAGGATCTTCACGTTCAGGACATTGAGGCCCTGAACGAGCCGGCGCGTCGTATCGGCCAGCTTCTGGCGGTTGTGCATCACGCCAAAAAGCTTCTCCTGAAGGTCCACCAGGACCAGGCAAGTCTGTTCGGGCTTCAGCATGGTTCGTGCCTCCTGGCAGCCGACGGGCAATCGGGGAGTTACAGGTTCAACTGTACCGGTTCACGCGGACTTCGGCCGTTATGCCGTGTGCAAGCATTCTCTCGATCTTGCATTGGCGCTGCGTAACCTTTCCGACCTCCACACTGGCCTCGGGTGTCATCTTCTGATACGTGACGGTTTTGAGGAACTTGCCCACCCAGACGCCGCCGGTATAGCGGGCCGATCGGCTGGTAGGCAGGATGTGGTTGGTCCCGATGGACTTGTCCCCGTAAGCGACGGTCGTCTCTTCTCCCACAAACAGCGATCCGTAATTGGTGAGCTTGTCCATGTACAATCCCGTATCTTCGACGTGGAGTTCCAGGTGTTCCGGGGCGTAGTTGTCGCTGAGTGCGATGGCCTCTTCCCGACTGTCCGCCACGTAGAGCTTCCCGTTGTTGTTCCAACTGATCTGTGCGATCTCACGTGTGGGCAGATCTTTGAGCCGGCGGTTGACCTCCTCTTGGACCTTTCCGGCGAAGTCTTCGCTGAGGCAGATGACGATCTGCCCGCTGTTGGGGTCATGCTCGGCCTGGCCGAGGGTGTCGCAGGCGACCAGGGCGGGATCGGCACTGTCGTCGGCGATGATGCCGATCTCGGTCGGACCGGCCAGCAGGTCGATTCCGCACTGACCGAAGAGCTGTCGCTTGGCTTCGGCAACGAATTTGTTTCCGGCTCCGCAGAGCACATCGGCCGGGGGGACCTGGTCCATCCCAAAGGCCATCAGGGCAAACGCCTGTACGCCGCCCAGAACGAAAATACGATCGGCGCCCGCCTTTGCCATGGCGTTGATGGTGGCAGGATAGTACCCCTCGCCCTTGACCGGCGGGGTGCACCCGACGACGGTCTTAACCCCGGCGACCTTGGCCGGGATGATGCTCATCTGGGCCGAGCCGAACATCGGGTATCGCCCGCCCGGGACGTAACTTCCCACGCAGTTGACCGGAATGTGCTTGTGGCCGAGGGTGACTCCCGGGCGGATTTCCACTTCCAGCGGCAGGAGGGTTTCCCGCTGGGCCTTGGCGAACTTGCGTACGTTCTCCTGGCAGAAGTCGGTGTCCTGGATGATCTGATCATCGCATTTTTCGATGGCTTCGGCGACTTGGCCGGCAGAGAGTTCAAAGCTTTCAGGATCCCAGTCGTCGAACTTCTTGGAGTACTTCCGGACCGCATCCATTTGGCCCGTGCGAAGCTCCTGGAGCATCTCGGCTACGTACTGAGAAGTTTCCGGGTCCTGCTCGAAGAGGCGGTGGCCTCCCTCTTTGATCACCTTCATCGCTGGCTCCTGTAGATAGAAACGTTTCACTTGAAGTCTGAGGTGATGATACAGCCTCGGCTTGCCGGTGCAAGCATTGTGACAAGAGGTCTGTGACAAGTGGTCTCGTTTGACCGGGGCGACCAGTCAGAAAACCAGGGCCTTTACCCGCTCTGGGTAGAGGGCAGGCCCAGCCGAGGGTTGCATGACGGAAGCCAAACAGGCCTGCCCTGCATATTGTGGGTATTGTGGTTTGTTTCAGGAAACCTCCCCCAGATCCTGTGGTCCGCCTCCCTGTGACCAATGCATCCTATTGCACAAGCGGTCTTTAAGCTTTCTGGGTCACTCCTGGGCCAAAATCCGGGACGGTCCTGGACGTTTGAGGGGAAGACCCCATTTTTAATGAAACCCTATATTTCGGCTTGACCCAAAATGCCGGCACTACATATAGTATACGGCGTCGAAGGTAGCCTGGATTATTGGAAGACAGGCGGCTTCGGCATTGACGGCTGACTGGTTTGGGCCGTCCTCTGGCGGACCGATAGGGTTCGCCTAGCCAAGTGCGTCGGTGAAGTCTCTTTTCTGCTTTTGTTGATGTTGTCTCTAGGCCAGTGCCAACGGCAAGGACGCCTGAGAGGCTTTGGAGACTTCCGCGAGCCGGGGTTGCGAAATCTGGAGTCGCACCTCGGCCGCTCATTTCGCCGTAACTCCTTACGGCATAGAGCTTCAGGCCTCTCAGCGAGCCTGAGGGCAGGGCACAGAAGTGGTTTTCTCGTCCAGGGAAGGACACGGGCATGCAGCAGTCAATTCGAAAGCGCGACGGACGGGTCGTTCCATTCATACCCGAGAAGATCACACACGCGATCTACCGTGCCGCGGTGGCGGTGGGGGGCGAGGATTACGCCCGGGCCGAGCAGCTCTGCCGGGAAGTGCTGCGAATCGCCCAAGACCGCTTCGGCGATGAGATCCCGGAAGTCGAGCAAATACAAGACCTTGTCGAAAAGACCCTTATCGAGAACGGTCACGCCCGCACCGCCAAGGCCTACATCCTCTACCGTGAGAAGCGCAAGAGCGCCCGGCACCTGAATGCACTGATCGGCGCGACAATCGACATGTTCGGCTCGTATCTCGACGAGAGCGACTGGCAGACCAAGGAAAACGCCAACCAGTCGCGATCGGTCAATGGTCTGAACAATTATGTCCGGGAGTTCTTCACCAAGAACTACTGGCTCCACGAGGTCTTCCCGTCGGAGGTCCGCCATGCCCACGAGTCAGGCGATCTGCATATCCACGATCTGGGATTCCTTGGCCCGTATTGTGCCGGGTGGGACCTGCGGCAACTGCTCATCGACGGTTTTGGCGGTGTGCCCGGCAAGGTGGAGTCCAAGCCGGCCAGGCACCTTCGGAGCTTCCTGGGCCAGGTCGTCAACTCAACCTTTACCACCCAGGGCGAGTGTGCCGGCGCCCAGGCCTGGAGCAGCTTCGACACCTACTGTGCGCCGTTTATCCGTTACGACAACATGACCTACCACCAGGTCAAGCAGTGCCTCCAGGAGTTCATCTTCAACATCAACGTCCCCACGCGGGTTGGCTTCCAGTGCCCGTTTTCGAATCTGACCTTCGACCTGACGCCCCCGACTGCCCTGCGGGACCAGGCTGTCATCGTCGGCGGGGCCATCACCGAGGACAAGTACGGCGACTTCCAGGCCGAGATGGACCTTTTCAACCGGGCCTTCTGCGAGGCTATGATGGAAGGCGACAGCAAGGGGCGCGTCTTCACCTTCCCGATCCCGACGCTCAACGTCACGCCGGATTTCGACTGGGACAGCCCGTCCTTCGACGCCTTCATGGTCATCACGGCCAAGTACGGCATTCCGTACTTCGCCAACTATGTCAACTCGGACCTCTCCCCTGAAGACGCGGTGAGCATGTGCTGCCGGCTCCGGCTGGATACCACCGAACTTCGCAAGCGCGGCGGGGGGCTCTTCGGCTCCAACCCGCTGACCGGCTCGGTGGGGGTGGTCACGCTCAACCTGCCGCGGGTCGGCTACAAAGCCCGGTCAGCACAGGACTTCAAGCAGCGCCTCGCCGAACTGGTCAAGATCGCCCGCACCACCTTGGAACTCAAACGCAAGGTCGTCGAGACCCAGACCGACAACGGCCTGTACCCCTACTCGGCCCACTACCTGCGAAACGTCAAGAAACGCACCGGCGAGTACTGGTTCAACCACTTTGCCACCATCGGAATCGTCGGCATGAATGAAGCCCTGGAGAACTTCATGGGCAAGAGCATCGCCGACCCGGCCGGCAAGGTCTTCGCCCTGGAGATCATGGAGTTCCTCCGCCAGGAACTCACCCGGATCCAGGAAGAGACAGGCCACGTGTACAATCTCGAGGCCACCCCGGCCGAGGGCACGGCCTATCGCCTGGCCCGGCTGGACCGCCAACGCTACCCCGATATCATCGCCTCCGGGGTCGATACGCCCTACTACACCAACTCCACGCAGCTGCCGGTAGGGCACACGGACGATATCTTCGAGGCCGTAGAACTCCAGGACGAACTCCAGAGCTTGTACACCGGCGGCACGGTGCTCCACCTGTACCTGGGAGAAGCCGTGGAGGACCCGCAACTCTGCAAGAAGATGCTCCGCAACATCTTCACCCGCTACAAGTTGCCGTATCTGTCCGTCACGCCGACCTTCAGCATCTGCCACCAGCACGGGTATATCAGCGGAGAGCACTTCGCCTGCCCGACCTGCCAGGGCGAAACCGAGGTCTGGTCCCGCGTGACCGGCTACCTCAGGCCGGTACAGAACTACAACAAAGGTAAAAAGGCCGAGTATTTCGAACGCCGCAAGTATGCCCCCCTGGAGGCGCACGTATGAAACTCGCCGGCCTGATGCCTTGCAGCTTCGTGGACTATCCCGACCACCTCAGCGCCGTGGTGTTCGCCCCGGGCTGCAACATGAAGTGCTTCTACTGCCACAACGCACAGATCGCATCCTGCAACGGCCTCGAGCAGAGCGTCCAGGTCCCCGACGTGCTGGATCTGCTCCGCCGTCGCCGGGGAATGCTCGAAGCCGTCGTCGTCAGCGGCGGCGAGCCCACCCTCCAGCCCGGCCTGACCGGGTTCTGCCGACAAGTCAAGGACCTGGGCTACCGCGTGAAACTCGACACCAACGGCACGTGCCCCGACGTCCTGGCCGAGCTGATCCGCCGGCGGCTGGTCGACTACGTCGCCATGGATATCAAGGCCCCCCAGGGCCGATACCGCCGCATCTGCCGCACCGATGTCGATCTCCGCGCCGTCGATGAGAGCATTCTGCAACTCCTTACAGGCCGAGTGGATTACGAATTCCGAACGACCTTCGCGCCCCCGCTGCGCAGCAACGATATCTGCCGAATCGCCACGTGGATCTCCGGAGCCCGCCGCTATTTCCTCCAGCAGTACAAGCCCCAACTGGCCCAGAAGCCCGCACCCCGGGCCCATACCGATGCCTACGTGCTCCACGCAGCCGGGCTGGTCAGCCCCTTCGTCCGGCACGTCGGCGTCCGCGGGCTCAGCCAGGGCAGCTACGTCAGCGACAGGGCCCAGGCCAGCCTGGCCGAAACCGCCTGATCCGTCCCCACCCCAAAGGACCGCCACCGTGATCTTCTCCGATCGACAGATCAAGCAGGCCATCGAGAACGGGCGGATCGTGATCGAGCCGGCACCGCTGGAAGATCAGTTCGCCCCCTCCGCCGTGGATCTGCACGTCGGCGACCAGTTCAAGATCTGGAAAACCCCGCCGCCGGGGCTCGACCAGGCCCTGCGACTCTCGGATGTCTCCCTGCCCGACTACGGACACCTCATGCAGGAACTGGAGCTCGATGCCGATGGCTGTGCGGTCATCCAGCCCGGCCAGTTCCTCCTGTCTCGGACCCGGGAACGCGTCCACCTGCCGCTGGATTCCCGCCTGGCCGCACGCGTCGAGGGCCGCAGCTCCTACGCCCGCCTGGGACTGGTAGTGCACATGACCGCCCCGACCATCCACGCCGGCTTCCGAGGACATATCGTACTGGAAATGATGAACTTCGGCCCCTTCCCGCTGCGGATCGATCCTCACACCACGCGGATCTGCCAGCTCATCTTCGAGGAACTCGGCTCGGATCCCTCCATCGCTCTCAAGACTGTCTTCCAGGACCAGCAGGGCGTCCTGGGTGATCAGCAGAAGCAGGACAAGCCAAAGCCCGGTTAGCGCCTGCGACGCATGGCCCGGGCAATTTCCCGTTTGGCGTCACGCCTGCGGATGTCCTGACGCTTGTCGTAGTCCCTTTTGCCCTCGCCCACGGCGATCTCGCACTTGGCCCGGCCATTCTTGAAATAGATCGCCAGGGGAACGATCGTCTTGCCTTTCTGCTTGACCTGCGTTTCCAACTGGCGGATCTGCCTGCGGTGGGCCAGCAGCTTCCGGTCGCGGTTGGGCTCGTGCTGCATCCCCTCGCCGGCCTGGGAGTAAGGCGAAATCGTCGCGCCGACCAGGTACAGCTCCCCATTGCGGATCCGCCCGTAGGCCTCGTCGATCTTCACCTGCCCCTCCCGCAGAGACTTAACCTCTGTCCCGGCAAGCACAAGGCCGCACTCGAGCTTCTCGCTGAGATGGTACTCCCGGTGGGCCTTCTTGTTGGCGATCCGCGGGGCGTTCTTCTTGCTTTCGATTTGCTGATTCTTCTTGGCCATGGCGGGGGTACTATACCAGTTCGGGCCGGTAAAGGCGAGTTTGTCGCCGCTCTCAGCGGCCAAGCACGGCGTAGTATCCGCCATCGCTCCAGGAGGCCGGATCCCCCACGCCTCCCGGGCGGGTCAGGTGGCTCTGCTGAAGCGAGAACTTCGACTGCTTCCGCGGGATCGCCCGGGAGACGTTCTCGTTCTCGTCCTGCTCCAGGCTGCATGTGGCGTAGATGAGCTTGCCGCCGGGCTTTACATACGCTGCAGCGGCCGAGACCAACAGGTGCTGGTCCCGCACCAGCCGCTCGATATCCTCCGGCTGGAGACGCCAGCGCGCCTCGGCCCGCCGGGCCAGTACACCGGTGTTCGAGCAGGGAACGTCGGCAAGAACCAGATCGAAGCTCTCCAGCTCCAGGCGCCCTATGTCCTGGGCCAAACAGCAGTCCACGATCGTATGGCCCATGCGGGAGCAGTTTTCCTCGATGCGCGAGAGTTTCTCGGCGCTGACATCCACCGCCACGATCTGCCCGCAGTTGTGCATCAGCTCGGCCAGGTGCGTCGTCTTCGTGCCGGGGGCGGCGCAGAAATCCAGCACGCGCATGTGGGGCTGGGGACCAGCGGCCAGGCCCACCGCGGTGGCCATCGCGTCCTGGGGCTGGATGAGCCCCTCGGCAAAGGCGCGCGTGGCGGCAATGTTCCCGTGCTCGGGCAGCACAAGACTTACGCCGTTCTTGTGCGCCACGGCCTCGAAGCCTTCTTCCTTGAGCATTGCCGCCGCCTGGGAGATCCCGGCCCGCAGTGCATTGACCCGCACCACCAGCGGCGCCCGGGCGTTGGCGTGGTAGCCTAGCTGCGAGACCCTCTCCGCCGAATACTGCTTGACCCACCGGTGAACCAGCCAGGGCGGGAGCGAATGGGCCGCGGCCAGCCAGGCCGGAAGGTCCTTCTCCGGATCCGGCAGCACGTCCCGACCGAAGCGCCAGTGAGCATCCGGCCCCACCGGCACAGCCCGGGCTTCGTGCGGGGCCTTGCCCGAATGCAACTCGCCCCGGTCACGCTCGATACTCCGAAGAATCGCGTTGACCATCGTACGGTAGCGGATCCGCTTGAACCGCCGCGTCTGCTCCACCGCCTCATTGACAGCCGCAAACGCAGGCACACGATCCAGATACAGCATCTGGTAAATCGCCGTGCTCAAAATCTGCTTCACGTGCGGCGGTACAGGCTTCTTGGGACGCTTGAGATAGTTGCCCAGAACGGCCCGGATCGTCCCGCGCCGGCGGACCACCCCCAGGGCAAGTTCCACCGCAAGCGACCGCTGCTGGGTATCCGGCTGATGCTTGGCCAAAAGCCGCTCCAGCCGGGCTGAAACGTTCCCGGCGCGATCCCGCAAAGCATCCACGGCAATATCTCGGGCGTTGTACTTCATCTCTGCATCTCCGGGACACAGGCCAGCCGGTCCCCGCTGCGGGCACGGTAGCCGTTGACGAAATCCGCCCAGGGCATCTGACGCTTGCCGGCCGGCTTGATCTCCAATATCTCCAGCCGCCCCGAACCGGTGGCCACCGTCAGATCCTCACCCAACCGGCCGGGCTCCCCGTCCTCGTCGGACTCGGACACCGCCGCCCGGGAAATCGTCACCCGACGCGGCTTGCCCTCGGCTGGACAGTACATCGCCTGTGCGCCGGGCCATGGATTCGTCCCGTGGATCCGGCTGCGAATCGCCTCAGCCTTCTGGCCGAAGTCCAGGTAGCCGTCCGACTTACTCAGCCGCGGGGCCCGCGTGGCCTGGGTTTCATCCTGCTCGACAGGCTCCACCCAACCGGCAGAAAGCTGCCCCAGCGTCTCCAGGACCACGCCGATGCCCATCCCGGCCAGGCGGGCCTTGAGCTCCTCGGCCGTCTCGGCCGGATCGATCGGTGTCGCGCGCTTCAGGTAGATCGGCCCGGCGTCCATGCGATCCACCAGCCGGAAGGTGGTCACCCCCGTCCGGCGATGGCCCCGGATGATCGCCCAGTTGATCGGCGCTGCACCCCGAAGTGCAGGCAGCAGCGAGGCATGCAGGTTGAACGCCTCCAGCCGGGCGGTTTCACGCATGGGCCCCAGCACCTTTTGGCCGAACTCCACCACGCAGTGCACGTCCGGGGCCAGGCCGGCCACCTGCTCCACCACCTCCGGAGCATTGACATCCCCGCACGCGATCGACGCCAGCCCGACCGACTCGGCATACCGGAAGATCGGCGTGGGACGCATGTGTCCGCGCCTCCCGGCCCGGCGCGGAGGCTGCGTTACCACCGCAGCCACCTCATGATGGCTCTGGCAGATGGCCTCGAGCACCGGCAGGGCAAAATGGCTCGAACCGAAGAACACCACACGCATGATTCACCTCGCGAAAGACCCGCTATTCTTGGCATCACCAGCCCCGCGAGCAAGGGAATTCGCTCCCCGTCTGGCGAACCATACCCACTGCGTCCATGCCGGGGGGCCTCAAGTGGCCTACCCAGCCTCGCCGCCGAAGCATCTTTAACCATTCGCGCAAAACCTCGATCCGCCAAACCCGGAAAATCCTTGGCTGACGGAAAAACGCCCTCCCCAGCTACCGGCTCCGAACAATCCAACCCCATCAACCCATGGTTCGAAATTCCTTTAAACCTTGAACAGATCATACCTTATAATCCTTATGCCTCTCCTTTTCGCTCTCGCTTT
>CAZOVB010000023.1:0-70579 GCA_964583095.1 uncultured Planctomycetaceae bacterium
GCCCAGAAGGCCTCAAACAATCCTTAGAAACTCACGGTTGCGGAATCGCTGGCTCCTGGAGGCAGGGTGTTTCAGGAAGAAACATCGGAGGGTTCCGAAGGGGGATTCTCGGCCGAATCGGATTCCGGCTTTGCGTTGGGGGTCTGGTCTTTCTTGCCGTTGGTCTCGTGGCCGTCGTGAAGGTGGTGGTAGACCGCCCGGAACTTGATGACACCCCAGAGGATAAGACAGTAGGAGATGGCTGCGACAACGATTCCCATCAACAGGCTGCCCAGCCAGAGCGGAGCGAAGAAGTTCAGCGTGGCCTGCCACCAGGCCTTGGTGGTCTTCCAGAACCCCCCGGAGAAGCTCATGCACTGCTGCATTTCCGAGACGAAATGCTTGATGGCGCTTTGGCGTCCCAGCAGCCAGGAGCCCAGGATGTAATTGGGACCGTAGATGGGGATCAGCGTAACGGGGTTGGTAATCCACACAAACGGCACGCCGACGAATTTGTTGGCCCCGACCAGGGCCGAAATCGTAATGGTCAGGACCATCTGAAAGGGCATGGTCGGCGTCCAGGCGACGAACATCCCTACCGCGACGCCCAGGGCGATTCTGTGTGGGGTATCGTTGAGGCTGAAAACCCTGTAGAAGAGGAATCGCCTGAAGCGATTAACGGCCGCCTTGGCAAGCCATTTGAGGTTTTTCCATATAAAGTGGTGCGGCATGGTCTCAGTCGCCGGATAGCAGGTTTTCCATGGCCTCGGCGACGCGCCGCGGCGGGATCAACTCCATGCAGCTACTATGGCGACAAACCTTCTTTTTGCAACCCTGACACGCGGTTCGGGCGCAAATTGACGCACTGGTCACATTCGACCCGGGCCACGGGCCGGTCTGCTCCGGGCGGGTGGGGCCTATCAGCGTCAGGCAGGGCGTCCCGGTCCCCTGGGCGATGAACTTGCAGGCCGAGTCGCAGCAGAGGGCTCCGCGGGCCTCGGCGATGGCGGCGGCGAATTGGCGGATATCGGTTCGACCGGCAAAACTGTAGACCTCGGGCGAGCGGTCCTGGATCCGGCGGCAGAACTCCCGGTCTGCGGGCGTGCCCAGAAGCACGATCGGCCGGCTCCGGGCCAGCCGGGCCACCACCGCCTGCCAATGCCTCAGCGGATACTGCTTGGTCTGCCAGGTTGTGGTAGGCGCCAGGGCCAGGTACTGCCCGCTCTCCAGCCCGGCCTGGGCCAGCATCTCCAGCCACGTTTGACGGCTGGGTTCGTGGATGGTCAGTTTGATCGAAGCTCCGTCGACGGGTACACCCAGGGCCTGAACGAGGTGGAGGTTCCGGTCGACGGTATGGCTGCTTTCAGGTAGAACGCGGTGATTGTAATGTCGCCAGGCCAGTTCCCGTGCATCGGCGAAACCGGCGCGGACCTTTGCCCCGGTCCACTTGGTGAAGTATCCGCTTCGGGCCAGGCCCTGCATGTCCAGCGCCCAGTCGAAGCAGCCTTCGGCCAGGCTTCTGCGGAGGGATTTGAGCTTGCGCCAGGCACTCGGGCTGCGCCAGAAGGCTCTCAGGTCGCGGCGGTTGTAGGTCAGGACGGCGTCGACTTCGGGGTCGTGCCGGATCAGCGGAGCAAAGGAATCCCGGATCAACCAGGTCAGATGCACCTGGGGCCAGTTGGCTTTCAGGGCCCGCAGGGCGGGCAGGGCGGTGACGACGTCGCCCAGGGCGCTGGGTTTGATCAGTACGACCCGGTCGGGTCTGGCTGGGGTGGGAGCCTGGTTCACCCTTCGGGCCTCCGTTTCTTGCGCTGGCGTTTGCGGCGGGAACGGATCTGCTTGCGAAGCTTCCTGGCCGACCAGCGTTCCAGAACGCGCCAATAGGGCTTGAACTCGATTCGACCCGCGCCGGGTCGTCTGAGGTATCCCAGGAGCATCCGCAGACGTCCCATGTGGTTGACATCCGGACACTGCAGGAGAGAGACATTGAGACGCATCAAGCCTTGACAGCGTCGCTTTTCGGTCAGCCACCAGACACGCTTGAGCCCGTCCAGGTCGATCAGGCAGATTTCCGGGCTTTGGCCCAGCGACCAGAGGACCAGGATATTCGTCGCCTTCAGGTCCCGATGAGCGAATCGATTGTCGTGGAGCCGCTGGAGAACGCGGCCCAGTTGCCAGAGGACCTGCTGGGCCAGTTGTCGTTGCTGCCCGACCGTCAGGGGTGTGTCGCCCCGGGGAGGTATCGAAAGCCACCTGCTCATGAACTTGTCCAGAACGGGGGCGTCAATGGATTCGGTGATCAGCAGGCTGTCGACCAGGAAAGGCCCCACCCGACGCTGCAGGGCCGCCAGCGGAAGCACCGTGGCGATCCGGCGGGTCAGCAGGGAATGACCCAGGCGGAAGGTCCGAATCGGCCTGGAGGGGCGGAAGCAATCCAGCAGGATCTTCCACTTTCGCTTGCGACGGGGCCGCTTGATGTAAACGTCCAGTTCCTGGCTGCCCAGTTGCAGCTTCCGGCGGACGACCTTTCCGGAGCGAGTGTCCTTGACGACCTGGACTTCCGGGCCGGACATCAGGGCCTCGGGGTCTTTCAGCGCCTTGTGCCACTGCTCGGGGGTGAACTGCATCTGAGCGGCGGCCGAACCCCGGGTTCTGCGTTTTGAGGCAAGAATCACGTGCCCGCTCCAGCCTCCCCCGGTCCGCAGACGGTGGAAGTAGCGGTTGCTGCCGACGATCCTGCGGTCGCGCTGGCGGTTCTGGGCCAGGCGGTGGCGATGACCGAAATGCTCCACCAGTATTCGCCATCCGCGGAGGTTCCCCCGCGCTCCGGAAGCTTCCAGATACGACTGGAGAAATCGCAGCCTGTCGGTCCGCGAGGTAAAGTCGTAGCGGTCATGGAAGAGGTGCGCCAGATTTTTTGCCCGGGCCCTGCGGGAAAGTCTTCGAGATTCTCGGACCCGGTGCAGGTCCGTCAGGACGAGTTGATCCTTGCCCTTGTCGTCTTGGGTGACCAAAACATTGCCGCAGTGCAGGTCATTGTGGAGCACGCCGGCTGCGTGCATCCTGCCGACCAGCCGGCCCAGGGCGCAGGTGGCCCGGCGGATTCTCTTGAGCCCCGCGGCGCCGTTTCCCAGTTGTTCCTGGTGCCATCGGTCGGCTGGGACGGCCGGGTCCACCGCGCGGGTCGCGACCCACTCGTTTTGCTTGCCGCTGCGGGCTGCGACCGGCTCGGCCGTGAGAACGCCGCGGGAGCGAAGATACTGCATGAAATGCAGCTCCTTGCAACTTTCGTACCGGCCCAGCAGCCGTTGGAGGCGGTGGGTGAAGCTCCGGCTGTGGAAGGTCTTGAGGTAGAGCGACTGGCCGTCGATTTGACCCGTCCACACGGTCCGGGAAGCGTTCTGCTTGAACTTCTGCCATCCTGCCCGCGCCGGATTGTCGAGTAGCGAAAGGTGATCCTTCAGGACAGCGCGAGCGTCTTGGTTGGCAAATTCGATGTCAACGCCTCTCGCGGCTTTGTCCGTCGGGGGCATCTGCTTTCCTTCCATGGCGGCGGGCCCGGGGGGCATTATAGCGTCCGCAGAGCCGAAGCCGCAAGCCAGCCCGTGTCCTGTGCATCCCGATAGACCTTTGCCAGGCGGGTTCGGACCCGAGCCAGAGAGTGACGGGCTCCAAACCGCTTGGCCGCCTGGGCCGAGAGCCGGCTTCGCTGGTCGGGGTCTTCCAGCAGGTGGAGGATATCCCGGGCCAGGTCACGTGGATGGGCGCTTTCCAGGTACCGCGCCGTCTGGCCTGGAGGCCCGAAGACCTCGACCGCGTCGGCCGTCGGGGCTGAAAGACTCGCCACACCGCATCCCAGACATGCTGCGAACCCCTGGGCCCCGACGGGACGCGCCTGGGCAAAGACCGCAAGATCCGCTGCGGCAATTACCTGGTTTCTCGGCAGGCTGCGGATGTAGCGAGGGGGGTAGGGGGCTCCTGTCATCTTCTTTCGGCCCAGAGTGAGCCTGAGGCATCGTCCCGGGTCGCACAGCAGCAGGTGAATGGGAAGGTCGAGACGGCTGACGATGCCCTGGGCCCATGCAACCCGCTCGTGGCGGGCCTCCCGAACAGCCTCGCCGGGGGCGACCAGCACGTAGTGAGCGGGATCGATTCCGAGTTGCTCACGGGTTCCTGTCCGGACCTCATGCAGGAGAGACCCCTGGGCCGGAGGGTAGAGCACATCGATGCGGGAGAGGACCTCCTGCTGAAGGTTTGCAGTTTTCCCGGTCAGGAGGCCGGCGATACGCTTACGCCCCGCCCGGGTAGGCATCGTGATTCGCAGGGCGGATTCGGTCAGGACCTTTCGGACCTCGGTCAAGTGACGTTGCTGCTGAGGAACGCGGATCAAGGACAGAACCAGCCCGGTCCGAAGGAGCCCGGCCAGGGCGGAGGCCGGCCCCAGGGAACGGATGGACCATACGTGGAGGATGTCGAACCTGCCCAGGCGCTTGCGGATCCTCTGAGCCGTCAGATGCACCAGCCCCAGCCCGACATGCTCCACGCGGACTCTGCCGGGAAAGACGTCCGGCCAGGGGGGGCGGCCGAGGCTCAGCACGGTTTGGCTCGGTTCGCGCAGCAGGGCAAGCTGATGGACGGCGTCCAAGGGCGTATGGCGATCCACAATGTGCAGGACTTGCGGCATGGAAGCGGTAGGGTTTATCGAAGCTCGGGGGCGTTCCTATAACGCCGGCTGGATGAACTCCACGCGACAGGTTACGCTCCCGCCGTGCATGGGCACCTCGGCGGTATCTCCCACGGCGGTGCCCATCAATGCCTGGGCCAGGGGCGTCGTGTAGGCCAGTACGTTGTTCTCCAGGTCGGTATCCCAGGGCCCCAGGAAGGTATATTCCAGTTCGGCCTGGTTGTCCATGCGCTGGAGCCGGACCTTTGTCCCGATCCCCACCCGGTCCGACGGGATATCGTCGGGGTTGATGGGGCGGCATTTGGCCAGTTCGGTCTGCATCTTGGTCGATCGCGCCTGGAGCATGTCGCGTTCTTCGATAGCGGCCTGCCAGTCGGCGTTCTCGCGAAGGTCGCCCTGCTCGGCCGCTTCACCGATCTGGCGGGCATTGGCGGGCATGGCCTCTTCCTGCAGAACGCGAAGATCTTCCTGTCGCTTGGCCAGGGCTTGTCGTGTGGTATAGATCACCGATTCGTCCAGCCAGGGGTCGATGGTCTCCTTGAGGAAGAGCCTGGGGTGGTACTCGCGAAGCAGGCGGAGCATCTCGTCGCGAACGGTCTGGGCCAGTCCATCTGCGCGGCCGACGCGCCGCTTGATGACCGCGGCCATGTTTTCGTTCATCTCCTCCAGGGCCTGTCGATAGACGGCGTAGTCCCGGGCGGAGAGGGCGTTTCGCAGTTGTTGCTGGCGGTCCTTGCGGACCTTGCGGTCGATGTCGGTCTTGTGTTCGAGGTCAAAGACGGCGGTGAGCATTTTCCCCAGAAGCTCGACGCGCCCGACCTGGACGGGGATCTGCTGGGGGGGGCAGTTCCAGAGCCAGCAGCAAAGCTCGGCAAAACGATCCGGGCCGGCCAGGGCGGTCTGCACTGCCTGCTGCAGGGCCTCGGCCTGGTCCAACCGGGCCAGGAGTTTGGCGACCTCGTCGATCTGACTGGCCGGGGCAACGACCAGGAGGTCTCTGGCGATCTGGGCGGCGTCTTCGCGCTGGGCAACGGCCTGGATGGCCCGGGGCCAAAGCGAGGTATCCTGGATTGCCCCAATCGCCTCGACGGGCTTTTTGATCAACTGCATGATCTCTTCGGGCGAAGGCAGCGTCCGGGTTTCCGGTTCGGGCGCTCCCAGTACGGCGGCTTCGGCCAGGGCGAGAGAGGCAACCAGGGCATCGGCAGGTCGGTGGGCCAGGAGGGAGGAGCTCCGTGCGGTGATCTCTTCGGTGATTCGGCTTGCGAAGTCGGAGTTGATCTCGATTCCGCGTGCCTGGGCTTCGCGGCTGTAGGTTCGCAGGATCTCCAGCAGGGCCTGGGGCGTCCGGGCCTTGGCGACATCCGGGGCAAGCTCTTCTTCCAGCGTCTTGCCCCCCGGATGATAGGTAATGGTAACGGGGTTGCGCCCTTCGAGCGTGATCTTGTCGGATTTCTTGATCGCGCTTCGCGCCCGGGACCACCAGCGGGACCACTGGCTTGCGGGCAGGAGGTCTTCTTCGGTAAGAATCTCGCGTATCTGTTCGTTGGTGGCCTCCATGCCGTTGGCGAGGCACAGTCCCACCAGGGCCCGATGCGGATCGTCTTTGACGATCTTTTTCAACTGGTCGGGATGCTCGCGTTGCAGGACGCGGAAATCCTCTCCCGAGAGTATTTCGAACTCATCGGTGAGCTTCTTGGGTTCCTGGGAATCCTCCATGCCGTCGGCATCGATGAATTCGATTTCCCCGGTGATCTCGTCGAAGCCCTTGAAGCGGATCACCTGCGGATCGAACCGGTTGGCCAGGTACATTCCCTCTTCCAGGGCCAGGCAGGTATCGAGAGTGCGGATGGCGCGGCGGGGGCTTTGGCCCGAGGTCAGTCCGGCGGCCCGGAAGCAGAGATCGAATTGGGCATGGCCGCCATGAACCGTCTTGTAGAGCTCCGCTACCGTCTCTCGCAGCTCATCGCAGTCGGGCACGGCCAGGAGCATCTGCTTGCATAGTTCCAGCAGGGCCGGGGGCTTGAGCAGGGATTTCTGTTCTTCCATGGCCAGCCCAGCCAGGGCTTGAGCTGTGTCGGAATGTCCCTTTTCCATCAGCGCAACGAGGACTTCCCTGGCCTCGTCAGGGGCCATGGGTTTCTCGACAGCCTCCATCCATGCCGCCTCGACACTGCGGGTGTCATTGCCGGCAATGGCCTTTATCAGTTGACGCACCTTCATCCGATTCCTTCCCGATTGGCAAAAGGGGTACTATGACAAATCGCACTCCATTTGTCCACGGTAGGCGCGCAGGATTCACGCCTTTCCTTAAAGGGTTCGCACCCGTACCAGCCAAACGCTATCATTCTATATGACAGAACATGCACACAATTCGGAAACGAAACTGGATTTCCTTCGCATATTGCCGGCCATTCTGCTGCCTCCCGTGGGCGTAGCCCTGCAAGTAGGCTTCACCCGGCATTTCTGGCTGAACCTGCTGCTGACACTGCTGGGCTATATCCCCGGGATCATTCACGCGGTGTGGATAATCCTGTCGCGCTGAAATCCCCTGCCTGTCGCGATGAGATCCCTTGAGAGCAGAAAGTAGAAGTCGCCAATAAACGACACGGCCCGGACAGCTGTGATCGCCACCCGGGCCGTGTTCCCATCATGCGTCTTGCAGGTCAGTCGCCCACATACTCCAGGGCACCGGCATCGCGGCGACCCTTGGGGGCGTTGCCGGCGAAGTCGTACTTCACCGGGCCGGCCTTCTGCCAGGCATACAGCTCGGCGATGTCGGTTTCGGCATCGGAGAGGGTGCCCAGGCAAACCCGCAGGAAGTCGATCGCCCCGCGGAAGTGCTTCTTCTCGGTGTGGTCTGCGCCCACCAGGAAGTCGCTCTTGTTGGACAGCGTCATGTACGGCTCCAGCGGCGATGCGTCTCCGTGGTTGGAGACCTTCCCGTCCAGGTAGATCGTCAGGCGACGCTGCGTGCGGTCCAGTTCGGCGATCACGTGATGCCACTTGCCGTCGTTGACGGCCTTGGTGGTGGTCACGTGGACGCGCTTGCCCTGTGAACCGGCCTCGAAACAGACCTTGCCATCGGAATCCAGGAACAGGCGATAGCCGGTGGTTCCGTCGAACTTGCCGGCCAGGCCGCTGTCGGTGTGGCCCGCTTCGCTGCGGAAGGTCGCTTCGACAAGCAGGTTGGTCGTGTGGACGTCCAAGGTTTTGCGCGCCTTGGCCGGGTAGCTGATGGTCGAGCCCTGGATCTTCCAGGGGCCCGGAGGCGTCGAGCGGATCTTCTTGCCCACATCGCGCCAGTCAAAGATGACATCCTTGGCCATTTTGCCGTGCTCGGCCCTGGCCAGCCGGGACCCGTCAAAGCTCAGGGCACCGGGGGCCCAGTCTTCCGACTCGGACTTTACATAGTCGCTCACCTCGGCGTTGTTGACCTTCAATTCATGCACAGGCATGCGGTAGTACATGCTGCGGTTGAAGTAGGCCGGGGTGGGGTAGTAGTGGAAGTCCAGCACCATCGTCGGGTCGGCGTGGTTGGCATTGAAGTGCCATTCGCCCACGGTTGCATAGAGAGGCCAGGGGACGAAGTACGTCGCACCGGCGTCGATGGCGGCTGAGCCCCTGGTCGGACGGAAGTCCGCATCTCCGGCCGAGGGCTTGGTCATGTCGGTCGGAATCGCCTTGGCGATCGGCAGGGACGAGACCTTGTGGCCAAGCTCGGCCAGTCGCAGGGGGTAGTTCTTCATCTGCTTCTCGAGCGTTTCGAGGTCTTCGGCATGCAGGTCCTTCTTGGCGCCCTGCTTGACCGAAGCGACCACGCCGGCTTCGCCATCTCCGTGGAAGACGTTGTGTGCGTAGGCCAGTGTGGTGGCTCCGTCGATACCGGATTCCCCGGTGTCGTCCCCGCCGATCAGCGACGGGTTCCCGCCGTGATTGACGTGGATGAAGCTTCGGTGAATGTTCACGAACAGGTTGCCGATGTAGTCGTTCCGGTTCCCGCTGGTACCGCCGAAGCCGGTTCCCGACCCGTAGACGGTGTTGTTCGTGAACGGGTTGAGGTACCCGAAGACATTGAAGTACGCGCTGCTGGTGCTGCTGAGCGGGTCTTTCTTGTCATACGGTTTGGCCCAGGAGATGTTGTTGAAGTTGTAGATCTTGAATCCGGCATCGAGGTAGATCGGGTAGGACAGATTCGTTGTGCCGTTGTTGAAAAAACCGCCGGGCCAGTGGCCTACCGAATTGCCCAGGATGTTGCTGTAGGACAGGATCGGGCCGTGCTGCCAGAGCGAAAGCCCGCCGTAATCGTTCACGCCCAGGGCATTGTTCTCGCTCTTGTTGTGGTGGACCAGGATCCGCGTCATGGGCAGATCGTAGCCGACCGTGCCTTTGCCGCCGGCGCCGCCCTGGCTGACGATGCCCGAACCCCAGGTCGTATCGATGATGTTTCCGGCCACATGACCCATGGTCGGGAACAGCAGGGACAGCGCCGCAACGTTCGACCAGCGGTGGTCGTCGTGGCGGTAGAGCCCGGTATTGCGAATGCGGTTGCGGAGCACCTCGCCGTGGATCAGTTTGCCCAGGTTCTGGGTCCGCTTGGTCTTGCCGCCGGCGCCCTTGAGATGGATGGCCGAACCGCCGTTGATCCAGTTGAAATCGCAGTCATTGACGGCCAGGTAGTCCAGCACCTCGTTGGCTTCGGCGCTGGCGTCGATCGCGTCGTTGCCGATGTGCTCAAAGACGCAGTTCTTGATCGTGATGCCGGTGCAGCTTCCATCGAGTTGAATCACGTTGGTGCTGCTGAGCCAGTCGGTCCTGCCGTTGAAGCGGAAGCTCAGGCCGGAGACCTCGATATGGTTCCGGTCGGTGATGTTGAGGACTTCCAGCCCCGAGGCCATCTCGATACGCGTGTCGTTGGGATTGCGATCCTCGCCCAGGCGGACGAAGAGTCTTGCCCGGTCCCGGTCGTAGTAGAACTCGTTGGGTTGGTCGAGGAACTGGGGCAGGTTCTCAATCAGGTACCGCGTTCCCGGGTTGACCGGATCGGAACCGTTCTTGTATCGCAGCGTTCCCTTCTGCGGGTCGTAGTCGCCCTTCTGGATGCCCTTTCGATCCGGCGTGGCGTTGGCGATCACCCAGGCATACTGGCTCCAGAGCGTTCCGCCCTCGAAGTAGTCCGGATCCTTGCCTTTGAGCGCGTCGTCCTGGTACCCGCCGCCACGCTGGCCCATCCGGCGGAATTCGTCCCAGGTGTTCCAGTGCTGCATGGCGAAGCTGTGGCTCTGAGGCTCCCAGCCGACGTCGCTGGCCAGGTAGATATCCTGGATCGTGCCGTCCTTGCGTACTTCGTAAAGAACGGGTTCCATTCGGCCCGGTTTGCCGTCGGGACGCGGGTGCAGGGATACGTCGATGTACCAGACGGTCTGGCCTTGGGTATCCAACCGTTTGGGGGCATCGGAGGCAGAGGCCTTCTTCCACGTGCCCTGAATGGGCAGGGAGCCGGCGATGACGGCCTGGCCCTGGCCCCACGAGGGGTCACTGGTCAGTCGGATCGGCTCGGATTTCTTGCCTGAATCATCGGCCCGGAGCAGGACCTGCTCACCCTTTTTCGAGAAAATTCGATAATGCACGCCTCGTTTGAAGACGTAGGTGGCCACGTCGGAAAACGCCTGGGCCTGCCCGGTGGCCCGGGTGTCCCAGGGATGGTGCTTCCAGGCCTTGGCCTTGGTCTTGCCGTCATTGGCGTCGTCGCCGTTTTCAAAGTCGATGTAGCGAACAACCGAGCCGGCCTGGAATTCAAAGGGCTTTGGAGCCCATTCCAGGTTTCCGCTGGCGATAACCTTGGCATGGGGATCGTTCCAGGGGTACTCATCGGCCCGGACCTGCAACGCGCAGGTCGTCACCAACAGGGCTGAAAAAACGATCTTCAGCAATTGGGATTTCATCATAGAGAGTCTCCTTAACGGGTTTCTGTAACATTTATACACCGCCGGGGCATCCGAGTTCCGGGTGAATCGAGATTCTCCGCAAATCATTTCGATGGGAATAGCGTTTTACCCGCTCTGCACGCATGCTATTGTGATGCGCCATGCCCACCGACGCAGTGCCCGAAACGATCCCGCTGGACCCGCAGACGCAGCGCAAGGGCATGCGCCTCGCCTATGCGGGACAGAGCGTGGGGGTAATCTTCTCGCAGTTGATCGCAAACGCCGGCGTCGGGGCGCTGCTGGTAAAGCATCTGGGCGGAAGCGACACCCTGGCGATGCTGCTGGGGAGCATGTTCGGCCTGGCCGCCGGCGTGCAGCTTCCCGTCTCCCTGCTGGTGCATCCCAGAAAGGGCAAGCGGTTTCTGCTGCGCTGCTGGGCGATTTCGGCGGGAGTGACCCTCCTGGCGGGAATTGTGCCTTTCGTTCTGGGCAGGACGACGCTCAGCGCCCGCGTGCTGGTAGGGCTGCTCATGCTGGCCATCCTGTTCCGTCAGCTCGGATCGACGTTCTGGTTTCCACTGCTCCATGACGTGGTTCCCGAGCAGCGCAGGGGGAGGTTCTTCGGGACCCTTCGGGCCTGCTGGTCCTCTTCCCTGTTCGCCGCGACGCTGACCACCGGCTGGTGGCTGGGCCAGGAACCTGAAACATGGAGGTTCCAGGCAGTGATTTTCGCAGGGGCGGGGCTGATTCTGCTTCGCAATGTGTTCGTGGCCAAGATCCCCCAGGCGACGCACCTGGACGATCAGCATGACGATTTCGGCAACTGGCGGCGTCACATTCGAAGATTCCTGGCCAGACCCGAGGTCGTCGGCTTCTGCCTCTACATGATCGGACTGGGCTTCTGCGCCGGCTTCCTCAAACAGCCCCTGGTGCTGATGATGAAGCAACTGGGCCTGGCCACGCGGGACAACGTCATCCTTTTTGCCTTCCCGATCCTCGGGATGGTCCTGTCCCTGATGGTGGGGGGCAGGCTGATCGACGCGATCGGCACGCGGAGAGTCTATTTCATGGCCCACCTGGCCCTGTGCGCCGTCAGCCTGGCCGTGGTGGGCGTGACGCTGCTGCCCCTGGAAACCGCCCGGTGGCTCCTGGCCGGTTTGCTCGTCCTGGCCGGCGGGGTCGGGGCGGTGATCGGCCTGGCTACGACCGCCCAGTTCTTCCACTTTGCCCCGCTGCAGGGAAGGGCGTTCTTCCTTTCGGTCGCCCAGATCATGATCCTGATGGGCCCGGCGACCTCGGCACTGCTGGCCGGGGGGATCAGCGACGCCCTGGGGCCGCAATGGCGGTTTAATATCCGGGGCGCTTCACTCAATATCTTCCAGCTGATGCTGGGCCTCTCGGGCGGGGCGCTACTGGTGCTGCTCCTTGCGCTTCGGTGGGTAGAGGATGTTCACCCGGCCCGAGAGGCGCCTGCGGAGCGGTAGGCCATCCCTGCCACGGCGATCGGATTTCTGAACATGCCGTGTAGACACTTCTGGCCGGCGAACGTAGAATCTCAACCCTTCAGCGTGAGCCGGAGTGTGATCTGTGGCAGAGAAGAACGACAACCCGATGGGGGACGAAAACCCCTGGCAATGGGAGATGCCCATCAGCGATATCTTGTCCGGCGCAGGCGGCGCCCGGATATCGAGGGAGGATCCGGAGGCTTCCAGCCGGACCGTCCATGGTCGTATCGAGGGCTATGAGATTCTCCAGCGTCTGGGCGAGGGGGGCATGGGAACCGTCTGGCGCGCCCGTCAGGAGCGTACCAACCGCCTGGTCGCCCTGAAACTCCTCAAGCAGAGCCCGGGAGGATCTTCAAAGCTCCAGGCCCGTTTCGAGCGCGAGGTGGAGTTGGCCGCCCGCCTGGAGCATCCGAATATCGCCCGCGTCTATGCTTCCGGTGTCTCATACGGCGTCTACTATTACGCGATGCAACTGGTCAAGGGGCGCCCCCTGGATCGGTATGTCCGCGAAGCCTTTCTGACCCGGAGGCAGTGCCTGGAGTTGCTCTCCAAGGTCTGCCATGCCCTTCAGCATGCCCACCAGCGTGGGGTGATCCATCGGGATCTCAAGCCTTCCAACATTCTTGTGGATGAACGGGGCGAGCCCTCGATTCTCGATTTCGGCCTGGCCAAGGCTCTCCAGGAAGCCAGTGTCGGAAAAACCGTTACGGTGGATGGAAACATCGCGGGAACGCCGGCCTACATGTCTCCCGAACAGGCGGCGGGAAAGGTCGATCAGATCGATACCCGAACCGACGTCTACAGCCTGGGGGTGATCATGTACGAGTTGTTGGTTGGAACTCATCCCCACGGCCGGACCGAGAGCGGCTACGCGCTGATGCGGCGGGTAGCGGAGGAGGAGGTCTCGCGTCCCCGCAACCATGACAGAAAGATCGACTCGGAGCTGGAGTCTTTGCTTCTCAAAGCCCTGGCCCGGCAAGCCGAAGAACGGTACGCCTCGGCTGGAGACCTGGCCCAGGACATCGACAACTACCTGGCCGGCGAGCCGCTCCAGGCCCGCAAGGCCACCACGGTGTACTTCCTCCGCAAACGAATCCGCAAACACCTGCTGCCGGTTCTGGCCGTGGCGACGGGTATGGTTCTGCTGGCCGGGGTGGCGACGTACTCTTTTCTCAGAATTCAGAACGAGCGAAATGTCGCCCTCTACGAAAGGAAGGTGGCGCGCGATTCATTGGGGGTGGTGAAGCTCAATTCTTCGCTGGTTCCCCTGGACGAGGCCGGTCTCGAACAGCAGGGACGCAACATCCAGAGCCTCGAAGCCTTCCTGAGAGCCCAGGAAGGCAACGTATACCTGGAGCAGGTCGCTGAGCAGACGCGTTTGCAGAAGAAGACCCTCGCAGAGGAGATTCAGCGGTTGCTTGAGCTGGATCAGGGCGACCGGATTCTGGAGGCCTACCGCAGCGACGGCGTTTTTGCACGGGTGTACCGCTCCCTGCTGGAGCAGCCGGAGCGCAGCGCGTTGCGAAGCAGGTGCCTCTCGTATTTTCGGGCGAAGCTTTTGTTTCCTCCTTTGCGGGGCCGGGGAAGACAGTTGGTCGATGCCCTGCATGTACTCGAAAATCTGGACAGGGGGACAGATCGGTTGCAACGAGTTCGCGAAAAGCTCAAAGAGCAGTTGGATCGCCTGCCCATCGTGCTGGAGGAAAACTACGATGATCTCCCCGCCGGCAGCAATGACACGGGCTGGCAATGGATCCAGGGCCCCCGGGATGCCCGGATCGTCGGCTCCTCCCGCGCCTATGCTCTTACCGGGAGCACGAGCTCTGCCTCTACCGCGGTTCGGCCTGTTCCGGCCGAGGGAGACGTCACGGTCGTAAGGGCGCGCGTGCGTTTCTCGGCCTCGGACCTGGGTTCACCGGAGTTCTTCTCCGGCTGGCTGACGCTCAAGAATGCACAGAAGCGCATGATCGGCGGCGTGCTGGCCGAGCAGGGCCGCTTTGTGGCCCACTGCGGAAGCGCGAAGGTCCCGCTGGGTATCGAGGCCCGGATCGACCGGTGGTACCAGATCGAGCTTCGCTATTACCTGCAGCGGGGGGGGTTCGATGTCTGGATAGACGGGCGGTTGATCCGGGAGGAGCTATCCAGCCCGAAAGGTGCGGGGCAGGTTCGGTTCATCGACGCGATGACCCGTTCGGCCAGGATTGAGATCGATGATCTTGTCGTGCGTTCGGGTAACGGGCCTCTGAAGACGGATGCAGGTCCGGTCATACCGCACATCCCGGAGAACAAGGCCGGCCTTCAACTGGTCGGGGGACAGGAGCTTGGCCACCGCAGTCTGCTGGTACATGATTTCCACTCCGACGGAGTGACGGACGTGCTGGTGGGAAAATATCCCGGCCGCGGAGAACTGGACCTGTATCGCGTAAGCCAGGATCTTTCCTTTGTGCGTGTCAAAACAATTCAGGAGGACAGCGTCCGTTGGCTGGACCCGGCAGGCGCCCTGGGCGATCGACTGCTGCTGTGGGGGACCGCTCGTTTCGATGAGGAGAAAACCCATCTGCATCATGTTTCGCTGCGGATCATGGAAGTTGGGCCTGAGTTCCAGCTTGAAGAACTCTTCTCCAGGGAATACCGGTTTGCCACCTGGTTTGATTTCGCTCCGATTCATCTGCCCCAGGATCGCAGGGGCTTTGTCGCCGGGTTCAAGGAGTATGTCCGTGGAATCGAGGTGTTTAAGCCGACCCCCGATGGGGGAATCGCACCGTCGGGGCTGATTCAGCAGGAGCCCAGGCCCAGTGACGTAACATCCGTCTGCGCATTTGATTTCGACGCGGACGGTGATGAGGACATCGCAGCCGGCCTGGGGTGCTGGACGCACTACACACCGGTTATCTACGAAATGGAGAATGGGAAGGTGGTCGGGAACCGGATGCTCGATGAGCTTTCGGGAATCCCCTGGCTGGCGCTGGCGAAGGTCGATCAGACCGAAGCGTATCTTGCTTCGGCTGTGGAGAAGAGCCACCTCAGCGACGGAACGAACCTGAAAGGTCACGGTCTGACCATCTGGCGATTCCAGCAGGGAAGCATGGAGAGGATCTACCATGAAACCGGCGATTGTTACACTCCCAGCAGTGGAACACTGGCCGGGGAACCCGTTCTGGCGGTGCCCTTTCAGGTTTTGAAGGGAAGCACCGGGGAGGAAAGCATCTGGAAGGTCCGCCTGTACCGCCTGAAGGGATCGGAGGTCGAAGAGATTTTCACAGCTGACTTCTCAGCCTATCCCGGGCAGCGTTGCATTCCGGAACTGGTGGAGCTTGACGGCGACGCCGACAGCGAGTTGATAATCCGAATTGACGACAAGCGGATTCTCCTGCTCGACAGACGCCGGATGCACTGAGCTTCCCTTGGGGGGGTGGACCCCTGTTCGATAACTGATTCCATGCGAGGTCTCGCAGGAGACTCGGCAAGGCAACGGTTGGCCCGGGAGGAAACAGTTCGTACAATCCCCCCATGGAAGTTGCGCATCCAATATGGCTGGGCGCCCTTGCGGTTGTAGGGGCCGTGGCGGCGCTTTCCCGGATACGGCCGGGCCGACGGGAAGTCACGGTCGCGAGCCTGGATCTGTGGAAAGAAGCCCTCGGGACGGTACAAAACCGGCAGACGGTATCGAGGCGAAGGGCCCGGCTCTGCTGGTGGCTGCTGCTTGCGGGGGCGATTCTGGCGGTGCTGGCCCTTGCCCAGCCGGGCATTCGAACAAGGAGGCAGGTCCGGCGCATCGCCCTGGAAGTCCGAGCGGGGATCGAGATGTCCGACCCCCGGACGCTCCAGCAAGCCGTTGCGGCCGGGAAACAGATCCTCTCGAAGCTGTCGGCTTCGGACCGGGTGCAGCTTCGCCTTCCCATGACCGGGGAATCGACGAAGCAGTGGCTGGAGCCGGATGAAGCGGCCCGCCGCCTGGATGCACTGGAACCGGATCCGGTGGAAGCTTCCAGCCTCGCGCTGCCACCGCTTTGGCCCGAGGTCTCTAAGGTCTTCGTGATTACCGCCGGGGCAGAGGAAGTGGAAACAGGACCTCGACGCAGCGTTGTGCGAATCGCCTATCGAGTGCCCCCGGTGCGCATTGCCACATTTTCCGGACGCGTCGAGAACGATCGGGTTCAACTGCTCTTGAGACTGGTAAATGACGCACCGCAGGTCCGGGACGTGCGCGTGGTCGTGGAGGCTTTCGAGGGTGATTCGATCCGCCGGGTCGCCGAGGAGGTCTTTCAGGTCCCCCCCCGGTCCAGCCGGAGCAAGGTGGTTTCCGCGGTGCCCGCGGAGGCCTATGCAGCCCGGATCGCCGCAGAGCCGGCGGATCGGCCCGGCCTGTGGGCGGGACTGGCCCGAAGGCCCCGGCGGGAGGTGAAGATAGCGATCCTCGGCCAGGCTCCCGAAAGCCTGCACCTGCTTGTCGGCAGCAACGAAGAGCTGCGACTGGTAGAAGAGGCGGCCCAGGCGGATCTCGTCCTGGCTTATCGCACATCACTGCCGGAGGGCAAAGCCGGCGTGCAGTTTGCTCCCGAAGATGCACCTGAAGGGTTCCTGCTGGGGCCCGTGCTGGAAAACGTCGTTCTGGCAGAGGCATCCCTGGCCGTGGGTGACCCGCTTCTGGATTCGCTGGACTTGTCTTTGTTGGCGGTTCGTCGCCTGCCGACCTTCGAGCCAACGGGCCTTTCCGAGGCGAGCGTCCTGGGGGCCCTGGACGGGGGAGCTTTTCTGATCAAGCGAAATCCTTCCGGGGGGCCCCGACGGCTGATCGTCTCCTTTGACCCGGACCCGGGCAATACCAACTTCAGCATGCTGCCGTCTTTCGTGGTTCTGCTGGGCAACGTTCTGGACTGGATCGTCGGTCCGGTGGGAGCGGCCGTTCTGGAATCCCGGACAACCAGACAAGCCGTCCTCTCCGAGTCCTGGACCAAGGTTGACGGGCCTGAAAAAGCAGCCCCGGGCCTGTATCGCACAGCCGAGAGGAGCTTTGCCGCGGTGAGCTGGCCCAGGCTTTCTTACCGGCAAGGCCCTGCAGACTGGACCGGGCAGGTGGAGCAACTGGTACTGCCCGATCCGCAAGAGCAGTCTTTCTACAGGCCATTCCGGCCATGGCTGTTGGTCGGGGCCCTGGGCTGCTGGGCGACCGGATGGGCTCTTGGACGCCGCCTGCGGCGCATATAATTCCTTCCAGGAACCGAAGGGAGGCCAGCCATGGCCGAGAAGGATGCACAACTCTGGAAGCAACTGGACGATGAGGCGGTGCAGTGCGAGCTGTGCGGCCAGGAGTGTCGCATCGCGGCGGGCCAATACGGCCTGTGTCGGGTGCGCAAGAATGTGGCCGGGGCGCTCAAGACTCTCAACTACGGCAAGCTGGTGGCGTTGAATGTGGACCCGATCGAGAAGAAGCCTCTTTTCCACTTCCTGCCCGGCAGCAGCAGCCTGTCCATTGCAGCCCCGGGATGCAACTTCCAATGCGAGTTCTGCCAGAACTGGCAGATCTCCCAACAGCCTCGCGACGGCAAAGGTATCCAAGGCCAGGCGGCCTCGCCCGAGCAGGTGGTCTCGGCGGCAAGGACCTACAACTGTCGATCGATCAGTTACACCTACACCGAGCCGACGATTTTTTTCGAGTTCGCCGAAGACTGCTGCGAACTGGCCCACGAGCAAGGCATCCGGAACTGCTTCGTATCCAACGGGTTTCTCACTCCCAAGGCCATCGAGCAACTTGCAGGCACGCTCGATGCGATCAACGTGGATCTGAAGTGTTTCTCGGATGAAACCTATCGCAGAATCATGAAGGCTTCGCTCGAGCCCGTGCTTACATGCCTGCGCAAGCTGGCCCGGACGGACATCTGGGTGGAGGTGACCACTCTGGTTGTCCCCGGGATGAACGACAGCAGGGACGAACTTGCTCGCATCGCATCGTTTATCGCCGAGGAAATGTCAACGGACGTTCCATGGCATATCTCGCGGTTTCGGGGCGAGTATCAGATGGCCGGGAAAGGTTCCACCCCCATTGAAAAGCTCGAGATGGCATCGGAGCTCGGAAAGCAGGCCGGACTCAAGCACGTCTACTGCGGGAACCTGCATGGCCTGGCCGACGAGAACACCTACTGTCCCTCCTGCAACGAGATGCTGATCGACCGAAGGGGATTCCAGGTCCGACAAAACAACCTGACCGATGGCAGGTGCCCCGCTTGCAGCCAGGAGATTGCCGGCGTGTGGAACTAGCCTCCCGGGTACCGCCTTGTCAGTCGCCGGTGTTTGTGATACAAGCCCCGGACAAGACAACGCAGCGGAAACTGGTTCGGGCACGGAGCTCGGGGAGACAGGGCAACATGGCGTCGGTTCGGGAGTATCTACGGTTTCACCTGGCTGAGGGAATCGGGCCCATTACATTCCGCCGCATGGTCGAGGCCTTCGGGAGCGTCGATGCGATTCTGAACCATTCGCCGCGAAACTGGCAGGGGGTCCAGGGGGTCAGCCGAAAACGTGCCCAGGCGATCCTGGATGTCACCGACGAACAGATCGAACAGGAGATCGAGCAGGCCCACCAGGCGGGGGCCCAGGTGTACTGCTGGGAAGATGCGCAATATCCCTCGGGTCTCAAGAACATCTACGATCCGCCCCCGGTCCTGTACGTCCGAGGGAAGCTCGAAAAGCAGGACGTCTCGGCCATCGCGATCGTCGGCTCGCGTCGCTGCACCCACTATGGGCTATCGCAGGCGGATCGTTTCGGCAGACTCCTGGCCACAGCCGGCTTTACCGTCATCTCCGGCGGGGCCAGGGGAATCGATACCTCGGCCCATCGGGGGGCGGTCGCGGCCGGTGGCAGGACACTGGTGGTGATGGGCTGCGGTCTCGGACATGTCTATCCTCCCGAGAACGCCGAGTTCTTCGAGGAGATCGTCCAGTCCGGAAACGGAGCAGTGATCAGCGAACTGCCGATGAACTCCCCGGCCCGCAGCGAGAACTTTCCCAAGCGCAACCGGATCGTCTCGGGGCTTTGCCTGGGGGTGCTGGTGGTCGAGGCAGCCAATCGCAGCGGGGCATTGATTACCGCCAACGTGGCTGTCGAACAGGGCAGGAATGTCTTCGCCCTGCCCGGCCAGGTGGACTCGCCGCTGAGCCAGGGCTGCCACAGCCTCATCCGGCAGGGGGTTACGCTGGTGACAAATCTGGACGATCTGCTGGAGGACCTCGGGACCGTTGGAGAAAAGATGACACCCGAGCCGGAGGAAACGGACATCCCGGCCCGGCTGCCTGAGCTCTCGGCCGAAGAAACGCGCGTTGTGGAATGCCTGGCCGGCGGGGCCATGCAACTGGACGACCTGGCTCGACGGGCGGAGATTTCCAGCGGCAAGGCGGCCTCGCTGCTGACCATGCTGCTGCTCAAGGGGGTTGTCGAGCAGAGGCCCGGGAACGTTTTCGCCCGTAAGAAGTGGGTTTCACTGGAGTCCTGATCTGCTGGTTGGATTTATCTTGAGGCCCTGTGGTAGGCTGGTGGCATGACGAACGCTTGCAGTCCATTTGCGCTTGGCGGCCTTGCGGTTCCCGGAAGGGTGATTTTGGCTCCGATGGCCGGGTATACCGACCTGGCCTACCGACTGACCTGCCGACGGCTGGGCGCGCCCCTGACAGCCAGCGAGATGATTCTGGACAAGTCCCTGCTTCGGCCCGGCAAGCTCCGCAACCGCCTGGCCATGACCGACCCGGAAGATGCGCCGGTGGTGGGACAGTTGATCGGCAACGATCCGGAATCCCTGGCCTCGGCGGCCAGGCTGATGGTCCGGATCGGCTTTGACGTGGTGGATTTGAACTTCGCCTGTCCGGTCCGAAAAGCTCTTGCGCGCCGGCGCGGGGGTCACCTGATGCGGGATCCGGACCTGGCCGGCCAGATCCTCCGGGCCGTGGCAGAAGCGGTAGACGTTCCCGTCACCGTCAAGCTGCGAATGCGTTTCGCCCAGGAGGGGGACAATGGGAATTTCTATCGCATTGCCGAGTCGGCTTACGAGGCAGGCTGCGTTGCGGTGGCGGTTCACGGGCGCAGCGTGGAAGCCCGCTACAGTGGCCCGGCCGACTGGGAGTTTCTCACCCGGGCCAAGGAGCACTTCACCGATCGGACACTGATCGGCTCGGGGGATGTCCGCAATGCACAACGCGCCATCGACATGCTCGAGCAGACAGGGGTCGATGCCGTCCTGGCCGCCCGGGGTGCCCTGGGCAACCCCTGGTTCTTCGCACAGGTGCAGGACATGGCAGCGGGCAGAGCGGCCAGGCGCCCGGGGCTGGCCCAGCAGAAGCAGGTGATGCTCGAACACTACCGCATGGCCGAGGCGATCTACGGCCCGCGGCGCACAGCCATGCACATGCGGAAGTTCGGCATTAAATATGCCCGGATGCACACGCGACCCAAGCTCTTGCGGATAGCCTTTGTGAAGGTCAGCAGCGCCCAGGACTGGCAACGGGTTCTGGATACCTATTACACCGATCAGTACGAGAAGCTCGGATTCCCGCCCGGAAACGTTCCCGACGCCGAGGGCCTGGTCTGAGGCGAACCGGTTCGGGGCGGGCCGGTCACTTCTCGTGGTTCTGCCACCTGCGCATCCCGAACCACAGGAACAGCCAGCGGGGCAGGAAGGGCCTGGCCACCAGCTCGCCGGCCTCTTCGGGAATCGGCTCTTGTTTTGCCAGGGCAGCGGCAGCCTGCTGGAATCCGGCCCGGGCATGTCGGGCCATGGCGCCCAGATCTTCCAGGTCCTTGCCGTCGATCATTTCGCTCATGCCCAGCGACAGCCCACCGCGGTAGGCCAGGGACGCCCGGCGGGCAAACTGCTTGACAAAGGGCAGTGCGTTGCGGGCAGCCGAGGCCTCGGGCATCCCGCAATTGACGATGGCCGCCAAGGCGCCGGTATCCATCGACCGGGCCTGGCGGTGTCGGTACAACTGCTCCATCAGATAGATCACCGGGGCCGGGGGAGAGTCCATGTAGAGTCCGAAGGACAGGACGATCAGGTCAGCGCGGTCCGCGGCGTCGAACAGCCCGGCCATGCGCTTCGGATCGCCGACCCGCGAAACGATCCGCATGGTTTCGCTGTCCCACCCGAGCCTGGCCATCTGTTCGCACAGGTAGCCTCCGAGGATCTCGCTGGCAGAGCCGACCGGTTTGGCGCTGCCGATAATCAACAGGACGCGGGGCCGGGTCTCATTCATCGCTGGGTCTCCAGGGCTGAAAGGGTCCGCTGGAGTTGCGAGAGAAAGCTCTCTGCTTCGGCATCGGCCTGGGTGACCATCGAGGCATAGCTGGCCGAGTGATAGTTCACGGCGTTACGCTTGACCAGCGAGAGGAACATCGAGGCCTCGCTCTGGTCCTCCTGCGTCTGGACGCCGATGCCCAGAAGTGCGGCAAATTCCTGGTAAGCCGAAGGCTCCTGACCCGGGAGGAAATACGGGGCCAGGTCCGGAAGCAGGCGGTCTATCGCCTTCTTGAGCTGCCAGCCGTATCCGCCGAAGACCACGGGCGTCAACAGGACCAGCAGGTCGGCCTTTCGGGCTTCCTGGGCCAGGTCATAGCCGTCGTCGCGGACTACACACTGGCCGCCGTTGGTCGTCCAACAACCGAAACACCCCGTGCAGAAGGCGATGTCCATGTCGCGAAGGGCAAAGAGCTTCGTCTGCATGCCCTGGTTTCTCAGGGCCTTTGCGACCGGCAGGGCGAGTGTGTCCGTGGCGTCGCCGGCTTCATACGCTCCGTTGAGAAGGTACGCTTTCATCCGCTGTTCCTGGTCGAAGGTCAAGGGGGCAACCTGGCTTTCCATCACATTATAGGTGCGCCCAGGCCCTGGAGCATCGACTGGCCGAGGGCGAACGTAACATTTGCGCAACAGGGCATATAAGAACGAACGTTTTGCCCACTTTCATGGTCAAATACACCGATGACAGTTCCGCTTCCCTTTAACCCATGGTAAGGAGAATCAAGATGAGCAAAACCCAATGGTTCACGATTGTACTAGTGGCTTTGTGCACCTGCACGCTGACGCTGGGGGTCTTCTGGCCAACGTCGCTGGTGGCCCGGGAGGAAACGCCCCAGGCCCAGACGCCCCCGATGGTTCTGGAAGCAGGCAAGGCCCGGATCACGGTTACCGCCAACGACAAGGCAATCGAGGCCGGCAAGGCCGCCGAGTTCACCCTCCACGCCGTCAACCCCGGCTCCGAGGCGTGCAGGGTGGAACTGGGCATGAGCCTCAAATCCCCCGGGGTCATCAGCCCGTGGGCCCGGATGATCCCTGTGCCCGTGCAAGTCTGGAGCAAGCAGCTCGTCTTGGAGCTCCAGCCGGGACAGGAAGTCACGCAGGTGATCAAGACCGAGCTGGTACCGGACCTGGCCGCACAGCATACGCTGACGTTGGCAGCCGGCCAGAAGCAGATCCAGGCCTGGGCCCTGGCCCCGAAGGTGCTTGTGGACCCCAATGGGAACCGGATGGACCTCCGGGGTGCAATCAGAGCCGCCAACAGACAGACAGGACAGGAGAATGTCCGAGTCGTTGATCTTCAGGCCGAGCCGGCCGGCCAGGTCGCAGTCCGCACCGGCAACGAATGAAAAGCAGATCCGTCATTTTCGGCGCATCCCTGGGCCTGATGGCGGCCGGGCTGGTTCTGGCCCTGTTGCCCTCAGGCCCGGCGCGCCATGGCGACATCGCTCGCGGCGAACTGCTCTGCGACGCCGAGGGGGCCTTCGAGCAACTGGTGATCCAGTACCGCAGGGAGGCTGCCGCGATCTCCGCGCCGGTCTACCGCAATTTCCTGCCCCTGCTTTCGTCGGAGGTAAGAGTGCTTGTGGTCTGCCCGGCCAGGGAGGATTTCGAGGATCTTCGCCGTCGCGTCGGCTGGCTTTTCTGCAGTCTTGAGCCGCTCGTAACGGGTCACGAGATGACCACCTGGAGCCGGGATCGCTGGCTGGCGTTGAGCCAGGACGGAGATGGCATCTGCCTGCTCACAGCGCGGGGCGAGGACGGCCAGGATGCCTGGCCCCAGAGAAAAGGCGACGGAAGGATCGCGTTTGATATTGCTCAAAGACTCAGGGCCGAGGGCGTCACCGCGGCCCGCAGTGAACTGAAGTTCGACGGCGGCGACTTCGTGGCCTTGCCGGATCGCATCCTGGTCACCCGGCGGGTGCTTGCGGGCAACCTGGCCCTGGGGATCCACTCGAAACGGGAGGTCCTCGACCTGCTGGAGGCACATCTGGGTCGCCGCGTTGTGGTCCTGGCCGATGCTCCGGATCATCACATGGGCATCTATCTGATGGCGGCCGGGGAGGGCAGGGTGGTTGTGGCTGATCCTTCTCTGGGCGAGGGTCTCATCCCCGCAGGCGTACTGGAAGAACTCATGCCCGGGGGCCTGGCCGAGGGCAGCCTTGTGCAGAAGCAACTCGACGCCGTGGCGGATCAGCTCCGAGCCGAGGGGCTGGATGTCTTCCGGATGCCGGTAGTGGCCGGGCGGGACGGACGGACCTGGATGACGCCACTGAATGTGGTTCTGGAAAACGCCGGCCGTTCCGGCTCCGTAGTCTACATGCCTGTCTACGAGGGGGCCGATCGCCTGAATGAAGCGGGCAGGCGGGTGTGGCGGTCGCTGGGCTATGAAGTCCGGGAGGTGGATTGCACCAGCGCGTATCGTCATTTCGGATCCCTGCGCTGCCTGGTGAATGTCCTGCGCCGCGGGGGATGACTCTTTGTCCTGACAAGGCCTGCAGGTATACTTCCGGTGGAGTCTAAACCGGCAGGCGGCGAATGCTTTTTGATACGAATTTCTGGCGACGGGTCAACTACGCGGTGTTGGCCCCGATCTACGATCGCATCGCGGGCGGCTTTGACGGGGCCCGGAGACGGTCGATCGACTTGGCTCGGATCCAACCCGGCCGGCGCGTATTGCTGCTCGGCGCGGGAACCGGGCTGGACCTTCCCCTCCTGCCGGCGGGGGCGTCGTACACCGCCGTCGATCTTTCGGGCCCGATGCTTGCACGACTGGAACAGCGCGCCCGAGCCCTGGAGTTGCCGATCGAGATCCACAAGGCCGACGCCATGGACCTGCCCTTTGATTCCGAAAGCTTCGACGTGGTCCTGCTGCACCTGATCGCCTCGGTGGTACCCGATGCGCGGGCATGCATGGCCGAGGCGGCCAGGGTTCTGACCCCGCAGGGCAGGGCGATGGTCCTGGACAAGTTCCTGCCCGAATCGCGAGGCAAAGCGATGATGGTGCGCCTGGTACATCCGCTTGCGAGTTTCTTGGGCACCGGGCTTAAGCTCACCCGGCAGGATGTGCTGCTGGATGGCCGATTCCACCTCGAACACGAAGAAGCCGGCGCCCTGGGAGGCCTCTGGAAGATCTTCTCGCTGCGCCGGATGGAGCAGGGCGAGGGGTATGATGATTTTCGCGCCTGGCAGCCTGCAGCGCTCCCTTTCCTGCTCTAGATCGGCTCCATCGTGACGCGGATCTCGCCACTGATCGCTTCGGGGTGGATCAGCCCAAGGCGATACAGCGTTACATTTCCGAAGGAATAGTCCATATTCTCGCGGACGTTCAGCTCGGCCCGGAGATCCCCGGACCACTGCAGGCGGAGCTTGCCGCCCCGGCCGGTGTAGATCGCATCGGTCTGCGTGACTTCCGGCTCGATAAGACTCACGAGCACGGAAGCCAAAGCCTGCGGCGCGCAGGCGAAGAAGCCGGTATTATCTGCGGATCTGGTAGTAGACGTCGTTCCAGCGCATCTCGTTCTTCAACTGGCGGATGTCGGTCTTGTCGTCGATGACGAGCAGCTCCATGTCGGCCATATCGGCGAAGTCCTCGACATGCTCGCGCGTGATGGCCTGACTGAACGCGAAGTGGTGGGCTCCGCCGGCGAGGATCCACGCTTCTGCCGCCCCGGCCAGGTCCGGCTTGGGCTGCCACAGCGCCCGGGCCACGGGCAGCTTGGGCAGGTCCGCCTCGGGCTCGACCACGTCGATTTCATTCAGGATGCACCGGAAGCGATCGCCCATGTCCACGATGGTGACATTGATGGCCGGTCCCGCAGCGGCGTTGAAGACCGAGCGCACCGGGTCGTCCTTGCCGCCGATCCCCAGCGGATGGGCCTGGACGGTGCACTTGCCCGGCGCGATCGATTCACAGATCTCCAGCATGTGGGCCCCCAGGACCTTTCCGCCCGAGGGATCCAGGTCGTAGGTGTAGTCTTCCATGAAGCTGGCCCCGCCCGAGAGTCCGGCGCCCATGACCTTGAAGGCACGAACCAGGGCTGCGGTCTTCCAGTCTCCCTCGGCCCCGTAGCCGTACCCGTCGGCCATGAGACGCTGCGTGCTCAAGCCCGGAAGCTGATTCACGTCGTGGAGATGCTCGAAGCAGGAGGTAAAGCCCACGAACTCGCCTTCTTCCAGGAAGCTGCGAAGGGCCAGTTCCATTTTCACCTCTTCGCGGAGGTTCTTGTGCTTCCTGCCCCCCTTGGTCAGGGGCTTTTCAAGATTGTGGGTCTGTTCCAGCCGATCGATCGCCTTGTCGATCTGGGCCTCGGTGACCTTTTGCATCCTGTCCACGATCTCGCCGATGCCGTAGCCGTGGACCTCGTAGCCGAAACGGATCTGTGCTTCGACCTTGTCGCCCTCGGTCACCGCGACGTGTCTCATGTTGTCGCCGAAGCGAGCGATCCGGGCGCCCTGTGCGTCGTGCCAGGCCGCCGCGGCGCGGAGCCATGTCCCCAACTTCTGCTGGAGCGGCTTGTCCTGCCAGTGACCCACGATGACCCGCCGGTTCTTGCGCATGCGCGACAGGATGAAGCCGAACTCGCGTCCCCCGTGGGCCGACTGGTTCAGATTCATGAAGTCCATGTCGATCTGGGACCAGGGGATGTTCCGGTTGAACTGCGTATGCAGGTGCGCGATCGGCTTAGTCAGAGACTTCAGGCCGTTGATCCACATCTTGGCCGGCGAGAAGGTGTGCATCCAGCAGACAAGGCCTATGCACTTTTCGCTGGCATTGGCTTTGCGAATCAGCGAGACGATGGCCTCGGGTGTGGTCACCACCGGTTTGAACACCAGCTTGACCGGGACCTGGGAGGAAGCGTTGAGGCCCTTGATGAGTTTGCGGGAGTCGTCGGCTACCATCTTGATGACGTCTTGGCCGTAGAGGTTTTGCGAGCCGGTGACGAACCAGGCTTCCATTGTTTTGAATGCGTCCATTGTCTGGCCTTTCTTCTGGAAGAGAGCGGGAGCAATTCCGCCTGAGTATAGAAGTTCGTGCGCGCGGAGCAAGAGGCCGTGGAAAACTCCATCGCCTGCTTGGGTTGACGCAGCGCAGCAAACAGGCGGACGCAGCCTCTAAAAGCTGCGCCCGCCTGAGGTCTTCCTTCTACAAACGTATCAGTCGGTACGTTCGATGGCGCCGGCGTCGCGGCCCTTGCCGACAGGTTCGTTGCCGACGAAGTCCCGCAGGAACGGCCCGTCGAACTGCCATGCGTAGAGTTCCTCGATGCTCGTACGGGCCTCGGAGAGTGTGCCGCGACAGACCCGGAGGAAATCCAGTTCCGCCTGGAGGTACTTGTCGGCAGAGCTTCTGCCCACCACAAAGTCCCCGTTGTTGCTCAGGGACGCACTGGGCTGAAGATTCTGCAGCCCGCCGCCGCCGACTTTCTTGCCGTCGACGTAGAAGGCGATCATCCATCGTTTGCGGTCCACCTCGACCAGCACATGGTGGTACTTGCCGTCGTCGAGCTTGGCCCGGGCGGTGGCCTGGTCCTGGCTGCCATTGGAGCGAAGCACCAGCTTGAGTCCGCCTTCCTCGGTCAGGCTCAGCTCGTAGCCGGCCGAGGGGGAAATCTTGCGGACAAGGCCGGCCGGGCCCTGGTCGGCAGCAAACTTCGCATGAAGCTCGATCAGGAAGTTGTTGCTGTCCATGTCGACCGTCTTGACTTCGCGGCCCGAAACGGTGACCTGCTTCTTCTTGAAGTCGTAGGTGGTGTCCTTGGTCAGGTCCTTATGCTTGAGCAGAGCGTACTTGCTCTTGCCGTCAAGCTTCAGGGCGCCCTGGGTCCAGTCTTCCAACTGTCCCATGGTGAAGTCCTCGGCGGTGACGTTGACTGCGGTCAGCGGGAAGGTGGGCATGTACTGGTAGGTCTGCCGGCTTCCGTAGAACGGCTGCATGTACCAACTGTCGTCGATCAGCCAGGTCGGGTCCTGGTTGTTGCGGCAGAACTTCCATTCGCCCACGGTGGCGTAAAGCGACCAGGGCACGAAGGCTTTGACACCCTTGTCAATGGCGGCCGAGCCGGCAGCGGGGCGGAAGTCGTGCTCATCCGCCGCGGGCAGCGGGTTCTTGTCGGCGTTGACACCGACCTGCCAGGCAAGCAGGTCCCGCTTCTTCATGGCCTGTCTCATCTGATCCAGGTCCTGGTATTCCGCCCCGGTTCCTTCGAACAGGCCGTAGGAGCCCTTGATCTGGTAAAACACGTTGTTGGTGTAAGCCAGGGTGGGGTAGTTGAAGGTTTCGGCGGTTTCGCCCACGTCGGCCTGGTTGGGGTCCTTGGCCTTGGCGTCGCTGTGGCGGAACACGTGCTGGGAGATATCCTGGATGAGATTTCCCATGTATCGGCCTCGGCCTGCCTGGGGTCCCTGGCGCCGACTGGCGACGATGAACTTGTAGGCCGTGTTGTTGAAGAAGTAGTTCTCGAAGCCGATGATCTCCTGGAAGGCAGAGAGGTTGCCGTACTTGCTTTCGGGCTCGTTGTTCTTGCCCCAGGCGATGTTGTTGAACAGGTATTTCTTGAACGAGCCGTCGATGTAGTAGGCAAAGCCGAATCTGCGGCCACCGTTGCTCCAGGCCATGTATCCGCCCGGATTGCCCGAGACGTTGTTGTAGATGTAGACCGGGCCGCCCTGGTTGACTTCGATCCCGCCCCAGTCATTGCTGGAGAGCATCGAGTCGGTCACCTTGTTGTGGTGGACCAGGACGCGGGCGATGGGGGCGTCGCGCAGTTCGCCGCTGCTCTTGATCGGCTGAAGGAACAGGCCAGCCGCGTGGGTCCGGTGCAGGATGTTCCCGGCGCATTCCCCGTACATCTGGTTGGTGATGAACACCGCGAAGCTCTTTTCGCTGCGGGGGGGACGCTGGCCGATCTCCAGCAGATTGTTGCGAAGGAAGTCCACGCGCTTGACCGGGCCGTAGGGCGGGAGTTTCTTTTGGCCCCGGGCATCATGCACAGCCACGGCGGTGTAGTCCACGTAGTGAATCACGTTGTCGCTGATCATGACATTGTCGATGTAATCCTGCCCGGGCTTCTGTGCTTCGAGGCGGATCGCCTTGGAGACGTGCTCGAACGTGCAGTTGCTGATGCGAAGGTCATCCACGGTGCCCATCACGCGGATCACGCCGCCCTGGACGTTCTTACCCGAGAAGCGAAGGGCGTCCAGATCCCAGAAGAGGTTATTGAATCGGAAACTCAGGCCGGTGATCTCGACGTGGCGCATTTCGTTGGCGTCGATCAGGGCGATTCGATCGCCGGCTTCCATCTGGACGCTGTTGGGGTCCACATCGCCGGGCAGGCGGACGTAGATCGTCCCGCCGCGTCCCTTGCGATCGAAGTAGAACTCCCCGCCCTGGTCGAGATAGTGAGGCTTGTTCTCGAGGAAGTAGCGGTTGCCGGCCATGTACATCCCGCCGCCAAAGAACGGATTGCCCAGGGCCAGCGCCTTCTTCTCCGGATCGAACTTCTTGACCTTGACGGCATAGGGCATGCCCATCATGGGCAGGCCCCATTCGACCCAGGCGTAGGCGCCCTCGTAGTACTCGGGGTCTTCGGTGAGGTTTTTCGTATCAACGCCGGCGGCGACCTTCTTGCCGTCGACCTCGACGAAGTTGGGCATCTTGCCCTGGAAGCTCAGCCACCACTGCGGGTTGGTCAGGCTCCACCACTGGCTCATCACGTCGTCGGGATCGCTGACTTCCCAGTTGGGAGTCCGGGCCAGGTGGATTCTCTCGCGGTTGCCCTGCTTGTCGACCATGAAGAGCGTGCGGGGCTTGCCTCTTTCGATGGTGGCCTTCCAGACCTTGTCGCCCTGGGGGATATCGGGATGATCCGCGCCCTGGGTCCAGTTTGTGACCTGCTGCGAGCCGTAGACCATGGCTTCGCCGGTGCCCCAGTCGGGGTCGCTGGTCAGGCGGATCGGGTCGCCGGGTTTGCCGGCTTCGTCGCAGACGAGCGAGCCCCGGTAGATCACGCCTCGCTTGAAGACATACGTGATTGGACCGGAACTCTGGGCGGCTTTGCCCGCGGCAGCGCCGTCCCATGGGTGGTGTTTCCAGGGCTGATCCTTCGTGCCGGCGTTGTTGTCATCGCCGTTTTCGTAGTCGATGTACCGGACGGTCTTTCCCGGGGAGAACTGGAACGGCTCGGGGGCCCACTCCAAGTCACCGGTGGGCAGGACCTTGGCGTGGGGTTTCTGCCAACTGAAGGTCTGGCCGAGCAGCCCGGCCGTGGTCAGCAGCAATGTCAGGACGAGGGTAATCTTGAGGGAGTGTCGCATTCGGGGTCTTTCCTTTTTCTCTGAGGGCACCAACACCCCCGGCCGCAAACGAACGGGGACGTGGGGGGAGTCTATGTTTGATATAACCCGCAGCCGGTTTGGATGTTTTGCAGAAAAGTAACAAAGTTTCAAAGAGTTTGGCCTCAGGCAGTAATCACACCACCTGCTCCCGATCCCCTGAAAGAACGGGAATCGCATTTCTGCGGCCTTTCCTGACCGTGCGCAAGAATGCGCCCCAGCCGCAGTGGCCGGGGCGCGTCAAGACTGCACGGAAGAACGTCGAACCAGGCCCTACAGCTTCTGTTCGAGCTGTCCCTCGTCCAGGCCCGGGGTGTCGCGCGGAGTCTGGCCCTTCTTCTGGGTCAGCAGCGAAACGATCACCAGCGTGATGAAGCTCAGCGGAATCGCGATGATGCCCGGGTTGTCCAGCGGAAGCGGAGACAAGCCCTGCTCGAGCACCTGATCCCGCGTCACGCCGTAGTATTTCGCGTACATCGACGGAGAGATGAGAATCAGGCCCACCGCTGAGACCATGCCTACAAGGATCGAAGCCATGATGCCCTTGGCGGTCGTCTTCTTCCAGAAAAGCAGCATGATGATGGCCGGCAGGTTCGCCGAGGCTGCCACCGCGAAGGCCCATCCGACCAAAAAGGCCACGTTCATGCCTTCAAAGATGATGCCCAGGATGATGGCGACCAGTCCGACCATCAAAGCGGCCAGCTTGCCGGCGTAGACCTTCTGCTTGTCGGTCATCTTCAGGCTGAAGAAGCGGTCGAGCAGGTCATGGGCAACGGCGCCCGACGAGGCGACAATCAGGCCGCTGACCGTGCCCAGGACCGTCGCGAACGCAATGGCCGAAATGACCGCAAACAGGAACGTGTTGAACGACCGGGCCAGAAGCGGAGCAGACATGTTGTTGTCCGTCGGGTTGATCACTTCATTAACCGCCGCGCCCAGGCCCATGTACATCGTCAGCACGTAGAAGAATCCAATGGCCGCAATGGCAACGATCGTTGACTTCCTGGCCGCAGCCGGGCTGGGAACCGTGTAGTAGCGGATCAGAATGTGGGGAAGGGCGGCCGTGCCGAAAAACAGCGCCAGCATCAGCGAGGCGAAATCCAATCTCTCGAGGAACGTTCCCTCCACTTTGAACTTCATCCCCGGACGCATGACCTTGGTTCCTGGGGTTGGGTTGTCATAGTAGAGCGTGACCTTTGCCTGCTCGTGGGAGAATTCGCTCTCGGCCGGCAGATTGAAGACCGTGTCCTGGCGGGAAAGCAGTGAAAGATACTCGAAGGGTCCCAGTGGGCCGGTGTCCTGGCTCTGGCCGGCGATCTGCTTCAGGCCGCCCACCTGGCGAAGCGTGTTGAGTTCCGACATCGGCAGGCCGTTGATCCACTTGGCGCCGTCGGGCTTCTCGACCAGCGACTGGGTTTCCAACAGCTCTATTCCGTCATCGGTTTCCTGAACCTTCCACCAGGTGTTGAGGACTACGAAGACCTGCTGGGTGTTCTTGAGGAAGCTGAGGTCTTCAACGACTTCCGCCGTGCCATCGGCCTTTTCCATCAGGCCTGAGAGTCTTTTGGCGATCGTGCCGGAGTCGGGGAAATCCAGGTCGGTGCCCTTGAGCTTCAGACGCCAGCTTTCGGAAGTCTTTTCCAGAGGGATTCGCTCAGCGATCTTCACAAACCGATGGAGAGTGGTGCTGTCTTCGGGTTCCTGGACAAAAAGAACTTCCATGTTGCCCTGGCCGGAGAGGACGATCTCTTCGTCCTGCTGGGAGGCTTCGAGGGTCCTGTAGTCGTAGTGAGCGACGCTGCCGCTCTGGTCGGGTTTGGTTGTCAGGCCCTTGTGGCAGACGGCGATAACCAGGATGGTCGAAAAGACAATCAGCAACCCGCCCTTGAGAAACTGCACCCAGGTCGTCGAGGCCATGCCGGCCGTGGCGACGATCAGGATGACGATCGTGCCGACCATGATCACCCCGACGGCATGGGGCAGGCCCAGCAGGGGAGTCACCAGCGTGCCGGCTCCGACCATCTGGGGAATCAGGTAGAAAATCGAGACGATCAGCGTGCTCAGTGCCGCGGCCAACTGGATGCCCCGGGAGTTGAACTGGCTGTCCAGGGCGTCGGTGAAGGTGTACTTGCCCAGGCGCTTCATGGGCTCCGCTACGACGAACAGCGCGACGATCCACCCGGCCAGGTACCCGATCGAGTACAGGAAGCCGTCATAGCCCCGGGTGGCGATGAGTCCGCAGATGCCCAGGAACGAGGCGGCGGAGAGGTAGTCCCCGGCAAAGCTGATGCCGTTGACCGCCCAGGGGATCTGTCCCCCCGGCGGCGAAGTACCCACTGGCGGACTTTGCCCGTCGGCCCAGGTAGAAGCTCAGTCCCAGCACGAAGAGGACGAAGGTGGCGAAGATGACGACGGCGAGCATTTCGACCTGCGCGAGCATCATGCCTGCACCTCCTGATTCTCCTTACGGTCGAGCTTGCGAAGCTGGTTTTCCTTCCGAGTGCACAGCAGGTTATAGAGCAGGGCCAGCAGCAGCGCGAAGATGATCAGTCCAAAGCCGTACAGCGAGGCCAGGTTCAAACCGAACACCGCTGTCCGGTTCGCCATGGTCTTGGGGGAGACCATGTTAATCGCCATGAAGCCGACGTAGATCAGCGCATAGATGAAAAACATGATGATCCCCAGACGGGTCTTGTACCCGGGGGCGTAGTCCTTCTCCTGCGGTGCGGCGGGTTCGTGCAACATGTTTTCTCCTGTCGCTTTGTAAGAATGCGGAGTCCCTGTAGCTGGTTTCACGACGTGCTTCGCGTGGGGATACTAGCGTCTGCGGGGCAGGATGTCACGGGATTGGTTGACAAAAACCACCCGGGTTGACTTCAGCGGTTTGCGCTGGACGTCCGGAGCGGGATTGCATGGCGTACCAGCGCGGCATACAATGGCCGATGTTGTGCAATGCCGGCAGTTGAAACGTTTGCTTCAAGGATATTCGCTGCGTCTGCCCCTGCCGGAAAACCCCCTCTGCCCTTCTGCAAAAAAGGAAACAGCATGTTCGAGCAGCCTCTCTGGCTCTGGATCGCACTGATCCCCGCAATCTGGATACTTGCCCACTTCGATGCCGCCTGTGCACAAGAACCCGAATCAGATGGTTTCGACTGGCAGAAGCCTCAGGCAAAGATCCTGCCCGGGGGTGATCTCCAGTGGGCCCCTGAGCCTTTCGAGTTCACTCCCGGCAAGGAAGTTCGCTACATCGACTACGACAGCGGTGACGACACCAACCCCGGCACACGCGACAAGCCCTGGAAGCACCACCCGTGGGACCCCCGCGCCAAGGGCAAGGCTGCCCAGGCCGGCCAGGTCGACACCTACGTGTTCAAGGCAGGCGTAGTCTATCGAGGCTCCCTCCAGGCCCCGCCAGCCTCCGATGGTGCTCCGAAGGTCCAGTTGACGGCCGACCCTTCCTGGGGTCAGGGCCAAGCCGTGCTCTCGGGCGCGATGGTCCTGGGCGAGGGATGGTCGCGGCTGGAAGCCTCCCAGGCGCCCGAGGGGCTCGACCCCGCCAATGTGTGGGTGCGGGAAGTTCAGACATCTGCCAGGCCCTGGACGCTCTGGCGCGTGGAAGACGACGAGGTCATCCGCCTCAAGCTCGCCCGCACGCCCAACTGGAAGGAGGTGGATCCCGAGGACAACAAGAGCCAGTGGTACATCTGGGATCAGCAGAAGGGAACGGTGAAGCTGGAAGACGAGGAAGTGAACTTCGGGCAGGACACGGAAAACATCACCTTCCCGAAAGACGCCCTGGAAGACGCATTCGTCTACAGCGAATGGGGCCCGGTCATGGGAACCCCCGCTGCCAGGCAGATCATTCACTATCAGCCCGACCGGAGCACCATCTACTTCCGCGGCTTCTGGGGCAAGAACCCCAACGGGATGTTCGGACCCATGCGCTACTATCTGGAAAACAGCCCGTACTTCCTGGATGAACCCGACGAATGGTGGTTGGAAGAAGGGGCCCAAGGGGTCCACAAGCTGTATCTGCGTCTCGAACCCGGCCAGGACCCCAACCGGATGCACCTGGAGGCGGGCGTGGATTCGACGATCATCGAGCTTGCATCCCCGGCCGGACGTGTCGAAGTCAGCGGCCTGACCTTCCGGTTCAGCAACGTGCCAAAGCCCTCGCTGGTATTCGAGCTGGCCGAGGATCGCTGCCGGGTGGGATGTGTGAAGCTGGTGGGCTCGGCCAAGGCTCTGAAGGTTGCCAACTGCACGTTTGAATACGTCGGGATGCCGATCTACGCCAAGGCGGTCGGGGAGGAAGATCTTCTCGAAGACGTTCGGATCTGCGACAACGACATCCGCCAAACCGACCTGGGAGCGATGGTGGTCGAGGATGGATCCTTCTACATGATCCGCAAGCCCCCCAAGGGGACGCTGGGCAACGTGGACATCCTTCGCAACCGGATGTACCGCATCGGCTTCAGGCCTCAACTGGGCACCCACGGCCACGCGGTGATCCTCAAGTTCCCCGAGACCGCCCACGTGGCGGGCAACATGCTCCATCGCGGTTACGGCGCAGGCTTGTTCATCTTCGGGGGCAGGCCGAACGTCTTCGAGGCCGATGCGCCGCTTGCCCGGATTCTGATTCACCACAATCGTGTGGTCGATCCGCTGATCAACACCAACGACTGGGGCGGAATCGAGACCTGGCAGGGCGGAACGCATTACGTGTACAACAACGTTTCGGGCAATCCGGGGGGGTACTGGAACTTCGCCAAGCGTCGCTTCGGGTTCGCCTACTACCTGGACGGTTCCTTCAAGAACTACCACTTCAACAACATTGCCTGGGGAATCAGCAGCGAGGAAGGACCCCACGGCAATACGTCGGCATTCCAGGAGATCTTCAGCTACCAGAACACTTTCTTCCACAACTCGGTCTACAACTTCGTCGTCGGCTCGCGGAGGCAGTCGCCCACCGGCAGCAGGGACATCTTTGCCGCGAACGTCTGGGAAGACATGGGCAAATGGGTCTTCTGGCACGGGGAGGAATCCAAGGGCACGCCCCAGGCCAACCAGGAACACGTCGGGTTTGTCAGCAAGGCCTTCCGCTACGAAACCAATGCCTACACGAGGAATGTCTTTGCCGGCAGCGCGGACAATTTCGGCATCTTCGAAGCCGACGGCGGCGTGCATGGAACCCTGGACTCCATGGCCCAGGCGCTGGCTCGGCGCGGCGCGCTGGCCTCGGATATCGGTCAGGTGATGGCCTCGAGTCCCTACGTGGACTCGGCCGGGCATGATTTCCGCCTCAAACCCTCCAGCAAGGCCCTCGGCAGCGGAATCCGCATGTTCGTGCCCTGGACGCTGGCTTCGACTGTCGGGGAGTGGAACTTCCGCTTGAACCGGTCGAATCCGGCCAGGATCCTGGACGATCACTGGTTCATGCGCTCCTACTATCCGATGCGGAATTACTATTACGAAATGCCCACAGCCAACCTGGAAGGACACGGAATCGCCGAAGAGGATTTCATCCAGGGGCCCCTGGAAGACTGGACACCCAGCGCCTTGGAATTCAACGGCCGGGACCAGTATGCCCGGCTTTCCCACCAAGCCATGACGCAGGACATTACCTACAACCAGGGCCAGGAGAGCATTCCCGGCTCCCGGCGTGTCGGGCTGGACATGCGCGATAACAACTTCTGCATCGAGTTGTTCCTTCGTGTCAAAAAGGGCGCTACTCGCGGGACGGTCCTCTCCAAAAGCGACGGGACGACCGGCTATCAGCTTCGCCTCGACGATCACGGCGACCTTATGCTGGTTCTGGAGACCGCCAGCCCGTGGGACGTTCAACTGGTAGGCGGAGAGATCAACGACGGCAAGTGGCATCATGTGCTGGCCGAGGTCGACCGCAGCAACTCCGTGGCGCGCATGTACTTCGACGGCGTCCTGAACGGGAAGCTTTCTCTCAAGGAACTTGGCGAGCAATCGCTGAGCAACAAGGGAGACTTCCTGCTGGGCCGAAGCCCCGAAGGAGACTACTTCGCCGGGGCCTTGGACTTCCTGCGGATCAGCCGGGGAACCCTGGCCGATGCCCGCACGAGCATCGAGGAGCTTCGCGCCTGGCAGTTCGAGGGCCCCGCAATTCGAGACTTCACAGGCAGGAAACGAAGTGAGTCGACCGACGCCGGAGCCCTGGAAGCCTCTCGCCCGTAGCAAACCTTTCATACGGATATTCACGAACAAGAGCTATTCAAACTGCCCGAGGCCGTCGCGAGAATCGCGGCAACGGCCTGGCAGGGCGGATGACTTACATGGAGACTCAGATGAATTCGACATCCTTTTTCAAGAACTCATGTGTTGTCGCGGCCGTGTTCCTGCTTGCCCTGACGGCAGCGATCGGATGGGCCCAGGAATACTCCTGGCAGAAGCCGCACGCGAAGGTCCTGGAAACCGGCGATCTCGAATGGGCCCCGCAGCCCTTTGCCTTCCAGGCCGGGCAGGAAGTGCGATACATTGATTTCGAAACCGGCGATGACCGGAACCCCGGGACCAGGGCACAGCCCTGGAAGCACCATCCGTGGGATCCGGCCGCTGCGGGCAATGCCAAAGATGCCCAGGGCGTGGACACCTATGTTTTCAAACGAGGCGTGACGTACCGCGGCGTGCTTCGCGGGGATGAATCCGGCAAGGAAGGAAGGCCGATCCGCCTGACCAGTGATCCGGACTGGGGCAGCGGAGAAGCGGTCCTGGCCGGCTCGGTGGCCTTTCACGACGGATGGAAACGCGCCGAGGCCACCTCGGTGCCCGAAGGTCTCGACCCGGAGAACGTCTGGGTGCGACAGGTTCCCGAGGGCCCCAGGCCCTGGATCCTCTGGATGATCCAGGGCGAGAAGGTCCGGCGCCTCACATTGGCTCGGACGCCCAACTGGGACGAAAACGCCGACCCGGAAGATATCAAGAGCCAGTGGTACGTCTGGGGCAATGAAAAAGGCATCAAGAACTACAAGGGCAAACAGTTCAACTACGGAACGGATCCCGAGAATCTGGACTACCCAGCCGGCAGTCTGGAAGGAGCGTACATCTACACCGAATGGGGGCCGGTGATGGGCACGCCCGTTGCCCGGCAGATCAAGCATTACGACCAGGAGGAAAAGACCGTCTACTTCACCGGATTCTGGGGCGGCGGGGCCAACAACATGTTCGGCCCCATGCGGTACTACGTGGAGAACAGCCCGCACTTCCTGGATGAAGCCGGCGAGTGGTACCTGGCCGAGGAAGGCAAACACAAAGGCAAGATCTTCCTGCGTCTGGGCAAAAACGAGGACCCGAATCGAATGCACATCGAGGCCGCCCGGGAAGGAACCCTGATCGACCTGGCTTCCGGGACGAAACACGTGCATATCTCCGGCCTGGGATTCCGTTACACCAACGTGGGTGCCTTGCACCTGAGGCCCTTTACCCCCGAGATCAACGTAGCCTCCATTCGCATGCGGGGCAGCGGGGATGACCTCCAGGTGACCCACTGCACGTTCCATCACGTGGCCAACGGCATTCATTTCAAGGCGGCGGGCGATCGGGATCGCCTGGATCTCGTGGTCATCAGCGACAACGATTTCGCCCATACCGACCACGGCGCGATCCATGTGGCCGACGGTTCGCGATGGGCGATCAAGAATCCTCCCAAGGGTGTTCTGGGCGATGTGAAGATCCTTCGAAACCGGATGCGCCGGATCGGGTTCCGCCCGCCTCGAGGCGAACACGGACACGCGCTGCAGGTGAACTTCCCCGAGACGGCCGAGATTGCAGGGAATTTCCTGCATCGCGGCTACGGTGCGGGTCTGTTCATTTTTGGAGGAAAACCCAGTGGGTACCTTGGCGACGCGCCGATGTGCCGCATTTTGATTCACCACAACAAGGTGGTCGATCCGTTGCTCAACACCAACGACTGGGGAGGGATCGAGACCTGGCAGGGCGGATCCTATTACGTCTTCAACAACATCTCCGGCAACCCGGGCGGATACTGGAACTTCGCCAAGCGACGTTTCGGGTTCGCCTACTACCTGGACGGATCTTTCAAGAACTACCACTTCAATAACATCGCCTGGGGCATCAGCAGCCGAAAGGGACCCCACGGCAACACGTCGGCGTTCCAGGAGATCCACAGCTTCCAGAACACGTTCTTCAACAATTCCGTGTATCGTTTCGTGGTGGGTACGCGGAGGCAGAACCCCGCGGCCGGCCGGGATATCTTTGCCGGGAATATCTGGGAAGATATCGGCGACTGGGTCTTCTGGCATGCCAGCCCCGCCAGGAGCGTCGCCGAGGCCAACCAGGCCCACGTGGGAGAGGTCTCCGAGGATTTCGCCTACGCGACCAACGGCTACGTGAAGAACATCTTCGTGGGCGACCCGCAGAATTTCGGCGTGTTCGAGTCCAACGGAATGCCTCACAAGACGCTGGAGAGCTTCCGCACGGCCCTGCGGAAGCGAAGCGCCCTGGCCTGGGAGGTGGGTACTCCGGCCGCTGCCGGCCCCTACATGAACGCCGAGGCCAAGGACTTCCGTCTGAAGAAGGAAAGCCCTGCCGTGGATCACGGCGTGAAGATGTTCGTCCCCTGGTCGCTTTACGCGGTGGTGGGCGAGTGGAACTTCCGGCAGAATCGGTCGGACCCGACAACTCTGATCGATGACAGTTGGTACATGAGGCCTTACTACGGCTCGCGGACCACGTATGAATTCATGCCCCACACGCCACTGAAGGGAAAGAACATTCAAACCGATGACTATGTCCGGGGCATGTTGGAGGACTGGACTTCCGGCGCTTTGCGGCTTGACGGCCAGGAGCAGTACCTGGTGGCGACGCATGAATCGATGACCTCGGACGTCACCTACGGCAAGGGCAACAGCCGAACCACGCTGAGCGGCTCCAAGCGAATTCACCTGGACATGGGGACCAATAACTTCCTGATCGAACTGGTTGCCAGGTTCCTCCCCGACCAGGGCCAGGCGGGCCTGGTGCGGAAGATGGGTGACAAGGGCGGTTATGAACTGACGCTGACTGAGCAGGGCGGGCTGCGGCTTGCGCTCCAGTCGGGCTCCAGTCGGGATGAAGCCGTTGCCCCCGCGCAGCTGACCGATGGCCGGTATCACCACGTGATCGTGGAAGTGGATCGCAAGCGGTGGATGGTCTCCTTCTATGTCGATGGCAAGAAAATCGGCTCCAGTGGTCTTCAAAACCTTCAGCCCAACGCTTCGCTGGAAAACAGCGGCGATTTCGTAGTGGGCCGAAGCTCCGACAGCCGGCACCTCCAGGCGGAACTGGACTTCCTCCGGGTCTCCCGGGGCAGCCTGGCCGATGCGAACACGACCATCCAGGAGCTTTATGCCTGGCAGTTCAACGGCCCGCAGATGCGGGACTTTACGGGAAGGGAGCCCGAGGGCAAACGGGACGCCGGAGCCCTGGAAGCCCGCTGAAAGACAAACGGACTCTTCCGGGGGCGGAAGGAGAGCCTTCCGCCTCCGGCAAGTCCGTGTCCACCCCCGCCTTGATAATCCTTCTACGTTCTCAGCGTCCGGCGGTTCGAACCGGGCCGAGAATCGTATGATCCCGGCTGTCCTGGAAGGGCGGGAAGGGCTCGACCTTGACCCGCGTAAGCTTGCCCTTGACTTTCTGCATATAGGTACCGTTGCCGCTCTTGTTGTGAAGGTTGGAGAGCCCTTCGCTGGAGACCTGGAGGAGCAGTTCGGCTGCGAGGTCCCTGGCCCGGGAGTCCTTTGAAGCGGCAATCGCATCGTGGATCGCAAAGACATTGGCTGTGAGCTTATCCGGGTCTTCCTTCTTGGATCGATGCAGGTGGTTGCGCAGGGCCTGGTCCTGCCAGTCGCTCCTGGCCATCTTGTAGCCGGCATCGGTCAGCAGCGCGACGGCCAGGCCTTCGAGCTCTGTAGAGGGGTCGGGTGTCGCATAGGCGGCCAGGAGATCCCTGGCGATTGCTTCAGGCCCTTTCTCGTCCAGGAGTTTCTGATACGTTGCGGCCTGGTTTTGAACGGCGGGGCCGGTCCAGAACTTGCCCATGCCCGGGCAATCCCGGCGACCGGCATCGAGGACCTTGAGTTTCTCGGCCGGCAGAGTGGTCACCGGTTCGGACGCATCGCTGGTCGGTGCGAATAACCAGAGCGGAGATGAGGCCAGGGCAAGGACGAGGCTCACGGTGCAGGTAAAAGAGAGGCGCATTGCATATTCCTTTGGTCGGGGTCAAACGTTTCACGTTTACAACCGATATTGTGGCAAATCGAGCATGGGGAGGTCAAGACGTTTTACCATCTGCGCAGCGGATCAACGGTCGCTTCGAGCCCAGTCAACGCCGAAGGCTCACTGACCGTTTGCAGCGGTCTTGAGTCCGGAGGTGTCCGGCTTCATCCTCCAGGCGGCAAAGATACTCAGCAACCCCCCGGCCACCACGCCGAGAAACAGCGCGTCCATGCCGCCCTCTTCTGCCAGCCACGCCCCGGCCAGGGGCAGCAGTGTCAGTGGACTGGTAATGGTGTTGTTGAATGCCACGTAGGCCGCGCGCTGACTGGGGGGGGCGTGAATGACCAGGAAGCGATGCCCGCCGAGGATATTGGCGCGAATGCCGGTCTGGAACGTCGCAAGCGAAAGCAGCCAGACCAGCAGGGGCAGAGTCAGTGCGACCTTACTGAAGGGCAAGGCCAAATGGAACGTATCGGGCAGACGCGGTGAGAGCAGGGCGATCAGCGGGGCCAGGGCCAGGAATCCCCCGCCGATGATCATGGTGATCCGTGAGCCGTACTGGTCGGCCAATCGACCCCAGAGTCCGCTGGAGACGATGGAGATCAGCCTGGCGACCACGATCATGATGCCGGCCATCTCGGCCAGTCGGCCGGGGTCATCCCCGTATCCCAGCCGAAGCGTACCGTATGGGATGAAGAAGGCCAGGCCCAGATAGGCGATCCGAAAGGCCACGCGGCTGTAAAGGTAACAACGGTAGTTGTGATCCTCCCGGACCCAGCCCAGGCCCCGGCGCAGGCTCTGTTTCAGACTCGTCCGCTGTGTGGGAGCCTGGGACGGTTCTTCCCTGCACCGGCTGAAGGTGCCCATATCCAGGGCGATCAGGACCGTGCCGATCGCGAACAGGACCATGTAGTTCAAGGGCAGGTCCAGGTGGGGGCTGCTGAGGATGGGCTGAACGACCAGCGCAGCCAGGAGAACACCCATGCCCCCCCCGAGCATTTGTCGCATGCCAAGCATCGAGCCGATCCGGTGTGTGGGGATCAGCCTTCCGATCATGTCCATGAACACCACGAAGGTGGTTCCCCCGCTGACGCAGATCAGCAGGTAGATGCCGAAAAACAGGGCGATCGTCCAGGGGCCCGGCGAGAGGTACAGCAGGTAGGCAGCGCCGGTCAGGGCGGCAAACCCGCTTACGCGGATGATCGTCAGGATCACAAACAGGGGCTTGCGGCGGGGCAGGTGTTCCATGAAGGTCCCGGCCAGGAGCTGCGGAGTCAGCCCGCCGGCTTTGTTGATCAGCGGAACCAGGGCGACCAGCCAGTTGCTGCCGGTGAGGGCGAAGATCAGACCGGCTACGATCAGTTCCGGGTTGAAAAACACCATTGCCATGCCTGCAAACGTCCCGGACGTTACGCCCAGAGAGACATTGTGCCTGGCATGCGGGGCATTGTTGCCGAGCTGTCGAACGTTGCGGAATTCCGGTCTGACGGTTTCGGTACTCATGGGATACGGGGGGGTGGGTACAGGGTATGTTACAAAGCCCGGTGCAAAGGTGCAAATTCCATCGGAGCCGGGCGGTTGGACCTGGACAATTCTTCACAGAATGCGATGATGATCCCTCCAGCCAAGCCTTGCAAAACCAAAGGAGAGAACCCGGATGTCCCTGATGGATTACATAGAGGAAGTCAAGCAGCGGTACGAGCTCTGGTGGGAAAATCGCAACACCGAGCCATTGGTCTACTGCATCTTCCCCAAGGGCCGGGGCGACTTTGGCGACAAGGTTCGCGACTGGATGGCCCCGAAGTGCGTGGCGGGCTGGACCGCCTGGAGACAGGAATTCCTGTTCGGCCAGGCGGTGGAACTCGCTGCCGAAACGGGCGACTTTCGCTATGTGGATGAGGCGGCCCAAGTGCTTGCCGATTACGCCGATGTCACCGGTCGGGCCGCCGAGGGCTACCACTTCCTCTTCGTGAACATGGGGGCCTCGATGATGTCGGCCCTGCTGACGGGCCAGACACACTTCAACGGGGATACGATCTGGCTGGAGATGGAGGAGGAACTCTCCCTGGATGAGATCCTCCAGTTCGATGAGACGACCGAGAGCCACTATGCTCGAACGGCCCTGGAGGCGATGCGCCGTCTGACGCAGCAGCTGAAGGGCCGCTACGTATTCGGCATCGCCGAACTTGGCGGACTGCTGGACATCCTGGCCGCCATGCGCAAGACCGGCAACCTGCTGATGGACACGATGGACGAACCGGAGAAGCTCGATCGGTGCGTGGCGCTGATCGAGCGGCTCTGGTGGCACTGGCATGGGCATTTCAGCGAGATTGTCGACCCGGCCAACCCCGGGTGCTACACCCAGGCGATGCGCATTCTCTCGGCCAGGCCGAGCAACATCGCCTCGTGCGATTTTTCGGCGATGATCGGCCCGGATGCGTTCGCACGATGGGCCCTGCCGGGCATCGGTCGAGAGACCCAACGCTTCGACGGACGCGTGGTATACCACCTGGACGGCCCGGGCGAGCTTCCGCACCTGGATCTGCTGCTGGGTCTGGAGAAACTCCACGGCATCCAGTGGGTTTCCGGGGCGGGCAATCCCGGATCTCTCAGCGAGCAATGGGACGACCTGTACCGGCGGATCCTCGATGCGGGCAAGAAGATCTGCCTGGGAGGCGCCCCCGGCGATGCCGATCAGCTCAAGGCCTTCTTCCGGAAATGGCCCGGACGAGAATTTTTCGTCCCGCTCACGGCCCGGGATTCTGCCCACGCACAGCAGCTCGTGGAGGCATGCCGCAGCCGGTGATGCAATAACCAGCTACGGTACTTCCCGTATCTCTTTTGTGCATGGACTCTTGCAATTCCACTATGCCAGGCCGGGCAAGCAGTAGGGGTGGTGCAGTCTGTGCAGTTTGCGAGGTTTGAGGGACTGCGCCGAGTGCACTGCGCATAAGCTCAGAGATTTCAGGAGATTGCGGGGAACGAGGATTTGGGACGTTGGGGGCTGAATCTTATTCTTCCCTTGCATGCAGCGCTGCCGGCGGGCCTGGAGGACCTGCAGGGGTCCTGCGAGCCAGAGGAACAAGCCCTGGGTCTGTTCGCTTCAGGCAGGCGACCGTCGATCGACGTCCATCCTGAACAGGTGGGAAGACGATGAATCAACATTCACATCTTGAATTGCTGGAACCGAGACTGCTCTTCTCAGCCGACGGGTTGGACATTGGAGCCGATATGACCGCCCGGCTGGAGGGTCCGCTCTCGGTCGTGCTGATCGATGCATCCCTGGCCGATGCACACTGGCTGGCCCAGGGCGTAGATGCCGATGCCCACACGGTCTTCTTTGACAGCGCAAGCGGGTCCGACGCGATCCTTGGAGAGCTTTCGCAGATCGTGTCCGATTCGGGCAGGGCCGTCGATTCGGTCAGTATCCTGTCGCATGGGTCGGCGGGGTCGTTTTCGTTCGCCTCCGGCCACGTGGATGCTGCGAGTCTGGAAGGCGATGGCGGACTCTTCTGGGCCCGGATCGCTCAGGTGCTCACCGAAGAGGCCGATATAGGCATCTTTGCCTGCAATGTAGCCCAGGACGCCGGATTGGGGGCATCGCTGGTCGACCAGCTTTCCGCACTGTCCGGTGCGGATGTCTTTGTCAGCGACGACCTGACCGGCGCCGGGGGCGACTGGGTCCTGGAGGTGGCTTCCGCCGGGGCAGCCGACGAGCCGGACTCCCTGGAATTCGGGTTGAACCTGGAGTGGCTCGCCCAGTACGACCACGCCCTGGCCCAGACGGTTTCAGGCCGGGTGATGGAGGATGTCGACGGCGACGGTTCGATCTCCGATGACGGACAGGGAGTTTCCGGAGCGACCGTACTCCTTTACGAAGACGGCGGCGATGGCACGATGGATGCCGGCGATGCACTGCTTTCCACCACCACGACCGACGCCTTGGGCCAGTACAGTTTTGCCGGCCTGGCAGACGGAACGTACTGGGTCGTAATCGATTCCAGGACGATAGCGCCCTCGGCCGGCTTCAATGCCGGCTGGGACCAGGGGGACGTCTGGGCTGAGCAGACCTACGGCTCGGCCGGGGCGGTCTTCCTCAATGGGGGCTATGACTATCTCTCGACGGCCGGAAGTCTGATGGGGGGGCTCAGCGTCGACACCAGTGACGATGCTTCGATTCTTCTGACCTCCCAGCACCTGACGCGCGCGGTGGTCTCCGGCGCGGATGTTACGGGGTTGGACAGTGGTTTCAGCTTCCAGGTGGTCACGACCACGCTGGATGGAGATGACGACGGGGGGGCGGATCGGAGTGTCCAGGGCAGCCTGCGGCAGTTCATCCAGAACAGCAATGCGATTGCGGGGACGCAGACCAGCCGGTTCGCCCTTAGCCAGGCCGGTGCCGGTCATGTGTATTACCAGGACGACGGATTGGCCGGCTCGCTCACGAACATTGTGACGACGACGCAGTCAGACGCCGCCATCGGAGACTTCGATGCCGACTACGTCTCGGGCGGCTTCAGTTGGTGGCGTTTCCAACCGGGCAGCACCTTGCCGGTGATGACGGATACGGTGAATCTGAACGGCACGACGCAGCAGGGCTGGACGGCCGGTCAGCCGATTATCGAGATCGATGCGGTGAACATGGGAGACGGGGAAGATGTGCTTTCGATTTCGGGGGCGGGCAGCGAAATCCGCGGCCTGGTGGTTCACGACAGTTGGGATGCGATCCAGCTTACCAATGCCGATGGAGTTACCATCGCGGGGAACTTCCTGGGGACCGATGTCACCGGAACCCTCTCGGGAGGCTCGGGGGGAGAAGGCATCGACATCGACGCATCCAGCAACGTCGTGATCGGGGGGGCCGACCTGGCCGACCGGAACGTGATCAGCGCGATGGGCAATGATGGCATTGAAGTCGACACGGCTTCGTCGGGTTTGATCGTGCAGAACAACTACATCGGAACGAATGTGGCCGGCACGGCTGATCTGGGCAACGGCAGCAACGGTGTTCAGATCTACGGTCCGGGCGCGCAGGTGCTCGATAACGTGATTTCCGGCAACGTCGGAAACGGGATCATGCTTGGCAATGGTGCCGACGGATTCGTCGTTCAAGGCAATCTGATCGGCACGGATCCGACCGGGACGGTGCTGGTCGAGAATGACGGTAATGACCTGTACCTCAACAAAGCCGACAACGGGCTGATCGGCGGCTACGACGCCTCGCAGCGAAACATCATCTCCGTGGGCACCTCCGGAGGGGGGATCAAGGGATTCTCCAGCGTCGACAATATCACCGTGCTGAACAACTACATCGGCCTGGATATCACAGGCCAACATGCCTTTGGGGATTACAGCAGTTCGGGAATCATGATCCAGGGTGGCAGCGGCTGGCAGATCGGGGATGTTGGGGCCGGCAACGTGATCGCGGGCCAGAACATTGGTATTCACCTCTATGGCAGCGCGACGCACAGCCATACGATCCAGGGCAACATCCTGGGCACCGATGCGACGGGTCAGGACGTCTTCGGTTTCGGCCTCTGGGGCGTGTGGATGCAGTTCAGCTCCTCGGATAACCTGATCGGAGGAACCGGCGCGGGAGAGGGAAACCTCATTGCCGGGGCGGAGCATGACGGCGTCTCGCTGAACAGCTCGAGCGGAACACTGGGAAACCGGATCCTGGGCAATACCATCTATGCAACCGGCATGTTCCCGATCGATCTGGAGAGCGATACCTTCCTGGAAAACGACGCCGATGAATCCGACGGCTGGCAGAACCATCCGGTACTCGCTTCGGCGATTCGAGGCCACGACGGGCTGACCACGATAACCGGCACACTGACCAGCACGGCCAACACGACCTTCCGGGTCGAGTTGTTCATCGGCAGCGAGCTGAACAGCTACGGCATGGCCTCGGGCCGGACGTTCCTTTGCTCTCTGGACGTGACGACCGATGCCGCCGGCCAGGCCGAGCTGAGCCACATCGCTTCAGGGCTCATCGCGGGCCAGTACATCAGCGCTACAGCTACCGGATCGGGCACCAGCGAATATTCCAGGCCCTTTGCGGTCGAAGCCGCTGCATCGCCCGATCCGCAGTTTGAACCGGGCCGGGAAGATTCCCAGGCCCGGACAGCTGCCCTGAGCAGCCCCTCCAGCGAACCGGCAAGCCCGACGGCGTCCCAGCAGGAAGAGACCTCGTCCCAGCCGGACCAGGAGACCTCGACTGCGGTTGAGACGACATCCAACCAGGAGGTCTCCGAGACCGACAACCAGGCGCAGGTCCTCTCCGGTGATGGAGAAGAGTCGGTCCCGGACTCCGATTCCCCCTCACCAGAGGAGCCGCTTTCGGAAGACGCCTCGGAAGATTTGGCTCACGCCGGCACAGAGGCCCAGGGCGAGCCCTCCGTCGATGCACTGGCCGAGTCCGATGCGATGGAGACCAGGAATCGCCGGGAGCGCCGCCGGGAAAATCCCCGCTCCTACGCCCATGCCGAGGTGGATCTGGAAATCAACGGCCAGGGCGGCCCGCGACAGGGCGATTTGAGCCGTATCGATGCGGCCCCGATGGTCCAGGGAGCCAACGTCGTCTATATGAACATCAATGGCCTCGATGGCCTGAAGCCCGGCCAGATCGTCTCGCCCAAAGCCTACGGGACCCTGGGCGATTCGGGCCGGATGTGGAACCGCATGCGCAGCGACAAAGAGATTGCCGATCACGCACGGGCAACGCGGGCGAGAATGAAGGATATCACCGTGGGGGCGGTGGTGGGCGTTTCGGCTGTGGCCTCCATGGGGTACCTGGTCTGGTCGATCAAGAGCGGAGCGCTGATTTCGAGCTTTGTCGCCGCCCTGCCCAGTTGGCGAGTGTTTGATCCGCTGCCCGTACTGGATTTCGCCGATAAGAAGCGACAGAACCGCACCGAGGGCGACCGGAAGAAACACTCCGGCCAGGACGCCGACGTGTTGATACTGACCGCGGAATAGACCTCAGTGCCGGCCACACTGGCCTCAAGCCGAAGACCGGTTCAGCAATCCCGGGAAAGCTCGGGTTCATCCGCTGCTACTTAAAGCCCCCTGGGCGATTTCCCGATACAAGCCAAGACCGCTTGTGTCCGCTGTGGGGCATTTCGTGCCGGGCCTGTGCGAGTCATGAGGAGCAAGAGATCTTCTCCCGAGGCCGACAGCCGCGTTTCCCGCTGCGCCGGGCTCTGGTAGGGCTCTTTGTCAAGTACCTACTTGCGGGCAGATTCCATGAGGCGTTTTCGGGCAGCGATACATATCAGTCTGGGGTTGACGCTGCTGACAGTGGCATTGCTGCTGGGGGCGGACGCGCTGGGACTGATCCCCGACTCGACCCAGGCAGTCCTCCAGGGTCGCGAAAGGCTCTGCGAAAGTATCGGGGTCGCCTGCAGCATTCAGCTCTCCGAGCGCAGGCCCGAGGCGATTGCCACCATTCTCTCGCAGGCGAAGAAGCGCAATCCCGAAATCCTCTCCGCAGCCCTTCGCACCGCGGATGGTCGGGTGGTCGCCCGCCAGGGGGACCACCGGAAGCTTTGGGATCCCCGGGAAGACGAGACCTCCTTGACCCATGCGAGAATTCCCCTGTTCTACCAGGAGCATCCGTGGGGCCAGGTCGAGATTCGCTTTCGTGAGCCCGAGGCCCGATCGGGTTGGCAGTGGCTGCCCGGCCGGCGCGTACTGCTGATCCTGTTCGTTGCTGGGGCGGGATTCTTCGCCTACGTCCTGTTCCTCCGCAAAACACTCCAGCACCTGGATCCTTCGACGGTCATTCCCGAGAGGGTCCGGGCGATGCTCGATACCCTGGCCGAGGGTATCGCGGTACTGGATCGCAGCGAGCGGATCGTCCTGGCCAATGAGAAACTCGCCGAGAAGTTGGGAATCAGCAGCGATCAGCTTCTTGGGATGCGGATCGGGCAGATCCACTGGGAGGCCGATGAGTTCCTGCTGGAAAATCCCCCCTGGAGCCTTGCGATGTCCGAATCCCGCGTGGTCAAGGGATCCAGGCTCACCTATAGTCAACAAGGCAGGTCGTGCATTTTCGCCGTCAATGCTGTTCCGGTCACCAAGGGCAGCAGCGCGCGCGGAGCGGTGGTCAGCTTCGACGACGTAAGCCCCATCGAGGAAAAGAACGCCCAGTTGCAGGACGCCTTGAACATGCTCAAGGACTCCCGCGACAAGATCGAGCGGCAGAACAAGGAACTCGACGCGGCCATGCAGGCAGCCAATGACGCCAACCAGGCCAAGAGCCGTTTCCTGGCCAATATGTCCCATGAGATCCGAACACCGATGACGGCGATTCTGGGCTACTCGGAAATTCTTCTGGAGTCGGACATAGCCGCCGGCCAGCGGGAAGAGGCGGTCCTGACCATCCACCGAAACGGCGAGCACCTGCTGGCGCTGATCAATGACATCCTGGACCTCTCGAAGATCGAAGCGGGCAAGATGGTCGTGGAGATCATCGAATGCCAGCCGGTCGAGATCCTCCGGGAGGTCTCCGGGTTGCTCCAGGTCAAGGCGGAGGAAAAGCAACTCCAACTGGAAGTCCGGGCCGAGGGAGACATCCCCCGGCTCATGCGGTCCGACCCGACGCGTGTTCGCCAGATCCTGCTGAACCTCGCGGGCAACGCCATCAAGTTCACCCGGAGCGGAAAGGTCGAGATCGTCGCGAGAATGGGCAAACAGGACTCGGAGGGCAATGCTTCCATGCTTTTCGAGGTGACCGACAGCGGCATCGGCATGACGACCGACCAGGTCGCGAATCTCTTCAGCGCCTTTACCCAGGCCGACCGATCCACCACCCGCAAGTACGGAGGCACGGGGCTGGGCCTGGCCATCTCCCGCGAGCTGTCCCGCATGCTGGGAGGGGATATCACCTGTCATTCCGAGCCGGGCAAGGGAAGTACCTTCCTGCTGGAGATCCTGGCCGGCCCGGCCGAGTGGATCCAGCTTGAATCAGCCGATCTCGACGGGGACCCCACAGCGCAGGCAAGACACACCCCCGTCAACGAAGCCCGATTTGCCGGCAAGGTTCTTTTGGCCGAGGACGGCAAGGATAACCAGAGGCTCATCAGTCTCCTGCTTCGCAGGACGGGTCTGGAAGTGGCAGTGGTGGGAGACGGCGGTTCGGCGGTGGACGAAACGCTATCGGCCGCCCAGCGGGGCGAGCCGTTCGACGTGCTCCTGATGGACCTGATGATGCCGGTTCTGGACGGGCGCGACGCAGTGGCCCAGATTCGCCGGGCGGGTCTTTCCGTGCCGATCATCGCACTGACGGCTCACGCCATGGCCGGCGTCCGGGAAGAGTGCCTCGCAGACGGGTTCGATGACTACGCCTCCAAGCCGGTCAACCGAAAGGTGCTCTTTGAGACCCTGGCCAAGTACCTGCCGTCACGGGACTGCGAGATCGGCCCCGATGCCTTCGGCGATGCACCGGTCCAGGCATCTCTCCAAGAGGCCCAAACCACGAACAGTCAGGAAGTCTCCCGTGGCGACGCAGCGGCCTTGGATCCGCAGGTCCTGGACTATGCCGCTTTGCTCGAATCGGTCGGGGACAGCCAGGAGGTGCTTCTTGAAATCGTGGACCTGTTCCGCGAACGAAAGGAACAGACCCTCGGCGAGATCAGGCAGTCCATCCAGGCCGGAGACATGGAAACGCTCTATCGCTCCGCCCACGCCCTGAAGGGCTCGACGGGAACACTTCGGGCGACGGCGGCCTTTGAAGCAGCCCTGAACCTCGAGCAGATTGGCCGACGGCAGGAAGCGGAGATGGCGCCCGACGCCCTCGAATTGCTCCTGGAGCAATTGGAACGTCTGGAAGGGGCCATCCGGGTCCTGCAGGAAGGATCCGCACAAGCCTCCGCCGCCGGAAGCGATTGAAGCCTCTGCAGGATCAGCCCTGTTTGCGGCGGATCTTGCGTTCCTGGCCCCAACAGTACAGGGCAGGGACCAGCAGCAGCGAGAAGAGCACCAGGATCATTCCTCCAAAGGAAGGAATGGCCATGGGAACCATTACGTCACTTCCGCGCCCGGTCGAGGTCAGCACGGGAACCAGTGCCAGAATCGTCGTAGCCGAGGTCATCAGGCAGGGGCGGATGCGTCTGGATGCCGCTTGGAGCGTTGCCTTTCGGGCCTGGGCAATGCTGGTCGGCTGTGTCTCGCGGAAGACCTGGCTCAGGTAGGTGGCCTGAACGACCCCGTCGTCGGTGGCGATGCCAAACAAGGCCAGAAATCCCACCCAGACCGCGACAGACAGATTCCGCGGCGCGATCTGGAACAGGTCTCGTAGCTCGGTGCCCCGGATTGTCACGTCCAGGAACCATCCCTGCCCGTAGAGCCACAGAAGGATGAAACCTCCCGACCAGGCGATGAAGATCCCCGTGAAGACCAGCAGGGTCGTGGGGACAGAGCGGAACTGGAAATGCAGCAGCAGGAAGATGACCGCCAGGGCCCCGGGCAGGACCACGGCCAGCGTTCTGCGTGATCGGATCTGGTTCTGATAGTCTCCGGCGAACTCGAAGCTTACTCCCCGGGGCAGGTCGGGGGACAGTTCCTTGCTCAGGTGGGCCTGTGCACGCTGCACGACGTCGACTTCCGCCTGGTCCGGTTCCTTGTCGAAAAGGACATACCCGACAAGAAACGCATCCTCGCTCTTGATGACCTGGGGCCCTCGAATGTCCGCAACGCGGGCGACCTGCTCCAGGGGGACCTGGGCCCGGTCTCCGGGGACCAGGATGCGGCGAAGATCTTCCAGGCTGTCTCGCAGCTCACGGAGGTAGCGGACTCGTATTGCGATTCGCTGCCGCTGCTGGATCGTGCTGGCCAGGGGCCTGCCTCCAATCGCGACCTCCACGATATCCTGAAACTGTCCCATGCGGACCTTGTAGCGCCCCAGGGCATCGCGGTCGGGCAGGATCGTCCGGTACGACTTGCCGACAATCCGCTCGGCGTTGACGGCAGAGTCCCGAACGCCCGGGACCTCTTTGAGGAGCTTTTCGATCCGCTGGGCAACCTGCTGGATCGTCTCCAGATCGGGGCCCTGAATTCGCACGCCCATCGGGGCCCGCATGCCCGACTGGAGCATGACACGCCTGGCGGCGATTGGCTGGAGTTTCGGGGCCGACGTCGTGCCCTCGATCTGCCCGGCCTGGACGATCTGGTCCCAGATGTCTTCCGGGCTGGTGATGCCGGGCCAGGCCTGCCGGCCGGGGTTGAGATCCGGATCCAGGGCCCTGCGCCAGTTTCGGAACTCTCGGCCCTGGGGATCGGGTATCAGGCGACCTTTCTCGTCGCGGCCGTAGCGGCCCGGGACATAATACGGTTTGCCGTCGGGGGCTTGGTGAAGCCGGCCATCGGCTCCGCGAGCCAGTTCCTTGCCTTCCGGTTCATAGCGGAAACGAACGACATGTCCGGCCGCATCGGTCACGAACTCGCTGTGGTAGTTGATGATGGTTTCCACCATCGAGATGGGGGCAGGATCCAGGGGCGTCTCGGCGCGTCCGATCTTTCCCACTGCCGAGGAGATTTCCGCAATGGCTTCGAACGCCATGTCCTGCTTGGCCAGAATGTCCTGGGCTTCCTCCAGGGATGCGTGGGTCATGGTCGTGGGCATGTAGAGATAAGAACCCTCGTCCAGGGGGGGCATGAACTCCTTGCCCAGCCCGCTGAATCGCTGGGATGCATTGACCCAGTAGCGATGTCGGCGGATTTCGTCGCCCTTGCCGGCGACCGCCTCGGCTGCGGCGGGAACGAATCCAAAGACCCGGTCGAAACCCAGCCAGGACATCGCGCCGAAGATCAGGATCACCGCGCCGGCCAGGACGACCAGTGCCTTTCGCTTGAGCAGCCAACCCAGCAGGGGCAGATAGGCCCACTGGAAGAGACGAAAGAATCCCAGGAGCCCCCCGATCAGAACGGCAACGAAGGCGAAGTTCGCCCCGGGGCCGGCCTGGATTCCCAGCGGCGACCAGTGGCTTGCAAGCAAAGCGGCGATGGCGGCGCAGATGGCAATGGCTGTGATCCACCTGGAGGCCAGCCCGATCCGGGCGGGCAGATAGCGAGAGGCCAGTTGCGCTGCGGCAAGGAGAATCAGTACCGCTGAACCGATTATGGCCGGCACGGAACCGGTCCGGAGCGCCCAGACGAAGAATCCCGCCCCGGCTGCCAGGCTCAGGACCTCCAGGGACCGTCGGAGGGATCTGCGACCTGAGCGTCGCGTGAAGAATAACTCGGCTGCCGCGGGCAGAAAGACGATGGCCAGGAGGATCGAAGCGATCAGGGCGAAGGTTTTCGTATAGGCCAGCGGCTTGAAAAGCTTGCCCTCCGGGCCTGTCATGGCCAAGACGGGCAGAAAGCTGACAACGGTGGTGGCCACCGCGACCATCACAGCTGAGCCGACCTCACTGGTGGCTCGGTGGACGACCTGTCGCCTCGGCTCTTCGGGCGGGGCCTTGTCCAGGTGACGGAGGATGTTCTCACAAACGACAATGCCCATATCCACGATGGTGCCGATTGCGATTGCGATTCCCGAGAGGGCAACGATATTGGCATCGACGCCGAAGAGCTTCATGGCGATGAAGCACAACAGAATCGCCAGGGGCAGCATGGAGCCGATCAGAACGCTGGCCCGGAGGTTGAGGACCATGAGGATAACGACGATCAGCGTGACCAATACCTCATGAGAAAGTGCGGTCCCCAGCGTGCCCAGGGTTTCGTAAATCAGGCCTGTCCGGTCGTAGAACGGTTCGATGGTCACCTGGCTGATATTGACCCACCGGGGCCACTGCTCGCGCGGGGTCTCTCGCAGATGCTCCAGCCAGGCCTCCTGGTTGAGTTGATCCTCCCTGAAGGCGGCAAAGCCCTGCGCTTTGGCGTAGGCGGTTACCGCTTCGACGCCGATGTTTTGATAGTCAATCACCGCTCTGCGAGGCAGGGAGGGGGCGATCTGCTCGATCTTCCGCTTGACGTTTTCAATGGTCGCAAGCGGGTTCTCACCGTAGCGGGCCACCACCACCCCGCCCACGGCCTCGGCCCCGGCTTTGTCCAGTACGCCGCGACGTGGGGCCGGCCCGAGTTTGACCTCGGCCACCTGGTCGACAAGGATGGGAATCCCATCGTTGACCTTGATCACGCTCTTTGCGATGTCCCGGGCGTGTTGAATCGATCCTTCCGACCGGACGAAATACTCCACCCGGTTGACTTCCATGGTCCCGGCCCCGACGTCCACATCGGCATCGCGAACGGCCTGGATGACCTCCGGAAGCGTAACGCCGTAGGCGCGCAGGGCGTCGGGATCCACGTCCACCTGATATTCCTGGACGAAGCCTCCGATGGAAGCGACCTCGGCAACGCCCCCGGCGCTGCTGAGGGCATATCGCACCTGCCAGTCCTGGAGCGTTCGAAGCTCGTCCAGGTCCCAGCCTCCGATCGGGTTGCCCTCCGGGTCGCGCCCTTCCAGCGTGTACCAGAAAATCTGACCCAGGGCCGTCGCCTCAGGTCCCAGTTGGGGACGCACACCCCCGGGATAGTCCTTTTCCGGAGACAGGCTCGCGAGCTTCTCCAGGATGCGCGTGCGTGAGTCGTAGAATCCGATGGATTCATCGAAAATCACGTAGACCATCGAGAGGCCGAACATCGAGTAGCTGCGAACCGTCTTGACGCCGTGAAGCCCCTGCATGGCCACCGAAATCGGGAAGCTGATCTGATCGTCCACATCCTGCGGACTTCGCCCGGGCCAGGCGGAGAAGACGATCTGCTGGTTCTCGCCGGTACCGGGAATGGCATCGGTGGCCACCGGATACCGCGGCAGCGGGCCCGTGTCCCAGTCGAAAGGCGCCACCGCCACTCCGCCGGCCACGATGGCCCCGAGAAGGATCGCCGGCAAGAGCGGGTTGTTCATGCAGACCCACAGAAAGCGGCCAAGCAGGCCCTTTTGCTCGGGCAGAAGCGGGTATTCATTCCGGGGGTCAGTGGTCATGGCCGCCTCCGGCCGGGCGGGTCAGAGCCCCGGCAAGCTCGTAGCGGTCGCCCACGGTCTCCAGGAGCTTATCGAGTTCCTGCAGGTAGCCTTGCGCCTCGGCGGGGCTGTCTGTTTCGCCCAGCAGGACCGCCAGGTTTTCCATCCGCATCGAAAGCTCCCGCCAGAGCAGCAGAGAGGTCGGGGCCATCCGGTCGGGCTGGACCTGGTCGATCGCCTGGACAAGGACCATCGCCCGGCTGTGGAGGGAATTCAGCGAGGCCGAGTCTTCCCGGACCTGCAGGCTTTGCCCGACTTCAATAACGCGCAGCATCTGTTTCCTGTTGGTCGGGTCCAGGGGCAATGGGGGCGTTTGGCCGGAAAACTCCGGGCCAAGACTTTGCTCTTCCATCATGGACGGACGAGCCTGTATCTGAAGGGCCGAGTCGATCTTGAAGGCCCCGCGGGTAACGATTTCCTGTCCCTCGTTCAGGCCTTGTCGGACCAGGTACCAGTCCCCGGCCCGGGGGCCCAGGACGATCTGCCTGCCTTCGAATGTAGGTCCCTGTCTGGCCTTACCAAAAACGCCGGAAACCAGGGAAGAAAGCAGCATGCGGTTCAGGCGGGTCCTTCGGTGCGGCGTCAGGCTGCGCGGGCCCAGTTCGATCAGTCCGCGCGTCTCGGCATCGAGGGTCTCCACTTTCCAGTCGGCCAGGAGGTTGAGGTCCTGCTCCCGGAGGATTTCGTTGACCGCCCGGACGAACCGGTGTCGCACGTCAAGGGGGGGGGATTCAAGGGAGACTTCCATGAGATCCTCCCGCAGGGCCTCCGGCAGCAGCGACCAGAAGACGTCCATGGGAGAAGACGCCTGGGCCTCGGGCTCTCTGAGTGCTGCTGCCTCCCTGGCGAGCACATGGCCACGAAGTGTGGCGATCAATCCCCCCCAGTCGGTAACGCTCTGGAGATCCAGAAGGGACGGGTCGGTCCGAACGTACACGACCGCCCGTTTGCCGGTGATCAATGGGGCGCTGGCTGGGATGACCAGCGGCCTGGCGGCGGCATCTTCGGCGGAAACGAAACCCAGTTCCTCGGCCGGGACGAGATCCATGCCGCACACGTCGCACTGGCCCGGCTGATCCTTGACGATCTCCGGATGCATCGGTGAGATCCACTTTCCGGCCAGGTCGGGGTCCATCACGCGGCCGCCGGCAGCCACCCGGCTGTGGGCGATGGCCCGGACATACATTCCCGGCTTGAGACGTCTGTCGGGGTTCTCGACAATCAGCCGAAGGTTTACGGTCCGGGTTTCCAGATCCAGGACGGGATCGACGAACGAAACGGTTCCGGAGAAGGTTTCCCCGGGAAAGGCCTGGACGGTGAACTCCACTTTCTGCCCGTATCGCAGCCAGGCCAGGTCGGATTCGTACGCCTCCAGTCGGACCCACATTCGCGACAGATCCGCAACCGTGTAGATCCGCATGCCGGTCTGGACGTAGCTGCCTTCCTTGGCGTTTTTCTCTATGACAACCCCCGAGACGGGCGAGTGAATCGTCAGGTGGTCGGTCACCTTTCCTGTATCGATGATGGCGTCGATCTGTTCGGTGGTCAGGCCCCAGAGACGCAGTTTTTCCCGGGCGCTTTGCAGTGAGGCGCGGGTGGTGCTGCGAAGAAACTCCGAGTCCTGTTCGCCGAGCCGCTGCACCGACTGGCTGGCCTGGAGCAATTCCTGCTGGGCTGTGAGCAGTTCCGGGCTGTAGATTTCCGCCATGTGATCGCCGGAACCGACCTGCACGCCGGTATAGTTGACGAACAGCCTGTCGAGCCGTCCGGGCATGCGGGCGGTCACGTAAGTGAGTCGGGTTTCGTCATAGTCGATTCGGCCGACCATCCGGATGGCGGCGTCCACGAATCTGCGCCGGACCGGCTGGGTTCGGATCTCCATCAAGGCTGCTGCGGCGGGACTGGTGGAAAAGGATCGCAGTCTGCTTCTGCCCCCCGTGTCCACGACGGGGATCAGCCCCATATTGCAGATCGGGCACAAGGCGTCGGGGTCATCCAGGCGGATCTGCGGGTGCATCGAGCAGGTGTACTCGGTTGCGTCGCCCTGGACCGAAGCGGCCTGGGGCCCGGGAGGTGAAAACAGGGCGTGAAGGGCAAAGCCGGCTGCGGCGGAGACCAGTACAACCGTCAGCAGCGCCGCCCAGCGGACGGACCTGAGGCCAAGGGCTTTGAACGTTCGAATGCTTGGAGTCATGCTGAGTCTTCCTCATGCTGTCACAGGGCATTGGTTGGGGTCTGGGCCGATGTGTCGGGGATGAGTCGGCAAACGCCCGGAAGGGATCAGACAATCAGGACGACGCTGGAAAGACAAAGCTCCCGTCCAGGGGGATGATGTCCGGAGCGGCTGGGGGTGAGGTGCTCTTGCGCCCCGTCCTTCGGGCAGATCTGAACAGGGCCGCAGACGAGGCGTTGGAGTTTTTCGATGCCCGCCCGAGTTGTTGCAGGCACAGCCGCTGGAGAAGCAGGCCGCAACTGCCGCAGACATTGGCAATCGTTGCGGCAGGGGAGGTTTGAGATCGGCGGGCCCTCGTCGCAGCAGGACCTGATGAGCAGTGCCTGACAGCAGGAAGGCGAACGCAGAGAAGGTTCAGCGGGCTTGTCGCTATCGGGCGCCCCGCAGACGCACAGGGCCGCAACAAGCATCCAATGTCCAGTCACTGTCATGACGATCCTTCCCGTGCTTTTCGCCCGTCCAAACGATTATAGGCGCGGGAAGGTTCCGCTATCCAGCCTGGCTCATTTCACATCCGGGCCCGGAGACAGGGCCAGTCCCGACAGATCTGAGATTCCGATATCCCGTGGCTGATTCGCATCTTCAGGCTGGCGCGGCTGAGGGCTTGGGGCGCTTCCACCGGTGGGTTCCAGGCCCAGGGCCGTTTCGATCTTGTTCAGACAGGACAGCACCGTGGGCTGATCGGGGCGGATCCGGATGCTCTGCCGCAGCCGGGAGATCGCCTCCTTCTGCTGCTTGCGTTCCAGGTAGGCCACGGCCAGTTCGTTCATCACGTTGTAGTTTTCGGGATCCAGTTCGAGGGCTCGTTCATACCACCGGCAGGCATCTTCGTACCGGCCTTGGGTAAAGGCGATTCCGCCCAGGTTGACCACGGGCCCAAAAGCCTCTCCGTCGGCCTGGTGGGCTTGCTGGAAGTAGTCGGCGGCCTGGTCGAGCTGTCCCTGCTGGAAACAGATGACTCCCAGGTCATTGAGGGCCTCGGCATTGGAGGCATCTGCCTCCAGCACCGCTTGGAGACACTGGCGTGCCTGGTCTACCTTGCCCTGGGAAAACAGTGCTTCAGCTTGTTCGATCTGCGGATCCATGTTTCACCTCGCGCATGGCTGTTCGGTGCCTGCCGGCCGCGCCAGGCCGGTGTTTCCCCTTACCCATCGACATGGGGAAACCCGATCTGCAAAAAACCTTCTCCGGGCCGAATGGATCAGCCGGCAACGGGCTCGAATTCGCTTTCCATATATCCTGAGAGCAGCACGTCGGCGATGCGCTCAGCGGCCTGGCCATCTCCGTAGACCGGGGTGACTCGCGCCATTTTCGCATAGGCGCTTTCGTCTTCCAAAAGCCTGGATGCCTGACGGACAATGCGTTCTCGCTGGGTCCCGACGAGCATGACCGCACCGGCCGCCACCGCCTCGGGGCGCTCGGTCTTCTCTCGCAGGACCAGGACGGGCTTGCCCAGGGCAGGGGCTTCTTCCTGGATGCCTCCCGAGTCGGTGAGGATCAAATGGGCCTGGAGCATGAGACGAACCATCGCCGGATAGTCCACCGGTTCGATCAGGCGGATCCTCGGGTGGTCCGCGAGGATCTCATGGACGGGCTGACGCACGTTCGGGTTCAGATGCACGGGAAAGACCAGGGTGACGTCATGAAATCTCTCGGCCAGGTCCTTCAGCGCCAGACACAATTCCCGGAAGGGCTGTCCGAAACTCTCGCGTCGATGCGCGGTGACCAGGACGCAGCGGCCGGGCAGTTCTTCCAGGCTCGGCAGGGTGTCGGGGGTCATCCTGTCTCGCATCCAGTAGAGGGCATCGACCACGGTATTGCCCGTCAGGTACAGGCTCGACGGGGCGGCTCCTTCCTCCAGCAGGGCTTGTCTGGCCCGGCGTGTGGGCACGAAGTGGTAGTCAGCCACCAGGCCGGTTACCCGCCGGTTGATCTCCTCGGGAAACGGCAGGCGGCGGTCGCCGGTCCGCAACCCTGCCTCGACGTGGGCGACCTGGATATTCTCCAAAAACCCCGCCAGCGAAGCAGCCATCACCGTTGCGGTATCGCCCTGAACCACGATGACATCCGGGGCGATTTCGTGGAGGACCGGGCGGATCGCAAGCAGAAGCTTTCCCAGAAGGTCGGTTAGATTCTGTTTCTCGGTCATGACCTGCAGGTCGCGATCGGGCTTGAGCTCAAAGCTGCCCAGTGCGGCATCGAGCATCTGGCGATGCTGACCGGTCGAGCAGACGGTGACGTCCGCGTTGCGCTGCTTCAAGGCCATGATTACCGGGGCGAGCTTGATGGCCTCCGGGCGGGTACCCAGGAAGACCGCGATCCGCTTGCTTTTTCTGTTCTGTCCGATCAACGTGACTCCTTGCAGGCTGCCGGGGCAATGCTTCGTCGGGGGCCTGTGCTTTCCGCGGCCAACTCCTCCGCCGGCGAAGCTCTATAATACTTTCGGAAAACCAGGGCGTTTTCCTATGTTCGAAAAGCAGCGAATTCGCGCGGGAGTTTGCCCGCCCGAAAGCAGTAGGAATCAGTAAGGAGTAAACGAATGGCCCGGATTACGCGAAGTCAAGTGCGAGAGTTGACTCAACACCGAGGCGAGAATTGCATCTCGATCTACCTGCCCACCCATGTGTCCGGAACGGATATCCGGCAGGATCCGATCCGCTTCAAGAACCTGATCAACAAGGCCCAGGAGGAACTGTCCCGCCGGGGCGTCGCCGAAGGAGAGGCCAGGAAAAAGCTCGAACCCCTGCGCCGCTTCCAGGAGGACATCACCTTCTGGCGGAACCAGGACCGGGCCCTGGCGGTATTCGTGGGCGATTCGCACGAACCCATCCTTCACCAGGCCGGGCTGGATGTACAGGAGGAGGTCTTCGTTGGCGAACGCTTTCTGATAAAGCCTCTCCTGCCGCTTCTGAGTGATGAGATGACCTTCCTGGTCCTGGCCCTAAGTAAGAACGACGTGCGACTGCTCCGCGGGGACAGTGATTCGGTTCAGCGCGTCAAACTGCCTGAGCAAGTCCCCACGAGCTTCTCTGAGGCCATGGCCGTGGATGTCGCTGAGAAGCACCTGGAATTCCATTCCGGCACGGCCAGCCATCAGGGCGGGCAGGATCGCCCAGCCGCATTTCATGGTCAGGGTCAAGGCAGCGACGCCGCCCAGGAGAAACGAAAACTCCGCGATTACTGCCAGATGATCAACGGCCCTGTCTCAAAAATGCTCAATGGTCGACGAGAACCGATGATCCTGGCCGCTACCGAACCGCTGGAAGGGATCTATCGGGAGGTCAACTCCTACCAGCCCCTGACAGAGGAGTTCCTGGCCGGCAACTACGACCGCGCCGGAGACCGGCAGCTTCGCAGCGAAGCCTGGGAGGTCCTCAAGAGCCGGCTGGAAGAGCGCATCCGGTTCAGTCGCGATCAATTCAAGCATTTTACCGGCGGGGATCGGGCCTCGACGGATCTGCCCGAGATCGTCAACGCCGCGAGAAATGGACAGGTCGATACGCTCTTTGTCTCGATGGAAGACCATCGCTGGGGCCGATACGACAGCGAAACAGGCCGTTCGGAGATCCACCAGAAGCCCCAGCCTGGGGATGAAGATTTGCTGGACCGGGCCGCTGCGGAGGTCCTCCAGCACGGCGGGGAGGTCCTGGCCCTCCAGCGGCAGAAGATTCCCTCGCGGGCGCCGCTGGCTGCGACCTATCGCTTCGCGACCTAAGCAGGGACTGTGGCGAGAATCAATACTGAAAGGAAAGGCATCGGCAATGGTTGGTGAGGTAACGCTGTTCAAAATGCCCGAAGGCTGGGGGCGCATCCGCGGAGAAGACGGGGAGGTCTATGACGTCTTTCGCGACGATATCGAAACCGGGGTCGAGTTGCTCGACAAGGGCGACAAGGTCCGATTTGACATCCAGCAGACCGATCAGGGACCCAAAGCAGTCAGCGTCTGCGTTATCGAGTCCGGACAAGGCTGATGCCGCGAAAAGCCACCCGGCAGGAGCAGGCCATGCCTCAAGGGACGGAACTGAGGATCGGTTGCAGCGGCTACCAGTACGACCACTGGATAGGGCCTTTGTATGACGAAGACCTGCCCAGGAAACAGTGGTTGCAGCGGTACGCCGAGACCTTCGATACGGTGGAAATCAACAATACTTTCTACCATCTTCCAAAGGCCCGGGCCTTCGAAACCTGGCGCGATCGTGCGCCGGAAGGCTTTCGTTTCGCGCTGAAATTCAGCCGCTACGGGACGCACATGAAGAAGCTCAAATCGCCGGCCGACACGATCGGGCTGTTCCTCGATCGGGCTGAGAAACTCAAAACCACCCTCGGACCGATCCTGGTACAGCTTCCTCCCCGCTGGAATGTCAACGTGAACAGGCTGGCGGGATTTCTGGCCGAGGCCCCCTCGACATGTCGGTGGGCTTTGGAGTTCCGCGATCCCAGCTGGCTCTGCCCGGAAGTATACAGCCTCCTGGAAGAGCACAATGCCGCCCTCTGCATTCACGATCTGATCGAAGATCATCCGCGGCGGATCACCGCCGACTGGGTCTATCTCCGTTTCCACGGACCCGGGGGAGACGGGAGCCGAAGTTATCCGCATCAGGCGCTTTCCGGCTCAGCCGGGTGGATCCGCGATCTGCGCCGCCAAGGCCGGGATGTCTATGCGTATTTCAACAACGATGCCGTCGGCAACGCCCTGCGCGATGCCCAGGACCTTCGTCGCTACCTCGACAAGTAGGATTCCTGGCTATCGGGCCGTCGGCAGGACAGCGGCATTGAGTGCGATGGCGAAGCTGCACCAGAGCAGGTAGGGAAGCAGCAGGGCTCCGGCCAGGCGGGATACCTTGAAGAACGCTGTCACCGTGAACGCCACCACCAGCCAGAGAAGCACCAGATGGGCCAAGGCCCAGCCTGGCAGTCGCAGGCCCTCGAACACCCCCGGCCAGGTGGCGTTGATGGGCAGTTGAATCGCCCAGGCGAGCAGGCCCCAGGCCCGCCATCGGCTGGGCGGAGTGAACCAGACCAGCCACCCGGTAATGCCCATCAGCGTGTAGAGCGTGGACCAGACGACGGCGAAGACCCATCCGGGGGGTTGAAAGGCAGGCCGATCGTACCACGATGTGTTGCCCAGGTCGCCCACGCTGGAGGCAACGGCGGCGGTGGCATAGCTGAGCAGCAAGAAGATACCGAGGACGAAAATCTTGATTCTACGTGGGGATACACCCTCAAAATCCGCGACGTGCGAGTCCTGGGTCATGGTTGTTCCTTCCCTGAGAGTCTCTTTTGCTCTAAGGGATTATAGTCGCTCCATGGTGCCCAGGACGGCTCGTTCCCGGTGGACCCGGGTATGGGGAGTTCTTCTCAGGCAGCCTGCGACTGGGCGGATTCCAGGTCGTCCAGGAGTTTCCGGTGCAGGGCCCGGGCTTCCTGCATGAGCGGATGGGAGGCCAGAAATCCACGAACCTGTTGCTTCCGCCGCTCCTTGATAGGATTGGGAATGCAGTGCTGCTGGGGAGGAAGTTTGGAGCGATGGAACTTCTCCTCCACACGCTGATAGACTTCTTCGGGGCAGATCCCTTGGGCCGGCGAGAAGCCCAGTTTTTCCACGGCCTGGACCAGGCCGGCCGGATCGTCCGTCACCTGCTGGAAGCTCAGCACCTCCAGTTGGCTGGGATGCTCCCTGACATACCGGTAAAAATCCATCCACTCGGTGAGGGTTCGCCGGGTCCATCGTTGCCGGGCCCGGCCCGGCTGAACCTGGAATTTCACAATGCTCGAGGCGCAGACTTCCAGCGGGTCGCGAATCGTCACCAGGGCGGGGATCCGTCGCTGGACGGCGAGTTTCAAAGTAGCTACCAGGTGGCCGTGGGAAGCCAGGCGCAGATGCGGGAAGCACTCCCGCACCATGTGCAGGCAGAAGGTATTGCCGGATCGGCCGAAACTGGTCACGAACAGATCGACATTCCGCGAGGGAATGACGTCGGGGTTGTAGCGTCCGCGCAGCAGGACGCAGCCCAGATAAAGCAGGGGGCTGGAGCGGATGAATCTTCGAATGCCAAGCAGCATCTGTCGGGTCTCCCGGGGTCTTTGCGTTCCGCTTCGCGCGGAGAATCGCCACCCTCTCTTTCGGAAAACCCCGGGGCGTTCTTGACCTGCCGATTCGTCACGCTGCAGTTCATTCGCCGGCAAGCTCAGTGCTGTGCTCAAGCGGGAGATAGGAATCACTCCGACCGGGTATCGCAAGAGACACACCCATTGACGCCCTCTGGAGCTCTACCTCCGCCGGGAGCGGAACCGACGTTGCGACCGCCGGAAGCCTTGGAGAACTGGAACCTTCATCAAAAATTAGCAGGCAGCAGCGAAAACGCTTGGTACCATGGAGAAATACGGAGCCGGCCGTTTGCCCTCAGTAAAGAACTTCTGACCCCCGTGTTGAAATTCACAGAGCCTTCACATCGGTGCCGGGTCCGGGCCGGTGTTGCAGCACAGGTTCGCAGCAGAATTCTCCCTGCGTGAGGGCCTGTGAATACAGCGGGTTCAATATCAGCCAGTCCCAAAGCAGCAGTGATGTGAAAGGAAGAGAAATGATCAAACGAACACAAGCCCTTACGGTTCTGGTGGGCATTGCTCTGGCCCTTGCGTTCATGCTCACCTCGACACCCGTGGCCCAGGCGGGTTCGGATACGCAGAGCCCCAAGTACGTGTTCTTCTTTATCGGCGACGGTATGGCTGCGGTGCAGATGCACGTGACCGAAGCGTATCTGGCCTCGTTGGAAGCCGACGACACGGTCTCCGGAGGCGTCAAGGTCAAGAAACTCGAGATGAGTAAGTTTCCGGTCGTAGGCAACCAGTTGACCTTCGCCAACAATCGGCTGATCACCGGATCGGCTGCGGCGGGGACAGCGATGGCCTGCGGGCGCAAGACGGATATCGGCGTCATCGGCAAGGACCCGAGCCTGAGGAAGGACTTCGTCTCAATTGCCGAACTGGCCAAACAGGCCGGGAAGAAGGTAGGAATCGTTTCCAGCGTATCGATCGACCATGCCACGCCGGCGGCCTTCTATGCCAATGTTCCCAGTCGCAGCCTGTACTATGAAATCTCGCAGCAGTTGGCCGCCAGCGACTTCGACTACTTCGCAGGTGGCGGACTCAAAAAGCCCGAGCAGTCCAAGCCCTCCGCCTGGGAGGCGCTTTCTTCCAACGGATACCAGGTGGTCAAGAGCCTGAAGGACCTGGCCGCAGTTCCGGCCGGGCAGAAGGTCTACGCCTGCAGCGGCAAATTATCCGGCGGGGGCGCCCTGTATTACGACCTGGACCGGAGTTGGTACGAGAAGCACGGCGATGACGACGAACTGATCACCCTGAGCCAGTTCACCCGTCAGGGCGTGCGCCTCTTGGACAACCCCAAGGGCTTCTTCCTGATGGTGGAGGGAGGCAAGATCGACTGGGCCTGCCACGCCAACGACGCCCGGGCGGTCATCGACGACACCATCGAATTGGATAACGCCGTCAAGGTCGCCCTCGATTTCTACAGGCAGCACCCCGAGGAGACGCTGATCGTCGTGACAGGCGACCACGAGTGCGGCGGGCTGACCATGGGCTTTGCCCACACCCCGGGAAAGCCCGGCCAGGATGGGGACGCCAGCGGCTACCTGACGCACTTCGAGATCCTCGCCGGGCAGAAGCTCTCCTACGAGGGCTTCGCCTGGGAGTGGGAGAAGATCAAGCCGGCCGAGGCGCCGGCGGACATCGATGCCGATCTCAGGGGTCTGATCAAGACCTACATCGGCATCGCCTGGAAGGATTTCACCGACCGCGAGAGGTCGCGGCTTGAAGAGGCCTACGACTACTCGGTCGGGCACAAGTCCAAGCCCGACGACTACTACGCGGGCGTGAACTACGGCAGCTACGATCCGCTGGCAGTGACCTGCACGCACATTCTCAATCGCCGTGCGGGGATCGACTTCACGTCGTACAGCCACACGGCCGTTCCCGTTCCGGTCCTGGCCAAGGGCGCCCAGGCCTCGCTTTTTGCGGGGAACTACGACAACACCGATGTGGCCAGGAAGATCGCCCGGGCCATGGGGCTCGAACTGGATAACTGAGACTCCAGCGGCTCGGCGGACCGACGGACGCACACAATCGCCAAGGGCGGGCCTTGCCACCGGAGGCCTCGTCCGGCTGGCTTTCCGGACGGCAGGATCCCATGACCCATCTCACGCGACTCGGGGGCACAAGGCGCAAATCGGATATTGTTCTGGTGGTTCTTCTGGGGGGAATCTGCTGCGTACTGGCGGCGTTGCCCACCGGCTTTGATCGCGAGGGATCCGCCTCGAAGCACGTCCGTGCCCGGGCCGAGGAGGTGGACAACACCGACCTCATGCGCAGCCAGATCATTCTGAGCGGATCCCAGCAGATCCGGGCCCGGGTCCTAGAAGGTCCTTTCGAAGGTCAGGTGGTCACCGCCGGCAACTTCCTCCAGGGCAGGATGGAGATGGATGATCTGATCTCGCCCGGGGATGAGTTCCTGATGGAGTATTTCGAGCGGGACGGAAAGATCGTCCGGGCCGTAAGTCGGGGACATTACAGGGTGGGGATCGAATGGCTGCTTGCAGGGCTCTTTGCGGTTCTGCTGATCCTCGTAGCCGGCTGGACGGGTCTCAAAGCGATCCTGTCGTTTCTGTTCGCGGGATTGATGTTCTGGAAGGTGCTCATTCCGGGGATGCTCAAATACTGGGACCCGATCTGGCTGACCCTGGGCGTCGTCGGGGCCTTGACCGCAGCGGTGAGCTTCCTGGTGGGGGGCTTTACACGCAAGGGGATGGCGACCTTCCTGGGCGCGATCCTGGGGCTGGTTCTTACCTGCATTCTGGCCCAGATGTTTGTCGGACCCTTTCATCTTCAGGGGGCTACACGGGCGTTTTCGGAGAATCTTCTGTATGCCGGATTCAGCGGGCTGAACCTGACGAAGGTCTTCGTGGCCGGCGTGTTCCTGGCAGCCTCGGGAGCGGTGATGGATCTGGCGATGGATATCGCAGCGGCCATGGAGGAGATCAAGGCTAAGCACCCCGCCATCGGAGGCTGGGAGCACTTTCGCAGCGGGCTTCGCGTGGGCAGGGCGGTCATCGGGACAATGACGACGACGCTGCTGCTGGCCTATTCGGGGACATCCCTGGGAATGATCATGCTCTTCATGAGCCAGGGCAGGCCGCTGGTGACCGTATTCAATATGAAGCTGGTAGCTGCCGAGGTCCTCAACACCTTCGTGGGCAGCTTCGGCCTGGTGACGGTCGCGCCGTTTACGGCCCTGGTGGGGGCGGTATTGTTTCGAATCGGCCCAAGACCGGTCGCACGGGGCCGGCAGCAGGATTCGTCGAATTGATTGCCGGTGGAAGACCCCGTCCGGACGGATCCCGGGGTACGATTCAGGGCTGTTGCTCCCAAGACGCCGGCGATGAGACTTGAACTCACGACATGCTTTCCCAAGGCTGGGCCAGTCGTGTGAACAACTCGGTACTTCTTGCCAAGTGCCGAGACGTCATCACACTGCCGCTCGCCTCACTCCAGGTGCTCAAACAGCGGGGCGTTTGGAGAGGGGCCTTGCTCTGACAATGGGCCGGCAATCCGGCAGTTCGCCGCGTCTGGTAGATCGGAGTTCTTGCAGGCGCAAATGTGCGTATCGATACCATGTACTGCCGCCAGGGACGCAAGCCGCGCAACCCGCTCCCGCCGATACTCCGCATCGATCATCTTTCCGCCGCCCACCCCGTCGGCAAATCGATGCCATGTCCATCCTGTCGCATTCGCCAGACCGGGCATGTGTGAAAGCCGTTGTCCGAATCCCGGCCGCAGGAACAGATAACTTGCAGCCACGTTGCGGACGCCTCGGCGATGAAGCTCAACCAGTAACGGTTCCAGATTCTCATCCGTGTCCGTCAGTCCCGGAATCAGCGGGTCCAGCCTCGCTCGAACGGATGCTCCATTTCGAGCCAGCCTGCTGATGGTTTCCAGCCGCTGCATCGCTGACGCGGCATCTGGCTCGATTGCCCGGCGGATGTCCTCGTCCAACGTCGTGATGCCCACCTGGGCGAATACCTTCACCCGGGCATCGGCGAACAGTCGACCGAATCGCTCGGAGACGACTCCCTTGGTCAGGAACGCGACCTCCACGCCATGCTCCAGAAGATTCGCCATGGTGCGGTAGGTCACGTCGAGCACATCGGGCACCGGCTGGAAGGCATCACTGGAGGGGCTGAAGTAGACCCGGCCAGGCTTGTGGCGCTTCCGCTTCAGCTCGGTCTCGACGAGTTCAGGGATGTTCTCCAGAAGCGTGATACGCCCCGCTCCCGGATATCTCGAATACCCCTGGGTGTAGCAGTAGACGCATGCGTGAGCGCAGCCTTCGGTGACATTGATCGTCGGTATCTTCCCAAGGCACGGCAACGATGACGGCGTCAACACCGGCCCCTTCCGCTGCCGCCGCTGCACGACTACCACAGCCGCTCCCCCCGTATGCAGGCCGCCCTATCTGGCGTCGTCACGACGAACTGATTCGCCTCGGTTCTAAACCCGTCGTTGGTGCAATAGATGGCTGCCGTTCCTGCCAAGCCGAATTCGGCCTTGTGCTGTCGGAGATGTTCTGGGCCCGCATCTACGTCCTCGACGATCACTGCCTGAGATACCTTCATCAGCTGGGCCAAGAGGCTTCTTCCGCTCGGGGTAATGAGTGCAGCAGGATTGAACCTTCTGACAGGCAGATACCAAGAATGACTGTCGATGGTGTGCAAGGAGTTGTTCTGTAGGGCCTGGATCGCGGCGAAGTAGTCACGAAGTGAGAACTGCGGATAGGCTACGCCTCCGTTGCACTCGCGTTTTACGGTTGAGACCAGCAGACGGCGAATTCCCTCTGGCTGAGCATGCGGAGCGAGACACCGGTGCGGAAGGCAATCAAGCAAAGGTTCTCCCAAGTCCCCGAAACTCTCAATGGGTTCGACCATGAAATTGCTGGCGTTATCCAATATTCGGCAGGCAAAGACCCAGTCAAAAGGCCCATTCTTCTCCAACCAAGCTTCATCGTCAGCAAGGGCTCTGTAGTTCGCTGTCGTCCACTCCACATGCGTAACGCCAGCCCGGTCTCGAGAGAGTCCAAAGGAACGGCCGAAAGAAGGTGGATTTGCATCAACAAAATGGAAGGATGCGGCCGGAAGAGAATCAGCCAACCTGGCCAGATAGGTCCACGACTTTGCCAGAAGATGCCCTGTTCCCGCTGCGAGGTCGAGGATGGAGACGGCGGATGCTTTACCTCGCCCGTCATTCCCACGAGCCCGCAGCAGTGGGCTCAAGATTCGTCTGGCCAGAAGCCTGGCCCGAGGCTTCCAGTAGGGATCTGGCCGCTCGCTTACAAGCCGATTCAAACGATCAATCGGAACAAAGCTGCTTGCCCGACTGGGCAGTTCGACGGCGGGGCAAACTAGAACCCTTTGAGACGGAGTGCCGGAAATCTGGAGCTGACGATAGTGGTAAAATAGATCCTTCGGCCCCCTTGGGCGGAGCAGCGGAACATGGCGTGGCGTAGGCACCGTCGGATCAACAGCCAACTGACCCAGCAGGAATATGGGATTTCGCGAAGCTATCGTGCAGGAGGCCCTACCTGCCTCGCCAGGGACCCTCAATGTGAAGCTTTCGAACCCGATGATCGTTTCCAAGGCGTCTATTGGACGCGGTCTCTTGGGTTCTGCGTACGCAATACGCATTGCATGATGGAGCAGCCCAAAGTACCGCCAACAGTAGGTCATTTGGCATACCCGGTCAGATGGTTTCTGTAGAAGGAGCCCCCACGCTTTCTTTAGCCGATTGAGCCTTTGAACCAAACGAAGATCTACTCCAAAGAATGGTCGACAAGGCCGCCAGTACTCTCGCCATATCTGCGACTCCAGCTCAAGGCGAGATCTTTGGATGGCCAATCCCACTGGTACCAGTGGTGTCGCGATCTGCCGTGCTAAGTCCCGACGATTCTCCGCCCTTGATTTCCCCGATACAATTAGCATTCCTAGGATGCTAACAAAATACAAACAAAAGTCAAGCCAATTCTTGATTCTTGGGCCAAAACTCTCTCCAAATGCTTTGCGCCCGTTCGCTGCAGGAGTTGCCGGCCATCGGCAGATAATGCCGAGGCTCTCAGGAGAGAGTGGCATGCATGGTGTCTTGTGTGATACACACGGATGGTGGCAGATCGTGCAGGACCACGCAGAAGACCGGAGAAAACGGTCCGGTTGGAACATCGGAAGGAATGGCCAATGATCACAGGCTCAGATCAAACTGTCCTCGGCCGACCTTGCGGAAGCGGCTGGCGTCGCCTTTCTTGCCGATCTCGCGGAGGATGGCGGCGTACAGCGTGTTCGCGGGCGTCTTGCCGCCGGTCTGCCACAATCCCTCGGCCAACATCCGCTCGACCATTTCCTTGCTGCCCATGGGCTCACCCGCCTCAGCCAGCACCGCCGCTGCGGTGTCCAGGGCGCTCAGCTTCGCCACGGTCCGTCCACGTTCGCCCGTGTCGCGACCGGCCCCATCCCTGGCCTTCCGCGTCGAACCGGCCCGGGTCTTCGCAACGGGGCGAACGTCGCCAGTCGGGGTGTCGCACTTGGCCGGTCGGGCTTCGGCCACCTTGCTTCGCAGCCGGGCCGGGCTCTTGATCCGGACTACCTTGCCGGTGGCTTGGTTCACACCGTCCCAGCCGCCGCTGGCGTTCTCGCCGGTGATCCGCACCGGCACGATCTTCCCGCTGACCTTGACCTTGTCCCTCATGGGTATCGACGGCCGGGGTCACACATGACAGCGCCACACGGTGCTTGAACTCGCTGTCGTTGGCCGTTGGGTCGATGATCGGCGTGTCGATGCCCAGCACCGCCTGGCCCAAGCTTCCACCGGCAATACCTGCCCCGGCCCATGCGTGCGCCTTCGGCGTCGAACTCACGTCGTGTCTGCTCGCTAAGGCTCGCATCCACCGTGCGTTCGAACTTCCTGCACCGAATGAAACAAGCCCACCGACCGTTGGCCGATGGGCTTGTTCCACAGCGGGCGATGAGATTCGAACTCACGACATTCACGTTGGCAAAACTCTGCTTAGGTTGTCTATAGCTATGCCAGGCAAACACTTACGACAATCGCTTTCCTCGGAGTGCCGAAAACGGTGACAAGGTGGCACCTGATTCTAACACTTTGGCATGATTGGCCTTACAGCCAATTACCGTAGGACGCCCGGCCGCTCAAGATCGCCTTCGAAAACCTGTTGACTAGTAAAGGTTGTGGCCGTATCTTTTATTAGCGATGGCCGCTATTCAAGCGGGCTTTCACAAGGGCGAACGCTATGAAAGCGACGGGCACCTACATCACGACATCGACAGCAGGCGAATCCTTCAAGGCCTTCGTGCCGAATCCGCTGCCGCCGGACCCGCCGATCGCGCTGGCGAGCAAGGACCATGATCTGATCGAGAAAGCCAACCGCGCCCTCGGCCGGCTCGACGGCGTCACGACGCTCCTGCCGGACGTGTCGCTGTTCCTGTACTTCTACGTTCGCAAGGAGGCCGTGCTGTCGTCACAGATCGAGGGTACCCAGTCGTCCTTCTCCGACCTGCTGCTTCACGAGGAGTCCCTGGCCCCCGGCGTGCCGCTGGACGACGTGCAGGAGGTCAGCAACTACGTCGCCGCCATGAACCACGGGCTCAAGCGGCTTCGGGAGGATAGCTTTCCGCTGTCGCTCCGCCTGATCCGCGAAATGCACAAGGTGCTGCTGTCGAAGGGGCGCGGCAGCGACAAGACGCCCGGCGAGTTCCGGCGCAGCCAGAACTGGCTGGGCGGCACCCGGCCGGGCAACGCCCGGTTCGTTCCGCCACCGCCCGACCACGTGGCTGAGTGCATGAGCAACCTGGAGAAGCTCTTGCACGACCAGCCAAGTCGAACGCCAGTGCTGATCAAGGCGGCGCTGGCGCACGTGCAGTTCGAGACGATCCACCCGTTTCTGGATGGCAACGGCCGACTGGGCCGGTTGCTGATCACGCTGATACTCTGCGCCGAGGGGGCGCTGGCCCAGCCGCTGCTGTACCTGAGCCTGTTCTTCAAGCAGCACCGCCAGGAGTACTACGACCGCCTCGATGCAGTGCGGCTCAAGGGCGACTGGCTCCGTTGGCTCCGCTTCTTCCTGGAGGGTGTGGAGCAGACGGCCCAACAGGCCGCCGATACGGCCGGGCGCATCCTGAAGCTGTTCGACGAGGACCGTCGGAAGATCGAAGACCTGGGCCGCAAGGCCAGCTCGGCGCACCGTGTGCATGACCTGCTCCGGCGGCACCCGATCACGACGATCTCGAATGCG
>CAZOVB010000024.1:0-67393 GCA_964583095.1 uncultured Planctomycetaceae bacterium
AGCATGAAAGACTCAAAGAGAACAGCAGAACAGAACAAGAACCTCATCTCTTTGCTGAACAGTCTCATCAAAGATCTCGATGTGATGACCTATGACAAGAATTCAAGGTATCTGGGAAGCGTGGGTCTGTTTATAAACGCTGCTTATAAAAAGGGATATATTCCGGACACCTTCTTTAAAGTTGCTTACAGCAAGAAAGACTTTAGAAGCTACTGTGTTCTTGATGTTTCCGAGAACTGGCAAAAAGAGATCACAATTAGCTGGGACCCGAGCGAACAAACAGATCACGAACTGTTCAAGCTGCTTCAAAACCTTGGCATCCATCGAAACGAACTGTATCACCTCGACCAACTCTCAGATCCAGACGTTCTTGAAGTTGCTAAGCGGGACTTGGGTTTTAAAGGCAGAGACGTGGCTTATAAAGATCAGTACAGAAAGTATCTCAAAGCTTGGCGCAGACTCATTGAGGAAAATCTTCAAAAGCAACAAACAGGACCAGCAGCACAAAAAACGCAGTATTGCAGCCACCTTGTAAATATGGCGGATAAATATAGAGTAAGGTCGGACAAAAGAAAGTCGGATCGTATAGCGGCAAAGAGTCGCAAACTCTCGGCAAGAAGTCGAAGGCTGTCAAGCCTAAGACGCTCTGAGATCCAGAACAAAGAGAAAGAAAGACAAAACCCGCCTTCTTCCGCGAAAAACATTAAAAGCCATGTCCTCGCTGCTTCTCAAGCGGCTGTGATTGCCGCTGCACTTGGTGTCGTTGTTTATCGAGCTATCCCATTTATCTTCTAAGGAAACAGCATGCCCTCTCATTTAGATGAAATAATCAAAGAGATCGAGGGTATCAGATCTCTACATAAGGAAAGCACAATGCATCCAGAACCACAACTGGTACGGAAACATCAGGCAGTCAAGGCTGCTGCCGAACTCATCCAATCCATGCGCATCAGTTCCAACACAAACGGATACAGCCTGCTCGGATCGTTCATTAAGATCCTTATCGATAGAAACGATATCAATAGCGATTTTCTTAGCGGTCTGACTTGGCACGAATGGGTTAAGGTAACAAGAAATCGAATCGGAGTAGGACGACCCTCCGAATGGACAACGCTGCTGACAATCTACTGGCCGGTCAAAGGAGTTCCAGATGAACCTCTCTTCAGCGAACTCTATCACGCAGGCTATACCAGACAAGAAATATGGGATCTGGCGGTCGAAAACAGCAAACGTTTCAAGGTCAAAGGAGCGGGCATGGCTCGCTATGTCAATTTCCTTGAACAATGGGCTGATCACATGGTCGGCGTTGACAAGATAAAAGCCAAAGAAAGACGCAACAAGGCTAAACAATTCACGATAAAGCCTCTTAAGGCGGCTGATAAAGCGGCTGATGCAATCGGTAATCGCCTTAACAAAGGAATGGATTGCATTGAAAGAGGCTGCTCTAAAATCAATTGGTCAAAAGCCACGACAGCAACTGCTTGGGTGTTGGCTGGATCTGCGGGATCTGTCATCCTATACCGAATGCTTGTATGAAGATGCTGCAAAAAATACACGGTCAGTCGTCTGTCCACCACCCCGGTCGGTACAACTTCTATCGATATCATTCTTCATCTTTTTCCAATCTAAGAACGCACTCGGGGAAAGCCAGAGACATCCCCGTCCTTGATAGAAGCTTCTTAACAAACGAAGGGCGGCTGGCGAGATCCTGCCACATTCTTCACTTACAAAGGTCAATATGAGGTTCAACCTTAAAACAACCATGCCTAATTCGCAGGTTGTCAGCGAACGAAGCAAATCGATACAGATCGATCAGCCTTACAAGCGATTTATTATGTCTTCTACCAATACCAAGTTCGATCTCTTCGGGAATAATGTAAAAAACGTTCCCTTGTGCTTTTCAATTTCGTCTCGGGATTGGCTAATGTGTTCGCTGGGATATGAATCTCGATTCAGTTCAAGAATAAGTCAGTGACTACTAAACTAATGACAGCGAATTGTATCATGTAGGACTTATTATGATTGAATGGCTATCTGAACCAACGAATGCGGCAACAGTCTCTGCTGTTCTTTTCTTCGCGATTATTGTTCTTATCGCAGTTATGCTCGGTTTGCTCGTTCGGGCATGTATGATACAAGAAAAGCGCAAGCGGGCCTTTGAGAAAGAGGGCTACGTTTCGTCTGTGTCGCTTGTGAAGGGTTCTCTTAACGTTACCGGGGACAACCTCAACGGCAATAAAGTCTACGTCACAGAGGACCAGGCTCATCGTATCGAGGCAATCATCGAAGAAGGGTATCGGCGGCTATGATCATGCTCGCATCAAACATACATATCGTTATCTCTCTGCCAATTATTTTTATTGCCCTTGGCATCTTTATCTTTCTGTTACTGAGCGACAAAAAGAAAGCTGAGCAACATGAGGCGGATGGCTTTACGCACAAAGTCACCTTGAGGATGGTTGGCGATAGCTACAGACTTGTCGGCTCTCACCATCTGGTTACCAAAGATCAAGCGGAACGGATCCAGGCAATTATCAACGAACAACCAGAATAGATATTTTGGTCAAAACTTCTGGGGGCAGAAAATTCCTGTGTGATATTTTTCAATTTCAGTTCGGTTTATTTCAGAAATCGAATTATTCCGGAGGGGGGTAGGGGGTCAGCCTTGTTCATTTTCTCTTTCTTCCCAATGAAGCTTGTGGTGGCAGTTATGGCAAAGCATCTCGCATTTGGCTATTTCTTCTTTAACCCTTTTCAGGCTCTGCTTGTAGAAACGTGAAACTTGACCTTCTTTCTTTTTTGGATCTCGATGATGAAACACGAGCGTGGCGGGGTGGTCTTCTCCGCATTCTTTACACTTGCCCTTCTCTTTAAGATCTCTGACATGCGCTTTGCATCTCTCGTAACATGCTCGTTGGGCTTTCTTGCGGCTCGCTTTTATATTAGCGGCTTTCTGTTCATCAGTTAGATCAAGCCTCGCACCGGCGTTCGGAAACTTGTCCGGGTTGCTCTTACGGTATTCGAGGCTCTGTTCAAGAACTTTTTCTCTGTTCTTTTTGTACCATCTTCTTCGTGCGGCACGACGCTTCTCGGGGTCTGCGTAAGGCATGAGGGATCTCCAAATAAATGTCTCTCATGCTTATTGCGTATTTATATTTGGGTATCCTTTGTTGGGTTATTAATTTTCAGAGATGTTGCGGATAGATTTTTTTAGTATCCTTTTTTAAAAACCTTGAAATTTTTCACATAATATTTTCGATTTTGACACCCCCTAAATTTGATGCATAGAACGCATAAGGTATTCCCGGTAAGGTATCCCCGTGTGGCGAAGAGGTTTTTATATTAACGTACCGTAGTAGGCGGGGGTATCCCTGGAGTGGGGCCCCCGACGATCATGTTTGTCGCCGGAGGTCTCAGTTTATTATTTTCTTTCATGTACGATATATTTCTTTTCAATTGTGACCGGGGTACTACGCCCATTGCCTCGCTTGCTCTCTCAATCGGTTAGCCGCCGTCCTCAGCCATTGCCGAGCCTGTGCCTTGGCAGCGTCAGCCGTCTCGTGGATCTCGTCCTCGGCGACGAAGCGAGCCGTACCGTTGTGTGGCTTGACCTCGATCAGTCGCCGCCCGATACCCTTGTCCGTGTTTCCAGTCCGCTCGCCGCTCAGCAGACTCATGCTGGACTCGGGGCTGGGCGTTCCGTGTACCCAAAAGACCGTTTTCATTTTTGTGCTCCGTGGGGTTTGCTCTTACAACCGATATATTATTCCGCGATCGTGGCCGTGGGTTAGCAAAGTCCGACCCAAGGTCGTGGGCCGCTCAGCATCTCGACCTTGACCATTTTCGGAGTGCCAGGCCAGGTGGATTGACCCCAGTACTCTTCCGCCTTCTTTTGTGTGATGCCGCTCGCGGCGTTTGTCTTAATCACTTCGCCGTCTTCGTAGGTGACTTTCCAAGCGGTCAGGGGTGCGTAGGTGGGTTTGCTCATGATTGATATATTTATTCGTGGTTGTGGCCGTGGGATCAGATGTATTTGCGGATCTCTTTTTTAGCCTTGCGTCGGTTTTTCTTTGGATTGTTCCGCTCGCCCTTCGCGCTCCATGACTTCGCTCGGACATATTGTCCTTCGCGTCGGGCGTCGATGACTTGCTCTGCCGTGAGGTTCCGATTGTTTTGTTTGCTCTTGCTCATGCTCAATATATTTCTTTACTATCGTCGCCGGGGTATCGAGCGCCGGGCAAGGGTAGGGAGGGGGCTGGATTTTTCCAGCCCCCTCCCTACCCTACTCGATTCATATTAGGCGGCTCGGTTCGCCCATCGTTCGGTATTGGCTCGGTTCGCTACTGCCGTCTTTCTGTAGTTGGCTCGGCAAAGCCCCGTCCGCTTGCCTACGCTGCCGTCGCTCTTGGCTGCGGGCGATCCTACTCGCTGGCGGCTTGCCTTGATTCGCTTGGCTTGCTGATACTCGGCTTCGTCCTCTGCCGTCCATTCTCGCTTAGGCTTGCTGCTCAACATGATTGTGCTCCGTGGGGGTTGGTTAGTACAATCAATATATTTCTTTACTATTGTGGCCGTGGGTTTACTTCCCTTTCTTTCTAATTGCTTAGGATGGCTTGTGTGGGCTTTGAGTTTAAGGGGGTATCGTCGGTCGGTCAATTGATTAGGACGCATCGTGGGGCATTGTAGGGGCAAAGAATAAGGCGGCATTGCTGCCGCCCTACTCGTTTTGTTTTGTTGTTTGCCGTTAGGCGATACGGTACTCGATACCGTTGATCGTCATACGCTTGACGCTTGCGAGCGATACGGTATGGAACTCGACGGTTCGCTTGCCGCTCGTTTTCTTCAAGTAAGGGGCGACGGCTTCCTTGCTGACTTCCTCGCCATCGGCGTCGATGATGGTCGATTTACTGCTACGAAACTCGCATCGTAGATAGGCTCGGGCGTCATTCTTGAGGATCAGATTGCCCTTGTCATCCTTGCCGAGTACGTCATCCTTATGCGTCGTAAGCGGCGTCAGTTTGCCGTCGATGATGATGGCTTGCTGCCATGTATTGCCGTTGTTTGCTGCCGCTTCCTTGCCGTCGCTTCGACGTTGGAGGGATGCGTCATAGTCAAACGTAACCATGACGTTAGTAGTCGATTCCTTGACCAAGCCTTGCCCATAGTAGGGGTTATTTCGCTTGTTCATTTTCTTATCCATCGGATACTCGGCGTCGATGGATGCGAACTTGCAGCCCTTGAGGGTAACAAGGGTATCAATCAATTCCTTGACCGATACGACTTGGACGTTTGCGGCGACGTTTGCGGCGAGGTTAGCAAAGGGGTTTGCGAGGGTAGTCATGATGATGCTCCGTTGGTTGGGGGTTTGCTCTTACAACCGATATATTTCTTTACAATTGTGGCCGTGGGTTTAGATAAAGATTTGGACGTTTTGCTCGGTCGAATCTACGTCCGTATCAATCTCGAATGAATCAGAATCGACGTTGATATCGATTTGTTTTTCTTTGATTCCGCCGTTGTCTCGGTCGCTGAGGGTAATAAAGATAGATTCGGTTTCGCTGATTCCGATTTCGATTCTATCGCCTTCGCGCATAATGATTTTCATGGCTTACTCTCTTTTGGTTGGCTGCTCTTACAATCAATATATTTCTAATTGATTGTGGCCGTGGGTATTAAAACAAGTAAGGGAGCGGCGGAGCAAGCCGCCCCCTTACTCGGAGCATTTACTTGTATTTACGCCGCTTGATCGGCGTAGTCGGCGGCTCGCTCGGCTTCGGTATCGAGGACAAAGGCTTCGAGGGCTTCGCGTTTGTCGCCCTTGTGTTGCATGGCGTTGACCATGAAGTTGATATCGTTGAGGATGATTTGATCGTCGGGCGTTCCGTTGCCGCTTTCGATCTTCGCTTCGAGTTTGCTAATGGCTTGGGCGTCGAGTCCGAGGGTTTCGAGTGCTGCGTTGCGAGTCATTTGATTGCTCTCTTTCGGTTAGGTGGTTGATTGCTCTTACAACCGATATATTTCTTTCTTATTGTCGCCGGGGGTTTAGATGCTCAATGCTCGATACTGCTCGGTCGTTTCAAAGCGATCGTGGAAAGGTACAGCCCCATAGAATTGAGCCTTACCGATGCGTCGGACGGCTTCCCCAAAGCGGCTATCGGACGTATTGACAAAGGTTCCGCCCATCATAGGACCGACGCAACCTTGCGGACGCTCATCGGCGGGGACGATGATCGCGTTGCCCATCGAGTTCGTTGCGATCTTGACAGCGGGGGCGTCATCGGTCGGATCAAAAGGACCGTCTGCGTTGATGATGGTGACGACTTCGTGGTTGTCGCTGATTCCGCCGTTGGCGCATTTGCCGAGGGAGGTAGGTCGGTAGATGTATGCTCTCAGTCCCATGTTGTTTGCTCCGTTGGGTTGGTTGGTACAGACGATATATTTATTCGTCGTTGTCGCCGGGGTTTTCCGTCGTCATGAATTCGATGAAGTCGTTGTGATCTTTTTCTTCCAATTTCTTTTCCTTTGTTGGGGGTAATGATTTACAAACGATGTATTTCTTTTCAATTATCGCCGGGGGTATTAAAAGTCGGCTTCATGAATTGCGCTAACGGCTTCCTCTGCATACATTCGCAGATTTTCGGCTTGCTCGGCGGGTCCGTCGTAAGACTCGACGCCGGGCTTGCTCTCATAGCCGGGGAGGTCTTGCGCCATCGCTCCGGCTTCGCTGGCGATATGGGATAGAATGTCAGCAGCTGTTCTGCCTTCGAGGAGTTGTTTTTTGATCCAATCTTTCATAGCGATGCTCCGTGGGGTTGCTTGGTTAGTACAACCGATATATTTCTTTTCAATTGTGACCGGGGGATCAGTCTTCAGGGTCAGGCTCGAACAGGATCATTTCCTGCTCGGTCAGGGGTCGCCCCAGTCGGTTTTCTTCGGCGATGATCGGGCGGAGTCGTTCGATTTCTGCGGTCAGCAGGTCGATGGCTCGTCGTTTCTGCTTCTTAGTCGCCTTGACGCGTTCGCCGGTCAGGGCAAAGATTGCGGCTTTGGTCGGACAGATACGGGAGCTCATCTTGAGTCCGGTATTCAGTTCGAGTTCGATTGCCTTGCGGCTGGTCAGCAGTTGGGTCATTCGGACGCCTTGTCCGGTTGCTACGGTTCCGCCTTGGGTTTGTTCGATGGGCATGGTTTGCTCTCTTTCGGTTGGGTATATGACTTCTTACAGTCAATATATTTCTTCGCGGTTGTGACCGGGGTTTAGACTCGGATACCGATATCCAACTTGGGGAAGTGTTGGAGGATCTCGGTGCGTGCCGCTTCCATGTGTTTCTCAAGAATGTTCTCGATAGTCTCGCAGGACTCATCGAACAATTCCTCTTCCTTGTCGGGGTCGGGGAAGCTGTTGTGTTGATCGCTGATCAAGACTTTGCCGGTAATGATTTGGTTTACGCTCATGGTCAATATATTTCTTTACTATTGTGACCGGGGGACGGCAGGGTGGTTGTACGGTCCTGCGATGCGTTCGAGCAGTTCGGTCAGGTCTCGCCGATCCTTTGCTCGTTTGCATCGGGGGTGGATGGTGAAGAGGTTTGTGTAGTCGGACGGCTTACCGCCGAACTTTGCAGCGCGTTCCGCTGCGGAGGGTCGGAGGACGATAGGTTTTCCGCATTCGGTGCAGTTTTTCATACTCAATATATTTCTTATTGGTTGTGGCCGGATGTATACAAAAAAAGGTGAGCAGGGACAGCCAACCAAAACTGTCCCCGCTCGAACCTTTAGTGGTGAGCAACCGTATCGAGGGTAACCAGTCCTCGCGGTTGCTCGGAGTGTCGCCGATGCCGTCAGACGTTGCGTCGAGGGCTTCGAGGCGACAGGGGTCGTAAGGGAGAGCAGCCCTTACGATGTCGTATGTCATTCAATATCTTACTTTGCTTTTGTCGCCGGATGATTAGGCGATGCGAACGATTCCGCCGCCCATCGTGTCGCCGCTCTTAGGCTGTGCGCCGGTGATCTCGTTGATGATGTCCTCGCCGACCTTGATGTGGATCGGGTTGAACATGTCATTGAGCATCATAAAGCCTTGATGACCGCCCTTGCCGGTGGACAAACGTCCTTCGCCGGTTTCGGTGTCGATCTGTGCGATCCGCTTATCGGATTGGATCAGGATCTTGCTGCCTTCGTCGCGGCTCTTAGGGTAGACGATGAAGTCTTGTGCTTTGCGCATGTTGCCGAGTTTAAGGCTGATTCTGCGAACGTTCATTTGAAATACTCCGTTGAGGGGTTGTGGTTCCTTACAACAGATATATTTCTTTTCTATTGTCGCCGGGGGATCAGCGTGGGTCTTCGTCGTACATCATCCGCAACTTATTCTCAAGTCCGCGGGTGAGTGCGACCATTCGCTTATTAGCGGGATCTATTCCCCTATCGAGGGCTTCAAGCAATAACTCAGCGGTATCGTGATCAAGTCGCAGGATAATGCGAGTGTCGATCTCGAATGGGGATTGAACTGGACGGGGTGGGCGATCCTCGCGAGGCGTATATTGCTGCGCGGGCGCGGGCGCTTCGGTGGTGGCATCTTTTGGCATATCAGTGATCGGTGAAAGAGGATGGCCGGTGATTATTTGCGTCGGGCTTGATTCCGGTACCAGCGACGAGAACGAGGTACATCGGGCTTATTGATAATGTCGGGCTTTTCGAGCTTCTCGATGCCGAGGCGCTGAAGTTTCTTCAAGTCAACGTCGGCCTTCTTGATGTCGAGGGCATCGTTGGGGAAGACGGGCTGGTCTTCGAGCGGACATGCCAGTGCGGCAGTTGGCGCGAGGACAGCGACGAGGATGGCGAGGGCGGAGAGTTTTCTGTGCATGTGGTATTCCTTGTCCAAGTATCTATAGAGTATATCAGTTGATGATTGTGGCCGGAGATTAGTCGGGGTCGATTTGTTCGCCCATCTCTTCGAGTTGTCGTCTTCCGCTGCCTCCATCTGCTGACCATCCGCAGAAGCACCGGACGAGTCCGTTATGCCCGTTGCAGTTGTCATCGTCGCAGATTCGGACGCCGCAGGTTCTGCTGAGGGTCGTTGAAGATCCGCAGCGTTCACATTTTTCGTCTTTATGTCGGTCTTGGCTCATACTCTATTTATTTCTTCGCGGATATCGCCGGAGGTTTATTTCCTTGGGTCGGGCAGGTTGTCCCAGTCATAGTCGGGCCAGTATTCTTCGATGGGTACAGGTTCCGTGCCGCCCCATACGGTGACAGGGATATTCCGAGCCTTGAGATATCCAACCATTCGCTTGACGGTGGGATGGTCAGGGGTCAGTTTTGCGTCGTGTTCCGTCAGGGGGAATTGTGTAGTACAGGTTACATCGTCGTAGTTGTCGCCCGCTCCATTGTCTCGGGCAGCCCAGGCTCCGCCGTTGTTCATGTGTCCGCTGATATGGTTGCTCGCGACGGCAAACGACAAGCCTTCGTAAAAAGCTCCCGGTTCATGGTTTCCGTACAGGCAGCCAATGGGATACTTGACGACGTTGGCTGTTCGTTCTTCGCATTTTTCAGCGCGTTCGAGTGTACTATGCTGTCGTCCGCAGTCGTTACATCGCCAGTAGTGGATTTCTTTGGGCATGATTGATTTATTATTCCGTGATTATCGCCGGAGGTTTATTTCTCATAGATTCGCTTGTATTCAGCCAGGCCAGCGCCCTGTGCGTTGAGACGTTCTTGCTTGATGCTGGTCGGCCATCGGGTGATCGTACCGTCAGGCTCGATCCTGATGCCCCCTACTCGCTTGCAGTGTCCGACTCCATCACCATCGGGCAGACTGGTGAATTTCATGACGGTACAGGTGATTGCTCCGTCGTGTTGTTCTTTACCGATGTCATAGAAGTAGCGATTGCCTTTGCGTTCCCAGGTGTTAGTCTGGTTGATCTTGTCGCCTTCTTTGAGTTCTTTCATCATGGCATCCATGACGAGTTTCGCTTTTGTGGTACAGGAATATCCCATTGGTTTGCTCCGTTGAGTGGTTGATCTTACAACCAATATATTTCTTCGCGGTTGTGACCGGGGGATCAGTCGAACCACATGGTGGTGGGGTCATGATGCCCAGCATAGCAATCGACTTCGCGAGGTTCAAACGTATCCAACGCTTGCTCTCCGAAAACTTGTCTCAAAGTTGCTTCGCTTGAGTTTTTGATCATTGAGTCGATCTTTTCCTGCACTTCTTCCTTGCTATCGCAGGTAAAGCGTCCTTGCATCGGGTTGCTCAGTTGTCGGTTGTGGCTTCGGTTGAGGTGGGTCATTACCCATCGCTTGACATGTTTTGGTTTATCGCTCATGGTCAATATATTTCTTGTGGTTTGTCGCCGGGGTTAGTATTTCTTGCCATTGACGGTGCGGGTCTCGGCTTTCGTCCATTCGCCAAAGGCTTCGCGGTCGATTTTACGCAAGGCGGTAAGGATATGCGTATCGTTGATATAAGGATACAATTCTTTGCATATCCAAGTACAGGCGGGGACGCCATCAAACTTTGCAGCGTTCATCCAGTCATACAGCCATCGTCCGTAGGTCATGCCTTGGTCGATGTACTGTTGACGGCATTCGGCGAGTGTGCCGCTTGTCCATGCCCCATTAGCGGGGACGGCGAGCATCGCATTTTTGAGCGTTTCATAATGGTTGGTTTTGATCTTCATGCTCAATATATTTCTACGCGATTATCGCCGGGGGTTACGCGATCTTTTCGATGATATCATTATCGGTTTCGAGCGTCGGCAGGATCAGTCCGCTGATTTCCCAGCATTCTTTAACGCCATCGTCATACTCTCCCCATGCCCGGTGCCAGCCGCTGGGATCTCGGCGTTCAGCGATATGGAAAACTTCAACAACATCGCCGCCGCGTGTGCGGTACTTACCAGGAGCGTCGATGATTCGAGGCAGGGGGATGAACTTGGTTACGATATGGTAGGCGGTTTTGGTCATACTCAATATATTTCTTTACTATTGTGACCGGAGGGCTTACTTTTCAAAGCGATAGACGCCTTGGTTTCGCTCAATCAACCGCTGATGCTTGCGGTCTTGTTCTGCTTCAAGTTTCTTTTGGTTTTCTTCTTTCCGTCGCTTTTCTGCTGCATGATCGCAGGCAAGAGAGTGATAGAATTGCCAGGACTTTGAGGTTGTGAACTGGCAGCCGCATCCCCAGCAAGTTTTCTTGTACTGCCGGTCGGCTCGCTTACGTTCTTTCTTACGTTTCGCTTCGGTTCGTTTGCGTTTCTTGCTCATGGTCAATATATTTCTTTACTATCATGACCGGAGGTCAACAACAGTAACGGGTTGCGTTCCGAGTCGGTATGAGTCGCCCCATAGCGTTCTGCCGATGAATGAGTCGCCGCCGATGATCGTTTGGGTTACTGTTCTTTGTTTGCCGTCGTGGATGACGGTATCGCCGGGTCGGATGAGGTCGATATGTACTTGTCTTGTTTTCATTATTCTCTCTTCAACGCTCTTGCGTGCCTTCTGTATGCCAACTGAGTGAGGGCATAGGCGACGTTGTAGCGTTCGAGGTAGCCGGGGCGTCCGATGGCGCTGCTGTTCTGTTCGTAGTGTGAGGTTTCGTCGTGGAGTCGTTGGACAAAGAGTCGCTTTTGTGTACTGAGGAAGCGATAAAGGATCGTCCAATAGTCCATGCTGAGGAGTTCTTTCTTGCTCATGTCCATTATATTATTCCGCGGTTGTCGCCGGGGTTCTCGGAGCGGCAACGATTTCCTCGATCATCGTATCAGGATCCTCATCGCCATCGTCAAGAGCCGCGTACAGGGCTTTCTCGTCAAAAGAGTAGTATTCCTGCCATGAACCGTATCGCTTGACCAGGAATCGCTTGAGGACGTTATGAAAGGGAGCAGCGAATCCTCCAAACTTAAACGTCGAATCATGATGCCCGCCCGTACAGATACCATAAAGGGTATTGACAACGAGCAACTGTTCCTTATCGGACAGTTCTTCGCCAGCGAGCAGTCGATTGTAAAAATCGAACATACGATGCTGGGGTTGGGGGCTATCAGCGGGAAGATTAGAATGGCTTGTAAATTGGTAGATGCTCATGGTAGATATATTTCTTATCTATTGTCGCCGGGGTTTTAGGGAGTGTCTTCTTCGAGTTGGTCAATGTAATCATCAGGGCATTGAGTAATCTCTTCGAGGTCAACGCCTTCGAGAAGTTCAGGGTCGCTTGTCTCGATCAATCCGCAGTTACAAGCAAAAGATGCTTGGTCATAGTCAGACTGAAAGAAAAGAGACTTGCCCTTGTGTCCTTCAATAAAGACAGAGATATTGCCGATGCGGTCTTCTTCGACTTCGCATCGAACCATGCCAGGGAGTAGGGGGTTTTGTTCGCTCATACTCAATATATTTCTTATGGGTTGTGACCGGGGGTAAAAAAAGACGCCCCATTTCTGAGGCGTCCTTTTGTTGTTTATTGCAGCCTTTCAGGTGCTACGCATTTGACCATGCCGCTCGGTCAAACGCTAACGGAATACTCTCCAATACTCATCCGTTCAGGCGCGCTGAGGGTTGCAGTGGGTTCCGTGTCGCCGTCAGCCGAGGGGTCCGACTCGTCGGTCGGTTCAGTATCGGGGGCTGCGGGCGTTTCGCCAGGGTCGGCATCAGGGGCTTCTGCGTTTGCATCAGCGTCGGGTGCCTTGGCGTCGTCGGGGGCTTCGATCTTGTCGGGCAAGTCTTCCGAAGCGGGATCGCCGGTGCCGGTTCCCATCGTAACGTAGACGATGGCAGCGATGGCGAGCAGGGCGATCAGTACGATCCAAAATCCCTTACTCATGTTGTGTCTCTCTTTCTTAGAGGTCTTGTGTTGTGTCCAGGTCGTTCAATGAGGGGTCAGTAGTTCCATCGTTTCATAGGGATAACTCCTTTCGTGGCGCTGTAGATTGAGTTTTCTTCGCTAAACTGCGGTCGTTGCCGCTTGAACAGTCATTATATTACAAACGATTTGTCGCCGGAGGTTTACATGAAGTGATAAAGTTTTTTGTATACCGATTCGGGTATATAATCCCTCGGCTCGGTATCCATCGCTCTTGCCGCCTTGCCAGCCGCTACCATGTCGCCCTTGAGGATCAGCATAGCGACGGTGCAGAAGTCGCTGGCGTCATCTGCCATGCATTTAGCCATCTCAAAATGATCAGAATAAGCATCTTCCTTGTGTATCTTCTGATCAGTAAAGCAGGCTACGGCTTTATTGTCAAGCCATTCGATGCTACTCAGCAACCTGTCTTTAACAGCGGCTTTGAGTTTGATGATTTCTTCAGTTGTAAGATTTGCTTTGCTCATGCTCTATTTATTTCTTCGCGATTGTCGCCGGGGGAATAAAAAGCAACAACCTATCTTTCGACAGGCTGCTGCAAGGGTGCTGGCTAACCCTTATGCACAATCGTTTAGCCGATGGTCGCTCGGCGATAAATCTTGCCGCCGACGCTCAACCTCGTGACCTCGCTCAACGTCAAGACTTGGAAGTCCGTTTCATCTTCGCGAGGCTTACGCTTGGACAGGAACGGCTTGACCTTCTCGGCAGGGATCTCCTCGTCGCCGATCAAGTAAACGCTCTCAATCCGCATCTTGCGGTCTTGACGGTCGCCATCGCCGCCGTCGCGGACAGGCTCGTATCGCAGATACAACTTTGGATCGCTCGTGATGAACTGCGTATCGCCGTTATCATCAAGAATCGCCTTGCGGGCGTTGCCCTTGGCATCATCGCAAACAACGTCGTTCTTGTGAACAGACAGGGGCGTGACCTTGCCGCCGATCATGACAGGGGTATGCCAAGTAAAACCAGGCTTCGCGGCTTCCGCTCCGCCTCGCTTCTCGACCTTCTTGCCATAGTCGAAGTTGACGGTCGCTTGTCCCTTGGATCGCTTGATCATGCCTCGCTTGGCATAGGGATTGTCGGTCTGCAACATCTTGCCGCGCTTGTCCATCGTGATATCGGCATCGTAGCCGATGAACGTATGGCTCTGGATCTTCTGAAGCTCCTCGGCGAACTCGGCAACGCTACCCAACAGGGCAACGTGTGCGGCTCGTGCGGGGGCAGGGGCGGCAGGCGTAGCAAGGAAAACGGTTTGGTCAGGCATGGTTTGATGCTCCGTGGCGTTATTGCCAATCAATATATTTCTTCACTTTTGTGACCGGGGTACGATCCCATCCCATCTATTTTGGGCGGCTTTGATTGTATCAACAACACGCTTCTGTAGATTGTCTCGCCAATTCTTAGTGCGATAGACGCGTGCCGATTTGATGAATCCCCTATCGTTGAGCGTATTTACTGCACAAACTCGGATCGCATCCTCTCCCGCTTCTCGGCTTACGCCGACTTGAGGGTTGATGCTGCTGTAAACCCTGATGACGATTGAGCCGTTGGTTTTCTTGAGACTGTAAGTAAACACAGCCTCGCCGAGTCGGTTCTGCTCTTCAACCCAGCCCTTGTCGGACTTGAGGTGATTTCGCATCTCTTCGATTGTGATAGGGCAGTAGCGTTTCATGCCCAATATATTAAGTATCGATTGTAGCCGGGGTTTTGCGCTCATCAAAGACAATCGCATTGTCGCCGATGATGCAGGCGGGAACAGTCACAAAGCCGGTCCTTGCCGTTACGTCGATAGGCTTGAGCCAACCCGCCTTGACCAGGGCGTTGTACAGTTCTTCGAGTTCGCTGTAATGCTTGCAGAAGAACTGATCTCGCGTCAACTCGTCGGTTTCAGGTTCGAGCCTGATCGAGATAACCGTGTCTTGTACGGGTTCGTTTGCTCCGCCGTCAACTGCTGACATCCAATTGACTTTAGCCAGGCAGGCGGTTCCGCCGTTGCGATAGTCAACGAGTTTGAGACTATCAACTTGGACGTTTTCGCCGCAGAACGTAAACTTGAGGGGTTGTTTTTCCATGAGCGATATATTTATCTGCGTTTGTCGCCGGGGGTTTCACTTCTTGCTTGAGACTGCCGTATCTGACTTGCGATTGAACAACTCGAAGTAATAGACTGGATAACCGTTGTCAGGGCGTAGAGTTACCGTCACTCGGAAGCCGGTGAACTTGGTTTTCATGAAGTTGTTGCGGAACGCTCCCTTGAGTCGGCAAGAGATTTGGTGTTGCAGGTATTTGATGACCTTCGTTCGGTGTGCCGACCGGATCCAATCTTCGATCCCCATCTGTTTCTGACCCAGGAAAGGGGCTTGATCCCATCGCTCGGGATCGGCTCGCCAGCAATGGTCGCTGTATTCGCCATAGTAAATATCCTCGCCGTTGACGTATTCCTCTGGGAACGCAACTTGGCGAACGAGCATTTGATTAGCGGTCGGGCTGCTTGCCCAATTTAGACGAGCAGGATTGAAGTCCATCTTGTAGGGATTGACTTTAACTATTTCTTTTGTCTCAGTATTCATGACGGTATTTTACGGTGCAAAAAACGTGGAAGCAAGAAAATCCTACCAGATTGCCGTGATTACGCCGGAGGATGAACCGTGGGCGTGAGGTCGGAAAATCCAGCATCTTCCAGCATCGACTTGAGCCGATCAGGCGTGAGGTTGTTGTCGCTGTGATTGCCCATCGTCTTGATCAACTCGGGAGCGGCTGCCAGTGCCTTCCATGAGTCGCTAAAGCAACCGAGGCGAGGCGAGCCGATGCCGGTGCTGCTGAAATACTCGAAGTGGAAGTAGACAGGTTCTCCCTTAATAACGACGCCAACAGAGATCTCATCGATCAGACCGTCGCGTCGGTTGTCGAGATTGGCTTTGCCGTACCATGACTTGCTTAGATGGATGTATCCGTTTTTCATACTCGATATATTTCTTCGCGTTTGTCGCCGGGGTTAAACAGAATTAGAGCGTACCCATTCCATCGCGTCCTCGATAGCGGAATCATGTCGCTGTTCTGCGGTCGTTTCCTCGCCATCAGCGAATTCATTGCCGCCCCAGTCGTGACCTTCCAAGTGCGACAGTTTGAAACGGTGCGACGAGTTAGAAGATTTGCCTTCCTCGACCTCCTTAATACGGTCGATGTTGTGAACATGGTAATACGATACAGGCGGGGTATTTGCATCGCACTCTCGCAACTCTTCCTCGATACGTTCGATCTCTTCCTCATCATCCATCGGCAAGCCAAAAGGCTGCGATTCGATGAAATACAGTTCGTAGGAGGGAGTGATCTCCCAGCAATGGACATGGCGATTAGCGTCGTACATATAGACGCCGAAGATACCGCCTCCGCAATCGGCGATCAGTTTCTCATCAGAGTAATAGCCAGTCTCATCGAGTTTGAGGATGCGAATGTCGGGTTTGATTTGGGTTTCAGTTTCCATGCTCAATATATTTCTTATCTATTGTCGCCGGAGGATCACTTCTTTTTCTTGAACAACTTAGCCATCGTTTCGTCGCGACGGAGTTGCTCTCGAACATCTTCCGCCCTCAAACCTCGGATCAACGCCGGTTCAACTTGCCAAGCGTCGCCAATGGGAAGATTGGCAACCGTCAGGGGAGAATGCTTTGTGACGACATAGTACGCATAGCCATCGGCTCGTTGCCAGCGGAGCAGGCTGCCGGTTAAATCCTTTGCATCGGGGTCTTTGTTGGTCTGGTACTTGGCGAGCAGGTTGTCAAACCACTCGCTGTACTTTGACCAATCGCCATTGAAATCTTCGACTTCGATAGGGTTTGCTTCTTTTGCCATAGTCAATATATTCCTACGCGGTTGTCGCCGGGGGATCCGGCAGGGGAGTCCAATGGGTAATGTCATCAAGCGTATAGGCATCGCGCCCGCTTTCTACCCATTGAGGTTCGTACTCGTCTTCTTCGTCTTCCCATTTGCGATAGCAAGCGACAGTCATGCGACCTCTTTTATCGATGGTCAATACAGGCTTGCTCACAATCCATGCGCCGTAGTTATCGGCAGGATCTTCGCTAAGGGGAGGAGGAGTTGTAGAGGATGTCCAATTCATACTCTATTTATTACTTTCGTTTTGTCGCCGGAAGTTAGCCATGTCTGTCTCGTAACGCTCAAGCAGTTGCTTCATGCCGTTGTCGAGATAAGAGGCGAGCCAGTGACGAATGAAGTTCCACAAACGATCGCGACCTAAATCCTCGTCGCGGATGCAAAGCATAAACCATTCGGCATCATGCTCGTAGGCGTCCTTGCAGCGAGTATCGCAGTAGGCTGCAAACTCAATCTTTTGTTCGGGAGTCATTTGCGAACGTTTGACTTCGCGAGCCTTGACGATTCGCTCGCCGAGAACGCCGGGACTGCACTCTTGACCCTCGTAAGGTTCGTCGGCAATCGTTTCAGCGATGATCCAAGGGACAAGGGCAAGGTCGTTATAGGGGGTTTTGGTTTTCATAACCAATATATTTCTTTACTATTGTGACCGGAGGATCAGTCAGCAGATGCTTCGATCAGTTCCCATCCGGTCGGTCGGCAAATCCATGCTTCACCATGAGCGACAACAACGTCTCCGATGCTCATGCTGGTGTGATGCAGACCGAGGCGGGCGATCAGTTCGTTGGCTTCGCCTTGAGGAGACCAGTTCTCGCCTTGCATCAGCGAGAAAACATGTTCCTTGCTATCGGTGTTGATGCTGCCAAGTTTGACATGCGTTTTCCGAAGCTTCGAGGCATCAGGGGTTAGCGTGCGCCGATCCCAGTGATCGATATTAGGCTTGCAGTACCAGATTTCGGTACTACCTTGAGCGTAAGCGTCATCTTCTGTGACTTCGACGGCATGATTGAGGGATGAGTATTTTTCCATGATTGATATATCGTGTTCGCTTTGTCGCCGGAAGATTAAGGCAGGTAATAGCCTTCCTTGTATCCGAGGTCTTCGCAGCCCTTTGCTGCAACAACAAACTTGTCCATGCCGAAGTCAACGAGCATCCAAGGGGTTTTCTGCTTGGATTCAATTCCTTCGCATACCATCCTCGTGACTGCCATGTTCTTCGCAACAACATAGATCATTGAACGCAGTTTCCACTTGTCAGCAGGTAACGGCTTGTCGCCGTAGTGTTCTTCGAGATCCCCTTCGCAAATGTAGAGGGGGATGCGGAGTTCGTCGGCTTCGCCGGGATTGATGATGATTTGTAACTTGCTCATGGTTGATTTATTTCTTCGCGATTGTAGCCGGAGGATCAATAAAAGATCAAGCCCTTGCCCATGTCATCTTGCTTGATGCGGCGCATATCCTCGCAGAAGTCGATGACTTCCATGCTGCCAGGCTCAAGTTCAGCAGCAGCGTTTGCAACTGCATGAACGAATGCCGCCAGGTCGTTGACAACAACGCCATAGGTCGTTCTGCCATGCATCCCGCGTCCGCTGTATTCGGTGTTAACGTCTACGTTGGTTTCGGAGCAGCGTTCAAGGAGGTGGGCGGTGTTAGGTCTCATGATTGATATATTTCTTTACTATTGTCGCCGGAGGGTTAGAGCCATTTGCCATCTTGATCGCAGCGAACGCTGGTCAGCGGGAGAATGTCAGGAGATCCGTAACCTTTAGCCCCTGCATAATCCTCGGCATCTTCTTCGGTATCAAAAGGACCGATATTGCAGTTAACGCCAACGCCTCGATCTGTAGAGTATCCGACGATAACAAACTTCTCTTCTTTGGGACCGTAGACTTCTTTCAGAGATTCCTCGTCGATCGTCTCATCATCGTTGAAGTCAGGATACCCTTCGACTTCAAACGATCCTCGATAGGACTTATCCTTGAGCAGGTCCATAAGCCATCCAAGGTCTCCGTTCTTATCCAAAGCATCGAGAACGATCAATGTAAGAGCAGACAACTTCGCGGGGATCTCGCCAGGAGATTCGAGGGCATAGGTCCCAGTCTCATGGGAAACCTCGCCAGTCTCTTCGCTGACCCAGATGTTTTCGATCTCATGCTTCTCAGCCTTCTCCAACTCGGGGTCGATGCTGAGGATCAGATCAGTCAAGGGCTTCTCGCCGCCAATACCTAAAGGCTTGCTGATGTTCCTGATCAGTTCGATTTGCTCGTCAGTCAGTTTGTCGTAATCAAGTTTCTTCATGATTGATATATTTCTTCGAGATTGTGACCGGAGGATCATTCGCCAAACATGTATTCTGCATCATTGAGCAGACGAGCAAGGTCATCTACAATCTTGTTTCGGAAAGGGGCTTCGTTTCCATTGGCAGGTTTGACATGCCCCAGTTCGCTAAACGATTTCATCTTCGAGTAAGGAACGATGGAAACGGTTTTCCATTCTTCCCCATTCCATCGCAGCAGTTTCGCATACGACTGAAAGCGATACGAATCAACCTTGATGGAGATCTTGAGGCGATGTTCGCCAAACGTAAAGACTCGGGTGTAGTGAGCGGATTGACGGGTCCAATAAACTTCGGATTGATGGATTTTGGTTTTCATAGACAATATATTTCTTGTCTTTTGTCGCCGGAGGTCAGAGCGTCCACCAACCTCGCCATTGGATGCGGATCGGGAAACGCAGACGCCACCAACCAACCTTACCGTTGGTCCCGACATCTTCGCCAGAAGCTCGGTAGAAACCGCCGAGGGTCAGACACTTCTCGCTGCCGCAGAGACGATCATTGCCGTTATAGCGGGGAGGATCGATCTTACCGCAGGCATCGCAGCGTCTGAACGTAATCAGGTTTTTGATGAACTTTCTCATGATTGATATATCTTTCTCATGATTGATATATCTTTCCGCGATTGTGACCGGGGTTTATCGCTCGCTGGGTAGATAGACAGTCCATCCGCATTGCTTTTGATCTTGACCGTAGCGAGGACCGACCCAAACATCGATCTTGTCAAGCGGGAAGTCCGTATACGGAATGTCTTGCGATGCCAGTTCTCCGCCATTGCCATCTTCGCAGACGAGGCGAGCGCCGTCGTCATCTTCGTTGAGAGTCAGTTTCCAGAAGTATTCCTCATGCTTAGCCTGGAGAGCCTTGTTGGTCTTGTGATGGCTCAGGATGGCATCGATGAGCCAGAACGCCGAAGCCTTTTCAGCGATGTACTTCATGCCTTCGGTAAAGCATGAGCCGCGGAACAGGGGACCAGCAGCATAGAAGTTCTCGCTGCCGTAGAAGTTCGAGAGGTTATTGCGGATCTCTTGGGCGAGAGGGGTGAGTTTGGCGGGCATGGTTTGTCTCCGTTAGAGGTTAATTGCTATGCTCAATATATTTCTTTGGTTTTGTCGCCGGGGTTAGGCGATGTTGGTACTGCCGCCAGCAATTAAGGCATTGACAAGATCTCCAGCAGACATGCCGCTTTCTTTCTTGCTTGCCAACTTTTCAACAGCGGCGTAATCCTTCGAGAAGTCAGATGCAGTATGGAATCTCATACCAGAAAGGCTGACAACCTTGTCGGCGTACAGGCGGCTGATCGGATGCTGATTGATCCAATCTGTACCTTCGCCTTGCTTCTTCGCCTCTTCTCGAACGATCTTCATGGCGGCAGAGTAGGAGTGCAAGACGCCGGTAAGGTTACAGGCGTTTTGGACATCGAGGGCGGATTGAGCGGCATCTTGGATAGTTTTCATGATCGATATATTACTCGCTGTTTGTGGCCGGGTATCAGCCAGCGTAGATGACAGCGATACAGCCCGCGCCGATCTCATAGCGTCCGTCCATCCACGCCTGATCGAGGACTGCATCTTCAAGATCGCAGCCAGCGGCGTCTTTGCACCATCCCTTGAACGTGTCCATTGCTTTCTGTTCGCCGAGTTTCGTCGTGAGGAACGTGCGAACATCCGTGACGTTCATTTCAGACGATTCTCGCATATCGATGACAGTGACGGCTTGAATCGGTTCGCCATCTTGGACAGGGATCGTAAACGGTTTTTCTTGAGTTTCGCTCATGATTAAATCTTTCCTGCGCATTCGGGTCCAAAGCCCGTATCGATCACTATATCAAACACAAACCGTGGCCGGAGTATTAGACCTATAACAACATGCTGAAAAATTAACATTATGGACCTATGCCTAAAGGCTTTCTCAATTATAATACGAATATGTCTTTATGAATACAAAATACTGTAACGGATGTAAAAAAGAATTGTCTATTGATTGCTTTTCACTGAGGAAAAAACGAGACCAAATCGTTGCCAGGTCTCGATGTAAACAATGCGTAAAATCTTACGCCAAGTCCTACAATAAGAATCTAAAAGAATCTGGAGAAAAATCAAAAAGACGCAAGAAATATAATGAAAACAATCCAAAGTATCAAAGAAGATCGTCGATTAGGACTTTTGCAAGAAAACTATGGATTGAACCAGACAGTCTGTTGGAATATGTTGAATCTCATAATGGCAAATGCGACATATGCGATCGTTCTGAATCAGAGGTGGGTACATTACATATTGACCATTGTCACAATAGCGGGCACGTTCGGGGCCTGCTATGCAGCGCTTGCAATTTGAGCTTAGGCAAGTTTGAAGATGATATTGATCGTTTACAACAAGCAATTAAATACTTAAAACAAGATCCTGTTGTCAAAAAGCAAGATAAGCCAATTGCTTATGATCCGTCTTGGAATTCTAAACAATCGGAATTGCAAGAAATGATTAATCTGGGAGAAGCGAAAGTCCCTAAGCAAGGTGATTATGGATTTGATTCAAGGGCTATAGTAGCCGTTATCGGAGGACCGGGAGTGTCTAAAGATTCATTAACCAAAAAGACTTGCACAAAATGCGATATAGAAAAAGACATAACTTATTTTGTTAAACGGCCAAGACGGAAATCAGGCAGAGATTCTATATGTAAAGAGTGTCACAATGCTAGGGTTAAAAAATCAAAAAGAAAGAAGAGGCAATAGTGCTTTTAATAGGACAACCGAAATCTGCAAGCACAAGCCTTGTCTACACATTGGCTCATTACACTCAGTGCGAAGCCAAAACGGTATTAGAGAAGAAACATAAAAAGTACCGTATGGACAACAACCACTTAACGCGTGCAGAGATGTTGGCTAAAAAAAGAGTTTGCGTGCCAGCAAAAGAAGAATTCGATTTACCCGGACCTGATTACAGAACCTATCCAAAACAACTTTTGGAAGAATTAGTCAATAGCAAATCAGAAATATGGAGACTGCATATACCTCCAACTGTAAATAACATCGCCAATATAAAAGGACTTCCTTTCATTCTTTTAACAAGAAGCCCGTTAGACTCAACAGATGCTTTTGAAAGACACATGCCTGAACACTTTGATAAGGATGTGCGTCAAAACCTTATTGCAAAAAAGAATAGGCACAAAGTTGTCGATGCATTAAAACGTTGGAAAGAGGGTTGGGTTAAAAGCAACACTAATCATATTCATATACATTTTCACAACTTGGTTTCTCAGCCTGAGAGAGAACTGGAAAGAGCGCTTGATTTTTTAGGTTATCCTAATACACAGAACATTGAACTACAAAAACGCAGATATACGAGGTAACTATTCAACCATCGTGCTTGGCGGGCCATCATTAGGGTTTCTGACATCAGGATTATTAGAGCAACTGGAAATAATCAAGATGAGCAAAGACAGAGAGATGCATACACCAATTAACCATCCTCTTCGTTTGCCCTTATACTTATCTCCTTCCCACCAATCTTTCAGGCCATCGTATTCGTCAGCGCCAAGGACGCCTGCAATCTTTTCGGACATTTGCTCATTCATTGTTGCTTCCAATCAAAAGTGAATCCATCTCCATTAACAGTGGTGCGTTCTACATCTACAACTTCTGCGTGTCCATCAGCAAAATTAGCATTCCATTTGCTTGAACTATTATGCCAAAACAGTTCTTCATATTCGCTGATATTAAATGCGTTTTGGAAATAAGCATCAGGGTTGACATCATAAGCCGTAATCCTCGCTCCGGGTTCAGAAGAAAGAACAAAGCGAGAAGGATTTCTGATATCAGATCGATTTGCAGATCTAGACGGAGAAGGCTCGGTCATGCTCGCAGCCTGTTCTTGTGCCGTTAGGCTATCCGCCCTCAAGTTGCCATAATCGTTGACTCCATCAGAATCAGAATCTTCCCATTTGCTGTTCATAGCATACGAAGTTCCAGTGTAGCGGTACAACTCGATTTCATCAGACGGGCAGCGAGATACCGCTAAACTGTTGCCTCCGTCATCCGCATTGAAGTAATCATTAAGCGGGCGAATATTAGGAGTGTAGTTCCCGTAGTTTAGCGTTCCGAGTGTAGCCGTTCCTGCGTCGCCAGCAAAAAGGTAGACGCTACCTCCAGACGTATTGTCATTCGGATCCGGTCGATTAGAGGGATATTCTCCCTTATGCTCATCTGCGTACATTTCAAACGCAAGACCAAGTTGTCTCATGTTCGAGAGACATTGCATGTTCTTTGCTGTCCTTCGTGCTGCACCAAGTGCGGGCAGCAGGATGCTGATGAGCAGTGCGATGATCGAAATGACCACCAACAGTTCGATGAGGGTAAAAGCAGTGTTGCGTTTCATGGTGTAACCTTTCAAAGGATATATTTCTTGAGAGTTGTGACCGGGGGATCAGAGAGCCATCGTCGGCGACAGTTTGCAGACCATCGAGCAGTCAAAGTTGCAGACATGTTCGCCTGCTGCGTTGTAGCCCTTGATGTACTCGACGTTGATCGCCAGATCGCAGCCGTTGAGGGTTTCGCCGATTCTTTCTTCAGCCTCAAGTAGGCTGGGGAATTCTGCGGAGGTTCCATCGCCGTAGGTAGCGACGATACGAGTTGCGTTTTTGTCATTCATAATTGATATATTTCTTTAGGATTGTGACCGGGGGATTAAACGTCGCTAAGGTTCCAACCGTAAACGTCAGCATCAGGCAACTTGACAGGCTCGGGACCACAAACCATTTCAAAGACCTTCTTAACCTTCTCGTCGTCTTCTTCGTTTTGCAAAAAGTCAGAGATATGTTCAATCAAGTTCTTGTAACTGCCGTAATGCTCGAAGTAATCCTTGCCGAGGAACCAAGTTCCATTGAACTCTTCATCATTAGGATGAGAGGTAGAGACAATGGTGACGTTCGGAATACCTGCGCCAGGCTCATCTCGCAAGTTCTGAACGATGGTTTCGAGACTCGTACCATCTTGGTACGATTTGTTGAGAACGATCTTATCGTTAGTGTAGATTGCTTTGACTTGGATCATGGTTTGTGTCCTTTCGGTTGAGTTTCGTACAACCGATATATTTATCCGCGTTTGTCGCCGGGGGTATCAATCCATCTTAGGGACGCGATTAATGCCAACCGTAGACGGCAACTTAACCGCGTCGCCGTTCAACTCGGCAGTCTTCGCCCACCAAATATGCTTGTAGTATACGCGAGTACCGCAATAATTCGTAGAGCCAACTCGAACATGCTTCTTACGCTTTTGCTTGGGCTGATTGACAATGAAAGGACCGCTCGATCCTCCGATGGAGTAAGCGCCATGCAACTGAACGCGCCAACCTTCATCCAACTGCGGCATAATGACATGCTTGCACACCATCTCATGAATACGATCCGCTTCTCGCTTCTTTTCCTTTTCCCACTCTTCATCAGTCTTGATCCAAGACGGTCGGCGATCAAAGTCAAGCGTAATGCCCGCCTGCTTTGCTTCTGCAACCGTCATGGCAGCATTGACGATAGCGTTGAGTTTCTTCTTCGGCATGTTGACAAAGGTCGAAGTGATACCGCCTACCCAGTCATTCCAACCGCCATCGGTCGTTCCGCCAGATACGCTCAACGTCATCTGAACGCCGTCGATAATGACTTCGGGATAAGAGCCGCCGTCCTTGGGAACGATCTCGATCTTGTCCTTGGGAACAGCGAAGTAAAGGTATGACCCCAACTTGGAAGTCCAAAACTTCGAGCCATTCGCACGGTAATGCTTGAACTCCAAAACATCGACTTCGCGAGCCAGCATCTTGGGATGATCAAAGTCAAAACTCGCTCGGTTCGGCAGATAGCCAACCTTGAGAATGATGAACGGGGCTTCATCAGTAGTCATGAAGTATTCATCGATGACATGGGTTTTCTTGCTTACTTCGCTCAACAGCATGGTTTATTCCTTGTAGGGGTAATCGGTGCTGATCGATATAGCAAAGAAACCTTGTCGCCGGGGGACTACGGACGCTCGTCTCCATCCATGTATGCCAACGCATCCGCGTACTTCTTTTCGAGATATTCTCGCTCGCTCGTCTTGAGCTTTTCGAGCCGGTCAGGATCCGTATTGTCAGCGATATCGGCTCGCTTGATCCACTCGGGGAGAGGATTCTTGTAAGAGAGAATCCGCTTGATGAACTGCATGTAACCCTTCTTGCCCTTTTCTTCAGGCATCTTGGTTACAACACCCACAATCTCAACGACGCGAGAGACTTCCGCAAGCTCGTAATCAGTCGTGGCTCCAGCCGCTTCTTCGAGCATGCCGTACAACTTCCCTTCGGTCATGCCCTCAACGTCTTCAATGACATCGTGAAGAACGGCGGCAGCGCGAATCACCTCGTAGTCTTCATCGCTATCAACGTACCCCATGTACTCATGTTGAGAGACGCGGATCGGGTGGAGAATGTAGGGTTCGTTGTTCTTGTCGAGAACACCTGCGTGGAGTTCTGTAGCGACTCGGATTGCTGCTTCGTATATGTTCATGGTTATTTAATGGAGAGAAGTTTTGGGGATCAAGGTCAACGTAAATCGTCGCCACGGTAGTATCTCATCCGCTCGTCGCCGGTGAAATTGTCGGTAAGGTAAATATACAGCGTACCGTCAAACTCATCGGGGTACTTGTACTTGGCGTAAACGTAAGCAACTCGTTTTGCCGTCTGAAAAGAGAACACGGTTCGTTCGTACTGGTCAGCGGTAAAGAAAACTTGCCCGTTGTTGACGTACAGGTTGTCAGCGAAGTTGACATTGAGAAGCCAATCGTATCGCTTACTTTGTGAAACGCTTGAACCATCTTCGAGGTCGAGCAGTTCGGTGTAAGCGTAGGATCGGAGATCCCTCAAGTCGTCGTGACGATCCCTTGTATTCTCGGAGACGCCAGGTGCTTCTGCCTGCAACCCTATCTCATCGATAGTGGGTTCAGGTCCGAAAATGAGGTAGAGGATGATCGCTACGTTGAGTAGTCCAAATCCGAGTTTTGCAAACATGGTGATTGCCTTTCTATGCTCAATATATTTCTACTCGATTGTGGCCGGAGGATAGCTCGCCGTTATTTATATCAGAACTTTGAACGCCATTCGGTGCTTATCTGGTGCTTAATTCGGTGTTGGCAGGTGCTTAGGGTAAAAATGGTCTGCGCCGTTATACTCTTAATTGGTAATTAAGAGACGAATTTCTAGCAAATTGGTGCTTTCTTCCAAAAGATGCCGCGCCGTTATACTCTTACTACTTCTGTAGTAAGAGATGAAATCTCGTAATTTTGGGGGATGAACTGCGACATAAGCCCTACGCCGTTATACTCTAACTACGTTAGAGACGAGATCTGCATTCACCTAACTGAGTAAATAAACCGCTGCCGCATCGTCCATGAAAATGTATTCGACGGCAGAGTGGACGATGAAAACGCATTCGTTGCCGCAGAAATGCCCCAGTTTAAATCGTACAGCCCAATCAGAGGCAAGACTGAGGTCTGACCCCTCTAAATAGCCGAGGCTCTCAGAAACGATCCTGAGCGATTCCGGGTCAACCTTCTCTTTGAACTGATCGAAGGTGATTCCCTCCGCCTCTTCGACCATCAAAGCGAGGTCATTCACCAGGTGGTCAGGACATCCGACGCAGTTAAGGGCATAGTTGTAGTTCATGCTCAATATATTTCTTATCTTTTGTCGCCGGGGGAAAAGAACTGGCCCCCTTTCGGAGGCCAGTCTTGAGCAATGAGGTTGCTCGGTCGGGATCTTAGTTGAGCAGAGCAGCGTTCATCGACGGATCAACTGCCGAGAGCTTCAGATCCGAAGCGAACTCGGTAGCGAAGAAGCCGCTAAGCCGCTGGGTGCGGTCGTGGAACGTTACGCCGTTACGCTGGGCAGTCTTCTTGCTGACCTCGGTGACAGCGTTGTGCAGCGACCAAGCCGTGCGAGGCTTGAAATCGTCATACGACGGCTCATGCCATTCGTCCAAGATCTTGATCATGTCGCCGTCAGGAACAACTTTCGCCTCGCGGATCATGCGACCCGTGAAGTGATACGCTTCCCTATCCGACAGATCGGTGTTGCGGAGACGATCAAAGAGATCGCGTTGCTGCCGACAGATGTCATCGAGAACGTTGAGAGCCTCGGACATCTTGTCTTGGATCGTGCTGATAACGCCGGGGATGTGCTTGGCTCGAACAACTTGGCTTGCAAAGAAGCAACCATTGGTGCAAACCATGACTTGCGAGCCAAAGCCGACTCGAAGAGCCATCGATTTGTCGTAGCTGTTCATGATGCCAACCATCATTCGAACAGACGGATCGACGTTGAGCGTGAGCGGCATCGTACCGACCATCTTTTCGCGAGCCTTGTCGAGGGTGAACTGCCGCAGATCCTTGCCAGCGGGATCTCGCAAGATCTCGTAGCCTCGGCTGTTCAAGGCACATTCCATCAGATCGATGGCGTCGCCGTGGGAAACAGGCTGGTACGTCGAGGTTTTCTCGACATGGCTGGGAACAACGGCGGATCGGACTTGGGCTTCGGTATGCGAGGGCATGGGGGTCTCCAAAAGAGGGATGTTGGTGAATTCTACAACCGATATATTTTATCAGTTTTGTGACCGGAGGATTAAAAATTGACGGTGAAATATGGATGACCCTCGTCAAGGGTGCCATCAACCTTATCAAGGCAGAACGCCGAGTAATCGCCGGTGGGGAGACCTTCGTCATCGAGTTCCTCGGGAACCCATTCCTTGACAAAATCAAAAATCGGGATAACCTCATCCGTTTCCATCAGGCAAACAGCGGGGTTGTCATCGAGGTGTTCTTCGGGGATCTGCTTCAACATCTCAAGAAGTTTGCGGTACGTTAGTTTGTTGTCATTTTTCATACTCAATATATTACTTGTCTTTTGTCGCCGGGGTAAAAGAAAAACCGCCCCTTTCGAGGCGGTCATTCAGTGTTAGGGTGTTGGGACTTTGAGACTTACTCGGCTTCGGCAGCCCGACGATCCGCAGCGTTGAAGATGCCGCCTTGGATACCAACCTTGCCCTTGACGTAGCGCAGGATGTCCTTAGCGAACTTGACATCGCGAGGCGAGGAGGTCTCGTCTTCGATGATGGCGTTGAGATCCTTGCGGAACTCGGTCATCGAGCGACCAACTTGCTTCTTGCCATTGCCATCGCCGGTGTCCTTGTTGGCATTCGCAGCAGCGCGGGTGCCTTCAGTAACAGCCGTCGAGTCGAGCGTGCCATCGTCCTTCTTCGCCTGCTCGATGACTTGCTTACGCTGATCATCGTTGAGGCTTGCAAGGTCCATCGCCTTCTGTTGGGCGAGCTTGCCTTCGTGGACAAGACGGCGGGTCTCATCATCGAGATCCATCAGCAGCAGCATACGGCTGACCCAGGCTCCGCCGCAGTTGAACCGCTTGGCAACTTCATCGTTGCTCATGCCGTGATCGTCCTTCAGACGCTTCATGAGGTAGGCTCGGTCGATGGGAGAAAGACCCTTCTTCTTGTCGTTCTCATCGATGGCGGCGAACAGAGCTTCCTTATCGTCCTTGTTGACGATGTTAACGGACAGACGGAAAACGCCAGCCTTCTTGTCGAAGTTGGGGCAGTTGCTTTCAGCAGCAAGAGCCTTCAACTCATCATCGCCGTTGATCTTGATCGCAGCAGCCAGGCGGTGTTCGCCAGCGATCAGTTCGAGATCTTCGGTCAGCTTGCCGTCATCGCCGACCGTTCGGCGTGCAACGACTGCCGTCAGCTGCCCCTCGGTGACCATCAGCTGTGCGAGGTTGTCGATGTGCGTCGAATTGCGCTGTTCCCAACGCGCTCGCAGTGCGGGGTTGATGCTGATCGCATCGGGGTTGACCTTGATACCGTTGTCGCCAGACTTGGCATCGAGAGCCGTGTTCAACTTGCTTGCCATTCCCATGATGAATTTTCCTTTCGAGGATTGAGGTAGGTGGGGAAGTTCGCTTGTGCTTAAAATATCAAAATCACATTGTCGCCGGAGGTTTGCAGAGATGAGGTAATAAAAAAACCGCCCCTGGATGCTCGGGGCATCAACAGGGGCAGCTTCCGGGGGCGATGTTGTATGTCTGTACCTTAGCCAAACACCAATCACATGTCAACTAACTACTTGTGGTTATTTGGCAAAGACTTTCTTCTTGAGCTTGATCGTCTCTCGACCGAGTTTCCGCTTGAGGGTCGTGCCAGATCTCCATGCATTCCATGCGTCGATACATGCGAGCCGCATGTCATCTCCAGGGATCGCATCTTTGTACGATCCGCCACCGCGACCTGCGTTAACCGAGTGCTTCATGAGGAATTCTCGGAGTTTCCAACGAGGGTCATCGACCTTGAGTTCTGCTCCGACCGCAACAGCGATCCAGAACTTCCTCGAATCGCCTTCCGCCTTGCGCATCGTCTCGAACATTGCCTTAAAGACAGGGGATCGATGGAGATGGCGATAGTCCGGCTTGGAGACATCCTTGATCAGATGACCGACCTTGAGGCAGAGGTCATACCAATCGTTCTTCATCAAGTGGGCGAGTTCGTCGGGGCTATGCTCGCTGACCTTGGCGAATCCCCAGAGCCAAGTAGAAAGACCTTGGGAGATCCTCTTCAACGTTTGTTTGTTGAAGTCTGCATAGGCAGCAGTACCGTAGAGGATCGAGTCAATGACGTTGGCTCGACTTCGAGCCTTGCCGCGGTCGATGGTAGCGTAGAGTTTACGCATGTCATCTTCGGTCTTCGCCTTGTAATGGAAGTACCGGATCTTCGGACGGTAGTTGGGATTTTCTTCGTAGTAGACGCGAGCCCAGCAAGTGTGCTGACCGTTCATGCGGTAACAAACGCCGTCGTACTCGCAAACGATGATCGTCGCTTGTTCAGCAAGGAACGCTCCTTGACGCATGGCATCGAGGAGTTTGGCAACATGCTTTGAGTCAAGGGATCTGTCTGCCGAGAACTCCTCATGTTCAAGGATGCTTTCAGCGAACTTGAAAGTGAAAGGTACGGCCTCGTCTTTGACGAGTTTGATTCCCTCGAACTGTCCTATTTCAGCAACGTCATCGATTGCTGTCATCTTCGAGACTTTGGGTTTCTTGGACGAATGAATATCTTCCGCGGATTTCTTTCTTGGCATAATCTTGGTATTCCCTGATTAATTGTTTCCGGAGACTTGGTGAGACTCAGCCTTGGATCTCAGAAATGATGATCTTGTCCGAGTAGACGATGATGTTGAACGCCCCCTTGTTGTCAGAACCAAAGATGGCATCGAGAGTCCGCTTGCCGATGCGCAATCGCCCATCGCTGTTAACGGTGTAAGACGAAACGGCGAGATCTCCGTCGCTGTTCGCCGTATGGGGTTGCAGTTCGGCTTGTCCATTGTCGTTTTCAAAGACATGGATCTTGCGGCCAGGGTAGCATTGCAACTGCTGAAGTTCAGTGCGACCAACATTCAGTCGCCCTTCAGCATCCGTTACGTCCCGAGTCTGACCAGCAGGATCGGCAGACCCCGTAGCAGTCGCCGTGGCAACCGCAGCAGCAACAGCGGACGCAGCCGTGGGATCAGCAACCGTCGTTGCCGCAGGGGAAGTGTTGGGCGACGGCAACGTGTTGTCGTTGTCATCATCGCCGTCGTTGTCGGTGTCGGCGTCAGCGAGACGTTGGATGTCGGGGAGGATGTCTGCGCCGATGGGGTGGTAGAGGTGGGCTTGTCGGCCGCCAGGAGCAGAGATCAGTGTACGGTCGTAGCCTTGGGTCTGAAGCCATGACCATTGGGTATGGACGGCAGACTTGAGGTGGCTATGAACTTCGGTCGTAGTCCCTCGCTTGAGACCCTGTTGGGTGATATCGAAGGCGGTGAAGTTCTTTTCCTCATCCACATATTCTTGGATGATGTCTGCGATGGCTTGAGCGTTTGCTGCTGTACACATGATGTTGTGTCCTTTCGTTGGTCAATATATCAAATTTCTTTTATCGCCGGAGGTTTACAGTTGAACGCCGATCTTCTTCAACTCGGCATAGATGCTGTTCTCGATAACGTTACAGATCTCTTCAAAGTCGAGTTCCACCTTGTCATCCTTGTACTCCGCAGGTTCGACCAGTTCGCCGATCTGTTCGCTGAGGATCTCTCGCCAATCGGGAGCGTTGTCGCCGATAGGTAGTCCCTCATTGTTGATGGATACAACATCAACTTTCTTTTCCCCCTTTGGTGTAACGGATGTACTGGTCCCAATTATAATGTCACCCTCAAGCACTTCATGGGCAAATTTGTGAGCATCCAGATGAATTGTCATCTTGGGGGTCGTTGTGACGGTAGGGATTTTCATTTGATCGGAACCTCGTGACTGTTCATCCAAGTAGGGATAAGGCTGCTGGGCTCCAGCAGCCATTTCTCAGCGCCAAAAACAATATCGTTCTTGCCTTGAGAGATAACCTCGAAGCTGCCACCCATCAGGATGCCCTCAATCTGACCTTTCTTGCCGAAGCCTCTCCACATGATGGGAGACATTTCGTCGTTAACAAAGGCCTTGTAGACATCGAGGCGTTGTGCAGCGTTCATCTTGGTCAACTGACTCTTGGTGAACTTGAAATGCTTGACGATTTCGAATCTGGGGTTATTGTACTTCATGGGCAATATATTTATCCTCAAATGTCGCCGGGGTATAAGTCTGGATCTCAAACAAAGAGTTGAGAAATATCCCTGCGGTTGTTCTCGGATACCGCATTACACAAAAGTAGAAAATAATCTTTATCTAAAGGGCCTCTCATCATATTTATGTCCTTATGCACCCATCTAACGTTGCCCTTAATATATCCCTTGTTGTTGTCGATTCTGTCTAGTGAAGCTGTCGTCTCATGCCTCACATATACTCTGCCAAATTTAATAGGCATGTTTGTTACTGAGCATTTCGCATCTTGATCTTCAAACAATGACCAAAGATACTCTATTGTAACATCAAATTCTAGCTTTCTTCTTTTTGCTCCCACCTTTATCTCGTTATACCTGCAAGATCCAAGCTCTCCGCATCCTGAAAAGGCGTGATTTTTATTACCAGAAACATTTAATCTGTTAGAAGAATGACATCCACAAGAAATGTACTTGCCATCTTTTAACGAGTCGCATCTAACATTTTTCTCTTTTCCACAATCGCACTGACAGGTGGCATACTTCCTTCTTCCAGACAAATCTACTGAACTTACGGTCAACATGCCAAATCTTTTATTTAACAATTCTTCATAAACTCGTCCATGATTGAATTTGGAGCAATCTAAGTCATATTCTGCTACCAGTTTTCTAAAACGAGAACGGGGTATATTCAGGAACATGCAAGCTTTTCTTTCGCTTTTAGAAACGCTTATAGAATTTTCAATCTCTTCTCTGCTAGGAACTCTGTCTGATGTTTTCATATCTACTATTAGAGATATGAGATAAAATTCCTTTAACTACTTATGGAGATTGGAATTCATAAACTGTTACATTTAATCCTTCATCTACCCAGATTTCCCTAATCATTTCCGATATAACTTGGAAGTTACCTCCCGCCAATTCAGATCCAAAACGAGGGCAATGGATCTCAGGCTTCTCGTTAGCCTCAAGAGCATTCGCCGCAACAGTCTGCATCGACTTAGCCAAAGCCCCATAACGAATCGGCGGGCGACCAGACTCATCCATGCCGGTCACTTGGTGCTGACCAATCATGTTGGCAACAGTAACGTCAACCTCTTTAACCTTGACAAACTGGACTTGTCCGAGTTTAAAGCCGCCGAAGGTCTTGATACCAAGATTCATGCCAGATGCGAGATCAGCAAAGTCTCGCTCAGCTTCAGCAGAGTAGACACCCAGATGTTTTCCCCACAACTGGTATGCTTGCTTGGGTCCGAAGCCGAGAGTTTTGTTCAGGGCAACAACGAAACCAGATCCCCATTTGCCGATGTTGTTACAGACATGTGGGATAACGACAGGGTTCTTGCCTTGCTGACGGCGCTGGATTGCACCCTTGATGGCGTCGCCTTGTAGATGTGTGTATGTTCCACTCATATCTCATTTACCTCGATGGATTCGGTGTTAGGGTCTTCCCAGATCAACTGCGGCTGAACATTCAAACCAGCCTGTTGCAGCGTAAGATTGATCGCGTTGATGATGATTTCTGACTGTTTGATATCAGGCAGAGGCGTATCAACAGCATCAAAAACAAGTTTCATGTTATTAACGGTGATCTGTTTCATAGCCAATATATTAACTATTGACTGTCGCCGGGGGACTCTGCTACTTTACAAGCCGCAGTGACGGCTTCGGTGGTGACGCCCGAGATCGCTCGGAGGAACGCCGCCGTCTTCTCCGATTGATGTCCAAGCATCTCGTTACGCTCAAAGTCCGAAGTGTTAAACGCTTCAGCTTCGACCCCATAGTCGGTGTTACCAATCGCATCTTTAAGCATCCCTGCAAAGGCGGAAACAAACGCATTCTGTTCATTGATCTCGCGGGCAAGAATATCGAGATCATGCGTTTTCCAAAACTCTCCCTCATCGTCAACCGTGACGATGAAACCAAGCTCGCTTGCGTGTTCGAGCATCGCGCAAACAGACAAGTGAGCCTTGATGAAATTGTCCAAACCGCCGTATTCAGATTGAACGGCATAGTGGGTCTTACAGAAACCAGTCCACCCTCGATAACCCTTATTGACATGCCGCTTACCAGCGACCAGCGCTTTAAGAGCAATCTTGAACGAACGACTGTTAACGATCTCGCGAGCCTCATCGACAGAGCAAGTGAACTCCAAGACCAATGAATTCTCGTTACCGTAGTAACCGCACCGCTCGGGGTCAACAAACGTAATGACCGCAACAGTATCATCCCACCCCTTGCGATGGCTAAGATACTTCGTGCGAGCCTCGCCGACCTCAACAAGGGTTCTCTCCCATCGATCCGCAGTCTGAATCTTGTGCCAATGCTGCGAAACGAAAGAAGGCGTAGAAGAACTGTGACCGCTGTGGTAAGACCAGGACTTGCGTCGAGTTTTACGCAACTTAAAGCGTTTCATGAAGTCTTTGATGATCTTCGTAGACTCTTTGTTGTACTTGTGGAAAGAAGATTTGTTATCGAGACACATTGCCCAACTCGGCAGGAACGGAGCTCGATTCGTTTTCTCGCTAACAACCAGTTCGGTGGGTTCCCAAACATGATCCTCGAATTCCGATACCCCAAAAATAAACGGTTCGCAGCCATCGGCAACATGGACATCGATCATCGCCGAACGTTTAGGATGGTCAGATCCAGTAGTGCCGGGCTTCCAAGGATTGTCAACGTATCGCTTGGCTTGAATACATCGCCAGCGATTGGCATCATCGTACTTGTCGTAATCGGTTTCGTTGCCCTCGAAGCAATGGATCTCGCCTGTATCGATGACAGGCAGAGTCGATGCAAACTCGTGGAGTCTGCGGAGTTGCTTGACGGCGTAGTCCCATGACCAGCCAGCAGGAATCGTCGATTTGTATTGTACAGTCAGTCCCATGTTTATTTCCCGTTGTTGAGGTTTTCCAACCAATATATTGCTTATTGGCTGTCGCCGGGGTATTAGACAGGTTGACGGCTTAGAACTCGAACAGCGTCGCAGTTCCTGTAGGGAAACCATTCGAGGGCTTCTGCTTTGCTTCTATGCATCTCTGTATTGCATGCAGGCTTGATGACATGATACTCAGCACAAGGGAAGATGTCCATCAGACCCTCTACCGTATTCAATACGCATGCCTCAATATTAACACCGCAGATGTACATCTTGCTGGGTTTAAAAGAGTCCTGAGCAAACATGTTCGCAAGCTCTTGAGATCCATCGTTGTACTCTTTGAACACAAACGAGAACTTGTCATAACCTTCGACAGCATCAAGCAGAGGCTGGATGGTATCTTGATAACCTCTGAACTCCACAATGTAGATGGGCATGCTCAGTCGTCTGGCTCTGTGGATCTGATTAACACAAGCGTTGATCGTTCTCTTGCAACGCTTTGCAGACCAGAAGCCTTTCTGCATGTCAATGATGATTAGAGCTTCAGTCATTTCTTTTTCTTCGCGTAAAGATCTCGACAGCCCATCTCAGCTGCATGCCAACCCGAATCCCACCAATCAGCCTTGTTGTCATGAGGATAATCATAAGGGTTCGTATCGCTGTGATCGTGATACGCTTTCCAACCTCGTTGCCATGCTTTTGTGTATTGGTTCATGACTTTCCTCTCTGTCGAGTAAGATGTCTGATTGCTCCATCAACTGTAACACATTCTGTCACAGCTACGCCATCTTTGACAGCAACAACCGAGGAGTGGAGTTTGATGAATCGATGACCTTCCCATGTTCTACGATGGTAGGTGGGATCTCGATACTCAACTCCCCAAGGGCTTGTGATGACTTCTTTGGGAGCAAGGCTCATTTGATCCTCTCAAGTTCTTCTTCGGTCATGCCTTCAGTGCCGTACTCTTCTGGAGTTTGTCCTGCATTCTCGGCTCGACCGTTATCAGCATTCCAAAAGACAACATTGCCATCGTTGTCAACACCGAGAACTTCTCCGTCATCAGGCTCTTCATCCCCAATAGGAAAATGTTTTTGAGCCTCACCGCATAGAGATTCTACGCCAGAGACTGTAAATCTCGGAATATCGAGGTTACTGGTGTAACCCTTCTCGACCATGCCCGCGATATGACGGAGCATGTCCGCAAGTTCATCTTCGGTCTTAGCATCAGAATGGATTTCGATTGAGAGCATGTTGCCTTTCGGGTTAAAGTAACTGTTTTCGCACCAAATTCAACCGTCCATCTTCAGTATTCCCTTCAACGTCATCCAATTGGAAGTCTTCGATTTCAAAGAGAACGCCATCAAGATTAAGCTGCTCGATGGATTGATCAACAAAGATCTCTCCGCCATCCCCGTCATCAATCAGCAATCCGCCGATGACGCCAGTTCGAGCAGGGATGGAAAGGCGAGACAATTGAATGGGTTTGATGTTCATAACTTCTTTCGGTGTAAGGAGAAAGAAAAGAACCGATCTTCATCGGCTCTGATCGATAGTTCGGTGTTAGGCTTACGCCTCGACCTTGACGAGCTTGTCGGGACGCCGACCGCGGACGGTACGGATCTTAGCGCCGGCATCGCGAGCGTAGGCGATCAGCGTGACAGACGAAACATCGACGCCTTCGGGGAACAGCTTCTTGCTGCGGTACGAAGCCAGTTCGGAGCCGCTGTCGGCAGCCAGTATCTTCGATGCCATTGCACCGCCGTGATCCTTGACGAGCTTGATTGCGTGACGACGCTTGTTGCCGGTGAGAGTGGAGGGCGCGAACGCGCCATGAGTATACCTTTCGAGTACATGGTCTTAGTTGTTGCAAACGCCAATGTTTGCTTTACATCCCATATAATAAAACTATTCTATCGCCGGGGTATTAGCGAGAAAACTCAACCAGATAGACAAGATCGCATTGATTGGTGTTAGGAACAATCATCTCATTGTTGCGAACGCCAGACTGAGATCCCTTGGCAAAGTAACTATGATAGCCAGCAGGAGGCATGCGACTCGTGGGTCCAGACGGAACCTTTTCCTTGCCCATCGCAACATCGCAAATGAACATAAAGACCCGTTGAGTGTTGCCCCCATACGTCCAAGAACCCGTAGCATATCGAATCGACTTCGTAGACTGATCCGAGAAGTACAGCCCATCGCCAAACATCCGGCCGCAGACATGCGGATCAGACGAGCGAGGAATAACCAAGCCACCCTTGAGGATGGACAAAAGGTTAGAGGCTTTCGTTCCATGCCAAAGCTGCTTGATGTTACCCAAAGGCATGCCATGCTTCTGAAAGGCTGCTCGGACTGTCGAGATATGCACATTCCATGCACCCTTGACCTTGTAGTCCTTTACGTCCCAATGGCTTCCCTTGTCGCTGTCGTATTTCTTCTTAATCCCCGAAATGATCTTCTTGTCTTTGACAACATCCAACTCGACATTGAAAACCGTATCCTGCTTTGTGGCTTTCTTCCCATCCGTCGTTTTCGCAGAATCCGTCAAAGCAGCCTCCAGAGCGTCGATGATATCGTTCTGCTCTCTGACTGCATCTGAGCCTGCAAAGACCGTCTCATGCCATCCTCGACCCCTACCAACGTCCTGGGGGATGACTTGCATGTAGTTCCCAAGCAAACGCTTATATTTCGAGTTTTCCCAATCTTGTCCAGAAATGAAAGGCTGCAAATCAGCAAGCATCTCACGAGCATCAGTAAGCCCTTCATCAGTCACCAACGTACCAAGAGGCGTCGTGAACTGACCAGTCGTAGCGTTATAACTGATGTTGGTGGCAGAGGTAATGTTATGAATGTTGACTTCAGCAAGCCAACCAACGAGCTTCTTCGTTTCGGCATCACCCTTGATCTGCTCGGAAGCGATCTTCTTGAGAGATCCAGATGCAACGGCTTTTCCAGAAGTTTTAACGGCCGGCGAACCGACAGCAGCAGCTACTTTCTGCTCGACATAACCCTTGCGGTTCTTCTCTTTGATCTTCTGAGCGAGGTGGGCGGTGTTAGACTTTCCCTTGAGGTCTGATACGGTGTAATAGTCATGGCGACAATCGCCCTTGTTGTTTGCAACTCTGCCGTATTCGCAGTAGAAGTCGCCATTGGCAAGAGCATAACCTACCCAATACTTATTATTGTTTTCGTCTACGTTGGTCATGATCAGGCGCACAACCTCTGTGGCTGTAGCGAGTTCTGATTCATCCGGTACTCGATATTTGTCTGCCATAGTAGACAATATAGCAAAGAAAGTTTATCGCCGGAGGTAAAAACCTCCCCCACTACGTCGCAGGGGAGGCAGACTTCACTTACCCTTCCGGGGTGAAGAATGCATTATACCCCAAGGGCGATATTACCGGAGCTTTAAGTCGTAGGACTCATGTCGCCGCCAATACGCTCGAACGCTTCCAGAGCCTCTTCGCTGCTGGTGCCAACGCATGCGTCTTCTTCAGCAAACTCTCCGCTGTTCTCGTAAGCATCCATGATGATGCCCTCTTCGGTGCATGTCACATACAGATCTCGATCCTCGTTTTCTTCAGGGATGAGATTGTACTGAACTCGAACCTCGCCAGAGAATTCGCCCTTTTCAGAGTCGAGCCAAGTTTTTCCGCCGTCTAGAGATACTTTCATATCAGTCTTTCTTGATTAGAGTAGAAACGTGATCCCACCGATCTTCAAAATGATCAGCAGGTTCGGACTGAAGAGCCATAGCACCTTCATCGTTGTGAGTATCACCCTCATCATGAATGATGACTTCAGCATCGCCTTGATCAGACGCTACTCGGACAACTTGTCCATCGGCTACATAAACGATAATGCGTGGCTTTTTCATGTTCAATATATTACTTATTCAATGTGGCCGGGGGTTAAGCAGACTCGCTCGGGAACTTAGTAATGGCAGGACTGGTGACAGTAATGTCTGCGTTATCCACAGAGTCAAGAGCAATGTACTGGAATCTGGGCGTCTGAAGAATTCCGCATGGTCCCTCTTCTTCATGAGAGAGAAGCTCGTCATGGATCGCAGTGACTCGAACGTAACCATTGTTGCCCATCCACCAGACCAGCAGGCCCGCTGCGAGACAACTCTTTAGATATTCTACATCTTCTTCGTACATGCTCAATATATTACTTATTCAATGTGGCCGGGGTACACGAAAAAGAGCCTGCCAGGCTTATGTGGACCTGACAGGCTCTTTTGGTGGGCATGGAACCCATGATTAGTATTTAGTTACGATTCGGAGCCAGAGGAGGACGAGGCTGCTCAACATCCTCTTCAGCATTACGCTGCTGCAAAGAAGCATTAGGCAAAGCCCCAGTCGCTTGCAACAGCAGCAGGTTCGTCAGATTGTTCTGCAATCCGCCGTCGCCAGAGCCTGCTCCGCCAGTACCGCCGCCGAAGATGACAGTGCTGGGCGTGCGAATCTGAGCGAGGTACTGAGCAATGTTGACATCTCGGTCAGCTGCGATCTGAGCAAGAACACGCTGCTCTTCCGTAATCGCGCCAGCCTTGGCGATCTTCTCTTCTTCAGCAGCAGCGAGAATACGAATCGCTTCAGCCTCTTGCTCAGATGCCTGCTTGTCAAACTCAGCAACTCTCAGACGACCCTCAGCCTCTGCTTGTGCAGTCTGTGCTTCAAGTCGAGCAACCTCAAGACGAGTCTGGGCGTCAGTCTCGTTCTTCTCTTTGATCTGCAAGGCAACTTCCGCTTCTCTCTGTGCGTCAATGACTTGCTCAGCCTTCTTCTTGTTGGCTTCTGCTTCGACTTCAGCGAGTTCTCGGAGACCTCTTTGGATAACCATCAGGGTCTGCTCGGTTTCGTTCTGACGTTCAGCCTTAGCTTGCTCGGCTCTCAGGAATGCTTCTTTCTTTGCCGCGAATTGTTGCAAGGTCTGATTGTCATATTCAACGTCAGTGATCGACAACTGCGTGATGCGGATGCCGTAACGATCAAGAGGCGACTCTTGAGCGATGACAGGGCTACCGTCGTCGTTGCGGATGATCTCGGTGGCAAGAATTGTTTGCTGTTCAGCAGTTTGGACAGATCCATCGATAGGGTTGCCTTGTTCATCAAGAACAGGAGCAGGAGCCCCCAAATCAATCGTGCGTTCAATCGTGGACATGCCATAAATACCGTTCTGCGACTGGTCCTGAACAAGCTGAGTAAACTCGCCCTTACGCGCAGATTGGTGTTCAGAGGATGTCATCAGCGGACCCGTTGCCTTAATGACGTTTACAACGTGGTTGTAGATCGCCATTTTGACGTTATCAGGCATACCGTTGAATTCTCGGTGGATCTCTCGTCTTTCGTCTGTGGTGGTAGGGTATTGGAAACGAACGGTAACGACGCAATCGGCTGTACCACCATCGTTAAAGGTAACTCGCACCTTGTCGAAGTCCATTGCCGCAGCACCTTCTCCTTCGCCTTCGTTCTGACCAATCTTGATTTGATCAGCGCGAGGCCAGGTCCAAACGTCGGCGTACCACTTCAAGTAGTAGCCTGGCTTATCTCTGATGGCGACATTGCCGCTGACAGACTGAACAACTTGCCAGTTCTGGTCGTCGTTGCTTCCAACAGCGCCGTTAAAGCCAGCAATGGCAACAATAGCACCAATGACGCTCAGTACGATGACTGTGATCTTTCTTCCGGTGAGTTCGATAGGTCTCATAAACAGGTAGCTCCGTGGTTGTGGTTTGTGCTTTTAAAATAAAAGCTCGGTTGACATATGAAAATAGACAATCTCTACGCCTCTGCGTGAGCCTCGTCCAGCTTATCAGCAGCTGACCTCAAGGTCGCTGCTTCTTTCTCAAGCAAATCTGCATCGTCCCGGAGTTTATTGGCAGAAACTCGGTTGATACGCATTTGCTTGTGGTATTTGCTCGCCATCCTCTCGATCTCCTGAGTCATCTGAACCTCTTGCGGCTTCTTTGCGACAGCCTTGAATACGCCCAAGTGAGATAGCAGCTTGTAGACAAGCCACATCACAAAGGCGACGCCGACTACAAAACAGATGAATACAAAGATCTTAGATCCCATTTATTTAGCCTTTGAAAGGTTGACGAAGAAAACAAGCGTACTGAGGACGATTGTCACAAACAAAAACGGAACCAGAGCAGAGGTTTTCATCAAGTTGGGGTCGTGTTCTGGCAGTTCCCTGAGAGCCAAATAGTACGACCACCAATGATCCATGAATGCCTGAGCAGTCGTCTGCCCCAATGCAATCAGAATCGTCAGAGGAAAAAAGATAGCCCAAAGGATTAGCAAGAAAGCGCCTGCCAAAGGACCAGGCCCTCGCATGCATAGAATCCACGAGAAGCCGCAGTAGACGACGACCCCGATGTATGCTGCCGACAGAGCCGCAGGCTTGCCGTGAACGAGCAGGGCGTACACAACGCCCAACCAGAGGCAAGCGAGAGCGGTCGTGAAGAAGTTTATAACAGGCTTGTTGTTCATACCTACTATAGTAGAATCTCATCTGTGGCCGGAACAAAGCTCGGCCGCGAGAAGCCCATATTCGCATGTTCTGGTCGCTTCTCATCAATGTACTGTTCGCAATCAGCCCTTTTGCCGGAGAACACCACCGAGCCAGATCTGAACTTGACGAACGATTCATCTTCATCCAAGCAGTATATCTCATTGCTCTTGTCAACTCTGACAACGCACCATTGAGCTTTCTCATCTACGTTTAACCACTTGTTGGTATTGTAGTTGCCCCATGCGATGCCATACAACCCATGAAGAATATTTGAGTTGTTGAAATACATGCCCGATTGAATGAAACCCTGTTCAGGGTAAACATTGCCAGAGCAGTCAGTGCGATCTGGATTCAGTGATACAAGGACGAGTGTGTTTCTATTTATCATTCTCGCTTTCTTCGAGGAGCAACGCATCAAGAATGATCTCATCAGGCCCCTCAGCGTAATAACCCAATCGCCAAATTAAAATCGATCCATAGACCAGGTCAAGATCTATGCGACAGGCGTAACGGTTTTTAGAGAGGAACTTGAAAGGACACTTCGGAGAAGCGTTGCAGAGTGAGAGGGAAACAAGGTCAGGGTGACGCTTGTTGTAAGAAGCATTGAGCCACATGAAGACTTTGTTGAATGGATACTGCTCTTCTGATTTCTCTACAGGACAATCAAATGTTGCCCATACTTTATCAGAGATCTGTTTGTAGCCTTCTTTTGTCCTACCCCGTTTCGGTGTACGAACAATCCTGCCTTCATGCATGTCCAAGTAATAAGACATACATGAAAGTATATGAAAAGAAATTACACTATTTCATAATGCTCTTCAGTTGAAGCAAAATACGTTCTTAACTTATGCATTGCTTCATTTTCCCACTGACGAACACACTCTTTAGTGACACCCTTTAGGTTTCCAATCTCTTCAAGAGTATAATGCTTCTTTTGAACAAGTAGAACACCAATGGCAAAACGATACCTGATCGTCATCATCTGTTCTTCATTAAGATCCGCATAGTTGTTGTCTAAAACCTCACGAATTTCCTCAGCACGAAAAGAACGATCATAATCAGTTTCAGTGCTAGGGTGAGTGTATTCGTCAATCACAGTCTTGTCATAGATCCTGTTGCCCTTCACCTTCATCTCAATATACCTGTTGCCATGCTGAATGATCGCACGACAGGCATAGGTGGAAAATTTAAAGCCCATAGAAACATCAAAACCCCGAATTGCTGCAAGCAAACCCATGTTCATCGCAGCACGCATCTCAGATGCATCAGGTCTGTAGTTGTATCCCTTCTTACGCATCAGCATAGACACTAAGCCTAAGTTCGTGACAAGAATTTTGTTCTCTACCTTCTTAGAGATCTGATACCACAACAATAGATCCCTGCACTCTTTGAGCGAAAGACGGCGCTTCTCATCACGTTCTTTGATACGGTTAACACGCCACTTGGCGTAATTCATCTGCTTGAATAGCAGAATCTCCTCGTCATGTTCGAGGAACATCTTAACTTTCGTATTATTAGAGGTGTCATCTGTCTCGAAGCGAGCAAGAATGCTGTACCAAACGAGTTCAGCATCTGAGGTGTCAACATCCGCTTTGAACAGTTTCTTCGCTATGTTCTTCTTTTTGAAGTCCTCGTGAAACTTGTGACGCGTGTCTGCTGAGAAGATCTTCTGGACTTCCCTCGCCTCGCCTGACGACAAATCGTTGTGCAATGACTGTTTCATTCGTTTCCTTACTCTTCTTTTCCGCGGATACAGGAGATCTCATAAAAGAAAACAGAGTACAGGTCAAGGCAACACCAATCAAGCAAATGTCCATCGCAACAATCAACTGAATATTTTCAGTCGTTTGCACCAGAATGGTATGAAATTGCCAGAAGTAAACGAGAAAGATCCCTAATAGACCTATCAGTGTAGATTTTACCAATGTGGCTAAGATCCGCATCCAATTCACGTTCTTCATAAGATGATCTCCGAGAGGTTGAATAAATAAGATACTCTCAACCTCATGCCGGAGTCAATAGGGCGACTTGGATTCGAACCAAGGACCGGGTTGTTATGAGCAACCTGCTCTAAGACCACTGAGCTACCGCCCCAACTATTCTATTGTATCCCGCGCTCTAACCACTGATCTACAGTCCCTTCTACATTTCCTCATGCTCAAATACCTTATAGCCCAACGAGTCGTCACCACAACAATCGAGGCAAAAAGAGCTGAAAAAATAGCAATAAACAAAATTAAGCCCAAGGAAAATTGCCAAGGCACTTCGTTTATGGGAACCCCCATAAAGTAGCCCCAATCATCAGGATTTGACCAATGCCTATCCATTAATTCCCACTTACTTCATCTTTTTTCAATTCAATATCTTTTTCTTTGCAATACCTAACGGCTTCATCAACAGCAGACTTGATATTTAATAACTGATCAAGATCCATCTCAACAGCCGCCGTGTGAGTTCCAACAGATGCGATAACCTTGTCGTTGTCAATGCCAAAACACAGGACAAACGACTCTCGCCGGATCTCTATCGCCACATGACCGTGATTATCAAGACACATTCCCATAGTTAACTTTCCTCCCTCGACATGACCTCATCCATGTCCATGACATCTAAGCCTTCAGGGGCATCATCACGAACAAAAGCCAAAGGGAAAATGGATCCAGTCTCAGGGTTGCGACCACAGAGACGGAACTTCTTGCCGTCTTTAATGGCTACAGGATCCCACTCGTCGCCGAGGAGAGTTTTCACCATACGTTTATTTATGTCTGCTGAATTTACTGGCATAAAGGACAGAGCAGGACTCGAACCTGCATACAACAACCTGGAAGACTAACCTCTTGCGGGGGACGGTCATCTCTCGCCTGCGCAAGCTCAGATGACACAGGTTGGTGGCTTTTACCAATTTGCCTATCTGTCCAAACCGCTACCGCCCTTGTGAGGACGGCAGCTATCACTCTTTGTACACATGGCACACGAGCTATCAGCCATTATACCAGAACCATTCTGTCGCCGGAGGAATGCCCCCAGTTGGATTCGAACCAACAACCTCCGGTTTAGGTGAATACCCCCAACAGGACTCGAACCTGTAAGATGGCTTTAGGAAAGCCACAGTTTATCCAATTAGCTTATGGGGGCGCTTTTACCACTCATAGTCATCTATGAGGATAATATTTTTCTTCTGTCCATTCTTTGCAGGCTGAAATCGTATTGTAACAGACGATTTATCGCTCCACGTTTTACTCGGAAGCAAAGCATACCTGTTCTCAGATGGAAAATAAACGATCAAGTCGTCAAAGTCGTCCTTAGTATACCTGTAAAGCTTGCGGCTATATCCACCAGTGTGCTTCGTAAGAGATACAGAGTATGAGTTCTCAGAGTTCTTAGGTCTGCTGTCGCAGTATTTGACCTGAACCCTTCTAATTTTACCCTCAACATCAAAAACGAAGTCGTATCTCGAATCATCAACCAGCGGCTTACTCGGGATAATCCCTTTTTCAAATGCACGCAGCACTACCTTCTGCTGCGCGATATCTCCTTTGCGATTTGTAGTGTTCATGTAGACCTCCACTACACCATACTGAAGGTCTAAACACTATCCTCTATCCAATTGTGCTATGAGGGCAAAAAGAAAAACGCCTGCATCCATGACAGGCGTCTCTCTTGGTCATGTCTTATTGTAGCCAACTTACTTGGCTTCGGCTTCTTTGGACTCGGCTTCCAATGCCGCATCCCGAGCCTTAACGCCAGATGCCGTCAGGCACCATTCGCCACGCGAGCCAGCCTTGTTGGTCGCATGACCAGCTTGGCGCATGTTGTTCAAAGCCTGACCGATGCCTGCCAGAGGATCAGCAGCATTGGACTTGAAGCCTGCCTTCTCGACCAGAGCGAGGATGGCGTCCTTCTTGATGGGACCGTCTTCCTTGGTCGGCATGACTCGAAGCATGATCTCTTCACGAGATTCGCCGGTTTTGCTGCCGCCTTTAGACTTGCCCTTCGAGGCAGTCGAGGCTTTGCCGGAGCTCTTGGTGGTCTTCTTGTTCTTCGAACCAGCGACGCGACCGCCTCGATTCTTTCGACCAGTAGATTGAGCTTCTGAGATCTCAACAGGGTAACCAGTCAGCTCTTCGACTTCAGCAGCCAGAGCCGCTTCTTCTTCGAGGAGAGCAGCCTTCTGCTTGTTGAGGGATTCGAATTGCTTGCCGATCTCTTTGAGACGGTTCGCTTCAGCAACTGCGTCAGCAATATGCTCCGAAATGGGGTACGCATCAGTTTTCATCATTTGTCTCCAATGACAATGTTCGTTGCCAATTACACACCTCACATGAGATGTAAAAGTAATTGACTTGTGGAAGTAACAACCACATATATATGTAGTCACCGGAGACTTGTCAACAAATAACCCCCAAATATAATAACTAAGATCCGCTTATATTTCCGTAAGTCCTTATATGTGCTTAAGATGCAGAAATATGTTAAATGCGGAAAGAAATGTCTAATTTGCTTCATTTATCATGCCAATGAACAGGCTTTGAACACGAACGCTCGGAATCGAACCGAGACTTTCGGATTTGGAATCCGAAGCCAAGCCCACTTGGACGAACGTATAAAAGCACGCCAGAGAGGAATCGAACCCCTAATGACTCTCGTTCCAATGCAATTTCATGTGGCAGTTTGAGCAGAGAACATCGCACTTGGCTATTTCAGCCTCGATACGCCCTATGCTCCAACCATCGCAAATTGCCTTGGATATGGATATCTCTTTCTCATTCCTGTCCCTATGATGAAAGGTCAAACATGCTGGATGATCCTCATCACATTTCTCGCATGAGACAGTCTCTTTGAAATCCTGATACCATTTCTTGAGACTTGCGTCTCGTTGAGCTTTGTAGGCTTTTTGCTTCTCTTTGTTGCGGTAATACCACTCTCGCCGAGATGCTCTTTGTCGAGGGTCGTTTTTGTCTTTGTATGCCATATAGACATTACAGCCCTAATATCCAAATCCCTTCTTTTGGTTTGGAGCCCTGCCTAACACGCATGGAGAGACTCGAACTCCCAACCGGCGGATTTGGAATCCGCTGCTCTGCCAATTGAGCTACATGCGTATGGAATGGCCCAGAGCGGACTCGAACCGCTGACACGCGGTACTTAGATTATCCCATATCCTCTGGCCCACTTTCTTACGGCGTTATCGCTAACACCATGCTTCTTCCCTATAGCTACCCATGTCATTGTTTCTATCTCTCGTTTCAATTGACCTTCAGAAGGTCTGTAAACCTTTCTTTTACTGACATTACTGCACTGTTTGCATTCAAAAGCCATTTTGTCTATACGCTTTCCGCAAGAACAAAAGCTCATCTTTTTTACTCGCATAGAGATATCCCTTGCCTCAAGTAACTTTTTGGCTCTTGCGTAATTCCCACCGCGAGGGGCAAGGTTGACAGAGATTAAGGCTTGACTAATGGTCTCATTGTTGTGCAAGGCATCAACAAGTTCTTCATCTGAAACCTTTTTCTTACCTTTTACATTTTTGGCTTTGTATGTTTCAGTTAGAGAATGGCAGTTTGGACACAATAGGCGTAGGTTACTTAGATCATTATTGCGCCTAACTCCGTCCTTATGATCAACCTCAAGCTTGAGATCCTTACCCATCCATTTGCTACCACCGCATTCAGAGCAGCAATAGTCTACTTTTTCTAAGTAGTATTTTCTTAGTAGACTTTGAGAAGCTTTTGAATTACTGCAAAAGACCTCATCATCTGTGTACATCCTCTTACCTTTGTTCCAAGACATTTTAAAACTCCATAATAGTTTTCTAACTATTACTTCGTATTTTTTAATTAAATTCCTTTACAAAGGTTCGAAAGCAAATGGCTGATTCCAGTTTCGAACTGGACTCTCCTGTTCTTCAGACAGGCGCTTTCACCAGATTAGCTTATCAGCCAAAGAACGCCCTCAGTGTGCTTCTACGAGAGGCAGTGACGTTTTCCTATCAAAATAGCCAAGATCGGATTTGAACCGACGCCTGTGGGGTTTCAATCCACCGCTCTACCAGACTGAGCTACTTGGCTGCATGACCACCCACAGTGTGCTTCTATGAGAGGCAGGGGTGGTAGCTGAAAGTGGACCTGACCGGACTTGAACCGGCAACTGCTAGCTTCTTCCAATTGAATTACAGGCCCATTACTTTCTGATCTTCAACTGTCGAACCTGATCCTCCAAATGAATGACCCTGCTCGATAACTTGAATATTTTTGTGTCATGGGAACTGATCGTCTCTTTCTGTTCTTTGACTTCTTGTTCTAACTTTTCTAGGCGAGACAGTAAATCTTTTTGATCCATAAGATCTTATTCTCACTTTTCTTCCCACACCTTTTTAAGTGGAGTCAAGGGGACTCGAACCCCTAACCTAAACGCTGCCAGCGTTTTGCTCTTCCAGTTGAGCTATGACCCCATAATTTAACTACTCAAGTCATTATCCCAATTATAGATATCCTTTTTTAAGTCCTCTAAACTAATGCTGCATTTGGCTTTCTTTGCAAAATTATCACGATGTCTCATTAGTTTGCAGTTGGCAGGATGAGACATTATTTCTGGCAGAATATTATTTTCCCAACCATATTTAATAGATATTTTATGATCTCTTGAAACTCCGTTTAAGTTATTGCCTCGATTAGACGCCTTGTACCACCCGTGCTTGCGAATTAAATCAGTATCAAAATGATGTGGGAAGTCCCAAATGTTGAAATTAAATTTACAAGCATGTTTGTATTGCAGATACTCGTCATCAGGCTTGTTAAACTCTATTCTACATTTATTAGAACAAAATATTCGAGAACAAGTTGCTAATATTTCGAATGATACATTACAGTTCTCGCATATGCATTCTCGCCGAGGGGCTATTTGTCTACCAGAAAGACTTTGACGAATCTTATTTTTTACTTTTTCGGTCCTTACTCTACAATTAGAACAAGACCTGTTGCAAAAATACTTTTCCTTTTTAGGAAACTGGTATTCTCTTTCTTTAATGACAATTGTTTTTTCGCAATTAGGACTGGAACAAATTACTTCAAAATCAGTAATTGAACCAAACTTATTGTCAAGAAATCTTTGACTCCCCTTAGATATGTTCTCTGTCTTATTTCTTGCAGGATTATTGTCACACCAGCGGACATGGTTTGAGAACACTCTACCTTCTAAATCGAGTTTTTGATTACAATGTTTGCATATTTTAGTTTCCATACATAAGTATTGGAACTAAATGCAATCGATCCCTCTTTTATTTAAATGGACGTGACAGGAGTTGAACCTGCAAATCGCCTGCATGCAAAGCAGGAGCTTTCCCAATTAAGCTACACGCCCATAACTGTACCCAAATTGAGTACAACAAATACACCCGGTAGGACTCGAACCTACGACTCAGCCCTTATAAGGGGACTCGCTCTGCCGCTGAGCTACGAGTGCGCAAAGTGACACTTCTGTCCTCTTAAATGTCAGTTTGTCGCTTAAAGCGACAAACTTGCCACCTTATCCGGACATTTGTCCCGATAAATGTCCGGATAATGCCCCCAGCTGGATTTGAACCAGCGACCAATTGTTTAAAAGACAATTGCTCTGAACCAGGCTGAGCTATGAGGGCGTATAAAATTGGGCCGACAGGATTCGAACCTGCATAGAGCTTTCGCTCACCGATTATCAGTCGGTTGCCTAACCATTCGGCGCACGACCCAAAAATGCGGATCTTAACTTTTCAAAGAACCTATCAACCCAACTGTCAAGGAATCCTTGACAACTGGAAATGCCCCAGGTAGGCTTCGAACCTACGCGCTTCGGAGTAAGAATCCGATGCTCTGCCAACTGAGCTACTGAGGCGGCGTGCTTTTCCTAACCAAACATCCCAAGAGGATTCGAACCTCTAACCTCCGCGTTTAATTAGCTTGCAAGCCAGCGGCGCTCTACCCATTGAGCTACAGTATGTCTTCGTCCCGTTGGGTACACCCAAAACGTCTTATGAAAGCTTTTCATCAGCAGGGCCCTACTGATTCCTTAAGCGTCGATGGTAAGTCTCTTGCGAGCCAACGTTCCAAAAGCTCCACGGGTTGGATTCGAACCAACATAGGCTTGCGCCGCGCATTAACAGTGCGATGTATTACCAATCTACCACCGTGGAATAAATATTCATATCAAACCAATTTTCTTTGCTCTCTTTCTAACAGCGTTGTCACTAACTTTTAAACACTTTCCTACGCGAGTGTAATTCATATTGTGTTCTTCAAGAAGTTCTTTCAGGTCAAAGCTTTCCCAATCTACCTTCCCGTTTAATTTTGCCACACAATTGTAAGAACAAGTTTTGCTGTAGTTGTTTTTTACTTCCCCACATACAGGGCAGTATGTCTTCTTTTTCTTTTTTTGTTCCTTAAATTCAAACGCTTCATTGAATGTCTCATGTTTGTCAGGTAAAACTCTTACGCCAGCGTGTATTTCTTGATGGCATCTGTTGCAAACCAGAACACATTTTCTTAATTCTTTTACTATCTTTTCCCAAGAAGAAGGGTTTGCAAGCATTCTTGCTATACCTATTTCTTTTTTGTCCATCTCTATGTGGTGAAAATCCATTGCTGCCATGCATTCCTTGTATCCACAACAAACGCACTCACCTCCCATTGAGTCTATCATCCTCTTTTTTGTGTTCTCACGCCATCTGCTAACCTTTTTTGCATTGCTTATCATCTCTGTCTCCAAATAGTTAACTTTATATGTTAACTTCGACAAGATGGTTCGCTTTCCTTTATTTACTTGTCAAGTAGGATGCTAGTCGCCTGGACAGCTCTACCGCAATGAAAAAACCCCGCTCTTGCGAACGGGGTCTCTCTGAGTTCTACTTTAGGACTGTGTTAGCAGTCTTCAGCGGAAAGAGACCCCGAAGGCTTATTCCATGCAAAATTAGCAATGGCTTTCGCCTTGCTAATGTCGTTTGCAATGTTGAATATGCTGTGCATGGGTCTGTTTCCTTGAGCCGCATTATACGGCATCCTAATCACATTTCAAGCTGATCTGCCAAAGTCCTTCCAAGTATTTGAGATTTTTCTTCTCTCAAAATCCACGAGGCTTGTTGGATCCAGTACCAGGCAGATCTCCAAAGCAGAAATCAGGCTGATAAACCGTCTCAATCGACATCAAACTGAGAATCAATGAACTCGTAACCAGATCTTCCGAAGTCGGAACTTGGTTACTGTTAAGACCCGTAACGTCAATCTGAGTCGCGTCAGTCAACAATACAGAGTCCTTCGTCACCTTGCGAACAATGCCACGGTAATGATACCGAGCAGCACAAATGCATACAGGGTGACCCTCGTAATGCTTCAACATCTCCGCCATGCTCTCTGCCTCCAAAATGGCAGGCACCTTCCGAGGGGAAATTTTCTTGCCGTCAATCTCCGTAATCGTAACTTCTGCCATCTGGTCGCTCATAGCCGTCTCCAAAAAAGGGGGTTAGGGTTTCTTACCTATCCTATTGGAAACTTTTCATTTCACCGGAGAAATAATTAAAAAACCTCGCCACCCAAATCCGAAGATCCGAGTGACGAGGGGTGGGGCTTACGGTTCTGCTGCGCAAGCCCCCAACAAGAAAGCAAAAAACACCAGACCCCGAGACGAGCAGGTCAAAGGGTCTGGTGCAATTGAGGATCAAGTTTCATGAACAGGCTGATACTCGCTGGGCTCCTTCCCAAACGTCCAAGCGACCGCCGCCTGACATGTTCTGCACTCGGGCGGAACAGGCAAGAAATATCGCTTGTAATAAGGCTCATCAGATCCATCTGGATTGTGAGGCTCAGGCGTTGAGTTGAATACCTCAACGACGCAGAACTCGTTCGCCAGTATGCCCTTGACATGAAACAATCGCCTCCGTAAACGAATGTCTTCCGACTCTTCCTCATCGATGATGTTCACTCGCTCATCTTTGAGGAACTTATCATAACCCATAATGCTGATGCCCGCATAACGAACCTCAGCGTTGGGTTCAGCCAGAACCTCGTCCACAGTCAATGACTCAGGACGAACCATGTAACGAGGCGGCACACAACGATCTTCATAGTAGTAAATCGTTGAACCGAAGATGGTTACATGCAAGCCGTGCCGACGACCATTCTTGTACTGAGTACAAAATGTCCTTGTCGTAACAGCGAACTCAGTCTCGCTGTGTAACTCCCCATCCTCGTTACGGATCTCCTTGCGTTCAGGAGTGAATGGGTATTCACCAGAGTTGATGAATTCGATTTTCTTGCGGAGCTTCCGCATCGGCACTGATTCTTGCATGCCTCACCTCTTTCTGTTGAAGGAAAATAAATCAAGCGTAGAAACGCAAACGATTACTCGTCAGCGTCTTCGCCAGGCAGAGGAGCCTGCGAGAAGTTCGGCTGATACATGGTTTCGATGGCGTCAGTCTTGATAACTGCGTCACCTTCCAGCTTGTCTTCGCTCGTAGGAGCATCGCCGCCGCAAGGGCCAGTAACGTCGATCTGAGTCGCGTCGCTCAGAACGATGCAATCGGAGTTGGCGAGAGCGAGCTTGCCGCGCCAGTGATAACGAGCGCAGCAGACGCAGATCTTCGTGCCGATGTACGGCTGAAGAACTTCAGCGAAATTCGCCGCTTGGAGGATCTGAGGAACTTTCTCAGTTGTGACATGACCGTCTTTTTTGGTTGCTGTTTCCGACATTTTGTTTACCTCGAATAAGGTGGTTGTTGCTTGCCCCACAGACGCCTGTGGAATTGACAAGAAACCTATTCGAATAGTAAAGTTTGCCGGAGAAATAATTAAGAAACTTGAAACAAATAAATAAAAACCCCCACTCATACGAGCAGGGGTTCTTAAACTGCCCATCGGGGCAGCAGAGCGTTCTAATGGTATGCTATTTGCTATTATGCGTACCCCCTAAAGGGCGAACGATAGCAAAAAGCCTATTAGTCAGCAACGATGCGGTTGTGATCCAGAATCGGATCGTACTCGCGCTGACGAGAAGCCTTCCACCATTGACCCTTTTCGAGGGTAACAGTATCATGCTCATCATGTCCAACGCCAACATCTTCCTTGGCGTGAACGAACATCTGTCCATCCTGGTCAACATAAATGTCAACCTTGTCCATGTCGATGTCATCGATGGCGTGACTGTGACCAGTCACCTCGCCGTGGTACAGAGTACCGTCCTTCTTCTTCTGTAGCTGCTTGAGGTTCTTGGGAGCCTCGCAGGTTTCGAAGAAGATGTCGCCTTGTCGCTTTTGAGTTGTTTTACTCATGGGTAGCCTTTCCGGGTTAAGGGGGTTAGAAGTAGTTAGGTTTCTTAACTATTTCGACCACTTTACCGGAGAAACTTCCCACAAACAAGAAAATTAATGCTGAATGTCCAAAACCCTATGCAACCAAGGACGAGTATCCTTCGCCTTTACAGGCTTCGATTCGAAGTCCTTACCTACATCCATAGGAACAGATCCCATCTTCTCAATCAGATCCGCACCAGGCATCTCCTTCGGAAGAATGAAAGCCTTGCCGCCAGGGTTGTGACCCATCCACTCCTCATCATCCAACCTGTGATCAGACTGACATTCGACGCCCCAAGAACGATGACCAAAGACCGCTTCGCGACCTGTAGGACCATATCGGTTCTTCGTCGGGATCTCAAACTTGAACAAACTTTTAGAGATCTCGGGAAACTTCGGACTAATGTGACATTCAATGTCAACCAAGTGAGGCAAATCATTGCTGCCCTTAGTCTTTCCCTCTTTGTTCAGCTGAGAAATCAATACCAAATGAGTACCAGACGCAAGGATAGACTCCCTCAAACGCTCAATCGTGTACTCAACCGGCTTCTTGCCTACAGCCTTAGCAGCCGAACGAACACATCGAAGCATCTGAATACTGTCAATGAACGCCCATGCAGGAGCTACATCAACGATACCCTTGCAGATCTCATCGAGCGTATCTGCTTCAGAGAGATAAATGTGAGGCGAATCAACGCCCGCAAACTTTTCTTCTTTGAAGTTGGACGCAGGAACCTCGCCTTGAAACAAAACAGACTTGAGTCCAAATTTGCTCAAACGCTTCATCATCTCGGCAATGGTACGACTCTTACCGACGCCAGGACTACCAGACCAGATCGAAATCCGACCTTCAGGGGCTCCAGGATCGTCAGCAGGACCATAAACATAGTCCAACTCATCCCATGTCGTCGTGACTCGATGAACAGTTTCAGATTGAATTTGACTTAAATTCTGCATACCCAATATAGTAAAACAATTCTGTCGCCGGGGGATCATGAAAAAACCTCCCCCCACGACAATGCAAGGAGAGGCAGGACCAAATCGAATGTCTTTAAAACCCTCTCCCCAAGATGACCTGAGGAGAGGGAGGTCAGTAAATTGTCGCAGCTTCCCCTTTCGGGAAAACCCAGTTAGCGACAGAAACATTATAACACATCCTATCTGTCGCCGGAGGTATCAGCAGCATCCGCCGCATCTGACTCAACAACAGCCTTCGCCGCATCAATCGCCTCAGAAGGCTCGTGTGTCGTTTCTTTATTATCAGCAGACTGAGACTCGGTTTCAGCCTTGGGCTTCCTCTTGCGGCGTCTGGAAGGCTTCAACGGTTTAACGGTCGTCCCATCCATATCCTGATCCCAAGATGTGTTCAACATGAAGTAAGGAACCTCAACACCATGCTGTTCCTCATACTTGATGTCAATCGTCATCCCAAACTGAGCAAGCTTCAAACCATAAGGGTTCTTCTCGTTCTTGCCAGGCTTGGGCAGACGCTGAAGGACAGAGAAGTTCTGAGCAATACGACCGAGACCATCCTTCGGATTCGTCGCTGCACGACTCTTCTTATTATAGAAGTCGTCCCAGGCATTGGTTTGAACTGTCTTCCCTGCGTCCTTCTTGACTTTGGGGATTGCCTCCATGATCTCTTGCATCTTGTCTCTGATGTCAGAGAGCTTGTGCCATTGATCTGTTCCGAGGAGAATGAGGGCTTCGACAGATCCCCAATATGCACCGTTTCGGTTTCCGAGAGGATTGGGAACTCGTCCTTGAGATTCTGCTTCTTTCTTGATCTTTTCGATTTGATCAGGATTGTGATGATAGCAGCGGGTAGCCTTGCTGTCCTTGTCCTTAATGTCGTTGTAGTTAATGGGTTTCTTTTTCCCTCGCGGAAGAGAATTTCCCGAGGCCGTGATACTTGTTTTAGACGCCATGCGGTCTCCTTTTGGTGAAATGCGATCAGCCCCACACTTCACTCGACTCTGAGCGATCAGCATTTTATAGGGTGTTTCCCCATAACGCAGGAGTTTCTTAACTATTTAATCACAACCCCAATTTGGTGCTACGATTTTTCACTTTTGTAGGCGACTATGAGACAAAGCACTATCAAAATCCACATAATTCGAAAAGCAAAACTTACGGCCAGTCAAAGAATATGACCAACTCGTCGGGATCCCCCCATCCTTCATTCTGCGATTTGTGAAAGAACAAGAATTTCCACCCACCGAATAAGAATAAGGATAAAGAATTCCAATCGTTTTAGAAATAGGATCCAGACCACCTATCCTATGAGGAATCTTATGCATCATCTTCATTCGTTATGTCCATTCGTCATGTCCATTCGTCATGTCCATTCGTCATGTCCATTCGTCATGTCCATTCGGTGCTAAGATCTTTCACTTACCGCAATGAGGACAAACCTGCGGCTTAACAAATCTCGTATACTTCGGCTTGTCCTTCGGCGTGTTGCAGGGCATCTTCATCAACAGGTATCCCACTGAAGGACGATGCATGCTCGTATGAGTGCCAGTATAATCAGTGTTACGAATACTACCAGAATGGTTCGGAAATGCCGCCCTACGCAATATCATCTGTCTAATTAGCATTTCGGTGCTACCTCATCTTCATAAAAGGAAGTTTCAATCTGACATAGACCACATTAATAAGATTGGACCGCTCCGCAGGAGTCATACCTGGTGAAACCCATATCTTAAAGCAACGGTCTTCTTGCACCAGACAATAGGTGGACCTACTGTTACGGAACATCCAGTGGCCGGAGGTTTTGTCTGCGAACAATGGGAACGCTGGACCATAATAGGAAGGTTTGCCCATTTGGTGCTTCAAGAATTCCATTTGATCGGACCAGGTGTTTGTGGCCGGAAGATGTCTGTACCAAAGTTCAGATGATTTCAATCGATAAGATAATTTTGGTCCGTGGGATGGACCCTTCGGGATCTTCTTCTCAAGCGGCACAAGTCGCCGGAACCTGAGTCTGGACCAATAGCCAAGTTTTACATATCCTTGGATCATCTCTATTCATCTTCATCGGTTTCTTTGCTTTACCTCGTTGTCGCCGGAGGGAATAGATAAGTTTTCTATTTAGTTTTGGACCAAAGAATTCGGCTCGTGTCCGACGCGGGCACCGAACCGGAGCTTTCTCTGACCTTTTGAAAACCCTAATTCAGTGCTACGTTTCTGAGTTCAACACCAAACTAACCTGTATCATCCCACATACATCTATATTCAGTGCTACCCCTATTTAGTGCTACAGAAGGCTGTTTTAGGATAAATATAATAATTAAAAATCCTGGAGAGTATTAATTCGGTGCTACGTTTCCCCCACATCGCCCCACCATGCCCCCCATATGCTCAGCGTGCATTAAACAAACTTGCTAATGAAATGAACCTTGATTTTGAGTTTGTAGATCCGTATGGTCGTTGTGATGATTGTCTCTTGAGTCCCTCTACATGTGTGCAACTCTTATAGAGTATCCGTCCTTTTGAGACGATAGAGTTTGTTCTGTATCCCAATCCATGTTGTATCTTCTTTTTAGACTTGACGGTTGTGATGGATGTTACGGATTGGCTGGTTGGTTTATGTAGGATCTTCATTAGTAGCCATATCTGAAGTAAAGGTTTCCTGAGCCTGACATATCGTCTGTGAAGTTGGTTTGGTTGATTCTTGTACTTTTTGGTGGTACGACGATATCTTTCGAGGACATAAAGGCGTAATGTCTATCATTGACTCTTGAGTAGGGTTTAAATTCTTGTGGGTCTGTTCTTTTGGGTTTATGGTGTATTTTCATAGTGATGATCTGAAGTTTAGGAGTCCTGCGGTTGATTGGTGTCTTCTGACTCCATACAGGCATGACCAGATGTATCTGTTATAGGTTTTGGATTTACGAGGTAGGTTTTTAACTATCCTTGAGTTTACTGTTGGTGATCCTACGTTTGAGTTTACAGTGCTGGCGCTTAAGGAATTGGTTTTATGTGAGATCTTCATGATTTTGAGTATGGATTTTGGTTGCAGGATTCTGAGTTATATCCTTTTCCTCTTAGTTGTGTAGATACGGGTCCGTTGGTGGCATATGATCCTCCGTACTTAATAGTTCTTTTGGTGCTACATACTTTATTGTTTACATAGGGGTTATCTACTAACTTACTGGATCTTTTGGCTTTGTGTGTGATCTTCATTTTATTTAAATGAGTGGTTATTATTGAGTTTACTTGCGTCTGACTTAGATTTTCCCATATTTGTACTTGAGTGGCTTCTATTTCTTGCGAGGCTTATTCTGTGTCCTAATGCATTCATTATTGATGCTTGTGTATTTGATCTGTTTGTGTGGGAGAATACGTTTGATTGTCTGTTGGATGTTTTATGCGAGGTTTTCATGATATTGGTTTTGGTCTTCTTATATTGGTATCTGAGTTACTCGTGAATGATGTTGTCCATGAGAGGTTTACTCCATTTATTGTGATTGTATTATATACGCTTGGTGGGTTATTTGTACTGATTGCCCAATCGTTTCCTGCCAATGATTGTTGTCTATTATTGGACAATGATTTGGTTTTTGACGTATTGATAGATTTGGTTCTTCCGTTGAGTAGTTTTGATCTGGGATTTGTTTTATGCGAGATTTTCATTTTACCCTGCTGTATCTGTTGCTTGAGTGTTTTAGTTCGTATGTTTCTTTGTTTAGGTATGATCTGACGACTTCGTTCGTATTTCTTCTTGAGAAGTATATTCCATTACAGGTTGATCGTTGTACGGCTATTCCGAAGGTCATTGAGTGTCTGTCTATGCCTGCGATTGTTAGTTTTGAGTTGGCGTATTGTCCTTTTGTAGTGATTTTCATGATTATTTTCTTTCGCGGTTATTTGGTGCTATGACTCCAACCTGTTACATCTCTTACGTCTGATCCGAAGTTGCTGATTGGTTCTTTCTTTGATCTGAAGTGGCACATTCTTAGTGGTGTGATGAATGTAAATGTACTTTGTATTCTGGATATTTGTGTCATTGACTGGTATGATCCCCTATTGCTGTGTATCCCTGCGATTGATCTGATTGCTGAGATTCTTTTGCCTATTTTGGATTTGGGATGATTTTTCTCAGGTTTTTCATATTGGGCTACCTCCGCTTTGTGAGAAGCATCCGCATCCTTTTCTATTGTTGTCTGTAGTTTTTGAGTATTGTGTTAGGCAGGATATGTTTCTATGCGATTTTATTTGTGATTGAGAGAAGTTAGACGCATATGACCAGGAGCATTGGTCTATCCCTGATGTAGACTCTTTGGCTTCATGTATTCTTCTGATGAGTTTCATAGGTAGGTTTGTATACTTTCTTTAGGGATATGGCGTATTTATTTGTTATGCTTCTTGTTCTAAGGTTGGTTGTTTCTTTCCGCGATTTTCTTTCTAAATGTGGAGCGGATGATCTGTGGTACGTCAATGCCTTGGATATTCTGACTTGTCTCTGGTGTCCTGAGCAAGAGCTTCCGTATGTTGTTCTGACTATTTTCATCGATGTGGGATCATTAGTGGGGTTCTTATTGGCATTCTTAGGAAATGACTTATGACGAAGTTGTTATTTGAGAAGGAGTTATTAAGCGATGCTTGTGATCGTATTCTGTTGGTCACGCTTGATCTTCTTTTATGTTCATTTGTAGTGCTTATTGTTTTACCGTTGTTTATATTGTTTGTTGACGTTCTTATAAGGATGGTATCCCATGTGTGTTTTTGCGAGACCATCCCTGACATTGCTCTGGTTGGTTTAAAATTTGTTTTCATACTTGGTTTCTGTTGGTTGCTTCTATGATGGTATCTATAAATACACGTTTTAGTGCGTCTGATCTGCTGTGTTCGCTTCTCAGGTCTAATAGGTTGTGTCCTATTGTCCCATACGACATCTTTGAGTTATTGACTGAGTGCGAGTGTGTTCTACCTGCTGAATGCTTAAACATGAGCATTCTGAGGGTACTGGGGAGACCTGAGAGCGATTGTTTGCTTTCGAGGGTTTCTTTGCGGCTTTCTGGTGAGACTGGTTGTCTGATGGTTTTCATGATCTTGCCAGTGACTGTGGGTGGTGTCTGAAGGTTTCGCTTTGGGCTTCTCCATTTGTTTTCGTTGTGAATCTATTTCTTCTTGATGAGAAGGACCATTGGAATCTATTTGAGATGGAGTATTGCTGAGTTCTTTTTCCCCCTGCATATGACTGTTTGTGGGTTATTCTGATGATTTTCATATGGTATTTCCTTATCCGCGGGTAAGTGTTCTGCTGACGGATCCTGTATGTCTGGGGGAGGTTTCTGATCTGTAGTATCCTCCGTGATCCAGGTCCATAAAGATCCTTGTGCTTGATCTTGACAGGTGGCAGTATGTGTACTTTTTATCTGTGAGATTAGACATTGGGCATTTCCTGTTATTGGGTCTTCTAAGGTTGGACTTAGGTCTTTGAACTTTATTGATGGTTTTCATGTTTTCTGCTGCATGGGGTAATTTTTGTTCTTGACATAAATGCGTTATTCGTTTCGCTATTTGCGAGTCTTAAGCTGTTTATTGTTGTTCTATTTTTGTGTCTTGATATATAGTCTCTCAATCCGTATGTTGATGTAGATACAGACAATGGTTCTGTGTTGTGGGTATATTTTTTAGAAGATATCGTTGCGTATCTTGCTCTATTAGATATATTCATCTCATGCTTCCGTAGGGCTCCCAGTATCCATAGGTCTTCTTTGATCCATGTTGCAAGATGTTTTTTCCTTGCGTTAAGGACAATCGCATTCTGCAAGTACGATTTTCATCGGTTTGTTTTCCTATTCCTGACTGGTAGTAGTTATCTGGACCTGCGCCGCTATACAGCGACACATTGGCTGCATGAGATACTGCTGTGGGTTCTTTGATGGTTCTTGTGTGGGAGTTCATGGGGTTTCTTATCTATCTGAGAATGTTGTGCTGGAGTCTGCGTTGCTGCATCTTGAGATAAAGGCTGAGAAGTATGAATCGCTATTTGACCATCTTCCGCTGGGATTTAGCGATTGGGGAAAATCGTGCCCTGACATGTGTTTAGGTTTGTGTTCTGCGACTGTAGAGACGATTAGCGGTCGATTTGACAACGCAGAGATGTATCTTGCTCTGTTGATGATTTTCATTTAGTGCTGCCTATGTATTGATTTGAGGATGACATTGGCTTGATTCGGCTTAGGGACGCTGAGTGTTTAAACACGACGCCTCCCCAAGAATAAGGCGTACTCGACATCGACGGATGACTTTTGTATTGTCTACTTTTGTATTGTCTGTTGTGTGTGAAGCTGATGGTTTTTGGTGCCTGTCTGACGAGTTTCATGGTAGTTTCTTTATTATCCGCGGAATAAGCGGCAGGAGGGCTTATTCACCAGTCGTCTTTTCTTCATTGCTTTCGCTGTATCCGATCAATCCGCCGTAGACTTCCCTTATGCCTGAAATACCATATCCGCTGTAGCTGCATGAAAAGGCCGTGAACCCCTCTCTTCCCGCATATGAAGTAACATTTCCTATTGCGATTGCATCTCTGTCTTCTGCTATATCTGGCCCTATGCCGCTCAGGGAATTGTTACAGATGTTTGGGGTTCCGATGGACGACATTGGCATTGCTGAGTGGTGTAACATCTTCATAGATTTCTTACCAGTCCTCTTCTTCGTCACGATGCGTACTGCTTGCCACAATGCCGCCTGGTCGGGTTGAAGTACCTGAGAGGGCATATGCCCCTGTTCTTGAAAAAGGGATCCAGCCGCCTCCTGGCCCCACGAATGAGCGATTGATTCCTGGGTTCTCATCGTCTGTCAATGATCCGCTATAAGAGTTCGTTTCTGGCTCATATGAGCAGATAGAAGACATTGGCATGGTTGAATGTTGGACGATCTTCATGATGTAATTGATCTCACTTGCTGCATGGGCGAGACAGAACATGTATATCCTTCTATTCTCATTCTGGCAGGAGGTTTTGTTCTCATTGACCCTGATAAAGAGATGTATGGGCTTCTGAGTCTATCATGTATTTTTGACATTGGACTTTGAGTAGATAGGGATTGTCGTCCGCTTTTTCTTATGATGGTTTTCATCTTATAAAGGATCTTTCGTAGGACGATTCTGAATGGCTTTTACCCTCGTGGCCTGGAAATCCATGTTCGTATGATCCTGCTTTTGAGAAGAATCTAAAGGCTAGTCTGTCGATTTTGATACACGACCGGCCGCCAACGCCGCTTTTTGATTTACCCTTTCTTGTTTGCCTGATGAATTTCATATTTTATGACCTGAACTGTTTCTTGCTTGTGTTCTTGACTGATGATGTCTGTCATACCATGAATGAACTCGTATTCTTGAATCATGACATTCTGTGCTGCCTGCCGAGTCTGGCATTCTCCATTTGATATAGATAGATGACCGTCCGAACCCAGAGATTGTGATGGATTTATGGGATTTGGTTCGTTGTTGCATCATATGATAGACCGTCTTGAATGAGTGATGGTATGGTTGACTTTTGAGGTATTAAACAGGCTGGCTCTTGATTTAGTCTGCATGGGTATTGATTGGACTTCTTCTTTCGCCTTTACTCGGTAGAGGTGTTTGCAGGACATCTTCTTTTTAGAATGTTTTGGTTTTTGTACTATTTTCATGGGTTAACATTGGTACTGTAGTAGGTGCTTGGTTTTTGTGGTCCAGCGGTTGACATTTCATGTCCATGTCTTGTGATGCTAAGGGCAGTCGGCTCAAAGTCGTAGACTTCGTTCTCTTCGCCGTCGAAATCTAACCCTCCCTCATCTGTTGAGGATCTCTCTGCATAGATTGCTATAGATTTTCCGTAGCAGTTGTTTGGCGTCAGTTCTGCCATTGCTTCGGCGTATCCGTTGGAAATAGGGTCTTTGGGTTTGAATATGGCTTTCATTGTTTCTTTATCACAGAAAAAGTGGGAATGGGTTTGATGCTGGTCTGGTTCTGTACTTGTTGAGGTCTGAGCCGTGCTTTGTAAAGAACTCATCATCGTCCATTTCGGTACACGAACAAGGGGCTTCTGACCATCCTGTGTTCATGTTTACGCCTGATTCTGAGTAAGAGGCAACATTGGCAGGTAGCAAATGGGGGATGCCTGACATCTCTGCTCCAAAAACAACCTCTGATCTGTGATGTTTTATTCTGTTGGTTATGTTCATTTGTATGAGGATTGTTGCTTATTGAAGTCTGTTCGTGATGCTCGTCTGCCACAGTGTGATATGTTTCTGCCGCCCGTCACCAGGTCTGTACAAGAATAAGGGGTAAACTCTCCCAAACCATCTGTTCTTGAATATCTCGTATTTGTGTTACGGAAGGCGTTGCTCAGCAGAGGAACTACTGACATGTCTTTCATGGGGCTTGCCGACTCTTTGGATCTCATTCTATTGGTGATATTCATCGCGGTATTTCTTATTGCTTTTATATGGTTATTGGCAGGCTATCGTTGCCAGATCCTGAGAAATATCTGCCTTTAGTCATTGATCGTTGCAGGTCTCCGTCTCTTGCGAGGCTGTATCCTTGCATTAGAGGGGATGTAATAGACCGTCCTTTATGGGCGAGGGTGCCTGGTCTTTCTCTGTACGAGCCTATCCATGTTGGTCTTTGGTGCATTTTCATCTTCACGACCCTGTTGTATAAATCGTTGATTTGGTATCTCGGGAGGCTGCTGACCATGCGGGGTAGTAGAACATCATAGGTCTTCTAATACATGAGCTTCTTAGATTAGAAACGGCTGATCTTGGGCTATAGTGATCATCTTTAACTCCTGACATTTTGGTGTGGGTGTAGCTTTCCGACTCTACATGTTGTCTATTGATTATCTTCATTTCTTAACTTCAGCACAGAGCATCCGTATAGTCCGCTCGATGACCTTACCCTTCCCTTAAAATTCAATTCATACCGGAAGTCTGCATGGGTATATCCGATGGTATGTGGCTCACCTGTTCGTGAGTACACAGCTATGTTTTCGTCATGCAGGTTAGTCGTGGACGACTTAATCATGAAGTTGCCTGACGATCCTTTCGACTTTATATCTCTATTGATTAGTTTCATTTTCTTGATTTAACCCTTGGCACGCCTGACACAAACTGTCCTGCGCTTGTTGTACTACCGGCCTTTGCGCTTATTGAAGATATGGATGTAAAGATCAGGTGATGATGGGCGGAGTGGTCTCTGCTGGTGACGCCATAGATCTCTGCGTTTCTTCCCTTTGGTATTCGGTTAACAATATTCATTTCTTTTTAACTCTTTCGCTACAATGTCGATCCCCTTTAATGACTGATCTAAGGACATTAAATTTATGTGCGCTATGGGTTCGATACTCTCGCGAGGATGAGGAAAGTATCCATTCGTACTTTTCCTTAGAACCTGAGTCTGAGGACTCAGTGCTACTATGCGTGATGATTGATCCCTTATTGTAATGGACTCTGTTGATATTCATCGTGATATTCCATGTTTGCTGAACGGTCTTCCTGCCAATATGGTTGACAATGCCGCTGATCTTATTGATCTTGATTTAACGACAGCTGTATATTTTGAAGAATACCTACCTGTTAGGGATACAGATCCTTTTCTATTTGCCACAGTTTTATTGATGATTTTCACGACGCATGTCCCTTTTGCTTCCGCAGACGCCGTGCGATGTGGCGCTCATGAAGTAGTTAATAGTTATGATTGATCCTATCCTAACTTGCTTAATAGAATACAGACCTCTTGTACTTGCGGACATTCTTAAACCTATTACCGCTGACCTGGGATTGCTTTTATTGATGGCTTTCATTGATCTTCTCTTGTTCTGGAATCTACTTTTTGCTGGCAAACCACGATGTTAAATCATGTCGTTTTATCAGAGAGAATCCGTGCGTATTTGGCGTCCAAGAGATGCAATAGATTGAAAAAGACAATGAGCCTGATGTCTTATTGCACACAGAACTATAAACATTAAGTCTTGATTTTTGTATGAGCTTCATAACTGCCTAAAGTTAAGTGGTTGATGATTAGAGTTTCTTGCTGATGCGGCTCTTGACATTGCTGTACCCAGTGGCATATTCAATCTCATCATACTCAATGCAGTCACTGGGGTTCCTGCGATAGACATGTGATTTCTGATCTTTCTGAACGGGCTCCAATCAGTTTTTACCTTCGACCTTCTCGACTCTGTGTATGGTTTTCTGTTTATAATATTCATCTTCTAAAGACCCCTAAACTCGACTTGGCTTTTCTTCTGACTGCCATAGACATTAATGTTCCGTCTCTGCTTCCGAAATCGTCATAGCGAGTGGGGTCTGAACTTGAAAATGTCAGATAGGGACGGCACGCAGAAGACGTAGCGATATTGCGAGAGTTTGTTCTTGACTTGATGACCTTGATGTGTCTGATCATTTTCATTTGTCTTCCTTGTATGAACCTGTTCTAATACTTGATCCAGACCGGCTCATACGAAGTGTCTCGCCATTTTCATTTGAACAACAAAAATACTGGTGTTTTGTGCCTGATCGAAAAAGGAAGACAGCACTAAAAGACAAGTAAGTCAGAGTCGTTGAGCGAATAGGTCTTGTCTTTGAGTCTGGCCACATTACTTTTCTAAATGCTTTCATCTTCACCCCTTACGCTCATTCTTTTGGGTCTTCCTAAACTACCTACCCTTGAGGAAAACTGGCACCTTGTCGTTTCGCTGAACGTATTCGAGTTATGGGTTCTGGAGAACGCATATCCTGGAGCTCCCTGATTGCAGGATCCTAAACGACCTTGAGTATTTTTTGAGTTGTGGTTTCTGTTTCTAACTATTTTCATCGTTTAGTTGTCCTATATCTGTTATCTTGCCCTGCTGCCGAGCAGATGTGGTCATTTGTTATTGAAACGGTTGCTCCAAGTATCTCTCTTCTTCTGCTATATCTTTGCGAGTTATATGATCTTGATGACTTGGCGCACAAGAAGCCAACGTAACCTATTTTCGCCGCCGACTCTGGAGATTTTCCTCTTCGCACGATCTTCATTTTTGCCACCCTGTGCTGCTGTAGTGAGCATCCAAGTTTTGTGTTGTTGACCAATGGTGCCTGCCCCTTGAGAGGCTGACCGACTTCATAACGCTCAAGGCGTCGTTAGAGTTTGCGTTATAAAGGTTGGAGTAGGGTCTAACGGGGTAATCGTTAGAGACGCCTGACTGCTTAGCACAAAGCCTTACTCTGTTGTTGATGTTCATTTCTTACCTTTAGTACGAGTAGGGCATCTTGATTGAGCTTGCTCCGTGTCCATAGTTCTGAGGATTGTCTCTTATGTTTCTGTTTATGATTCCTGAGTACGCCCAACTGACTGACTTGCTTTTGAACCTTCCATCAAGAGCGGTTGATGCCAACCTGTCATTAGCAGAAATGGACAGAACCTGTCTATGCTCTGAGGATAGAACAGATTGCTCGAAACTTGATCTTGTGATGATTTTCATGCGAGCCTGTTCCCTGCGTATGTATGTCCTGAGTATTCGTTGTTATTGAAGCATGATGAAGATCTGATCGGTCCTGAGAATATATCTTCTTGATAGGTATGCGCTGATGAGAGAATTCTGAATTCATAACTTTGCGAACAGAAAACGTGATGCACATCCTTTATGGTATGAAATCTGTTGTTGGGTCCGCTCTGCGAGTTCATGATGTTTCGCTTTAGTATCTTCATGCTTTGACGCTCGATGCTTTCATTGTAACGCCCTTACCCACACGAGACTGTCCATAAGAAGATCCTGAAGATCTAAAGTTTCTATTTGACAAGCTGGTAGCGTGACGAGCGGCTGAAGATGTGTGTTTTTGCGTTATAATAATGAATGCACTGACGAAGCCTTTCTCTGGGTTGTTGAGGTTAAGATGCAGCCTGCTTATTCCAGAATTTACTGCTCCTGATTTATTGAAGATCTTCATCTCTTACTTGCCTTGGTTCGCTCATGTTTGAGATATGGTGTTTCTGCTTTGTCTGTTTTCTTGACTCTGCCCAATTATAGTTTGTTTTTGAGTAGGCATGACCTCGATTATCTGATTCTCTTAGCCTAAAGGAGGATCCTGTAAGAGACACCCACTTGGATGCGTTGTGGGAAGAAACGGTGCATCTGTTTGCTCTTGAAGCTTTTAGTCTTGCTGTTGCTCTATTGACAAGTTTCATACTTTACCTACTGCTGGTCCTGCGGTCACCGGAGAGAGATGAAGTCAATTTGGTGATTGACCTTGTGCCTATGTCTCGACGAAGGCTGCTTACGCTTGCTTCAATAGAATAAGAGGTAGATCTTTTGTTTAAGACCCTTGATCCTTTCCAAACTGACTTGTTGATAATTTTCATCGGTGAGATTTGACTTTCATGTTTACAACTTTGCTGACACCAGCGAAAGCTCCTAAAGAGCAGGGGTGCGCAAGATTGCCTGCCTTCGTTCCCGATCTTGAGCGTACAAAAATATTGCATGTAGAGCGATGCATAGTTTGCCTATTCAATGAGGCCAGAATAAGCGAGTTTGAGTTTGCATTCCTTGTAGTAATTTTCATTTCTCAGACTTGTATTGGTAATCGTTTGTTACAGATCTGACTCTTTCGTAATCATTTCCTGTTTCTGACCTTGTTGCGTCTCTTAAAGCCCTCGATACAAAGTATGCGGATGATGCCCCGATTGACACCGAGATAGACCTGCCGTGTGAGAACGGCTTGCCTTTTGAATCGCATGATGGTTTTTGTATGATTTTCATTTGCAGCTTGCTCTTTTGCTGTTTCCGTTACATGAGAATCCAGATCCAAATTCGGTTATTGAGCTTATGTCTGCATATCCGCTTGGCATACGAGAGCAGTTATGATCTCTTGCGATAGACAAGTTAGATCTATTGACCTGCCTGTTTACCCTCGACTCTGTTCCGTTTGTTTTTCTAACTATCTTCATACTAAGCTCACTGTAACGCTACCAACCTTGTTGTCATAGCTTGCTGACTGGCACCTGGATTTTTGCGTAGAGAAAGAACTAAGGTAAGACTTCAAGCTCGATGAAGATGAGTGAACTTTAATGCCTCCTCCCCTCTTGCCGGACTCCGACACTGTGACAGACAAGCTGTCCGAATAGATTTTGGCTGACATTATTTGCTTCATACCTAAATCCCACCGTTGCGGCTATTTGGAAATATAGCTGTAATCGATCTTGTCCAATCTCCCTGGATCCTAGCAGAGTAAGAAAACATCGATCCGGAGGATATCCATTTGGAGTACCTGCCCGATCTGCTCTCATGAGTATTCGGAATCTTGGAGCTTGACATTGTTCTACCTTTTTGAACGAGTTTCATCTTGAAGACCCCATTCTTAAATTCTTACTATCTGTTCTTGACATGCATCGGTATTCTTGGTTTTTAGAAGCTCCTTCGATGCTCACGGATCTCGATATCGAGGCGGTGTTGGTAGACTCTGACCACATGTGTCTGTCTGATCCAGACGATGAATTTGCTACATTTGCTCTATGAGTTATTTTCATGGCAAGGGGATCTCATTCGGCGGATATTTAAGTGATCTGCTCATGCTTCTTGTGGACGCAGACTGTCTCGCTCTAACAGGTTCGCTCGTACATGATGACCTGCCGAAGGAATACAGCGTCTTCACGCCTGGTCTGTGCCAAGACTTTACGCTTGAGATTACATGCATCAATTTCGAATTGGGGTGAGGGTTAAGTTTCATCTTTTTGTCCTTGATGGATACTTGGATGAATGCTTGAGTATGCTTTCGAAGCCTGATTTGCTATGACATCTTATGGCGAAGTTCTCAGACCTTGTTTGAGAGTATAGTATGTGTCCTGTTTTGGTCTTAGACTTATGCGCAAAACGCTTTACCTCAGAGAATGTGTTCCACTGACTTGCTCCAGATTGCGATTTTGATTGTCTAATGATCTTCATCTCTTGCTTTTTGACCCAGCTTCCTGCTGTACA
>CAZOVB010000025.1:0-62050 GCA_964583095.1 uncultured Planctomycetaceae bacterium
TCTTTGGCGGGTGGACGGACGCAACGTTCCGCCCGCCCTTACAGGGCGGGGATGGGGGGGTGGCCCCGAACCCAGGGAGTCGGCCCTTCGGCTCGCTCCGCTCGCTCGGGCCTCGCCCTGGGCTAAGGTCCGGGTCGCCTTCAGCGACCAGTGCGGCATCCGCCGGGTGGCGTGTGGCATCGGTCATCCCGGGTTCGGACCCGTCGAAGGATGTATTCGGACACGAACGAGGCATCACCTTGGGGACAAGGTGATGGCACCCGAAATCGCTGGCGGCGGCCGGCGCGTGGGAGCCGATTGTAGGTGGGACACTGCGAGAAGGACAGCGTCCTTCGAGCGTTTCCCACGCGCCTGCCTGCGCAAATGGTCCAAGAATCGGGGCCGGATGGGCGAGTTGAAGTTTTTGAAGTTGGTTGAAGTTTGGGGCGCCTGCGGGGGTGGGTTCTTGAAGCGTATTGCGCTCTCCTTGCGGGATTTTGAAGTCAATTGCGGGTTAATTGCGGATGGAAAGCGAGAGCGGAAAGAAGAGGTCCATCAAGTGTAAGGTATTATACATACAAGTCTTGTAGGAATAGTGATCCATGGGTTGATGGGGTTGGATTGTTCGGAGCCGGTAGCTGGGGAGGGCGTTTTTCCGTCAGCCAAGGATTTTCCGGGTTTGGCCGGTCGCGGTTTTTCGCGAATGGTTAAAAGTTGTCGGGGTGGAAGCTGAATCCGGCCGGGGCTTTTCCGGGGTCGAAGCCTCGGGTATGGACGGGTGGGCTAGTGGAACTTGAGGTCGAATCTGCCCCGGCCGGGGAATCGGACCACGTGCCAGCCGAAGCAGTCGTCTTTCTCGATCTCCACGATTTGTCCCTTGGCGTCGGTCACCTCCAGCTGGCTGGGAACAGGCGTAAATGCGGCCTGGTTGTTACCGATCGCCTGGAAGACCAGGTTCGTTTTCCCTCCCTGCTCTTCAGCCTCGAGCAGTCGCATGGTGGAGTAGATCAGTTGGGGCCGATCGGGCGCATCGTTGGTGAGTATCGCGGCAATGTCCCGGCTCTGCCGGGCCATGCGGTCGGGAATCTGGAGGGTCGAGCCGAGGGTGCGGTCACCGCTTCGGACGTGGGCGACATGCATTCCCCGCCCCTGAAAGTGCAGGGTCAGGTCGCGGCCCAGCCAGCGGTATCCCTCGATTCTCTGCAGGATATCGTTGGCCCTGAAGGCGATACCCATGGGCAGTCGCTGGACTCCCCGCCCGGTCATGCAGTACTGCAACAGGCCGGTTGCGAACAACTGGGGCCTGTTGTCGTGGTAGCTCCCGTCGGGGCAGTTGACATCCTCGATCAGCGTTCCGGGCATCTTCAGGACCTTCCCGCTGCGAGCGATCTGCGGCAGGAACAGCTCGAGCAGTTTTTCCAGGTTTTCCGAGCCGAAGATGGCCTGGTCCTGGACGGCCAGGTTGCTGAGCAGTTGATGCGCGAAGGCTTCCCGGCCTTGCAGCACTGGTGAGAGATCATGCTTTGGATCTTTGCGAACCAGGTTCACCAGGTCGCTCAGATCGGGCAGAAACGCAACCCCGGGCGGATACCGCGGAGCCATGGGGTCCAGGGCCTCGCAGCCGTCTTCCAGGAGCAGTCGCCGGGAGAACCGCTGGGTGCGACAACGGGCGAGGAAGTCCACAAGTCCCTCGGCCTTGTTCAGGAAGTCGTCTTTGCCGGCAGGATCGTCCCACATGGCTGAGAGCATCAGGTAGACGTTGTACATCATCAGGTTCATCTCGAAGCCGTAGGAGCGGAGGATCGCCTTGCCCTCAAAGCTGGGTGTGGGCGTGTTCATCGGGGCGCCCACTGCCTCGTCGGCGGCGAAATCCCAACTGTCCTTGAACGGGTTCTCGCCCTGGTACCAGGTTCCAAACGCCCGGGCCTCGCAGTCAAAGCAGACCCGCTCGATCCAGTCAACCGCATCGAGCAGGTTCTTGCGGATCGCCTCGGTCATCAGGTCATCGCTACCGGTCTGGCTCCAGGAGGCAAACAGGCTCCAGGCGGTCCAGAAGAGCCCCCACTCTTCCTGCTTGCTGATCTTCCGGTTGACGAGTTGCCCGAAGTACCTTCCCGGCTGGGGTCCGGTGGCCTGGGTGGGATTGGAGGCCTCGAACCTGGCCCACCTGCGCAGGTAGCTCTGCCAGCCTGTGTATCCGGCCGAGGCGGCCGTCAGTGCGCCGTCCATGTGCCAGATCAGGTAGTAGACCGCGCGCAGGGCTGCGGGGATCGCCCCGCCGAAGTCCTGGCAGGAGAGCATGACCCTTTGGTTCAAGTCGTACTGCTTCTGCCAATCGGGTCGGTCCTTGAAAACCGCCCGTCCTTCCTCCAGGAGCGGCGCGATGGCCCGCTCGTTCAGCTCGATCAGTTCCTCTCCGCTCATCGCTGCAATCAGGTCCAGTTGCTCGCCGGGGCTCTGGGTTTCCAGTTCGCCGCCGATGAGCAACACCTGGCCGGCTTCGGGGACCAGTCGGCAGTAGGCGCTTCGGCCGGCTTCCAGGTTCTTCTGATGCTGGAATGCTCCCGAGCCGACGCCCGCAACAGCAGCAAACTCCAGCGTCAGGAACCTGTCGGGATGGCGAACCACGAAGGCGTCGTCCCGCCGGGACGTTACCGTGTCCTGCTTGTCGCTCTTGATGTCGACGATTTCGGGTTTGTCGAACCACAGGGCCAAGCCCGGCTTATCGACAAACCCAAGCAGGTGCACGCTCTGGTTCTCGTATTCCAGGACACTGTAGAACGGATCGTAGCGGCACTGGCCGAACCGTTGTCCTGCCAAGCCCGGCAGGGCGATTCGATCGAAGAGGCAGGTGTAGTCATCCCGGTTGGAGAAGTTGCGCATGCGTGCATCGATCGACTGCTTCGCCTGCGGGCTGATCCAGATCTCCAGGCACTGGGCAGCGATATTGAAACAGATCCGAAGGCCCATGGGCGTGTGCATCAGTACCACCGCATCGGACCGGGTTCCTTCGGTGGTGGTATAGTTGTCCTGGATGTTGGAATCCGGCTCGATGGTCTCGTGGAGTTCCAGGCTCTCGTTTTCGTTTCCGGGTTTCATCTTTGGTTTTGCTTTCCTGTGCGGGCTGGGCGGAGGGGGTAAAAGCCCGGCCCGGGCAGTGACTGCAACCGGGCCGAGAAAACGCCTCAGATTCGCCGTTGGTTTTTCAGTGCAGAATCACATACATGGCATTCGGGGGCAGTTCGATGTAGACCTGTGCGAACTGTCGATCCATGTCGATGTCCATTACCCGATAGCCGTTGGCGTCCAGCAATGTGGCCTTGGTGGCCCGGGCGTTGGTGACTCGCAGGGTAACCTTGGTATCGGCCACACGCATGGGAGGCTTGCCGGTCAGGAGGATCTGCTCGCCGTCCACGGTCTTCTCGCCGTTTTCAAACGTGGCCGGCTTGGTCGACCAGCCGGTCCATCGGGCGGTGGTGCCCACCTGGATCAGCAGCTTGTCCGAGGCGATGATGGGCTTGTCGTCCATGGAAACCACCTGGACGCTGGCATATTCGTTCTCGCAGGTGATCTTCACCGAGGGAAGATCGAACTGTCCGCCGGCGGCCTTGAGGAAGCCGGCCACGCCCTGGCTCTTGGGGGAGGTAACGGTGGCGACGCCTTTGGCCCAGTCCAGCTTGATCTGACCGGTGTTACTGGTGACGACCTTGTTCTCTGTGTCGATCCACTCGGAGAGGTCCATCTGCCGGGTCTTGTCCGGCTGACTGTCGTAGGTGACCTCGACGGGTCCGACCAGGTAGGCCAGTTTGCTGATTTCTTCCTGGGAGGCGTCTACCTTGCGTGTCTCGACATTCGGGTCGAAGCCCTTGTCTTCCCCGATGGCCGGGGTCTTCCGCTGGAAGAGTTCTTCCATAGAGCGGTGCTCGTGGACGGCCGGGATGCCCTGCTGAAGGTACCCCAGCCGATAGGTCAGTGCGTTGGCGGGGAACATCCCCAGCAGTGTGGGAATCGAGCAGGACCACTTGGTAATCGCATAGCCGGCCTCGTCGCCCTTGACGACCGGCCAGAACTTCCGTCGCGGATCCTTCTGCCAGGTGGGCTCGGCGGTGGCGAACCAGTGGAAGCTGTCGACGCCGTTGAGTGACTGATAGGCTGCGACCAGGAACGGTCCTTCGGCCTGGTAGAGGTTCGGATTGACCCACGTGCTTTCTGTAATGAGGAAGGGACGCGAGGCGACCTGCTTGACGCTGGTGGGGATTCCCTGGGGACGGAACAGGGCGGACTCATTCTTGATGTAGTGGCCCGGATCGATCCGATAGCCGCGATTGGGCCCGGTGTGGACCCCTACGCCGGCGTAGTTGTTCTTGGCCACGACATCCATCGCCAGGTAGGTCCAACGTTCCAGGGCAAGGAGCTTGCTGTCGTCGGCGGTGTACCAGTTACCGGCGTTGGTCAACTGCTTGCAGCCCAGTTCCTGCTTGATGTACTCATCCATCTCGCGATAGAAATCGCGTTGGAATTTGGCGAGAAACTCGATCTGATCGCGCATCCGGGCTGCCTTTGGGCCGGTGGTTTCCTGGACCATTTCCCAGGATGTTGCCTCTCCGATCATATCCACGATGCCCGCCTCGGGCTTGTCTCCGGGCAGCGGATCGCCTCCCCAGGCGTTCATCGCCTTCTGGATCGTGCCGTATTTGGTCTTGAGCCAACTGCCGAAATGCCGGGCGATCATCTTCCTCTGGGCATCGGGCAGGGACTGGAACGTCCAGAAGAACAGCCCGTCTTCGTTGTGGACCTGGAGGACCGCCACGGTGGGATCGTCCTTGATGGCCAGGCCGGTATGCGGATTCTCCCGGGTGTAGAGTTCCTTGATCCACTTCTTGTAGGCCGATTTCATTTTTTCATCGACCATCAAGGCCTGCCAAGGCATGTCCTTGCCCGGCTCGTACCCTTCCAGCCCCCAGCTTGCGGGAACCTTGAAGTGTGCATAGAGCGGGGAGAGAACGATGTAGATACCGTTGTCCTTGGCGCCCTTGATCGATCGCCAGATGTTGTCGATCATCACCTCATCGACGTCGTCGATCTTCGCACCTTCCCAGGTCGGAGCGATGGTCTTGTGCAGACGCACGAGGTTCACGCCCCGCTTGGCCAGGAAACGCCAGTGGGTCGCAATTTCATCCTGGCTGTGGCGGACCTCCGGGCCGTTCTTGCCTCGGCGCCGGTGATCCAGCCCCCCCAGCGAAGCCCAGAAGCGCATCGGTTCGCCATCGCCTCGCAGGATGCTCCGGCCATCTTCGGAGAGCGTGCAGAAGCCGGTCTGGCCGGACTTTTCCTCGTTGAGTGCGCGAAGATCCAACATCGCTTCGGGACGGAACGGGTCCGGTGCCGGTTCAAAGGCCCAGGTCCCGCTGGAACCCACTGTATGGGCACGCGGGGCCGGCTCGCTGCCAGCCTTGGCCTTGCCGAAATCTTCGGGCACGTCCTGGGCGGCTGCCTTTTTGGACCATTTCCCCTCGACGGCCTTGGTTCCATCGGGGATCTTCCCCTCGGCGGTGAGCATCAAGGCGTCGATGTAGCCGTGATTGTTGTTTTCACTATGAAGTTTGACCTGGAGGGTGATCTTTCCTTTCTCCATTTCGAAGGTCCCCACCTTGATCCAGGCCAGGAATCGCAGATCGATTTGTTCATCGTCTGCCACATTGAGCCGCTTTCCCGTCTGGGTCATGTCCAGGGTCTTCCACTTGCCCAGGCCGATGCGAAAGGACATCGTGCTTGAGGGATTGATGCGCATATAGAAGTCGTATCGCCCCTCTTCGGGAATGGCGATGCGATACAAGGCCGTTCCCGGCTCGTCGGACCAGTTGGAGAGGTACTTGCCCTGGCTGAACAGGGAGGTTTTGACCTTGTCGTACCACCAGGGATGGGGCTTGACGTCGCTGGTGGCGGGGTTCTCGCCCTCGACCCAGACGGTCTGGGCCGCCAGGGGCCCGGTCGTCCAGAGCATCGCGGCTGCAAGTAGAAGGAGGCCGAATCGTGTCATTGGGTTGTCTTTCCTGGTCTGTGGGTATCTGGCATATCCCGGCCTGGTCTGGAAGCAACGACCGAAAGCCGAAAACTTTCTGGACGGTTGTCTACCGGCGGCGGGCTGGTTTTTGAACCCCGGAATCGCGCCGGCGTTTCGCCGGGATCCGGTTCCTTCCGTCTCGGGGGCCGGACCGGGGGCACTTCCCAAACTTTTGCAGATTCCCTGTTGACTTCCCCCGGCCCTGTGCCATAATACGTGACTCTTTACCCACGGACACACCATACGGAAAGCTAAGAGACATGAAGTCTTACATGGCCAAGACAGGCGAAGTGAAGGCCCAATGGCACGTGGTGGACGCCTCCGACCAGATTGTCGGGCGTATGGCTACGAGCATTGCGACCATTCTGATGGGCAAACACAGGCCCGAATACACCCCGCATGTGGACACCGGCGACTTCGTGATCGTCCTCAATGCCTCCCAGGCACGCGTAACAGGGATCAACAAGCCTGCCCAGCGTGTCTACGACAGCTACAGCGGCTATCCCGGAGGCCGGAAGGAAGTCACCTACGCCGAGATGCTCAAGAAGGATCCGACGCGCGTGATCACCGAAGCGGTCCGCCGCATGCTGCCCAAGAACAAGCTCGGCACGGCCATGCTCAAGAAGCTCAAGGTCTACGCCGACGACAAGCATCCTCACCAGGCACAGCAGCCCCAGCCTTTGACCCTCTAGCAAGTACAGGAACTCAGACACATGGCAGAGGACCGCACCAGCGATACCGCCACGCAGACCAGTGAAGCCCCCGCCCCGGCGACGAACTTTCAGCCGGTTGCGCCCAGCGGCGACCAGGAATTCTTCTGGGGCACGGGGCGGCGCAAGAAAGCCATTGCCCGCGTCCGGATTCGACCCGGAAGCGGCAAGTTTCTCATCAACGATCGCGATGTGGAAGAATACTTCCTCTGTCGACGGGACTTGAACACGGTCGCCGAACCCCTCTCAGCCGTCAACATGAAGACCGGCTGGGATATTGCCGTCTCCGTCTCCGGCGGCGGGATGACCGGACAGGCCGGGGCCATCTGCCTGGGTCTGGCCCGGGCGCTTATCGAGGCGGTTCCCGACGCCGAACACGCCCTTCGTGACCACGGACTTCTCACGCGGGACGCCCGCGCGAAGGAAAGGAAGAAGTACGGCCAGAAGGGCGCTCGAAAGAGATTCCAGTTCTCCAAGCGTTAATCGCGGGAGTCTTCTTTACCAAACTCACGAGCCCCGGCGACCGCTGGGGCTTGTTTTTTTCCGGAGTACATTTGTCATGACTGCATCGAAGGAAGTGAAAGTCGTTCTGATCGGCGGCAGTGGATACGCAGGCTTCGAGGCTATCCGATGGTCCCTGCGACACCCGAACATCAAGCTCGTGGGCATCTACGGGCCGGAATCGGAACTGGGGGCCATGGACGAGTTCTACCCCCTCCTGACCAAACTGACCGACCTCCGCCAGGAACGGTTCGACATCGAAAAAGTCACGGTCTGCAAGCCCGACGCCGCCTTCCTATGCGTACCCCACAAGGTGGCCATGTCTTACACTCCCGCCCTTCGGAAGGCGGGGATTCGCGTCATCGACTGGTCGGCCGACTATCGACTCTCCGACGCAGACGTCTACGAAGACTGGTACTGTCCCCACAGTGACCCCGAGGGACTTGCAGAGGCCGTCTACGGGCTGCCGGAGTTCTTTGCCGACCGGATCCGCACGGCCGGTCTGATCGCCAACCCCGGCTGCTACCCGACGGCCTGCGCCCTGGCCCTGGCGCCGATTCTCCAGGCCGGACTCATCGAGCCGACGGGGATTGTCGTCAACGCCGTTTCCGGTGTCAGCGGGGCCGGGAGAACCCCGAATCTGAAATTTCATTTTCCCGAACGCAACGAGAGCTTTGAGCCCTACGGCGTGGGCACTCATCGGCATATGCCCGAGATGGAGCAGACCCTCACCCGCATCGTGGAAAAGGACGTCCAGTTGCTCTTCGTCCCCCACCTGTCGCCCATGGATCGGGGAATCCTCGAGAGCATCTACGCAACGCCCGTGGGCAACGTCACCACCGAGGACCTGCTTGAAGCCTACCGAAACGCCTACGACGACAAACCGTTCGTCCGCGTTCGAACCGATATTCTGCCCGCAACCAAGTACGTGACCGGGACCAATTTCTGCGACGTCACCGGACGCCTGGCCAAGAGCAAGGTCGTGCTTTTTGCAGCAGAGGACAACCTCATCAAGGGCGCTTCAGGCCAGGCGATTCAGAACCTGAATCTCATGTTCGGCCTGGAGGAAACCGCCGGGCTGATCTAGCCCTGCAAGGTACAAATCCATGCCCTCCGCCGCCCATATAACCCTGCCCGAAGGTTTTACAGCATCCGGCGTTACCTGCGGGATCAAGCCATCGGGCTCGCCGGACCTGGCCGTCGTCGCGGCCGAAAAGCCCGTATCCTGCGCGATTGTCACTACTCGGAACCAGATTGTCGGGGCCCCGATCTGCTGGTGTCGAAGCATCCTGCCCAAGGGCCACGGCAAGATCCGCTCCATCGTGATCAACTCCGGCTGCAGCAATGTCTGCACCGGCAAGAAGGGGCTTGCCGACGCCAAGGCCATGGCTTCACGGACGGCAAAGCACTTGGGTTGCTCGCCCGAGCAGGTCCTGGTGGCCTCAACCGGGGTGATCGGGCAGAAACTGCCCATGGAGAAGATTCGTCCGGGTATTGACGAAGCCTGCCGGAAGCTCTCTGGCCGCAATGACAGTGCCGTGGTCCGAGCCATCATGACCACCGACACCCGCGAGAAAACCGCGGTGGTCTACGAGCAGATCGACTCGCATCCGATCACCCTTGCCGGCATTGTCAAGGGTTCGGGCATGATCGCGCCCTGCATGGCCACCATGATTGCGGTGATAACCACCGACGCGGCCATTTCCCCCGCGGCCCTGGGCAAGGCGCTGGACGAGGCGGTGGAATCGACCTTTAACGCCATCACCGTCGACTCGGATACCTCCACTTCCGACACGGTGGCAGTTCTGGCTTCGGGAGATGCCGGCAATGCCTCGCTTTCGGCCTCCTCACCTGGATACAAACGTTTCGCCGGCGCGCTGAAGGAACTCTGCCACGCGCTGGCGTGGTCGGTCGTGGCCGACGGGGAAGGCGCTTCGAAGGTCGTACAGGTTGAGGTCCGGGGGGCGGCCAGCCAGGCCGATGCCAAGATCGCCGCCAAGAGCGTGGCTGATTCCCCTCTTTTCAAGACGGCTGTGCATGGCGGGGATCCCAACTGGGGCCGAATCGCCATGGCCTTGGGCAAAAGCCGGGCGAAGGTCGAGGCCGAGAAACTCAAGATCAAGATCGGCGGCCTGGCCCTGTTTTCGGGGGGGACCGGCAGAAAGTTCGACGTCTCCCGCGTGGAGAAGCACCTGGCCGGGGAAGAAGTCCACGTGCTCTGCGATCTGGGGCTTGGCAGCGGCTGCTACACCGCCTGGACCTGCGACCTTTCCCGGGAGTACGTTTCCATCAACGCGGACTATACAACCTGAGAACGGGAAACAGCTTAAAACCGCTGTGACGTTGCGAACAGCTTTGGGGTTTCTCGCGTTTGCCCCGCACTTTCATTAGGCTCCAGGGGATCGGGTCGCTATAATGCGTGACTTACCTGCCGGCCTCGGGGGCACCTAAAGGGCCGAACAAGGGCACACGAGACAAAATGGCTGAATATCCTCAAAGAAGACTTCGGCGTCTGCGGCGAAGCCCGGCGCTTCGCGAAATGCTCGTCGAGCATCGACTGGCGACAGAAGATCTGATCGCGCCGCTTTTCGTGCGCGCCGGCAGGGGCCTGCGTAATGAGATACCCTCCATGCCCGGCCAGTACCAGTTGAGCGTGGATACCGCCCTGGAAACCGCAAAACGTTGGTCAGACAAGGGATTGTCTTCGGTTCTGCTCTTTGGTATTCCCCAGCAGAAGGACGCGATCGGCTCGGGGGCCTGGAAGAAGGACGAAGCGGTCCAGCAACTCATTGGCATGCTCAAGTCCCAGTTGCCCCACCTGCTGGTGATCACCGACGTCTGTCTCTGCGAGTATACCTCCCATGGTCACTGTGGCCCCCTGATCGACGATGCCGGAGAAAAGACCGTCGACAACGATGCCTCCGTGGAGCTGCTGGCAAAGACCGCGGTCTCCCACGCCCGGGCCGGGGCGGATGTGGTGGCCCCCTCTGCCATGATGGACGGCCAGATCCGCGCCATCCGATCGGCGCTGGACCAAGCCGGCCTTACACAGACGGCCATCCTGTCCTATGCGGTCAAGTTTGCCAGTTCGTATTACGGCCCGTTTCGGGATGCGGCTGATTCCGCGCCGGCTTTCGGCGACCGGCGCACCTACCAGATGGACTATCGCAACGGCTCCCAGGCGCTGCTTGAAGCCGACAGCGACGAGCAGGAAGGGGCCGACATGCTCATGGTCAAGCCGGCAGGAGCGTATCTGGATATCATCCAGAGAGTCTCGCGCCGATCCCCCCTGCCTCTCGCGGCCTACCAGGTCAGCGGCGAATACGCGATGATCAAAGCCGCCGCCCAGCGAGGATGGATCGATGAGGCCTCGGTTGCCATGGAATCCGTTCTTGCCATTCGCAGGGCCGGTGCCGATGCCGTCATCACCTACTTTGCCGAAACCCTCGCCGAGACCTTGCAAAACTCTCACTAACCCACCCACCGGAGTGCTTGATTTACGATGCAGGCCTACGAAGCCCATAAGACCAATGGAGGAGTCCGTGACTGCGGACGGTTCTTTCTGGACTTCTTCGGACAGTTCACCTCCGAGCAAGTGCAGACCGAATGGCAACCCCGCCGGCGCGATCTCGATGAGAAGATCGAGAAGCTCATCGACGAGACATGGAAGCAGAGCCTCGAAAAGGCTCGGAACACCGGCAGGAAACTCTTTAACGGCAAGCTCTGCCGCCTGATCGACTGCGCCACCGACAACCGGTTGCGCCTGACCTTGGGGCCCTGCGACTTCAAGCACTTCTTGGGAACCAACCTCACCCACGCCCATCTTCGCTACGCCCACGGCCCAGATACCCTTGCCGATGCCCTGGGCGTTTCGGCTTCGGTCGTCTCCCGGGACGGGTTTCTCACCCTGGGCCGACGAAGCCAGGAAGTCTTCTACCATGCCGGACGGATCCATCCCATCGGCGGGGTCGTGGAGATCGATCAGGATCCTCCCCCGGCCCCGAATCCGTTTGACGCCATGCGGAGCGAACTGGAAGAGGAACTGTGCATCAAGGGTGATATGGTCACCGAACTGACATGCCTGGGGCTGGTGCGCGACAAGCACATCGTGCAGCCGGAGTTGATCTTCGATGCGACCGTCGACGAGGACGTTTCGCAGATCCGCCAGGGGATGGCCCAGGCCAGCGACCGCGGAGAGCATGTCGAGTTGCTCCACGTCCGCAATCACCCCTCCAGCGTGATCAACTTCGTGGAATCCAATGCCCAGCAGCTCACGCCGGTCGCGCTGGCCTCGCTTCTGCTTCACGGCCTGCGGTGCTGGGGCACCGGGTGGTTCGCCTCCGCCCGGGGCTACCTGCGCAGCATGTACTGATCTTTTGCATCCCGGTCAGTGGGGAAAAAAGTGCAAAAGCGCCTCACCATTGTCCTTTTGCCGGGTCCAAACCTGTCGGGTATAATAGGTAAGAGGCCTTTGCGCCTCGCCGGAGTAGAGAGAATCAGGCGTCTGCAGACTTGGCCCGACGGGCTGAGGGGAGAGAATCTCATGAGAAAGCATTTGGTAACCGTTTTTCTGCTGGCCACTTGCATCGCTCCCGCGGCCTTGCTTTCCGCCGCCCCTCCGGAGATCAAGGACCTGGATCGACGGATCAGGAAACCGGCTGTGCCGGGCAGATTTGCCGAGGCCCTGGCCTGGACCGCGGTCCAGGCGGGCTACGAGATCAAAATCGACTGGGAAACCGTCAACGCTCGTGGTGTGAACAACGACACCAAGGTCAGCCTGAAGACCCCTGCTGCCACCCCCTCTGAGTTGATGGACATGATCCTCCTTCGGGTTTCCGAGCCCTCCAAGCCCCTGTCGTGGTTTGCCGACGAGGACACTATCTACGTCACCAGCCAGAAGCGCGTCCTGCTGATCCGCAGCGGGACGATGACCATCGACGGATCCCTAAAGGCCTCGCCGACCCCCGCCCAGGTTCCCGTCAGGCCCAACGCCCGCCGGCGAAACGTCAAAGAGTATTCGTTCGACAAACTGCCCCTCAAGGACGTTCTGGGGTTCTTCGGCAAGAGTACCGGCATCAACTTCCACGTGAACTGGAGATCCCTCGAAGCTGTGGGAATCACATCCCAGACGCCCGTCAGCCTGAATGTCCGGAATGTCAGTCCAGGCCGGGCCCTGGACCTCATCATGGACGATTTGAACGTCAATCGGGGAACGCTGGAGCGCATCTACTGGGTCGTTGATCGCGGCGTGGTGACCGTTGCCTCCGGGTCGGCCTTGAATGAATCCACATCGACCCGGGTCTACGACATTACCGATATTCTCTTCGTACCCAACGACGTGGACCCGCCCGACAATGACTCCTTTGGCAATGGCCGGTCACGAGGCCATGGACGCGATTCCACCGACAGCGGCACCTTTTTCGACGACGATGACGATGACGACGATGATGACGACGACGATTCCTACCGCGACCGCAAGAACTCCCGTCGGGCTTCCATCGTCCGCATCATACGCAACTCCATCGGCCTGGAAATGTGGAGCGAGGGCGGCGGGAAAGGCTCGATCCACGCGATGAACAATCGCCTGGTCATCACCCAGACCCCCTTGGGCTTCAAGCTGCTGGAAAACGCGCTAAAGCGGTAGTTGCGCCCTGGCCGGCCACGGGATTCCGCAAAGAACCGCTAGGGACCTGTGCCCTTTGGCGAACCTGCTATGTCCCGGGTCGTAGAAACGTTACAATGACTTTGCGACCTGCCTGATTTCCCCAGCTACCCTCCCGGCACTGGCCGGTTCAAGAGATACCATGATCGGAATTTCCAAGCTGTATTGTCGTAGCGTCGAGGCCTCGGATCCCATCCGCTATGGCCGCTCGATCAAGAACCTCCCCAGCCACCTTCTCCAATTCTCCCAGGACAAGCGTCCCGTCGTCGTATGGAACTGCACCAAGGCCTGCAACCTCCGCTGTGCCCACTGCTACTCGGCCAGCACGTGCGAAACCGCACCGGATGAGCTGACCACCGAGCAGGCAAAGGCGTTTATCCAGGATGTCGGCCGGTTCGGAAGCCCCGTATTGCTCTTTTCCGGTGGTGAGCCGCTGATGCGCAACGACCTGTTCGACCTGATCCCCCTTGCCAAGGAGTCCGGCCTGCGGGCGGTGATCTCCACCAACGGCACGCGGATCGATGAGCCCACCGCCGAGAAACTCAAGGACGCGGGCCTCAGCTACGTCGGCGTGAGCCTCGACGGGCTCCGCGAGGTCAATGACCAGTTCCGGGGCGTCGTGGGCGCCTTTGACCGGGCCCTTGCCGGCATCCGCGCCTGTCGGGCCGCCGGCGTGAAGGTAGGCCTGCGCCTGACCATGAACAAACGCAACGTAGCGGACATTCCCGCGATCTTCGACCTGCTGGAAGAGGAAGGCATCCCCCGGATCTGCTTTTACCACCTGGCCTACGCCGGCCGGGGCGGCGCCATTCGCCAGGACGCCCTGGACCATACCCAGACCCGCCAGGCTCTGGATCTGATCATGGACCGCACCGCCGCCCTGCACAACCAGGGCAAGAAGGTCGAGGTCCTCACCGTGGACAACCACGTGGATGGCCCCTACCTCTACATGCGTCTGCTGCGGGAAGATCCCGCCCGGGCCGCCAACGCCCTCAGGCTGCTCCGCATGAACGGGGGCAACTCCAGCGGGATCGGCATCGGCGCGGTCAGTTGGAACGGCGACGTCCACCCGGACCAGTTCTGGCGGAACCACACCGTCGGAAACGTCAAGAAGCGTCCCTTCAGCGAGATCTGGACCGATCCGGATCAGCCCCTGCTCTCCAAGCTCCGAAACCGCAAGGAATACCTCCACTGCCGCTGCATGCGATGCCGCTTCCTGCCGGTCTGCAACGGGAACCTCCGCGCCCGGGCCGAGGCCGCAACCGGCGATCCCTGGGGCGACGACCCCGCCTGCTACCTGACCAACGAGGAAATCGCCGGGGAGCTGCCCGAATGACTCCCCCTCACACCGCCGCACAGACGCCCCAGGGCGACAGCAGCCCCCCGCTTCGGCTGCTGTTCTGGGAATCCACGACCCGCTGCAACCTGGCCTGTATTCACTGCCGGCGAATGGATGTAGCCGAGGAGGCCGCCAGGCAGGACCTTTCCACCGATGAGGCCAAGGCCCTGATCGATTCGACCGCCTCGCTGGGGCGCAGTATCTTTGTTTTCTCGGGCGGAGAACCGCTGATGCGTCCGGACTGGCAGGACCTGGCCCGATACGCCCGCGACAAAGGGCTCATCACCGCCCTGGCCACCAACGGCACGCAGATCGACGCCGAAACCGCCGCCGCCATCCGCGACTGCGGCTTCCACCGCGTCTCGATCAGCTTCGACGGGGCCGACGCCCAGACGCATGATACCTTCCGGGCTCTGCCGGGCGCCTTTGACAGCGCCAAACGCGGCGCCGCCCAGCTTCGCGCCCACCATGTGCCCATCCAGGTCAACGCCACCATCGCCGCCCACAACGACCACCAGCTCGAGCAGATCCTCGCCCTGGCAAAGCAACTCGACGCCGAAGCCCTGCACCTGTTCCTGTTGGTCCCGGTCGGATGCGGGGTGGAGATCGCCCCCAGCCACCAGCTTTCGCCTGAACGATACGAACAGGTCCTGCACTGGCTGGCCGACAAGCAAGCCCAGGGCACGGGGATCGAACTCAAGGCCACCTGCGCCCCCCACTACAACCGAATCGCCATCCAGAAAGGCCTGAAAGTCCGTGGCCGGGGGTGCCTCTGCGGGGTTGCGGTCGCCTTCGTCTCGCATAAAGGCGACGTCTACCCCTGCGGCTACCTGCCGGTTTCCTGCGGCAACATCCGCCAGACGGATTTCGCCGAGATCTGGAAGAACAGCCAGGTTTTCACTGAGCTGCGGGACTACGAGAAGCTCGAGGGCAAGTGCGGTCTCTGCCGCTACAAGGGCGCCTGCGGAGGCTGTCGGGCAAGAGCCTTTGCCCAGACGGGCAGCTACCTCTCAGCCGAGCCGGCCTGCACCTTCCAGCCCGAAAGCTGAACCACCCGACCCGAGACTGCCCATTCTGCCGCCGGTTTATCTTGACGAACTCTGGTTCCACCGACTAAATAGCATCACCCCGCGGGGGGTACGATGTCGGGGGCACTTCCCAGGTTTTGCGCAAAATCCACTTCACAGCTCGATAGCTCCTGCGGTATACTGCTTTGCTTGCCTGGGGCCGTAGCTCAGCCGGGAGAGCGACGCGTTCGCAATGCGTAGGTCAGGGGTTCGAATCCCCTCGGCTCCAGTCTTCGCCCGCCGCTTCATGGCGGGCTTGGGCGTCGTGGCAAATCCGCCTTCTCCTCATCCATTGGCTCTCGAGACGCTCCCGCAACCCGCTTCTTCCTTCTCGCCCAAGGCAACAGGGCCAGGATGCAGGCACCAACCCCCGAAACAAGGCCGCCCCCGATCGCCCCGCCGGGACAGCCCGACTTGCCGCAATAGGGGCAGATGTCTGTGCCGATCAGGCCGAAGAGACCGCCCCACCACAGACTCAAGCGCACCATGTACCGCCAGAGCTTCCGCATGTTCTGCACCTTCCTGCCGATGCCCTGGCGGGCCGGGAGCGACAGTTCTGCTCCCGGCCCGCCAGGCATCTCTCGAAGAGCCGTCCAATCAGCGAGACTGCACGTCCGCTTTGCGCCGACGAACCAGCGCCAAACCACCTATCGCCAGCAGCGACAGACTGGCCGGTTCAGGAACCAGGTACTCCATCGCCTCGTGGTGAGCGTGCTCCTCCGAGCCGTTGTTGAACACAGCCCAGATGGGGTCCGACGTGTAGAGGGTGCCGGAATCGTTAAGCACCAGTTCCAGGCTGAAAGCGTATATGCCTGCAGCCGGCTCGATGTAGGTCGAATCACCCATGCCCGGAAGGTTGCCTGCTCCAGGAGCCGCGTAGAGCGACGTCGTGAAGTGTTTGTGCACGCTGCCATCGGACAAGACCGCCTGGATGTACGAGCCCGTTTGGGCACCGCTGTCGGCATCCAGGGTGCGAGCCTGGTTGCCCATCAGGAGACTGACATAGGCTTCACCCGGAGAACCGAAGGCTACCTCACCGGCGCCGTCCCAATAGAGCAGACTGCTGAGGATGTTGTAGCTCAGTGCAGCGCCCGCGGGCAGACTACCGACGCCCGCAGCCTGGTTGACGCCAGGATCGGACGGGTTGAACGGGTCATAGAGATCTTCCCCGAACTCAAAGCCATAGGTGGTGATCGGCGGAGGCGTGTGATGCCCCCCATGATCCAAGCCGCCGGTCAGAAGCTGACCGCCCTGGAAATAGGGGGCGATGTCAAAGTGCTCGTGTTCGTGTTCGTCTGCAATGGCGACGCCGGTCAGAAGAGGCATCGCCACAAGAACGGCTGCTACGCTGGAGTATTTCATATTGACTATCCTTTTTGGTTTTGATAATTGGATTTGTGGCCTGGCTATCTCGCCACGGCCGGATCGAATCTGTTCTTTTCTCTGTCCTGGAAGACTTCTCTGAAGCTTCTGGTCTCTGCGTGTCCGTCCAGAAATCCGTAGTTGGCCCTTGCGTTCCAAGAGCGCAATTCGCCTCCATGCTGGTTGATCTGCAGTTGATTGGCCGCTTTGGCGACGACATTACCGACCCACAAGTCCACGTGCGGGTGGTCGGCTCCGGCAAACTCACCTTCCTCCGCCATCTCGACGAAGTGCACCGTTCTTGAAGGGCTGGGCACCGAATCAATCTTCTTGTAGGGCCCGCCCCAAGGGCACAGGTTCGGGTCGGTGAACTCGTTGATGCCATAGCTGCATCTGCGGTACTGATCGCTTGACGGCGGTACGGGGATTCCTCCCGGCCAGTGGGGACTGTCGTCGGAGGGGCATCGAGCCATGAGCTTATCACCGTAATACGGTTGAAGCGTGTTGAGCCACGCCACGTCCTCGTCTGCGTGGGCTCCTCCATGGGCCATGCCTGCTCTGACCATCCAGCCGTTGTTGGATGTCACATACATCCAATGCGCAACTTCCATGTTGCGAATATTTGCGAGACACTTGGCGGTCCGTGCCAACTCCCTGGCCTTTTGCAGGGAGGGCAGCAAGATCGTGCTCAGCACCGAGAGTACGGCTATTGCGATCAGCAACTCGATCAATGTGAAGGCGTTCCGTGCGCGCATGGATATCCTCGGGCAAGGGTTGCATCTTCAACGGATTTCAGACAGAAGCGATGAAGAGAAAGGCCGGAGGTGCCCGAGGGCCGAGAGTCGAAGGCGTGGTCTGGAAAATCGGGAGATGCCGGGCCGCCTCTGCAACGAGGATGGGCGGGGGAGTGTGATACCAACCGGTGCTTCGCGCACTGACCAAGGCTTTGGAACCCGAAAGCGTCCGGCAGATCAGGCAGGTTGCGGGATCATGATGGTGGTCGAAAACGCCACCATCCTGTATACTCAATTCGGCCTCGTGGCGTGCCGCGACCGAACCGGCCCTGGAATCACCGTGTTCGCAATGCTGTGGCCCACAACTGTGGCCCATGGCCGCATGTTCCCCCGAGAGGTGGACTGCATGCAGGAAGCCGGCGCCTTGGAAGGAGGCCAGGCATAAAGTGAACCAGATGCCCCATCGGTTCTTCATAATACGTTCAACCGAGCCTTTCGTTTCGATGGGCAGGAGAGCCTTGAAGATCTTTCAAGAATAGTAAGAATGCATTCTCAATAAATCAAGCTTCAAGTCCAAGGCCCAGCAGATGTCGTCACGAAACACCCCCCAGAAGCGTGCCGTCCTGGACGTGCTCAGCCAAACTGACGCTCCCTTGACCATCGAGGAAATTCTCAGTCGGGGCCGCCAGGCCGTGCCCACTCTCAGCCAGGCGACGGTCTATCGAATCCTCAACCAGTTCATAGAGCAAGGCAGTGTGGCCACCGTCCAACTGCCCGGACAGACACAACTCTACGAGTTGTCCGGCAAGGGGCACCATCATTTCTTCCGCTGCCGGCAATGCAAGCAGATGTACGAAATCACCGGCTGCGACGGCCTGGTCGATCCGTTGGTACCTCGTGGGTTCTGCCTGGAAGAACACGACCTGTTCCTCTACGGCCTCTGTTCGACCTGCAACAGATAACCTCCGCTTGGATACTGCTTGCCGGGGCCGAAGGCTGCGCTGTTGGAAGTTCATAGCGAAAGCATGTGGGATACTGGGGTACCTGATGTGCGGAGGACCTCGAGGTCATAGCTTGGTATGACCGGAGAGACGCACTCTGGAAATGAAGCCGCTCAGCCGGTGAACTCCCAGAAGGTATGCGGCAATCGCTTGCAGTAGCCCGAGAGCAAGGCCTCGAGCTCCTGGCGGGTTTTGGCTGTTTCTTCCTTCTCAATAAGGTTCTTGCGCTCGTGGGGATCTTTCCTGATGTCGTAGAGTTCGTTGGCCCTGGCCACTTTGCGCCCCGTGGTCTTGCGGCCGCGCAGATCCAGTTCCTGACCGTCGGCCACCTGTTTCTGGAGTTCGTCGGGGAAACGCACGGCCAGGTACTTCATCCCGTCTTTGCGCACCACGGCCCGCTGATACCCGATATCGAGGTACACGCTGTCCCTCGGGGCCGGGGCGCCCTGGAGCAGGTGGTCGGCCTGGCTCACACCGTGCATCCGGATCTCTTCTGCCGGCTTCACGCCGCACATTTCAAAGACCGTCGGCGCAATGTCCACATTCTGGATCATCGCGTCGCTGACCTTGCCCTTGGCCAGCTTCCCGGGCCAACGCATGATACAGCCCGTGTTCACTCCGCCTTCGTAGCAGGTCCACTTGCCGCCCGTGCCGTTGTCGGAGATGACCATGAGAATGGTATCTTCCTTGAGGCCCAACCGCCCTGGGGCGTATTTTTCATGGATGAGAGCCAGTGGGACAAGCTCCTGTCCAGGGAGCAAAGCGCCTCGGATCGGAGCAGGAGAACCCAGTGGCTCCAGCAGCAGAGACATCGACTCGCTTCGGAGGGATACTGCTGCGGCCACGTCGAGAATCGTTATCGCCTGGCTTCGCCGATTCGCGACGCTGAGCAACGGGCCGTAGGCGCCCTGGCCCTGGGCGGCAACCCCCTTACGCTCGACCGTCGGGCGATCGCCGCCTTCGGCCCCCTGCTGGCTGATCTGGCGTCGGCCTGTTCGAGGCGACTGGCCATGATCGCCCCGTCGCAGGGGGATTGATCTTCCCTCCCGCCGCGCATGGGGAAGGCCTGGCAGGGGTTCCATCCAGCCAGGCGTCTCAGGACAGCTGCTCCGATGGCACTTGTTGGGAAGCTACCCAGACTGGTTGACAGGATCCTGGGGGCAAGTCCAGTTGTCACCTCCCTGGGACCCAGGTACAATAGCCCCATGGTTACCCTGAGCGATATCCAGAGTCGAAGGGAGCAGATCCTCGAAGTCGCCGCCCGATACGGTGCCAGCCGCATCCGCGTCTTTGGCAGCGTCTCGCGAGGGGACGCATTGACCTCCAGTGACGTAGATCTGCTGGTACATCTGAATGACGAGGCCACGCTTCTTGATCAGATCGGGTTGAAGAACGACCTGGAGGACTTGCTGGGCTGTAATGTCGACGTGGTGGATAACGACGCGGTGGCCCCTGCCATTCGCGATGATATCATGGCCGAGGCGGTGATGCTGTGAAACGAGATCTGCCTTACCTTCAGCACATCATCGACTCCATCGACAGTTGTCCATGCTTGTCCCGGAGGGGATTGATCTGCGCGTCCGCCGCGCATAAAACAAGCGTGAAAGGAGCATCACATGGGACTTGAAGGCAAGAAGATCGCCCTGATGATCGACAAGGAGTACCAGGAGCTGGAAGTCTGGTACCCGTATTACCGTCTGAGCGAGGAAGGCGCGGAAGTAAGCTTGGTAGCCCCCGAGGCCGGCAAGGAATATCCCTCCAAGCTGGGCTATCCGTGCGTTTCCACCTCGGCGGCTTCGGAGGTCTCCGCCCGGGATTTCCAGGCGGTGGTTATTCCCGGCGGCTGGTGCCCGGACTACATGCGCCGCGACGAGACGATGATCCGCTTCATCCAGGAAGCCGCCAATGAGGGGCTGCTTCTGGCGGCCATCTGCCACGGAGGCTGGATGCTCTGCTGCACCGACGCCCTGAAAGGCAAGCGTGCCACGAGCTTCGTCGCGATCAAGCACGACATGATCAACGCCGGGGCCAACTGGGTCGACGAGCAGACCGTGGTGGACGGCAATGTCATCACCGCGCGTAAGCCCGACGATCTACCGGCCTTCTGCAAGGCGATCATCCAGGCCCTGGGATAGCCCTTGCGGCTCAATCAGTTGTCGGAGCTCTTTTCGGCACTGAAAATCCACCAGCGAGCCTTGGGACGTTTAGGCCGGCGGGCCTGCCGATCACAGTAGATCGTGGCGACCCACCCGGTGTCGGTCTTCACACGGTACCAGTGTCTGCGCAGGTAGAGTTCGCCGTCGCGTCGGCCTCCCTCCCGACTGCTGGTCTTCCACGTGGCCTGGATTTCCAGGATGCGGTGCCGCACGCCCTGCCAGTCGAACGCTCGCGGCAGAGACGGCTCGCCGCGGGCCATCATCTTCACCCCCATCGTGCCCTCGGCCGGGACGATGGATTCGCTGTAGAACTTCTCGGCCATGGCCTGTGTGTAGCCGTTGCCCCCCCCGGAAAGCAAGCCTTTGCCCGCAGGGGGTGAAGACGAAAGCAAAAATCCTGCGTTGACTCCCGCTGGGCTGCGATTATAATTTTGATGTCTTACAGGCCTTTTGCGCACAGCGCGAGGAACTCGATGCGGACCCGCCCGAACAGATCGACTGTTACCAGCGACGCGAGGCGTCGTGGGCGATGTGTCCGCGCCGGTATTATTTCCCGCATGGCCCTTGTACCCTGTGCGCCCTGAATCAGGCCGATACTCTCAACCAACCCCGGCCCTGAGGCGCGAATTACGCAAGCTTCAGGGCTTTTTTTCGCCCCCCTCCGGCGGCAAAGAGGAAACAGACCTCATGAATACCAAGCAAGATTCTCCCCAACGTGTGGAAGTGTACGATACCACCCTGCGAGACGGAACGCAGGCCCAAGGCGTCAGCCTGTCGATGGAGGACAAGCTCCTGATCGCCGACGCCCTGGACAACCTGGGCGTGGACTACATCGAGGGCGGCTACCCGCTGAGCAACCCGAAGGACGCCGCCTTCTTCAAGGAAGTGATGCGCAAGGACTTCAAACATGCTCGCGTCTCTGCCTTCGGCATGACCCGCAGGCGAGGCGTCAAAGCAGAAGAAGACACCGGCATGCGCGCCCTGCTGGACTCCCAGGCCCCCGTGGTCTGCATCGTCGGCAAGACCTGGGACCTGCACGTGCGCGACGTCCTGCGAGTGGACGAAGACGAAAACCTCCGCATGATCGCCGATTCCTGCAAGCTCATGGTCGACAGCGACCGGGAAATGCTCTACGACGCCGAGCACTTCTTCGACGGGTACCGCGCCAATCCCGAATTCGCCCTGCGGACGCTCCAGGCTGCCCACGAAGCCGGGGCCTCGTGCCTGATCCTCTGCGACACCAACGGCGGGTCGCTGCCCGAGCAGATCTCCCAAGCCATCCAGGCCGTCCGCGAGAGGCTCCCCGAGGCCAGACTGGGCATCCACTGTCACAACGACGGCGACCTGGCCACGGCCAACAGCCTGGCCGCCGTGGTGGCCGGGGCCCGACACGTCCAGGGCACCATCAACGGCATCGGCGAACGATGCGGCAACGCGGACCTGACAAGCGTCATCGCGAACCTCGCCCTCAAGTATGATTTTGAACTGCTCCAGGAAGACACCCTGGGGCGCCTGACGGAAATCAGCCGGTTCGTGTACGAGTTGGCCAACATGAACTTCCAGGAGAACCAGGCGTTCGTGGGCCCTTCTGCTTTTGCCCACAAGGGCGGAATGCACGTCCACGCCGTCCAGCGGAATACCAGCACCTACGAACACATCGACCCGGCCAAGGTCGGAAATACCCGCAGAATCCTGGTCAGCGAGCTGGCCGGCGTGAGCAACATCGCCGCCACCACCCCCGCCAAGTACCAGATCTCCCAGGACAAGAACGCCCAGCGCAAGATCCTCCAGGCGGTCATGGAACTCGAAAGCCAGGGCTACCAGTTCGAGGCGGCCGAGGGAAGCTTCGACATGCTCATCCGGCGCACACTGGGCGGCAACTGGTACCGCCCCCTGTGGGAACTGGACCACTACCGCTGCATGATCCTCCGTCGCAACGGACGCCAGCCAAGCACCGAGGCCACCGTCAAGCTGGTTGTGGACGACCAGGCCCGCCACACCGTGGCCGAAGGTGACGGCCCGGTCGATTCGCTCTACCAGGCGTTGTCGCAGGCCCTGGCTCAAAGCTATCCCCTGGCGAGCCTGCACCTGGCCGACTACAAGGTCCGCGTGGTCAATACCGCCGCCGAAACCGCCGCCAAGGTCCGCGTGGTCATCGAGTGGCATGACAAGGACACCGGCGAGTACTTCGGCACGGTCGGGGTCAGCGAGAATATCATCGATGCAAGCTGGCTGGCGCTGGTCGACGCCATCAAGCACCGGATCCTCACAGCCGAGGAATCGAACCAGTGACGGATTCGTCGAATATCCCGCTGCTGGAATTCGACCCGGACCGCCGCGCGATGATCGATCCGTCCGAAGCGTTCAAGCCAGGTAACGTCCCGCCCCACGTGGTGCTTTGCTTCTTCCAGGACGCGATCGACCGGTTCATCCAGCTCCACCCCCACCAGGTGCTCCGCACGCTGCGCAGTGAAGACCTGGCCGTGCCGCTCTACCTCCTGGAGACCCCGGGCGGCAAGGTCATGCTGATCCACCCTCGGGTGGGCGCTCCGCTCTCGGCTGCGACCATGGAGGCCTGCATTGCCTGCGGGGCGAGCAAGATCATCGCCTGCGGAGGCTGCGGCGTCCTGAGCGACCTGGAGACCGGGCACCTGATTGTCCCCACCAAGGCCCTGCGTGACGAGGGCACGAGCTATCACTATGCCCCGCCGGCGCCCTGGGCAAAGCCCGACCCCGCCGCCGTCCAGGCCATCTGTAAAACGCTCGACGAGCAGGGATTGGCCTACCAGGCCGGGCCGATCTGGACCACCGATGCCTTCTATCGCGAGACCCGGGCGAAAGTTCAGCGACGCAGGGAGCAAGGCTGCCTGGCGGTGGAAATGGAATGTGCCGCCTTCTGCGCCGTCGCTGCGTTCCGCGAGGTCTGCTTCGGGCAGATCCTCTACGCCGGAGACTCCCTGGCAGGGGAACAATGGGACGACCGCAACTGGCCCGACCAGAAAGACACCCGGGAGAAACTGCTGGAACTGGCCATTCAGGCCTGTCTTCGACTATAAAGGCCCAGAGACAACCGAACGAGCCCCCGAAGGGATGAAACCCGATATGACTGAATTGGCCAAGAATTACGAACCCAAAAGCATCGAAGGGCAGATCTACGATCTTTGGGAATCCAACAAGGCCTTTGCCGGCCGGACCGACGAGACGGCCAATGCCTTCTGCATCGTCATCCCGCCGCCGAATGTCACCGCCGCCCTGCACCTGGGTCATGCCCTTAACAACACTCTCCAGGACGTGCTGATCCGCTATAAGCGGATGTGCGGCTTCAATGCCCTCTGGATGCCCGGAACCGACCACGCGGGCATCGCCACCCAGACGGTCGTGGAGAAGCGATTGCTGGCCGAGGAAGGCAAGCGACGAACCGACTTCCAGCGCGACCGGTTCGTCCAGCGGGTGCAGCAATGGAAGGACGAATACGAAAAGACCATTCTCAACCAGCTTCGCAAAATGGGCTGTTCCTGCGACTGGGACCGCACCCGTTTTACCATGGATGAAGTCTGCGCCCGGGCCGTAAGGGCGGTCTTCTTCAAACTCTTCGCCGACGGGCTGATCTACCGCGGCAAGCGACTGGTCAACTGGGACCCCGCCACGCAGACCGTCCTGGCCGATGATGAAGTCGAACATGAGACCGTCCAAGGCTACTTCTGGTACCTGCAGTATCCCCTGGTCGAGCCTGTCAGAGCCAATGGCCGGGAGATCCGTCACGTGACCGTCGCGACCACGCGGCCCGAAACCATGCTGGGCGACACGGCCGTGGCCATGCACCCCGACGACCCGCGGCGCGAAGCCCTGACCGGGGCCAAGGTCCGCCTGCCCATCGTCGGTCGGGAAATCCCGATCATCGCCGACGATTACGTCGTCTTGCCCGATCCGGACAGCGAGGACGAAAAGGCCCGCTTCTCCACCGGCTTCCTGAAGGTCACCCCCGCCCACGACCCCAATGACTGGCTCATCGGGCAGCGACACGAACTGCCCATTGTCAACGTGATGGCCCCCGACGGATCCATCAGCGACAAGTACGGCTGGGAAGATGCCACCGAACCCGAGGCCAGGCAACTGCTGGGCATGGACCGCTTCGAAGCCCGTGAGGCCATCGTCGAGTGGTTCCGGCAGGAGAAGCTCCTGGAAAAGGTGGTCGACTACGCACACGAAGTGGGCCACAGCTATCGCTCCCACGTGCCGATCGAACCGTACCTGTCGGACCAATGGTACGTAGCCGTCAAGAAGCCCATCGATTCCCGACCCGAACAGGGCAACGTGGAGGGCACCGACGTGCCCGCTGCCTCCCTGGCCAGCATCGCCCTGGCCCCCCTGCTCGAGGGCGAGCTGCGCTTCATCCCCGAGCGGTACAGCAACAACTATCGCAACTGGCTGGAGAACCTGCGCGACTGGCCCATCAGCCGACAGCTCTGGTGGGGACACCGAATCCCCATCTGGTCCAAGCCGGGCAGACAGGACTTCCAGGCCGATCCGGACAAGCTTCTTCTCAGAACCGAAGAAACCGAGGAAGGCCCCGTCACCTATGCCTGTATCGCCGATGGCCTGGAGAAACTGGAAGCAGAGCTGGAAGCCGATGGATGGCAGAGGGATCCCGACGTCCTGGATACGTGGTTCTCCTCGGCGCTTTGGCCCTTCAGCACGCTGGGCTGGCCGGAAGAGAACCCCGCCCTGGAAACCTGGTATCCCGGCGACGTGCTTTGCACCGCCAGGGAGATCATCACGCTCTGGGTCAGCCGCATGGTCATGATGGGCCAGTACTGCCTGGGCGACATTCCCTTCTCGGACGTCTTCATCCACGCGATGATCCAGGACGGAGAGGGCAGGAAGATGTCCAAGAGCCTGGGCAACGGCATCGACCCGCTGGTGGTGATCGATTCCCACGGGGCCGACGCCATGCGATACACGCTGTGTTCCATGACGACCCAGACCCAGGACGTCCGCATGCCGGTGACGCAGATCGAGCTGCCCGACGGGCGAAAGGTCAACTCCAGCCCGAAGTTCGACATAGGCCGCAACTTCTGCAACAAGCTCTGGAATGCGTCGCGCTTTGCGATGATGAACCTCGACGCCGTGCCCACCTGGGACGAAATCCATCCCCAGGCCCGTTTGGCCGATACGTGGATTCTCTCGCGTCTCAATGCCACCATCCGCGACGTTACCCGCGCCCTGGACGGCTATCGCTACAACGAGCTGGCCGAGACGATCTACCACTTCGTCTGGGACGAGTTGTGCGACTGGTACCTGGAAATCGCCAAGGCGAGAATCAATGCCGGCCAGTCAGCGCCCAAGGCCATCATCGCCTGGTGCCTGGATATCGTCCTCCGCATGCTCCACCCGATCGCCCCGTATATCACCGAGGCCATCTGGCAGCGCCTGGGCGATGTCGCCCCCGTGCGCGGACCGGGCAACACCCCTGCCGAAAAGCTGCTCATCCGCGCCGCCTGGCCGCAAGCCGACGCCAGAACCCTCCAGCCAGAAGCCGAAGAGGATTTCCAGCTGTTGGCCGAGATGATCCGCCAGATCCGCAACGCGCGGCTGAGCCACAACGTTCCGCCGCGGGACAAGGTCGCGTTGCTTCTGGAGGCCTCAGGCCGCGAAGCGCAGTTGCTCCAGGACAATCTGGACATGCTCCAGTCCCTGGCCAACCTGGGGGAGGTGGAAATCCGTGAGAAGGTCGAACAGATTCCCTCCGGCGCCGCTTCGGTTACCGCCGGGGCCCTGCGAGGCCATGTGCTGGGCATCATCGACGTCCAGGCTGAAAAGGAAAGGCTCACCAAGCAGGCCCAGACGCTGGAAAGCGGCATCGGCGGGATCGAGAAGAAGCTGGCCAACGAGAATTTCGTCAACAAGGCCCCGGCCCAGGTGGTCCAGCGGGAACGCGACAGGCTCGAAGACCTGCGAAGCCAATTGGCCTCGGTTACCGAGTCCCTTGCCGCCCTGGGTTGATTCGACCGTTGCGACCGGTACATCGGGCGCGTAGAATCAAACAGGACGTTTGCCCCAGCGGAGGCCGGCCATGGAAGTACCTGTAGAACTATCGAGAATTCTGATCACCGAACTGGGCGACCAGCAGGTGATCTTCCTGAAGGAAAAGGACGGCCGGCGAAGCTTCCCGATCCTCATCGGCATTGCCGAAGCCCTGGCCATCGACAGGCGTCTCAAGGGCCAGTCCACCCCCCGCCCGCTGACTCACGAACTGCTGGGAAACGTCATAGGCCACCTTGGCGGGACGCTGGAAAAGGTCGTCGTCAACGATATCCGCGATCAGACGTTCATCGCGACGCTTCATATCCGACAGAATGGCAGGGACCTGGAGATCGATTCCCGCCCGTCCGACGCAATCGCCCTGGGCGTTGGACTCGACACGCCCCTGTTTGTGGAGGAGAAGGTCTTCCAGAGCGTACTGAGCGAACCGGCCAGTGCGGAGGAACGCCTGGAACTCCTTCGGCGCCGGAGGGATATGCTCACCGCCCGTATCGAAGAGCTTGAAACGAACCTCTCCGACGAGGAGATTCTCGAAAACGCCAGTCCCAAGCAGATCCGCCGGCTCGAGAGACAACTCAAGGACTTCCGCATCGAACTGGACGCCATCGAGAACGTCCTGCGAAAGCACGGCTGAGCGTCATTGGCCGAACGGCAGGACCCCCAGAGAGACCACCCGTTTGTCCTGGTTGTACCAGTGGGCTGCAAACGTCTCATCCGAGAGGCTGGTGAAGATCACGCCACTCTGGTCCCGCTGGACCATCGAGGCCAGTTCGTCCGCGTCGGGCCCGGCTTGATCGGCGTTGGAAATCTTGGAAAAGTGCGCCAGGAACCAGCAAAGGCTGTTGCGGGCATCGCGATAGGCCCGCCGGCTGGGCACGTAGGCCTGGTCGTTGCCGGCCGCCTCCACCGAAGGCCTGTAGTAATACGCCCGGGCCCGGCCGCTGATGTACCTCACCAGCCCCCCCCAACTGCTCTGCTTGTCGGCCCGATCGCGGCGGGCCGTCACGTAGAGGGCATCCTGGATGTTCTTGTTGGTGAGCATCTCATTGAGCAGATAGAGCCTCCACAGATCGGCCGTGCTGAGACGATCCGCGTGCGACCAGAAGTCCGATTTGACCTTCCGGCCACGGTTTTCTTCCTTGTAGCCGACATGGTCCCGGCTTCGCAGTTCCTGGCCCAGATTCAACTGCAACTGCTGGCGTGGGATATCCGTACGAAGGGGGTCCATCGACAGTCGGGTCAGGACATGAAAGTCGTGCAGGCGAAACTTGTATCCGTCCCGGGAGGCCCATCGTCGATACAGCTTGCCCGCGGGAGACATGGCCTCTTTCTCCTGGGCCAGAAGCTGCACCATCGTGATCAGGTCCTCTCCCGTGCGAGGCAGATAATCGAAACGCTCCAGGAATTCCTGGATGGCTGTCACAGCCGCCGTCGCGGGCGTCACCTCGCCAAAGCGCTTACGAAGCTCCTCCGGCTCCATGCGGACCCGCAGGACTTCCAGGGCCGATCCTTTGGCCTCGAAGGCATCGCTGTTGATCGCGTCGACCAGGGCCTGGGGCCAGCGCTTTGCGGTGAGTTGCTCTGCCACCGCGCGGAATCGCGCATCGGCGATACTGTTGGCAGGCTCTCGCGCCCAGAGGACAACGACCTCGGCCAGGGCGTCGTCACCGGCATTGCGGTCGATCCACCCGATCAGTCTGCCTCGCAGGGCACTGCCCGGGGGCAGTTTGGGAAGCAGGTCCGTGACCTTTCCGGCCAGACCCGGGTAGTTCTCTGCCAGGAGAATTTCCACGACCTCCTCGGTCACTTCCACAGGGGCCGAAGGCTCTTCCAGAATCCGGGCCAGACGTTGCTGGACCCACCGTTCGTCCCGGGCGATCTTCGAGACCACTTCGATCGACTTGACACGTGCCTCGGTGGAACGCTGCGGATCCATCGCTCGCTGGAGATTGTAGAGAACCACCGTTCGCCTGGCATAGCCCCCGCCGGGGCGGGCCCGGTCGGATTCATACTGCTCGAGCGTCCGTGGCGGCGGCGGATACAGGCCTCCCCCACAGCCGGCCAAGGCCAGCATCGCAAGTACCATCGCAAGCTGAATCCTGTCTGTCCACTGCATCGGCCCCATCGATCCTTTCGGCAAACTGGGAGTCTGGTCAGCCTTCCGTATGTATCCTTTTCGGATCGATCCTGCAAGACGTGCGACCAAAAGTCTCCGGCAACCATTGGATTGAGAATGAATCTCCATCCGTCGCAAACTTCTCTTGACGATCCGCCCTCGAATCCCGATAATTAAGTAGATGAGGTTCGGTGCGCGGCGCATTGCGCTGGGTCATAGGCTTTCTGGCCGCCGGATCTCTTTTTTACTTCCTGTCATTTTGTCTGCCCGGCCAGGCTCCGTTAACCTGATCTCGCATTACCTTCAGACTCGACTGACGGCGGCCCCCGATTTCAGTGAGGTATAACATGTCTCTGACCACACTCCAGAGGGTTTGATACTCCTTCCTTCCCTGAAACCGCAGCGCGATAACAGTCGTAATCAGATCCGCGAGTTGAAGTCCGTAATTGTGGCCTTGCGAAACCGCAAAGAACGGGATGCGGAGAATGCTGTCATATCCCAGGCCAAGATTACTTCTCACAAAGAAATTCGTGATCGCTTTTGCGTTTTTCTCATCTGTTTTGTGATCCCGATTGTCGAAGACCAGCTTCGCGAACCTGCCTGGGAATTCGCGCTTCATGTAGGTATCGATGCGTTCGAACAGGTAACGATAGGTCAGGTCAAGATTGATCTCATCGTCGCAAACCAATGAGTTAAGACCCTCCCTGAAACAGACGACTCCAAAGACCTTGAACCAGCGGCTCTTTGCAAATTGGAGGAGTTCCTCCGCCAGATTCCAATGCAAGGAAAAGCCTCTCTTTCTGATGGTTTTCAGAGTGGCATTGCGGAGCAGTTGTGTTCCGTGAACTTCTGAATCTTCTCCCAGCACCTGTCCGTGATAGGGACGACGCACGCCGAACATATCTCGCTGGAAATCGTGGAACACATCCTCCGGGATGGCAAGGCCGCTCAAGACTCCCAACTGACGGCCTGTCCTGTGGTGTTTGCGAAAACTTTCATCAAGAAAGACCAACACCCGACGTCCCCTTTCAAATGCTCTCGGACAGTTTATAAGCCCGGATCCAATACGACGCAGAGCCCCGGTGGGAGCCCTGCGTCGCGTGGTTGTCTCAGATTTGTCCTGGCCGAAGGTCTGCTTACTTGTAGTAGCTGACCATTTCGTCGAGGGATTTGACGGGGATTTTACCCGCCCAGCCGGCCTGTCCGAAGGCTTCCATGCGTTTCTTGCAGACTTCCTTCATCGCATCCCGGGCCGGGCCGAGGTACTTGCGCGGGTCGAACTGCTCGGGCGTGGTGCTGAAAACCTTCCGGATCGCGCCGGTCATCGCCAGCCGATTGTCGGTATCCACATTGATCTTCCGGACACCGTGCTTGATGCCGCGCTGAATTTCTTCCACGGGCACGCCGTAGGTCGGCCTCAATTCGCCGCCATACTCGTTGATGATGTCCTGGAGTTCCTGGGGAACGCTGCTCGAGCCGTGCATCACCAGGTGCGTGTTGGGCAGACGCTTGTGGATGTCCTCGATCAGGTCCATCTTGAGCACGTCGCCGGTGGGTTTCTTCTTGAACTTGTACGCGCCGTGGCTGGTGCCGATGGCAACGGCCAGGGCGTCCACGCCGGTATCCTGCACGAACTGCTCAGCCTGCTCGGGATCGGTCAGATGCTCCTGGGCTTCCTCTTCGCTCAGACCGGCGCCGTGGCCGTCTTCGATGCCGCCCAGTGCGCCCAACTCGCCCTCGACGCTCACGCCCTTGGCGTGGGCCGCTTCGACGACCTGCTTTGTCACCTGCACGTTGTAATCGTAGCTGGCCGGCGTCTTTCCGTCGTCCATCAGCGAGCCGTCCATCATCACGCTGGTAAAGCCCTGCTCGACGGCGCTCATGCACGTATCCGGGCTGTCGCCGTGGTCCTGGTGCATCGCGATGGGAATCTTGGGGTTCAGTTCCACCGCAGCCAGCATCAGGTGACGAAGATAGGCGTCATTCGAGTACTGCCTCGCGCCGCGGCTGGCCTGGATGATCACCGGAGAATCGGTCTCCTGGGCGGCTTCCATGATCGCCTGAATCTGTTCCATGTTGTTGACGTTCAACGCAGCGATTCCGTAGCCATTCTCGGCTGCGTGATCCAGCAGAACTCTCATCGGTACTAGGGGCATAGTCGCTTCCTGTCTCTTTCGGGGTTCAAGGTGGGGAAGAGGCCTTGGAGGCCGGTTTCGGGCTTGGGATTATATCGCCCATGCAAGCCGGTGGGAAGGGCAAATTTGGCCAATTCAACAGCAACGGCTGCCTTGACCCCCGCTGCCACAGCCCCGGATCTTCGTCGGGACAGCGCGTCAGCCGGACCGGCTTGCCTGTTGATGGACTTTCTCGGCGGGAATGCCGATGTCCACCACCTTCACCTGGCCGGTCCAGGCGAGGGCCTGGGGCTCATCAAAGCCGACCTTGGAAGCAGCGAAGGTAACCGTAAGCTTGGCTCGAACGGCCGAGCCCTCTGCCTTGCCCGTATCGCAATCCAGACCCGTGGGGATATCCACTGCCACTACGTCGGGCCCGGCTGCGTTGATCTGCTCTGCCACCTGGGCCATGCTCCCACGCAAAGCGCCTTTGATTCCCGTTCCCCCTACCGCATCGATGATCAGGTCGAAATCGGCCAGTTGGGCTCCGAGAGAGGAGACATCGTCAGTCACACCGTGGATCTGGATACCCAGGGCCTTTGCGGCCGAAAAATTCGCCTCCGCATCCTGCGAGAGCTTTTCCCTGGGCGCCGTCGGAAAGATCACCGGTTTGGCGCCTCGGATCAGCAGATGGCGCGCAATGACGAATCCGTCGCCCCCGTTGTTTCCCCCACCGGCCACGATGGCAATCGCCTTGGAGTCCACCGAACCCATATAGTCCTCGATGGCGTCGGTCGCATTGCGCCCGGCATTTTCCATGAGGATCAACCCCGGGATTCCCAGTGTCTGGATCGCATAGGAGTCCAGGCTGCGGATTTCTTCTCGCTTCAGGCGAAGCACGTCGGCTCAGGAGAGGGTTTCGTCGATGGCATCGGCCAGGTCGTTCTTCTGCTGGAGGCCGACGAACTTCTTGGCCACCTCGCCATCCTTAAAGAGGATCACCGTGGGAATCGCCTGGATTCCCAGCTTGCCGGCCACTTCACGGCTGTTGTCGATATCGACCTTGGCGACTTTGATCTTCCCGGCGTAGTCATCGGCGATTTCTTCGATGGTCGGGCCCAGCATCTTGCAGGGCAGGCACCACTCGGCCCAGAAGTCCACCAGCACAACACCCTCGCCTGAGAGGACTTCGCTTTCGAAGCTTTCGTCATTCAATTCAAGAACGTTTTCGGAACTCATGCAGATATCCTTGTTTGGGAGGATTGGGGGGGGATTCTTCGAAGAATGATAGAATCGCACCGGCGTGAAGTCAACCGGCCGGAAGAGACAAAGACGGCCTGACCGGGATCTGTCCAGCCTGACTGGCGAAGCTGCCCGGCGTTCAACGCGCCGAGTCCACTTCGATTCTCCCATCCACGAGCCGGATCTTCTTGACCAATGCCCGTGGGAGTTTCTTCTTCAGCCGAGCAACAAAATGGTTTTTCTGCCGCCGGTTTTTTGCCTTTGCCCCTGTCGAATCCTACGTTCCCGTCATGGAAAGCCCAACTTTCCTTTCCCAAGTACCCGGGGCCGGGCCAAAAGCCACAGGTCCCGGGTTTTTGTATACCTACATCCTCTGAATCACCGTTTTTGGGCTTGTCCTATCGGCTATGGGCTTGCCTGGCAGGATCAGTCGGGTATGATTTCGTCCTGCCCAGCCTATTATGCCCTTCATCGCCGACATTCTGACCGCCTCTGGAGACTTCGGGCTCAAGCTCGCGGGCATTTTCTATTTCATCGTCATGCCCGTACTGCTCCTGGCCGGGACCGGCTTTGTCCTGCAGCGCAAGCTCGGCCTGGACATGCTCACCCTCAAACGGCTGAATTTCTATTTCGTCATGCCGGCGATCATTTACTTTTCGATGGTCAACTCCCAGGTCGCCTGGGGCCAGGCCGCTACGGTCATTGCCTTCACACTGGCCCTTCTGGCGGTGATGGCCGCCCTGACCCTCTCCATCGCCGCCCTGCGGGGGATCCCCTCGAACCAGAGGCGAACCATGCTGCTGACCACCATCCTGCACAACTCGGGCAACTTCGGGCTGCCACTGCAGAAGTTCGCCTTCCGGGGCAAGAGCGTGGACGGGCGAGACCTCTCCGACGCAGCCGCCAGCCTGCAGGCCTACGTGATGATCACGCAGAACCTCTTTACCTTCACGATCGGAATTCTCATCGCCGCCGGTGGAAAGAAGGACCGGCACTGGAAGGACAACCTGCTGCACATCGTGAAGTTCCCCCCCATCTACGCCCTGGTGGCAGCCTTTTTGACCCACCAGATCCGCAACTGGATGGGGCCCGAGACATCCTCCCAGGTCGCCAGGGGTCTGAGCCCAATCTACGACTACCTGGTCTACGTCAAGAACGCCTTCATCGCCGTGGCCCTGCTGACACTGGGAGCCCAACTGGCCCTGGTGGGCAAGCTGGCCAGGAAGTACCCGGTCACCTGGAGCGTGGGCCTGCGTCTCCTGGCCGGCCCGGCCATCGGAGTCGGGCTGATCTACGCTTTCGGGCTCAGCGGCTTTGTCGCACAGATGCTGCTGATTTCGACCTCCAGCCCTACCGCGGTCAACTGCATGCTGCTCTCGATGGAATTCGAGAATCACGCCGACTACGCCGCCCGGTCGGTTTTTTACTCCACCTTGCTCTGTCCGCTGACCGTAACGCTTGTCATCTATCTCGCCCAGGGGCAGATCCTGCCCGGACTGGCGCTTGGCACTTGAAAGGTTCTGCCCATGCCCGCAACCACCGTGGTCGATATCCAGGACGACGCCTTCCTTATCAACTCCGAGCCCACCTACCCGGGGCGCACCTGGCGGGGGATGAACATCGAGGGCCTGCTGCTCAACGCCCGACTCGTCCAGGGCGTCTTTGACGATCGCAACCCCCAGACGCGAAGCCGATGGGACTATCCGGACGGCCCCTGGGATCCCCAGCGCAACACCGATGCGTTCATCGCGGCCATGCCCTCCTGGTACAACTGCGGCCTGCGCGGCTTCACGATCAACTTCCAGGGCGGAAGCCCGACAGGCTATTCCATGGATCAGCCTTGGCACAACTCCGCCTTCGAAGCCGACGGGTCTCTGCGGGAAGACTACTGCGACCGGATGGAGCGGATCATCGAGCGGGCCGACGACCTGGGCATGGCCGTTATTCTCGGCTATTTCTACTTCGGGCAGGACCAGCGTCTGGAAAACGAAGCCGCCATTTGCCGCGCCTGCGACAACGCCACGGACTGGGTTTGCGATCATCGCTGGTCGCATGTGCTTATCGAGATCGCAAACGAGTGCAATGTCCACGCCTACGACCATGAGATCATCATGCCGGGCCGATCCCACGAACTCATCCGCCGCGTCGGGCAGCGCAGCGACGGTCGCGTCGTCAACAAGGCAGGACGGCTGCTGACCAGCATCAGCTATGGAGGAAATACCATCCCCACCGAGGCGGTGGCCGAAGTGGCCGACTTCCTGTTGATCCACGGCAACGGGGTCAGCGACCCGGATCGCATACGGGAGATGGTCGACCAGTGCCGCGCCCTTCCCACCTACCACGGCCAGCCGATTGTCTTCAACGAGGACGACCATTTCGACTTCGACAAGAACAACAACAACTTCATCGCAGCCGTCAGCAAATACGCTTCCTGGGGGTACTTCGATTACCGGATGAAGGGGGAAGGCTACGAAGAAGGCTTCCAGTCCGTTCCGACCGACTGGACGATCAACTCAGAGAGGAAAATAGGGTTCTTCAGCCTGCTGGCCGAGATGACCGGCTCGGAACCCCCCCCAGGACGCCTGAGGAGGCCAAAGATATGATCACACTGGAAAAAACCGACGAAGGAACTTCGCTCTTCACCCCGCTGGAAAAGTGACGTATTCAGAGCGACCACGGCCACGCAGCCCGGGTGGTGGTTCTCGATGCCGCGGGAAGAACATACCTGGATAAGGCGATCCGCCCGAACAAGGCCGCCCGCTTCCAGGCCCGAGGCCAGGCCGGGATCCACACCGTTAAGATCCTCAACGGCCAGGACGACTGCCTCGAATCGGCCCGGTTTCGACTCCAGGCCCGCACGGAGTTCTGGTGCAATCGGGGACCGTATGCGAAGCTCGCCAACCGGATCCGCGACCTGATGGACGCCACGGCCTCCAACCGCAACCTGATCATCAACGGCAAGCTCTACAAGATGCTCATCAGTTGGGGCCGCGACCACGTCCACTGCCTCAAGGCCCAGAAGTACTTCATGGAGGATGTCAAGAGCGGCCTGGAGTACTGGCTCGAAACGCAGGAAGAAGACGGGATGCTCTGGGACTGCATCCACCCCAACCCGGACTATCCGGGGCCGACCTGGTTCGGCGAGGCCCTGGGCGAAGGCTATTTCCGCTACGACGACGACATGAAGTACATCGTCCGCAGGATTCCCATCGAAGCCGATTGCGAGTTCCTCTATACCGAGGGCGTCTGGCATGCCTGGAAGGCCAGCGGGGACGACGCGTGGATGGCCCGGCAGCTTCCGGTTCTCGACAAGGCGCTGGAGTACAATACATCCTCCCCGGTCCGCTGGAGCAAGAAGCACAAACTGGTGCGACGATCCTTCTGCCAGGATTCCTGGGACTTCGCCCACCCGTTCTACTGCGACGGTGACCATCGGGTCCTCCACGAGGGCGATCCGCAGTTTCTCTTCCACGGAGACAACTCGGGCGTCTACTCCTCCTTCCGGCGCCTGGCGGAAATGCACGAGCATCTCGGGCACACCCAGCGAGCGAAGGAACTTCGAGAACAGGGAGAGGCCCTGCGAAAACGCGCCAACGAGAAGCTCTTCTTCCAGACCCAATACGGCCACATGATCCCCGAGACCCTGAAGGAAGAAGAGGTCTACCAGGCCGTCGGAGACGAAAGAAAGCGGATGAGCCTCTCGACCGGCTATACGATCAACCGGAAGATGCCCACCCACGAGATGGCCGTCGCGATCCTCAAAGAGTACCAGCGTCGAGGCAAGGCCAGGAAGAACGAGAGCTTTGCCGAATGGTGGTCGATGGACCCGCCCTACACGCCCGAGCAGTGGCCCTCGGCCGGGCCGCCCCCCGGAGAGTATACCAACGGGGCGATCTGCCCCATCGTGGCCGGCGAGATCGCCAAGGCCGCCTTCGATCACGGCATGGAAGAGTACGGGGCCGACATCCTCGATCGCCTCTGGGACCTGTCGGAAAAAGACGGCGGGCACATGCACCAGGCCTACAAGCGCATCCCGGCCGACTACGAGCCACCCAAGGCATCGTTTACGCATCTGGATCTTCGGGATGTGGTCAACCGCGGCCTGGACAGCCGGGCCGATAGCGACGTGACCGCCTGGATCGGTGAAGACGAGAACGACATGCGCAACCTGCCCACCGGCAAGCGCACGTTCGGCATCATCGAATTCGATGTGATCGACCCAGCCTCGAACCAGGGCCGGGCCGTCCTTGCACTGGACCCCCAGGACCCGGCCAGGCCTTCCGAACAGATCCTTCCGGCCTGCGGCGCTACCGGCAAGAGCCTCTACTTCATGCACGCACTGGCCAAGAACGTCGCATCGCACGAGGTGGCCGGCGTCTACGAGGTCCATTACGCCGATGGGGAAGTGCGGCGCATCGACATCCGCAAAGGGCACGAAATCGGCCTTTGGTGGGGAGTCACCGACGTGGGCAACTGGCGAGGCAGGGGCGGCGTGGACCGCACGAGGACCCGTGTCGCCTGGCGCGGGACCAACGGGCAATGGAAGAACGTCGGGCTTTACATGTTCGGCTGGAACAACCCCAAGCCGGAGACCCCGATTGTCGCGATCCAGACCCGTGCGATCCGCGTGCCGATCCTCATTGCCGCGGTGAGCCTGAGCGATCAGCCGGTGGAGTTCGACGTCACCATCCGTTCTTACGGTCTGCCCAGCGAGTGGTCCCAGGCGGCGGTTTTCTACGCGGTGGCCGAGGGACTGGCGGGCATCGAAGACACCCAGAGAGGGTTTCGCCGCGTGAAGGTCCAACCCCGCTGGGCGGCCACCCAGGCCGACAACAGCCGTGTCACCCTGCACTACCCGGCCTGCGATGGCTATGTCAGCTATTCCTGCCGGATCGACAGCAAGCGTCGCCGTATTACGCTGGACCTGACCGGTGCCTTTGACCATGCCGAGCTCAGCGTCCTTTTGCCAGGTCGGGCCAAGGCCAAATCGGTCGCCATGGATCGCGAGAAGATCCCGTTCGAATCACGGGTCCTGGAAGGCTCCCGCTATGCCGACTTTGTCCTCGACGGCCTCCCGACCGGCCCGATCCGTATCGGGTATTGACCGGCTGATAAGACAATCGCCACTGGGCTGGAGCATTCCAGACCGGTGGCGGTTTCACTCTCTTCGTCCAATCCTCAGAAAGCTCAGCTCAGACCTTCCATTGCCTTGGTGCTGTTGCCGAACTTGTCGACATCCACACCCATCCGCTGAATCATGGCCAGGTGCAGGTTGCACAGGAGCTGATCGGAGTCCTTCTCGGGCGTAATGGCCCTGCCTCCGGCGATCGATCCCCCGCCATGGCCGGCAAGAACACAGGTCAGCCAGCGGGCCTCGTGGCTGTTCCCATCGGCCAGGTTCGAGCCGAAAAGCACCATGGAATTATCCAGCAGCGTCCTTTCGCCTTCGTCAATGGCGGCCATCTTGTCCATCATGTACTTGAGCATCTCGACGTGGAACTCGTTGGTCTTGCGGTGGGTTTCGAGCCGCTCGGGCTTATTGCCGTGATGGCTGATCCCGTGCAGTGCCCCGCCGGAGACGCCCTCGAGAAAGCTGAAGTTCGCGTCGTAGGTCGCATCGGATTCAAAAAGCATCGTAGCGATGCGCGTCTTGTCCATCTGCCAGGCCAGGACGATGATGTCCAGCATGAGCTTCATGTGCTCGGGCAGATCGGCGGGCCTGCCTTCGGCCGGGCGATCCATGTTCGGCTCGGTCAACGTGGGGGTCCACTTGTCTTGACGCGTGTTCTCCATGGCCCGGTCCACGCGCTTCTCCACGTCCCGCACCGAGGCCATATACTCGTCGAGCTTCTTCTGGTCGGCCTTGCTCAGCTCCCCGCGGATTTCATTTGCCTGTTGCAGCACCGAGTCCAGAACGCTCTTGGTCCGTCGCAGGCCCGTGCGGTCGAACAGGCTGTCAAAGGCCTGGCGAGGATAGATCTCCGGCGGGACGGGGGTGTGGCGCGTCTTCCAGGAGATGGTGTGGTAGCAGATCGAGGGAACGCCCACGCGAATCCCCGAAAGCACAGGTTCGGTTCCCAGCGTCAGCAGCGGAATGGGCGTGCGATTGCCAATCCGCTCGGCCAGGAACTGGTCGGCTGTCTGACCCACATCCGGTCGTGTGCCCTTTCGTACCGGCGCGCCGGAAAGGTAGTTGGTAAAGACCGGAGGGTGTCCCCCTGTTTTGTTCTGATCGGGAAACAGGTGCATCTTGTTGAATATCGTGATATCCTTCTTGCAGGATTCCAGCGGACCAAACGACTTGGAAAGCTCCATCGAGTCGCCCTGTCCCTTGGCCCACCAGTTTTTCTCGTCCACGCCGTTTGTGAACAACAGCACGCCGTAGCGGACGGGAGCCTGGGCGGGAACCTCTCCGCCGGAAGTCTTTTCTGCTGCACGCGCGAGGCTCTCCATGAAGGGAAGGGTCAATGTGGCGCCGACGCCCTGAAGAAATGCACGGCGGGAGAAGCCGCTCATCGAACTCGGGGACGGGGACGGTTGGTCAAAAGAGGCTGTCATATCAATGCTCCTGTTTCTCTTGGGAAAGGAGGTCGGGGTCGAAGTCTTGTCGATACTGGAACTGCCGGCTGGTCACGATGATCTCCACCAGACCGCCCACGCGGTAGTCGTTGTTTTCCAGGTAGGCCATCATCTCATCCAGCAACGGCTGGTCGCTGAGCAGGACCTTTCGGCCAAGTGCGTATCCCAGCAGCTTCCGGCAGAGGGTCTTGAAGATCAACTCGCGATTGCCTTCGAGATAGCTTCGGAAACCCTCGAAGCCGTCGATGACTTCGCCGTCGGGCTTCTCGGCCCGGGATTGCACGGGGTTGCCGGCGCTGTCTTTCCTGCGCCACCGGCCGATCGGGTCGAAGTTCTCCAGGCTCAGCCCGGGAGGATCGATGATGTCGTGGCAGGAAGCGCAGGTCGGATTGGCCCGATGTTCAGCCAACTGCTCGATCACGCTCTTGCCTTTGGCGTTGGTGTCGTCTTCGCTGATGGAGGGTACCGGGGGCGGCTCGGGAACCGGCGAGCCCATCAGCTTGCCGGTGACCCAGTCGCCACGCCGGACGGGGCTGGTTCGAAGCGGCGTGCTCGTGACAGTCAGGATCGCTCCCATACCCCCCACTCCGCCTCGCTGTTTTGTTGGAACCTTGATCTTGCGGAAATGCTCGCCTTCTATGCTTTCGAGCCCGTAATGACGGGCAAGGCGTTCGTTGAGGAAGGAGTAGTCGGCCAGGTAGATATTCTCGGCTGAAAGATCCAACGCAAACAGGTCGCGGAAGAACAGCACGGCCTCTTCGAACATATCCTGGCGGAGTTGCTTATCGTATTTGGGGAATCGCTCGGGATCCACGGCGGTATGCTGATCGAAGTAGGCAAAGCCCAGCCAGTGCGCGCCGAACTGGGAACCCAAAGCCCGGCTTCGCTCGTCGTCGAGCATTCGACGGACCTGTGCCAGCAAGACCTCGTTCTCGTGGAGTCGACTCTCGCCGGCCAATTCGATCAGTTCCGGATCCGGCAGGGACGCCCAGAGAAAAAGCGAAAGCTTCCGGGCGAGTTCATAGTCGCTGAGGCGGTAGATTTCGCCCTGGTCTTGCCGGCCTCGCTGGATGTTCCAGACGAAGCGCGGCCCGGCAAGGATGCCTTGCAGCGAAGCTTTCACAGCAAAACCGAAGCTGATGCCCTCTTTTCGCTCATTGCGGTATGCCGACAGCAGGGCCTCCATGGTCTCGCGGCTGGGAGGCATGCCGAATGCGCGGGTGGCGAAGTCCAAGATGATCTTTCGCGCAGCCTCTTCGAGGTTTGCCTCATGGGCCCGCATGTCGGCCAGGAGCTTGTCGTACGTTCGGCGCGTCTCAGGATCCCACCGGGCGATCTGCTCCGGAGTTGGCAACTCGCCCTCGGTCAGTTCGGTCAGGCCCTGCACGTGCAGGAAGAATTTCATGTCCTGGATGGGCATATCGGCCAGAATCACCACGTCGCGATCCAGGGCCTCCAACTGGGCCAACTGCTCACCCGTGGCGTTGCGCTTTCGCTGCTGGGTGGTCAGGTAGTAGGGCCTCTCGGGCCTGGGTCGGTTGTAGCGCTGCCGCCCAATCTCGTAGCGCCGCTCGTTGAGCCGGAAATACTTGAGAATGTCCACCTGATCTTCCAGATCCTGGGCAAAATACTCGGGAAGCTTGGTCAGGGGATTGAAACGATCCTTCATCGCGTCTTGGACCGCCTCGACCGCATCACGAACTTTTCGGAGGTCTTCGTTGACATCCGGGCCGTCCCGGAACTCTCCGTAGACCCACCGGCCCGGGATAAAATCGGTGGTCTCAGGTTCCTCGTTGAGAATCATCGTCTGCACCGAGGCCTTCAGGGCCAGTTCCGGATCCACCCGTGCATCGACCAGCAGTTTCGGATGGGAAACAGGCGTCTCGAAAAACAGCACGGCCGGGGCCTGGACGGCCACCGCCTGCTCGCCGATATCCCGCCCCTGCCGGTGGTGACCCCAGGAGATCTTCTTGCCCTCGAGCGTCTCGAAGCCTTTGACCTGCCGGGCAAGCGGGGTCTCCTTGCCCTCCTCGTCCACCAGGCGGAAGTTTTCCCAGATCACGATATCGCCTTGGTTGGCATCGCCGGCCGTGGCGGTGACCAGGTAGAGCTTGCCTCTGTCCTTGCCGAGCCGGGAAAGGACGAGCTGATAGCTGTAAGTCAATTCTTCATCCAGCTTCTTCTGGAAGGCTTTCTGCTCGTCTCCGCGGGGCCTCTCGCTGGGGTGCGGAGTGGCATCAAACCGGGGACGGTTGTCGTAGGGAGTCACCGACACCAGGTATTGCTCGATTTCCAGGCATTTTCTCCGCAGCGTCTCGATGTCGATCTTTCCCGGGCCAGGCAGCGCAAGGAGTCGCCTGCCGGCCTCGGCAAAGAACGGGTTCTCAAACTCGCCGCCGATGAGCAGCCAGTGCCATGATTCCAACGTGGCAGCGCTGAGGGGGACGGGGTATTCCAGTGCGACCTTGTCGAAGTTGGCCTCATCGAGCCCGCGAAGCTCCGAACGGTGGATATAGCGCCACACCGCTTCGAAATACGCTCCGTGAACCATGCCCAGGTCGTCTTCAAGCCGCTTGTTGGTCTGCTCGATCTGCTCCAGTTCGGCCTGGACCATCCAGAGCACACGCTTGCGAATCGCCTCGTAGCGAAGCTCGTGCGGTTTGGCCAGGTCGGCCAGCACATCCTGGGACCACTGGATGCCGTGCACCGGAGTAATCCGCGCGTGGGGAAGGATGATCTTGCGGGCGGCGTCATCCATGCGCATCAGCAACTCGGGCGTGAAGCTCATGGCCTCTCCGACATTGGCGAACCCCTCTCCGCCGCCTCCCTCGCGGGGGAAGTACTTTCCGGGCTTCAGATCCAGGCCTGTCAGATCACGTATCGCATTGTTGTACTGGTCCACGTTCAGACGGGACATGACCACCGGCCCGGGCTGGTTGGCATCGTCGGCCACCAGTTGCCCCGGCACCGATTCGAGCCACTGGATGAGCTTCTCCCGCTGCTGCGTGGAGGGCTGGGCAGCGCTGCGGGGGGGCATGTGGCCTGTCTCGACGGCCTGGGTGATGACCCGGAGCAACTCCTGGTGCCGGCGGAAGCTCTCGGGGCTGCGGATCTCGGTCAGGTCCAAGCCGTTACGCGGATTGGGCCGGCTGTGGCAACCAAAGCAATACTCTTTCAGGATCGGCTGGATGTTCTGAGCGAATTCCGGATCCAGCGGAGCGTCGTCTTCCAGCGACGGGGAATCTTCGGCCACGAAGTTGAAGTACGCATCCCCGTAGATGAGCATGCCGCCCTCGTGGCCTACCCAGCCGACCAGGCCCATCGCGATCAGCAGGCCAAGACGCGTCAGCCATCGAGAGATGTTGCAGTCCTTGAGGCGGCCGACTTCGTAAACGATCAGTATCACCAGGGCGATCGATGCCGTCGCGATGGCTCCCCACCGGTGGGCGAAGACGGCCTGGTCGGAATATCCGGCTTCCTCGGCCCGGATCCAACCGGTTGCGACAGAGACAATTCCTCCCAAGGTCCCCAGCCACAGGCACCAGCGCATGGCCCCTTCCCACCCGGGGCTGTTGCGGAAGATCGCCCAGATCCATGCCGCGCCGGCCGCGGCGATCAGCAGGGCAATCGGGAAATGAACTACCACCGGATGAAAACGACCGAAGATCTCGGTCTGTGTCAGGCTTGCGTTGGCAAGGGCCGACAGCGAGCCGGCCATCGTCACCAGAAGTGTCTTGCTCATGGATTCTCTTGCGGTCGACCGGAAAAGGCAGCACCCCGCAACCCCTTCGGTCGCGTTTCGAGTGCGAATCCTATTTTACGCCCCGGCGGCGAAGTGACGGTGATCCTTTGCCCGGACAGGAATCGACAATCCCTGATTTGTGGACAATTCCAAGACAGGTCCTTGTGCCCTCTGAGCCAGGCTTGGGCAAATCCCGTAGAGAAAGAAGCTTTTAACTCTTTCTTGATACAACAATTAAACCTGAATTCAGCCATACAGGAACCCGCTGCCGGTTGCGAATGAACCGGCAGCGGGCCTATGACAATTCGTCTTCAGAAAACGCATTCATGCCGAACTGCTGACGGATAACCAACAATCGTTCTCACCTGAAAAACGCCTGTCGGGCGGACCCGGCCTCAACTCAGACCCGGCAGCGGATAGTGGCTGTTGCCGAACTGGTCCACATCCACGCCCATTCGGTTCATCATGGCCAGGTGCAGGTTGCACAGCCGGCGGTCTTCCATCTTTTCGTAGGTCAGTACGCGTCCGGTCTTGAGACTTCCGCCTCCGCCACCTGCCACGATGACCGGGACCTCGTTGGCGTTGTGGCGGTTGCCGTCGATCATGCTCGTACCGAAGAGAATCATCGAGTTGTCCAGCAGAGACGAGCCGCCCTCATCGATCTTCTTCATGCGATCCATGACATAGGCCAACTGCTCCACGTGGTACGTGTTGATCTTGCGGTACTGGGGTCGCTTGTCGGTATTGCCGTGATGGGAAATCACGTGCATCGACTCGTTGCTCACGCCGTCAAGGAAGCCGAAACGCATATCGTAGGTCGCGTCGGACTGGAAGAGCATCGTCGCGATGCGGGTCTTGTCCATCTGCAAGGCCAGGATCAGGATGTCGAGCATAAGCTTGAAATGCTCGGGGATGCTTTCGGGCAACCCACCCATGGGCCTTTTCATATCCGGTGCGTCAATAGCGGGCTTCCACCCTTCCTGGCGGGGCTTGGAAGACCGATCGATGCGCTGCTCCAGTTCTCGCACCGTGTTCATGTACTCGTCGAGCTTCTTCTTGTCGGACTCGCTGAGGTTCTTGCGGACATCCTTGGCCTGGGCCAGGACCGCATCCAGAACGCTCTTGTCTTCTTCCATTCCGCTGCGATCGAAAAGGCTGTCAAAGGCCTGACGCGGGTAGATCTCGGGCGGAATCGGCGTTTGGGGCGAACTCCACGAAATCGTGTGATAGTAGATCGAGGGTGTGTTGCCGCGCAGCCCCGTCAGGACCGGCTCGCACCCCAAAGCCAGCGAGGGCATGGGGGTGTTCTTTCCGATCGCCCGGGCCATGAACTGATCGCACGACTCAGCCACGATCGGCTTGGCTCCTGTGGTGATCGGATGACCCGACAGGAAGTTCGTGAAATACGGAGCGTGGGCCCCGGAGACCTTGTCGAACACGTGGAGACGATTGAGAACGAGAATGTCTTCCTTGTGCGGATCGAGGGGCTTGAGGGTGTCGCTGAGCTCCATCTGGGCACCTTCGCCCTTGGCCCACCAGACTTCCGGGTCAATCCCGTTTGCGAACATCAGGACGACGTAGCGTCGTGGAGGCCCGTCGGAATCCTGCGGTTCGGATGCCTGGGCCTTACGGGAAATCGATTCCAGAAACGGCAGCGTCATCGTCGCCCCGAGTCCCTGGAGAAAGACACGTCGGCTGAAGCCGCTCCGGTATCCGCCGGTATTTTCGTTATTCGTCTGGTTCATTGCTGCTTGCTCCTGGTTGAGGTGCATCGGTTCGGGCAGAATGTGCTTGGAGATCCTGTCGGTATCTGAATTGCCGGCTGGCAACAATCATCTCCAGCACGGTGGTCGCGGCGTAGTCGTCTTCCTCAAGGGAAGCCATCATGTTCTGGATCAACGGTTCGTCGCCGGGCTGCAGGGCGCGACCCAGTGCGTAACCGGTGAGTTTTCGGCAGAATTGGCGAACGATCTTGTCTTCGTTGTCATTGCAGAACTTTCGGAAGCCGGCGAAGCCGGCAATTTCCCGACCGGTTTTGGTGACACCCACAGCCTGGACCTCGTTGCCGGCCCGGTAGCTTTGGCGCCATCGGCCGATCGGATCGAAATTCTCCAGGCTCATGCCCGGTGGATCCATGATGTCATGGCAGGAGGCACATCCGGGCAGCTTCCGATGAAGCTTGAGCTGCTCGGCCACAGTGAGTCCTTCCGGATTGGTTTCTTCATCGCTGATGGGCGGAACATTGGGCGGCGGTTCGCCGACCGGCGTTCCCATCAGGGCCCCGGTGACCCAGTTGCCTCGAAGGACCGGACTGGTTCGAAGAGCGGTGCTCGTGCGGGTCAGGATGCTGCCCATGGCGATCACGCCGCCCCGCTGCTGCTGGGGAATCTCGACGCGCCGCATCTGATCGCCCTCGACGCCCTCGATGCCATAATGCCCTGCCAGTTCTTCATTGAGGAAGGCATATTCCGCCAGCCAGAGGTCCCGAACGCTTCGGTCCTGGCCGAAAAGCTCCTGAAAGAACAGCACGGATTCCTCGAACATCGCCTTTCGAAGCGACTCGGTGAACTCCGGAAACAGCTCCTGGTCGGGCGTATTGTACTGATCGAAATTCGCGAAACCCAACCACTGGGCGGCAAACTGGGACCCCAGGGCCCGGCTTCGCGGGTCCTTGAGCATGCGATGCACCTGCCGGACCAGGATATCCGATTCCTGGAGTTGGCCCTTCTCGGCCAGGTCCAGCAGTTCCTCGTCGGGCACAGAGGCCCAGAGGAAGAAGGACAGCCGGGTGGCCAGTTCATAGTCCGACAGGGCATAGGGTTCGTGCGATCCCTTGGACTGCTGGACGAGGAAGACGAACTGCGGGCTGACCAGTACCACTCGGAGGGGAAGACGAACCGCCACTTCGAAGTTTCGGCCCTTGCTTCGCTGCTGATGGTAGTACTGCATCAGCTCGTCGAGCTTCTCGCTGCTTACGTCTTTTCGCCAGGCGCGGCGGGCGAAGTTCAGAATCAGCTTTTTGGCATGATCGGCCAGCAGCGCCTCGTGCTCCTGGTAGGCTTGGAGGAGCTTGTCGTATTCTTTGCGGGTATCCTCGTCCCAGCTCCGGACGACAGTGGCCGGCGGGAGAATGCCCTCGTCGATTTCCTCCAGGCCCTGCTTCCGCAGGAACGCGAGCATGTCCTGCTGGGGGACCTGGGCAAGAAGGACGATATCCCGGTCGATCTTCTCCAGTTCCTCCCGCGCTTCGGGGGTAGCGCCGTTGATGATCTGATCGAACGTGTAGTAGTACATCTGCTCCGGCTCGCCCTGGTTGGCTTTTCCCGCGCGGAGCTGAAGGTTCTCATTCCAGGGCCCGCCGATATACTTGGGATCCACCTTGTCCCAACCCCAGAACCAGAAGTCCGCCTTGGCCTGGGCGCCGCCCTTGATCCGGCTCTCGAGCATTTCCTTGAGCTTCTCGCCGACCTCGAACAGGTCCTTGACCTTCTCACTGCCTTCGGGCCCGTAGAACCAGCGCTGGCGCAGCAGTTCCAGGCCGTCTTCGGGCAGTTCGGTGTCGATGAGCGTCTGGACGCCGGCCTGGTCGGCATCGGGCAGATCCAGGTCCACGCACGCGTCGATCCGCAACTCCTGGGCCTCCTTGGGCAGCAGGAGCTTCAAGGCGGCCGGGGCGTGAACAGCCACCGCGCCGGCGTCGATCTTCGCATCCTTGACCGGGTGGGTACCCCACGCGACGGGCTCTGCCTGAGGGGTCTGCAACTTGCCGACCTGCGATACGCTCTTCTCCGAGCCATCGGCGAGCTTGACCCGGCCATTCTTCCAGACCACGTAGTCGCCCTCGTTGCCGTCGTAGGCGGGGGAAGCGATCAGGAACAACTCTTTGAATTCGCTGGTATCGATGATGTACTCGTAGCAGCCCTTGGCCAATCGCTCCTGGAAGGTCTTTTCCTCCGGCGTCTTGGCGCGCCGGTCGGGCCGATGGGACCTGTCGATCCGGTAGGGTTCGCGGCTTCCGGGGCGAAGCCGATCGAAGACGCTGTCGAATCCGGCAAAGATCCTGCGAAGCTCGTGTGTCTCGATTTTCCCGGGTGCCGGCAGGGCCCGCCATTTCTTTGCGAAGGTGCCCAGAACGCCCTTGAGCGACTCATCGCTCAGGAGGTCGTACCACTTCTCCAGCGAGACCGGATGGAGGCGAAGGGAGTATTCGTTGGCGACCTTCCTGAAGTCCGCTCCCTTCAGGCGAACCGTTTCGTTGCGATATCGATACAGCCAGGCCGCTTCGAAATAGGCCCCGTGACGCAGACCCAGTTCCTCCTCCAGCCGGCCCAGCAGGCGGTTGGCATAATAGTCATTCTGCACGTTGAGCCACCCCACCCGCCGGCGAACCACGTAATACCGGAGCTCTTCGGGGCTGATGAACTCCGGAAGCGGATTCGACGCCCAGTTCAACCCCTGGATGGGCGTAATGCGACAGTGCTGGAGGATATCGCGACTGGCTGTGAGGAACTTCCGGGTAAGCTGGGGCGTGGTGCTCATGGCATCGCCCACATTGCTGAAGCCCTCTCCGCCGCCGCCTTCGCGAGGGAACTGGCGGGCAGGCTGGATGTCCACCCCCGTCAGGTCGCGAATGACGTTATCGTACTGATCCGGGTTCAGACGAGGCATGGTCACCGGCCCGGGCATGTCGGCCCGCAGCTGCGCGATTTCTTCCCGGACGTTCACCAGGAATTCCAGCAGTTCCCTGCGCCGCTCCAGGCTGGGCTGGGGGCTCAACTCCGGGGGCATCCGATCATTTTCGACCACGAGAATCATCTTCTCCAGGCGCCGGCCGTCCTGCTGAAGATCCGAGACTCTCTCGATATTGTCCAGGTGGATCTCACCCTTGGGGTGACTTCCGCTGTGGCAGGTCAGGCAGTACTGGCCCAGGAGGGGCTTGATCTCCGTAACGAATTCACTGTCGTAGATCGACTCCCGTGCGGTGATGGGGATTTCCTGCTCTTCCGGCTCCAGGATCACCGGGGCTGAATCGGATGGATCAATGTTCACGCCCGTAAGTTCGCGAACCTTGGCGTAGTAGGCCTCGGGGTCGTCGCGCGGGGGAAGTTGCATCCCTTTCTGCGAGGCCAGCAGGTCCACCGCATCGGCGGCAAAGGCGATGGCGGTTTGCATCTGTCCCTTGCCGGGCTGGGGTTGACCCTTGGGGGGCATGCGGTTTTCCACCAGCACCTGGAGCATCACCCCGGTGACCTGCGGGTCCTTGGCCAGGTCCGTCTTGCCTTCCAGCGCAACCAGATCCACCCCGCCCCCTGCTCCAAGGCCCTGATGACAGCGGAAGCAGTACTCCTCGAAAATCGGTCGCACGGCGGCGGCATAATCCACCTCGGCCGAATCGGGGTCGTATTCATCCGGCCGCGCGCCGGAAAAGTAGTCCTCTCCGTAGATGAGGATTCCACCCTCGTGGCCGGCCCAGCCGACCAGAACCATCGTCACCAGCAAGCCCAGGCGTGTCAGCCAGCGCGAGATGTTGCAGTCCTTGAGGCGGCCGATTTCGTAGACGATCAGTGTCAGAAGGGCCACTACCGCCGTCGATACAGCCAGCCAGCGATGGAGAGAGACGGTCTGCTCGGCGTAGCCTTTCTCGTCGGCCCGGATCCATCCGCTGGTCACCGAGAAGATGGCCCCCAATACGCCCAGCCACAGACACCATCGCATCGCCCCTTCCCAGCCGGGGCTCTTGCGGAAGATCGCCCAGATCCATCCCGCACCGGCGGCAGCAATCAGCAGCGCGATGGGGAAGTGAACCACCAGCGGATGCAGTCTTCCATACAGCGTCCATGACAAAGAGGGGTCGAAAGCGGCCAGAACGGCTTGGCCAAGCGCAGTCATTCCACCAATAAAACAAAGGGATCGCAGCACGATTTTCGTCTTTCCAGGTCTTGGAGAACTGGGAATTGCCATCGGTCGCGGGCAATTTCGTTCAAGATGATTGTAACGTTTTGACGTGCGATCCCCAAAAAAAACCGACGTCCTCTTTTCAGATTCCAACTATTGATATAATCTTTTGCGCAGAGGCCGGTCCGACAGAGGATTCCCCCGAAATCTCAAGAGCAACCCCCCCGGAAGTCTCAGCCCCCCCGGGCTTCGGTCAGGGCCTTTCGACACTCATCGAGAAGCTGTTTGACCTTGAAAGGCTTCATGATGACAGCAGCCAGGCCCTGCTTGCGGGCCCGGACGATCGAATGGCTCGGATCGTATCCAAAGCCGGTAATCAGGATAACGGCTGTCTCCTTCCGCACCTCTTTGGCGGCGGCGAAAACCTGGTACCCATTGGCCCCGGGCATCTTGATATCGCTGATGACCAAATCGTAGTCCTGCTGCGAGATCTTCTCGATCGCCGCCTGCCCGTTACAAGCCGTCTCAACGTCACAGCCGTAGGGTTCCAGAACGTCGTGAACGGTCTGACGGATCAGTTCCTCATCGTCTACAACCAGGATCCGTTTGCCGGTCAGGACCGGATCTCGGGTCACCGCATTCTTGGGAGCATCCAGGACGCCGGTCCGGCCTGCCCGGGAAAGGGCCTGTACCGACTGGCGGGCCTGGTTGGCGGCATCGATCAGTTCGCCAAGCCGGCTTCGCAGATCGTCGTGGCCTATGTAGTCTTCCTGCAACTCCGAAGCCTGGGAAATCAGATCGTTCAGCGGGCCGGTCATTTCAGCGCAGATGGAGCCGCTGAGCTGATTGTGCGTGGAATACCGTTCGAAGACAAGCAGGTTGAGGATGTGAAGTGCAAGAGCCACGTGGTTGGCGAACATCTCGGCGAACTGGCGGTCTTCTTCGTTGAAAGCGTTCTTCTGACGGCTCTCAGCGTTGAGCACCCCGATGACCTTGTCGTGCAGTCTCAGCGGCACGGTGACGCTGCTTCGGGCGTTTTCCAGCCCGGGCAGATACCGGGGATCCTCGCGGATGTCGGTACAGATATAACTGGTCCCCGTAGAGGCCACGTATCCGCAGATGCCGTTGTCTTCCGTCGAGGCGAAGAGCTCGTACGTGCTGGGATCTTCGTCGAGCCCGACGCTGGTAACGACCTCCAGCCGGTTGCTCTTCTCGTTAAGCAACAGGACGGCGAAGTGTTCGTAATCCAGTACGTCCTTGCTGCAACGGATAATACGCTCTTCCAGCGTGGCCAGTCGCTGACGGGCGTCGCGGTTTCGAAGCAGGTCGTAGTCCAGACGGACCAGTTCGCGACCCGCGCGCTGGATGGTATTGAGCTTGAGCTGCTGACGCCGCTGGTTGGTGGCGTTGACCACGACGGCTGCGACCTGGCTCAGGATGCCCTGGCGGTCCAGCACGGGCGAACAGATTACCTCGTAGTATGTTCCTCCCTCGGGCATGAGGCTGAAGCGCTTGGCTTTGAGCTCCTCTTTCTCGCGCCGCTCGGAGGCAAATTCCTCGTAGACTTTCAAGCACACGCGACGCAGGGACTCGATGTGCGCCGCGGGAAACTGTCGAAGGCGCCGGTTGGCCCAGACAAGCTCCCCTCCCGAGCCGATGATGCACACACCATCTCCGATGGTATCCAGAACCACCGAAGCCTGCTGCATGCCGCAGCCCCGCTCGAGGGGCAGAAAGTCGCCCGTCTCGGCCAGTACGGCATCGAAGCGCCTCTGCCGCATCGCGTCCAAGGCGGCATCCAGGTCGTCGGCATACTGGATCTGGTAATGGCCCTCCAAATGCTCCAGCACTCCCTGGTGCTGAAGATTTGGCCCCCTCAAAACCAAGAGCTTCTTTACGTCCGTCTGCTCTGTCATTACTGCTGCCTCAAAAGGGGCCAAGTACTGCGATTTTTACGATTATCATTCTAATAAATAGACCGCAAAAGGTCAATAGTATCTACTACCCAGGCAGGGAAAACCACTCACCAGCTCCTCCATCGGCCAAGTCGCCATATAAGGCATCGGCGACCTGCAGAGCCTGGACCTGGCGCGTATGGGACCGAAGCATCCGACCGCCGGTGGGATCTCCGGCCATGGCATAGCCCTGCCAACCGCCTTCTTCGAACGGGGTTATATGAACGGCCAGGCAACTGTGGCAATCGGCCTCCAGGCGGGCGACGACCGTTCGTTCGGCCTGGAGTGCCTGGCGGGTGGAATCCTCTTCAATTCGGCCCAGGAGAGCAATCAAATCTACTCTTTCAGAGAGGGTCTGCAAGGCCAGGACGCCCTGCCCCCCGGCCGGCGTGAATTCGCGACTGCACAGGGGAAAAATGCGCCGGCGGTGGGCCTCGATCAGTCCGCAGCGACGCAGCCCCGCCATGGCCAGGATCACCGCATCCAGCGGCTCGGAATTGCCCCGAAGCACGCGAGCCAGGCGCGTTTCGACATTGCCCCGGATCGGCAGGATCTCCACGCCGGGGAACATCTCGCCGGCCAGCATGGCCCGGCGACTGGAACCGGTGCCGATCCGGTCTCCCTGGGTCAGTTGATCCGGACAGAGCCCTTCGCGGCAGACCAGGGCATCGCGCGGATCTTCGCGGGGTGGAATCGAGGCCAGGCAGAAACGCTGCGACATCTGTCCGGGCAGGTCCTTGGCCGAATGAACGGCAAAGTCGATCTGCTCTTCAAGAAGGGCCTTTTCCAGTTCACGGGTGAAAAGGCCCTTTCCCCCGGCCGAGACAAGCGGCCCGCGGACCCGGTCGCCGGTGGTGACGATGGGGACCCGTTCCACCTGCAGGTCGGGACAGGCCGCAGTGAGCATGTCGGCCACCTGCCCGCTCTGGGCCATGGCCAGTCGGCTTCGTCGCGTCCCAAGGCGCAGGATTTTCAAGGGCGATCCCTTCTATTCTTCGAACTCGGGTTTGGTCACGAGGCCTCGCCTGCGGCGATAGCGTTGGGCGGCATTGAAGCGTTCGCGGGCGGCTTCGATCCGCTCCTGGCGGACGGCTTGTTCCTGCGGCGTGCGGGCAGGCATTGCCTGGGCCTGCTGGAGTTGCTCCCAGGCCTGCTCTGCGTTGAGTCTGGAAATCTCGCAGGCCTCCTCGGCCAGGAAGACGAGCTGGTCGTTGCTCATCCGGGCGAATCCGCGAGAGATGAAGTACTCCTGCTGCGGGCCCTTGTCGCGGGTCACGATCAACTCCCCCACCCCAAGCAGGGCGACCATCGGGCTGCGTCCTCCCAGAACGCCGACCTTCCCATCGCTGGCGGGAAACTGCACGTGATGAGCGCTGTCCGAAGCCACGTGCTCGGAGGGTGTGTAAATGTCGCATTGAAACGGTCGACGAGGCATGCAGGTTCTTCTTTCTACGAAAAGCGATCGTAGCAGACAACCTCATCGAGCGCTTTTCGCGGCTTTGGAGAGTCGCCCTGATCGCCCTTGCGTGAACCGATCGTCAACAGTTCGATTACGCGACAAGCCTCAGGGATGCCCAGGAGCTGCTTGCAGGCGCGCTGATCGAAATGCCCGATCCAGCAGGTCCCCAGTCCCTCAGCGGTTGCAGCCTGGACCATATGGTCCAGGGCGATGGCCAGATCGACCGGGCCTGCCTCGACCTGGCAGAACATGGTGTATGGATCGGTGGACACGGCAGCGACAATCACCGCTGCCCGGGCCATCCAGGGCTGCTCACAGACGTTGGAAGCCAGCTCGCGCCGAAGAGTCTCATCACGTACGACCACAAACTTCCACTGCTGTCGATTGCGGGCAGAGGGGGCAAGTCGCCCCGCATCGAGGATCCGATTCAGGACCGCATCGTCGATCGGCTCGCCGTTGTAGGAACGCACGCTGGATCTGCGTCGGATCGCTTCGTAGATGTCCATGGTCAGGCTCCGGCCTTCTGGCTGCGTCGGCCGGCCGAGGCAGAGGCCTGCTCCGCCGCTTCCTCAACCGTTCCGACATACATGAAGGCCTGCTCGGGCAGGTGATCCCATTTGCCGTCGCAGATCTCCCGGAAGCTTCGGATGGTTTCGTCGATCTTGGTGAAGTTGCCGCTCTTGCCGGTAAACGGCTCGGCTACGAAGAACGGCTGGGACAGGAACCGTTCGATTCTTCGCGCCCGGGCCACGATGCGCTTGTCCTCTTCGCTGAGTTCATCCACGCCGAGAATCGCAATGATATCCTGGAGATCGCGGTATCGCTGGAGGATCTGCTGAACCCGCCGGGCCGTGTCGTAATGGTCCTGGCCCACGATCTGCGGGTCCAGAATGCGCGAGGAGCTGGCCAGCGGATCAATCGCCGGGTAGATGCCCTTTTCCACGATACTGCGTTCCAGAACGACAAACGCATCCAGATGGGTCACGGTAGCGGCCGGGGCGGGGTCGGTCATGTCGTCGGCCGGAACGTACACCGCCTGGACCGACGTGATCGCACCGTTGCGGGTGGAGGTGATGCGCTCCTGGAGCTGGCCCATTTCGGTCGCCAGGGTGGGCTGATACCCGACGGCCGAGGGCATGCGCCCCAGCAGGGCCGAAACTTCGCTGCCGGCCTGGGAGAAGCGGAAGATGTTGTCGATGAACAGCAGGGTATCTCCCCCGCCGCTGTCCCGGAAATACTCCGCCATGGCCAGGGCAGAAAGCGCCACCCGCAGCCGTGCCCCGGGCGGCTCATTCATCTGACCGAAGACCATCGCCATCTTGCTCAGCAGCGACTGGCCCGTCTGGCCGATCATGGTTTCCTGCATTTCCAGCCAGAGGTCATTGCCCTCTCGGGTCCGTTCGCCCACTCCGGCAAAGACGCTGTACCCGCCGTGCTGCGTGGCCACCCGGGTGATGAGCTCCTGAATGATGACGGTCTTGCCCAGGCCCGCTCCGCCGAAGAGGCCGATCTTGCCCCCGCGAACAAACGGTACCAGCAGGTCGATGACTTTGATTCCCGTCTCGAAAAGTTCCGTCTGCGGCGTGAGGGAGTCGAAGCTGGGAGGCTTCTGGTGAATGCTGCGACTCTCCTTGGCCTCGACAGGACCGGCCTGGTCGATCGGTTCGCCCAACACGTTGAAAACCCTTCCGAGCACTCCCGGCCCCACGGGAACCTTCACCGGCGATCCGGTATCCTCCACCGGGGTGCCGCGAACCAGGCCGTCGGTGCTGCCCAGGGCAATGCATCGCACGCGCCCTCCGCCCAGGTGCTGCTGAACCTCGCCGGTTACCCCGGCAAAGCCTCTCTCGGTCCGGGCTACGCGGAGAGCATTGTAGATCGGGGGGATCTGCTCTTCGTCGAAGGCTGCATCGAAGGTCGATCCGATCACTTGCACAATTTTGCCTTTGCCGGGCATAGACGTTCTTTCCGGAGTTACGGGGTCATTCCAAGCCGCCCTGGCCGCCGATGATCTCCGACAATTCGGTGGTGATCTGCGCCTGGCGGGTGCGATTGTACTTGCGGGTCAGGTCCTGAACCATCTCGTCGGCGTTTTCGGTGGCCGACCGCATGGCCGTCATCCGGGCCAGTTGCTCGGCTACCGAGGCATCCAGGAAGCACTGATAGAGCCGAAGGCGAATCGTAGCCGGCAGCAGGTTCCGCAGCAGTTCATCGGCCGAGGGATAGATATCCAACTCGGGTTCTTCCCCGGATGTCGGGGTCGGTTTTCGGGGGGTGGACAGTTCGCTCAGCGGCAGGATCTGGGCAATGGCAGGCCGGGGCGAACCGGAAGGAGGCATCCGGGTGTAGGCGACCTCCAGCCCGCCGATCTGTCCCTTGGCGTAGAGATCCATGTACTGCTGGGCCAGGCGACCAATGCGGGCGTACTCGGGCAGGTTGTCAAATTCGGTAAACGCCCGATCCACCTCCATCCGCCGATAGGAGAAGAACGACAGGCCCTTCTTGCCGGCCACATGCAGGCGGATGTCGTACCCTGCCGCCAGGGTCTGATCCAGCCGCTCCAGGGCCAGCCGGAGCACCTGCTGGTTGTAGGATCCACAAAGCCCCCGGTTGCTGGTAATGACCAGGAGGACCTCGGTATGGATCCGCTCGGGGGCCTCGAGAAGCGGGTGGGAAAACTTGCGGGTATCGACCCGGTCAAGCACTTCGGCCAGGAGGGCGATGAGACGGTCGGTATACGGGCGGGAGGCGGCCGAGAGCACATGCGAAGAGCGGAAGCGGGACGTGGAGATCATCTCCATCGTGCGTGTCAGGGCGCGGATGTTCCTGACCGCACCCGCCCGCTTGAGGATTCTTCTTGCCTTGGCCATTGCTTGCGTCCGAGGTCCCTGGCGGGCCTCTTTTTTACGGGGTTTCTGCTACGCCGCTGGGGCGTTTGCGCTCATTGAAAACCGATTCCCGGTATTCCTCGATCAGGAATCCCAGGCGCTTGGCCCGGTCCTTGGGCAGGTCCCGCTGGGAGACGAATTCCTCCCAGAAGTCCGGATGCTCCGCCCGGAGATAGTCGGTAATGCCCGAGAGGAAATCACTCACCTCCTCGGTGCGCAGGTCGTCGAGGTGACCATCGGTGCCTGCGAAAATCTGCACCACCTGCTCCAGGGCATCCATGGGCTGATATTGAGGCTGTATCAGCAATTGCACCATTCGCTCGCCGCGATCGAGCCTCTGCTGCGAATCTTCGTCGAGGTCCATCCCCAACTGCGCGAAGGACTCCAGTTCTCGATAGGCCGCAAGGTCCAGTCGCAACGAGGCCGCAACACGCTTCATCGCGGGGATGGCTGCTTTGTACCCGACACGACTGACGCTGATGCCCACATTGATCGCGGGCCGCACACCGGCAAAGAACAGCGAGGGCTCCAGGTACAACTGTCCGTCGGTGATGCCGATGAGATTGGTCGGAATGTAGGCCGAAACCTCCCCTTCCTGCGTCTCGCAGATCGGCAGGGCCGTCATCGAACCGCCGGAATCGGGCTGCCTGTGAAGCTTGTACTTCCCGCCGTTTTCTCGCGATTCGAGCTCCTTCAGAGCCCGGGCCTTGCCCAGCGGTCCGACGAATTCCTCTTGAGAATCCACCTGCACAATTTTCTCTTGGGGGGTATCGGCCGGGGCGATCACGTAGCGATCGGCCAGTTTGCAGGCGCGTTCCAGCAGGCGGCTGTGCAGGTAGAACACGTCGCCGGGATACGCTTCGCGTCCGGGAGGCCTGCGAAGCAGCAGCGAAATCTGCCGGTAGGCCGCCGCCTGCTTGGTCAGGTCGTCATAGACCACCAGTGTCGCCTTGCCCTTGTGCATGAAATGCTCGGCAATGCTGCAGCCTGCATACGGGGCGATGTACTTCAACGGGGCGGCTTCGCTGCTGGAAGCGCAGACCACGATGGTGTGATCCATCGCGTCGTGGGCGCGGAGCGTCTCGACCACCCCGGCCACCGTGGATTCCTTCTGCCCGATGGCGACGTAGACGCAGATTACGCCGGTGTCCTTCTGATTGACGATCGTATCGACGGCAATGGCGGTCTTGCCGGTCTTTCGGTCGCCGATGATCAACTCTCTCTGCCCGCGGCCTATGGGGGTCATCGAATCCACCGCCTTGAGGCCTGTCTGGAGCGGCTCGTTGACCGGCTGTCGGCCCGCGATGCCCGGAGCCTGGACATCCACCACCCGTGTCTGGTCCGTCGCGATGGGTCCCTGGCCATCCAGCGGGTTGCCCATGGGATCGACCACGCGGCCCAGCATGGCCTCTCCGACCGGCACGGAGATCAGCTTGCCGGTGGATCGGACCGTCTCGCCGGCACGGATTTCCTCTCCCGAGCCGTAAATGACCGCCCCGATCGAGCTTTCCTCCAGGTTGAACACCTGGCCCACCGGGCCGGACTCGAACTGGATCATCTCCCCGGCCATCGCACTGGAGAGCCCGAAGATCTGGGCGATGCCGTCGCCGGATTCCAGCACCTGGCCCACGTGTCCCACGTCCAGCTCGCGCTTGTAGTGGGCGATTTCCTGGCGGATGACACTGGCGATTTCGTCGGCCTTGAACTTCATAGGAATCTATGCCTCGAACGGCGTTTCTGTCTCTGGCTGCGCTGCTGCCGGAGGGTCTTTCTCATTTTCTCGATCTGCCCCGAGACCGAAGCGTCGAACACCTGGTCTCCGATCTGCACCACCAGGCCTCCCAGAATGGCCGGGTCGACGCGGACGGTCAGCTCCAGTTTCGATTCAAGCGCCTGGCCCAGCTCGCGCGAGATCTGTTGCTTCTGATCCTCATCCAGGCTCGCAGCCACCAGCAGCGTTACTTCCTGCCGGTTCTCGCGACGGTTGAATTGCTTTCGAAAGCTCTTGACGATCGGACCCAGGAGGTCCATCCGTTCATGCCGGGAAAGAACCGCCAGAAACCCTTCCAGGGACTCGTGGACGCGCCCGGAGAAGATCCGCGAGATCATCTCCTGACGATTGCGTGCTTCGATTCTCGTGCTTTGCAGCAGGGCCCCGGCCTCGGGAATCGACTCGATCAGTTCTTCCAGTTGCTCAAGGTCAGAGGCGATCTGCTCGGCCTGGTCTTCCGAGTCGAACAGCCCCAGCAGGGCCTGGGCGTATGTGTCGGCCAGGCGCATGGCCACAGGGTCCATGACGCTGGGGGGCTGAACGATGACGGCGGCCATCAGGCCTGCTCCCGGGCCCGGGTCCGAATCTCCTGAAGCGAGCCATCCACGAGTCTTCGATGCATCTGCTCATCGACGTGGGTCGACAGGACGCTTGCGGCGATGTCGGCCGCCAGTTCTGCCGTCTCGGCGTGCAGTTCGCGCAAGGCCTGCTGCTTGGCCTGGTCGATTTCCCGCCGCATCTGCTGGGCGTGTTTTTCCGCTTCACTGCGCGCCTGGTCCAGGAGGCGCCGGCGGTCGCGGCTTGCTTGTTTCCTGGAATCTTCCACGAGGCGCTGGGCGTCGGACTGGGCCCTGTCCAGCCGGGCGCGGTATTCGGCCAGGAGTTCCTCGGATTCCTTCTGCTGCTTCTCGGCATCGGCCAATTGCTTGGCCACGCGCTCTTCGCGCTGTCGCAGCTGAGCGATGATCGGTTTCCAGGCGAACTTTCCCAGGATTCCCAGCAAGACCAGGAAGATGAGGATGGCAGCCACCGCCTGGCCGATATCGCCGGCGTACATGGCGTCGTCGCCGGATTCGGCCTCAGCCAAAACCGGTCCGGCCAGGGCCAGCATCACTGTGGCCAGGCAGACAAATTGGGCCATTGTCCGTTTGCCCGCAAACAAGGTTCTCTCCCGGGGGGGTAAGGGGTCAGACCTTGAGGATACCCATCAGGCAGACGACGATGGCAAAGAGGGTTGCCCCCTCGACCATGGCCGCTGAGATGATCATCGGGGCGAACATCGACCCGGCCGCCTCGGGCTGGCGCGAGATCGACTCGATACAGGCTCCGCCGATCCGGGCGATGCCGTATCCGCCGCCCAACACACAAAGCCCCGCGCCGAAACAGACGCCGATCAGCGCAACGGCCGAACCGACCGTCAGCCCTTCCTTGATATCCGGGTCATCCAGGGACTCGGAGCCTGCAGGCCTGGTTTGGGGGGATACGGGATCCTCTTGTAACTGGGCCCAGGACGGCGACGTAAACACAAGAACTGCAAGGGCGATCCAGACCCACTTGCCTTTCATGCTCATGAGAGTCTCCTGTGAAGGGTTGTGCGGCTTCGGGGGAGGCAAACCAAAGACGCCAGCGTACCACAGCTTCCCGGCGTTGGCGAATGAATTTCAGTGATGTCCGATACCTTCATTGCTAATGCCCCGGCTCGACGTATAAGCCCAGAAAGATGGCTGTGAGAAACGTGAAGATATACGCCTGTAAACCAGCCACCAGAAGCTCGATCAGGCTGATCAGGGCACTGCCCATCACGCAGAGGGGCCCGACGTAGATCAGGTGCCCCGTGCCATCCTGGATCATCGATTCCAGGGCCATCAGGATGAACATCATCAATGCAGCCATCATGGCATGCCCGGCCAGCATGTTCGCAAACAGACGCACCATCAGCGAGAAGCACTTGGCCAGGGCGCCGATCAGCTCCAGCAGCGCCAGGGGCACCACCAGCACCACGCCCATGGCCCCGGGAATCGAAGGGGCCAGACTCTTGACCCACACCACCGGGGCGAGTAGGACGCAAAGCCACCCCGGCCAGCCGCGATGGCTGCGCAGGTGTTCCGCAGCAGTCTTGATTCCCAGGCCCACGATCGTACCCAGCGTCAACAACGCCAGGCCTCCGCAGGCGGTCAGGACCACGGTCGGCTGGAAGCCGATGGGATGATCCCTGAACCATGGCAGGGCCACCGACAGGCCCCCGACGATCAGGTCCAGGTGCAAAAAGCCCGTCAGGTTCATTCCCAGAACGAAAACGAAGATCGTCAGCAGAAACGGCAGGAACGCATAGGCCTTTTCGTGGAGAGCTGGAATCGCCACCCGGTCGCGGATGAAGATCACCAGCAGCTCCAGCACGTTGTAGCCTCCCACGGGCAAAGGTCCGCGTCGACGGGCCATCGGGAGAATCAACGCACAGAGCCCCCCCGCCGTCAGGAGCATCACGGCGATAGCGCTGGACATCAGGGTAATGGTCATTCCGCCAAGCGAGATCTGCCAGCCGTGCCAGGGGTGGTCCATCAGGTGGGTCAGCAGGTTCTGCTCTGCGAGGATCACCGATCAGGCCTCCGTGGAAATCGAGCAGCGCCCGGGCTCGAAGTCTCCCAGGGCAGCACGGTGCGCATCGTGGTTCAACGCCCTGCAAAGCCAGATCCCTTCCCCGGCCAGTCCGGCCAGGTAGGCTCCCAGCATGCAGACAACCAGCACGAACGGTTCAATCGGCAAGCTGTGCAAGAGCACCAGGACCATGATCATGCAAAGGATCATCCGCAGCACGCCGGCTGAGACGAACGTAAAGGCCGCCCAGACCGGGCCCTTCCGGGCCGCCATCAACGTAAGCAGGCCGCTTCCCAGCAGAAGCGGAAGCACCGTCACGCCGGCCAGGGTGGCCCCATCGAGCCACTGCGGGCCTCCCAGCTTCCAGGCGGGCCACAGGCCCGTCACCGCCAGAAGGGCTTCACTGAGCAGCACCCAGCCTGCCAGGGCTCCAAAGCGAATGTGCATCGGTCGGGTCTTCAACGGGGCACGTCCTCTTGCTGCTCTCTGCGGCGCTGCAGGCGGCGTTCGATTTCCTTCTGCCAGGCAAAGGCTTGTCGAATCAGGCGGTACAATCCGGCCGCGAAACCTGCGACAAAGCCGATCAACCCTCCGGCCAGAGGCCAACCCAGCCATCGTCCCAGAAGCCAGCCTCCAATTCCGCAGGCGGCGATGATCGCGATGAACTCGCTGCCGGGAGCATGACGCAACAGATGCATTTGATTGGCCAGGCGGGGACTCATCGACGATTGCCTCGCGCGGGGGCAAGGGGGCAAAAAAGGTAAGATATCGATCGTGCCATGCAGTGTCAAGCCGGGCCCAGACGGCGAAATCCGCTCCAGCCGACCCGGTGAATCCTTGGCAAGCCCCCCCTGTCAACGTACCATGCATCCATGGCAAGAACGGGAAACAGACAATACACGCGCGACGCAGCGGTGGCGGTGGCGATGCTGGCCGCCCTGGCCCTGACGGCCGGGGGCGCCTGGCTGCTGGTCTACGTCAACGAGGGCCCGGCCCGGCTGGGAGCGGAGATCGTCTCCCAGATCCAGCGGGAGGGGCTTTCGGAGTTCTGGTCCGAGACACGTCAGGAGTACTGGCGCGTCAACGGGGAGAACTGGTGGTATGTCCTGCGTTTCCAGTTGGAAGATGGGGGGTTTGCCGGCGTCCGTATCCGAGAGACGCGAGTCAGACAGGTGCGCACCCCTCGCGGGCTTCGGGTCGTGCCCTTAGCAACCTGGGAGATCTGGACCCTGAATCAGGATGCCACAGAGGGTGACTACCAGGCCGGGACTTTCGGCCCCGGAAGCATTTCCCGCGACACACGAATCCAGTACAGGGACGGAAAAGTCAAGGCCAGCCAGTTCGAGGACTCCCCCACCAAGCGGACCAGAACCGAAGCTGCCGCCCCGGACAACTATGTTCCCGAAGGTGCGCTGGAACTGGCGCGTGGCCTGGTAGCCCGGAAGGACAGCCCGGCCGCGTTTCAGTGGATCCTCAACAGCAGGAGGCCCTTCGGTTCCACCCCGGATTTTCTGTCGGTCCGTTACGAACCCGGACAGACGGTGCAAGGTCCCGACGGCACGGATCTTCGCGAAGTGATTACCCGCCACGAGACGCGTCAGCAGCAGGGCGTACTGGTGACCACGGAGAAGACCTTTTACATCAATCCCGAAGGCAACGAAGTTCGTGTATCGGAGAGAATTATCGCCCAGGATCAGGTATTGACCACCGAAGAGAGGCGACTGGTGCCCCAGGAGCAGGCAATGGAATCCCAGATGCCCGGGCGCCTCAAGGCCGTGGCCGGGCAGATTCTGGAACAAGCGGGAATTGATTCGCCGGCCATGCAGAAGGTCTTCTTGCCTGTTTCGGCCGAGGGGACGGATATCTAGCGGGGGTCTTTAGAGGCCTCGCTGCCCATTTCTTTGGCCCGGCGGAGCAGTTCTTCATCGCTGAGGGGCTTGTCGGTTTCCAGATCGTAGTGCAGGTATCGCTGGTCGTGGTAGGTCCACGGAGCCACCGCGCTTAGCAGGTCCAGTGGCGGGATCTCGTAGAGGGGCGGGTTGAGATTGGCATGGGTTTTGACGGTCTGATAGCCGTCCTTGCGAAGGACGATGCGGTAGTCGCCGTACCAGGTGAATTTGTGCCTCAGGGGTGTCAGGCCGACTTCTTGGCCGGAAATTTCCACCATGGCTCCCTGTGGCTGGGAGGTAATGGTCAGTTCCCGCTCCACGCATCCGCAAAGCGACACCAGCGATCCCACCCCAAGCAGAAAAAGTCCTGTTGCCCGGTTCATGGCCAAACTTTTACCCAGAGCCGGGATAGATCACAAGCCTAAAATCCGATAGTCAGGGCACAGGTGTGCAGAGAGGATTTCTCATGACGAAACCCTTCTCGCATACCCAGCAGGAGAACCCCCTGCCGGCGGGCAGGAGTGGAGCCGTAGATCGAGGCAACCGCTGACGCGGCGCTTCTCCTGCCCGGAGCAACAAGAATACTCCGCTGCATCGAAAGGCATTGCGATGGCTCGAGAAACTCCAAGAACCGCACGCGGACATGAAGAACCCTTCGCCAGGCAGTTCAGTATCTTCCTGGTCAATCGTGTCGGGCAGATGAAGGATCTGATGGACCTGCTGCGGGACAAGAAAGTCTACATGGTGGGCATGAGCATTATCGATTCGACCGACTGGGCCGTCATCCGTGCGATCTTCTCCGAACCGGAAAAGGCCCGGCTGGTCCTGGAAGAGGCGGATCTGGCGTTTACGGAAACCGAAGTGCTCTTGGCGGAACTGGTTGACGACGAAGCCATGTGCGACATTTGTGGCCACCTGCTGAGGGGGGAAATCAGCATTCACTTCGCCTTCAGCCTGATGCTCCAGAGCCACGACCATCCGGTGATCGCCTTCCATGTCGATGATTCGGTCCTGGCCAAACAGATCCTCATGCGCCACGGCATCACATTGCTTGGCGAAGAGGACCTGGCGGATCCCGGCACGGGACTCTAGAACCCCCGTCTTTTGCCGGGGCCCAACGGCCATCGTATGCCTGGAGCCGGTTGCGTTGTAAGGCTTTGGATGTTACGAGTGGGTGATGCTGATGGC
>CAZOVB010000026.1:0-61458 GCA_964583095.1 uncultured Planctomycetaceae bacterium
ACCGTCCTGCCAGACCTCGAAGAGGCCGTCGTCCCCGTCTGACCAGACGGCGTGGACCACCCAGTCGACCCACTGATCGGTGATCAACTCCGATTCCCATTGGAGATATTCCACGCCCGGGTGCTCCTGGGTGAGCCGGAAGCTGGTCGGGGTGATCCGCAGGGCAAAGTCCGGCAGGCTGGCGTTGTTCTTCCAGTTGCCCCACTGGGCGATGACGCACTTGTCCAGGCCGGCGCCGACGAAGTCCTGTCTCGGAACGTACGTACTGAATCCGTACCACCGCTCCGGGTCGCCATCGTAAGGGATGTTCACGCCCGTCTCCGAGCGACTCTTCGCATTGCCCACGCGGACCATCGTGGCCTTAAGGGCATACTCGCCGGCCCGCACGGGGCCTTCGGCTTCGGAGATCACCCGGATCGGGTCGTTCCAGGCCGGCTGATTCCACCACGACTCGTACCATATGTTCAGCGGCAGGTTGTCGGGGTACTCGCGCGGGTCTACCGGATCGATGGAACCCGACTCGAAATCATCCTCAAAGGGAAGCGAAGAACAGCCCGTCCCGGCCAGGGACAGCGACAGGCCAATCGAGACAAGACAGATAGCGGTCCAGCGAGAAAGCATGACGGTTAGTCCTGTACTGGTTCAGCCTGAATTGGGCGCGAGCCCAGTTCGGCTAAGATACTGATCCGTCCGACCGTCGGACGGTTTTTCGTGTTCCAAGGGTGGATTTTCTGAGGCATGGGGAAGCTTCTCCCGCAGGCGGCAAGTGGGCCGGGAATCCAGCGGCCCGAAGGCAACCGGATTCCCGCATCGACCTGCGGTCGAAGTCTCGGCCGGCTATCCCTGGCGGGTTGCTTCCCAGCAGAGCCCGCTTCCGTTTCACCGGCTGATCGTATTGTCCCGCTCGATTCCGTCATCGTCAATCTCATTCTTTCGGTTCGTCAGGCCCGCGCCAGGCGTGTGCGAGCACAAATCCTGGCACTTTTATGCGGCGGTTCTTTCGGTCTTCCAATAGGTCCGCCACAAGCCGCTGTGGTAGAGGCTCGCCAAGGCCATCAGGGCCTCGGCGTTGTCGCTGTCCCATCGCATGCCTGGCCCCTTCAACCGCTCGGTCAGGCGCCCGCATTGCGACTCGGTCGGTCCAGACCCGCAGTCGTAGCCCAGCTGCCGGAACGCCGGATAGTCCGTCATCTCGACTCGCTTGCCCACATAGTCTCGCAACGACGCCAGGGCTTCATGCTTGGGCCCGTCGCCGTGCCGACGCAGGTACGGACCCAACCGATGCAGCAGCACCAGCGAGCCCTGCTCCCAGACCACGCCCATCATCTCCTCGCTCCAGTCCCGGGCCTTCTCAGATGCAGTACCGCGCGTCGTTTTTGATGATGACGCTGGGCCACCTGGTGATTACCGCCGTGGAGGTTGTGGGCATCTGGGCGCTGTTTGAGCGTTTTGGAAATCTCAAGGGCTGGTCCCTGCCGGAGGTGGCCCTTTGCTACAGCCTGGTCAATGTTTCTTTTGCCCTTGCAGAAGGTTTCGGCAGGGGGTTTGACACGTTCCATCGGCAGGTTCGAAGCGGAGGCTTCGACCGCATGCTCCTCAGGCCCCGCAGCGCAGCGCTTCAGGTGGCCTGTCAGCGGTTCCTGATGACACGCATCGGTCGCCTGGCCCAGGGGCTGGGAGTGCTTGTCTGGGCGATCTGGTCGCTGGAAATCGACTGGTCCCTGGGTCATACCGCATTGGTCGCATGGGCCATTCTGGGGGGCACATGCCTGTTTTATGGCATCCTGGTGTTTCAGGCGACCAGCGCGTTCTGGACCATCGAGGGCCTCGAAGCCTGGAACACGATCACCTATGGCGGGATCGAGACAGCCCAGTACCCGCTGAGCATTTACCGCTCGTGGTTCCGGAAGTTCTTCACGTTCGTTGTGCCCCTGGCCTGCGTAACGTACTACCCTGCCCTGGCAGTGCTGGGCAGGGAGGATCCCGTCACCGGCAGTGGGCGGCTTTTTCAATATCTTGCCCCCTCCGCGGGGCTCCTGGTGCTGCTGGTTTCTCTTTTTATCTGGCGGTTCGGGGTCCTTCGGTACCGGTCTACGGGTAGTTAGCCCAAAGCCTGCAGTGCCCATACGCAAATTACAGGCCGAAGCCTCTTGGCAGGGGAGCCCAACGGCGATAGAATCAGTGCTTTGCCGGGCGTTTAGCTCAGTTGGCTAGAGCGCCTCCCTTACAAGGAGGAGGCCACAGGTTCGAGTCCTGTAACGCCCAATGACGCTCGTCAAGAGAGGGCGAACCAGTGGACGTTGGTTGATTTTCTCGGGGGGGATTCAATAATGGCCTGCATGGAAAACGCAAGCAAGCCAATGTTCTGCGACAGCGCCCGGCGTCTGCTGGTGATCATGCCGGCACACAACGAGGCCGACAGCATTGTCAAGACGCTTGGGCAACTCAGCCGCGAACTGCCTCAGGCCGACGTGGTGGTTGTCAATGACGGTTCGACCGACGCAACGCCGAAGCTGGCTCGCCAGAGCGGGGCGGCCGTGCTGGACCTGGCCTGCAATCTGGGCGTGGGGGGGGCCATGCAGGCCGGCTACCTCTACGCCGTCGAGAACGACTACGATCTGGCCGTGCAGTTCGACGCCGACGGGCAGCACCGCGCCAACCAGGTTCCTCAGCTACTGGAGCCGATTCTGGCCGGCCAGGCCGACCTGGTCGTCGGCTCGCGGATCCTGGGCGGGATCAAGTATCGCTTCAGCTTCGAGCGTTTCCTGGGCAGTCGGCTGCTTTCCCGCCTGGTGAGTCTCTTGACGCGACGCAGGCTTACCGACCCGACCAGTGGATTTCGCGCGGCGGGCAGAAGGGCCATCCTGTTCTTCAGCCGGCATTACCCGCAGGCCTGGCTGGGCGACACCGTAGAGGCGTTGGTGGAACTCTCGCGCCACGGGATGGACATCGCGGAAGTACCGGTGAAAATGCGCGTTCGCACCGGGGGGCGCAGTGCCGCGGGCAGAATCACCGGCTTCGTGCACACGCTGCGAATCATCCTGGCTGTGTTGATCGACGTACTGGAATCCCGATTTGACGACGTGGAGGACGCCAAGGATAAGACAGAGGCGGAGGCTGCACAATGATGATCGCATCGATCGGCTTGGCCAATGCTCTGGATTTCACCAGCCCCCAGAGGATCCTGCTGGTTCTGGTGGCTTTGCTGGGAGCGGGGGGGACAGTGGAGCTCATCCGCCGCCGCCTGCTGCGGGAGTCCTACGCGATGCTCTGGCTGTTCATTTCGACCTCGCTGGTGATCTTCGCGGCTGTGCCCCAACTGCTTTTCTGGATCTCCTCGGGCATCGGCGTCGAGTATTACACGATCATGATGCTGGTGATCTTCCTGATTCTCACCAGCATTCTGCTCCAGTATTCGATTGTCCTGAGCAAGCGGGCCGACGAGAATCGTCGGATCGTGCAGCGGTTGGCCTTGCTTCAGCAGCGTCTGGAAGAACTGGAACGCAGCGGGGAGTTGGATCAGGGATCTCGTCCGGGCATCGAGTCCGAATCCGAAGAAGCCGGGGAAGTCTCCGACTCCGAAGACGACGGCCCGGTCCGCCGGTAGATCCGGTAGATGTCTCCCTGGTAGATGGGCTCGAGGCGTTGGCCCTCCACCCTCTGGGAGAGCTCTTCGGTCATGGTTTTCTGGTAGGCCTGGGAACCTTCATCGGCGCTGTGGATCAGGATCTGTTGCGGCGCCTGCTCCCATGCTTCGATGATCTGGTCTGCAGAAGGAGCAGGGCTGTGGGTTTGGTCTATCAGCGGCAGGATCGTGCGCCCGCTGATATAGTGCAGGATGCTGGGGTTGTGTCCGGTAAGCCTGGCTGCCTGGCCGGGGGGAATGATATCCGGCAGGCGACGGCGAAGTTCGGGCAGATAGCTGTGGTTGCCGTCTTCGATCCTGGCGTAGTAGTCTCCCCGGAAGCTCAGCCATGTATAGTACAGGCTCCAGCGAAGGTTCTTGGGGGCGTTGCACGTCAGGACAATGGCGGTCATGGCCACCGCCGCGACTGTCACAGGCTTCTGCCAGGGCAAGACCTTCCTGCGTCGGATCCACCAGACGAGCATGCACAGCCCGTCCAGGATGCCGTAGAAGAGCAATCCCAGAACCGGCAGGAGGTAGCGGACTCGAACAGCCCAGGCCCCCGTTGCAAGGGTCAGGGCAAGAACATAGACCAGGGACGTGACGAGAACGAGCCTGCGCCGGGCGATTCGCAGCAGACCGGAGGCCAGGAAGAGCCCGACCGCCGCAGCGCCCAGAGGCATGAACTCCTGGGCGGAAAGAGACTCTGCCACGACCTCGGTGAAGTTGTAGGCCCCTCCGGCCAGGTTCTTGCCCAAGCCCACATCTCCGCCCGCCGCCTGAGCGTGCTGGACGTACCCGGTAGGTTGCTCCGGTGCCACCGCTCGCATCAGTTTTTGGTAGCCGAGCCAACCGCCCCCGGCCACGAGCAGAAGGATCCCCGCGGCCAGGAGCCGTTTGGCCGTCGAGGGGGATAATTCCGGCCCAAGGGCGATCGCGACGGCAAGGCTCCCCATGGCCAGCACGCCGGGAACGCGGACGGCGCAGCTTGTCATGGCGGCCATCGCCGCACCTACCAGCCAAAGCCAATGGCCCGTTCCGAAGCGAAGCAGGCAGTAGAACGTCAGCCAGAAGCCCGCGACAAATGGCATGTCGGTGAGAATTTCGTGGCCTGATTGGAAGAATCGATAGCTGCAGGCGGTCATCAGTGCAGTGAGCAGACCCGTCACCGGGTCAGAGAGACGACTGACACATCGCCAGATCAGCACAACCGCCGTGAAACCGATGCAGGTCATCACCAGATTCAGCAGGTAGAAGTTGCGTCCGAAGACCTTCATCAGCCCGGCCAGGAGGACGGGAAGACCGGGGCTGGCGACGTTGGAAGGCCTGCCGTTGAAAATATATCCATTGCCTTGAAGGAGGTTCTCCCCGATTCCCAGGTACAGCGCGCTGTCCGGGGTGGGCCACCAGGTCGCGTGAACTCCGCACAGGTAGGCAACAGCCAGGATGCCCAGTGACAACAAGGTCGCCCGCCGGCTTGCCTGCCCGGTGAGCCAGGCCACAGGCGGCCTGGTTGCTTGTTCTCCTTGGAGTTGTCTCTCTAGGTGATTCATGGCGTTTGCGTCTCAGCAGAAGGGCCGAAGCCTAGCAGAACACGGTGCTTTCGGCAATGAAACGCTGATCCGCAAGCTGACCGAACCCCGTTTGTCGGGACGGTCCGAGACGCTCTGACTTCGGCACGGACATGATAAGCAGTAACTTGTCAGCCGGCGCCCATTGAATCCCTTCGCGTTTGTGATAGTCTTCCTTCAGGCCGAAGATTGAGCTGCGATGCACGGGAGATCGATGGATGAAAGTTCGCAGAGAGTTCGACACCTCGGACCTGTGGCAGCCATCGGGTCCGCTGCCCAGCGGCAAGGTACTCCACGCCATCGCTCACAGGTGCGGAGTGTTCTGGGACTGCACGGACCTGGCCGACAGGGCGACCATTGGCTACAACCCTCGGATGCGCACGGCCCTGGGCCAGGCTCGCCTTGAGGATGGCTGCGTCGAACTCAACCCCCGGCTGCTCATGGAGCATCCGGAGGAGCTGGTCGAGACGCTTGTGCATGAGCTGGCGCACCTTGTGGTCTACTGGCGCTACGGGAAGGTCCGACCGCACGGCCGGGAGTTCTTCACGATGATGCGTGCGGTGAATCTCTCGGGCAAGGCGACGCACACGCTCAACGTCGACCACCTTCGCAGAAGGCGCACTGCTCTGGTAGGGAAGCGCCGGCTGAGGAGAACCCGGCGAAGAAGCTGACGCAACTCCCCCCGGGCTATAGCCTTCCCACCGGCGCGATGTAGACTGCGAATTCGTCGCGTCCATCGAGGCCGAGCAGGGTGTCGATTTTATCCTGGTCGTACGCGGCCACGGCCACGGTGCCCAGGTTCATCGCTTCACAGGCCAGATACAGGTTCTGGCAGATGTGTCCGGCGTCCAGGAGGATCGGTTTGCAGGCGAGGGTGTGGTATCGCCATTCCGTTCGATAGGGCAGGGCAGCTAAGCAGAAGGTAACCGCTGCAGCGGCCAGACAGTCCTGGCCCAGGCCGGCCTCCCGCAGGGGGGGCGACGGTTCCTCCAGGGGCTCGATTCGCTCCAGTTGGTGCCCGTCGCCAAGATAGCGGTAGATACCGGTTTCCAGGTCCTGGACGTTGGAGACAACGAGGTAGGTCTCGAAGGGATGTCGAGCTCCGGCCGAGGGAACGGTCTTGAACACCACCTGGCCGTCACCGAGGATCCGCTTGATGCCCTGGGTCGCCCATAGCAGCACTGAGAGCTGTTGAAGGCTTAGGGGCTCCTGGCTGTATTTTCGTCGGCTGCGGCGGTCCCGGAGGCAGGTGAACAGATCGGGCTTGACGGCCAAGGAGGCATCCGGCTCGGGAAGCTCGATAAGCTCCGCGTCCTGCCCCGAAGGCTTGACCGGCGGGGGGACCGGAATTCCCTTCTGCTGATCCGAGACGAAGTCCGCCCCGGAGAAATCGGATTTGAGGATACGTCGTTGGTCTTGAGGCGTCGTCATTATTGGTTGCTGCTTTTCTCGAAGTGAACGAAGTCGATCAGGAAAACCGCCCCCAGAAGCAGATCCTTGTGCTCCGCTGAAAGATCCGCCTGGTAGGTGATTCCGAAGGTGTCGGCGTCGGTGAAGCTTTCTTTGAGCAGCCCGGACCACTTCTTGGTAATCTTGCCGACCTCCTGGCCATCCTGGAGAACACGGAAGGTCCAGGGGTGGAGGATCGGTCCAAAGAGTTGGAACATTTCCTGCCCGTGGCAGTCCTGAACGCTGTAGATTCGGCGCAGCCAACTGAACCTTCTCTGGATGACGCCCAACTGCCTGCCCTGCTCATCGCTGACCGAGACACGGTGGAAGTAGAACTTGAAGGGCTTCTGCACCGAAAGCTGCATCTGCCCTTGCAGGTCCAGGACCTGAATGGTCCAGGGGCGGATTGTCTGGAGGAAATTCCGGCTGAGAAAGCCGGTGTGCACTTCCGCGGCGTACATGAGCTCGTTGCCTTCGGGATCGCTGACAACGTACCGGTTGCGCGTCTCGAAGCTGGTGAGAATCTCGGCCCACTCCTTCTTCTGCGAGACGATCAGGCTTTCCATTGCTTCTGTCATGCCGGCTTCCTCGTGCGTCTGGATGCATTGCAGCCAACGGTGGCTTGTTATTTGATCTGTATCGGCTCACACGGGCTCCGGTGCAAGAGGAAAAAGCCTTCCTCCCCGGGCAGATTTCTCCCCCGGCCAGGCCTTTCCATGACTTCCGGGCGAATATTGCCAGGGGCCCGTGATTCTGATAAGACAGACACAGGCTGGAGGGATCGGAAACGCTCGGTCCTCCCCTGGTTCAAACGCAATCGCCATACAAACGGAAAGGAACCATACGTGAGTATCGAATTTAAGAAGGACTGCAAATACGCGATGCTGGTACCCACCAGCATGGGCACTCGATTGACCCCCCAAGGGGGCCAGCCCTTCCATTGCAGCCGGAATTTCTGGATGCAGGCCACCTCGGCTGAGTCCAATGTCGCCAGCGTCTCGTCCTACATGGGTCTGGGCGTGAAGGTCCTCACCGCGCTGGTCAAGGACAGCCCCGTGGCCAGATTCATCCGCGACGACCTGTCGGGCCGACGGATGGATGTCGAGGCCGCCGAGGTAGACCAGGGAGGCCCCTGGGGATATCGACACCAGTTCAACCTGGCCGACAGTGGCTACGGCTCGCGCGGGCCCCGGGTTCAGAACGACCGGGCCGGCGAAGTAGGCCGGACGCTCAGTGCGAAGGATTTCGACCTGGACCGCATTTTCGGCTCCGAGGGCGTGCAGGTAGTGCACATGTCCGGGCTGGTGGGCGCGCTTTCACCCGAGACCGGGCAGTTCTGTCTGGAGATCGCCCGCGCAGCCAAGAAATACGGCACGCGCATCAGCTTTGATCTGAACTACCGGGCTTCCTTCTGGAAGAATCGGGAGAAAGAGCTGCGGGATATCTTCACGGAAATCGCGAGCATCTCGGATGTACTCGTCGGCAACGAGGAGGATTTTCAGCTCTGCCTGGGCATCCAGGGCCCCGAGGCAGGGGGCCAGGGACTGGCGGCCAAGATCGATGCCTTCAAGGGCATGATCAACGAGGTCAAGAAGACCTATCCCAACGCTTCGGTGTACGCCACTACGCTTCGCGAGGTGGTAAGCACGAACTGTCATCTCTGGGGAGCGATCATGAGCGTCGGGGACGACTGGCACATCGTCGAGCCGCGGGAGATCACCGTCCTGGACCGGATCGGCGGTGGCGACGGGTTCGTCGGCGGCATGCTCTATGCCATCCTGCGCGGCTGGGACCCGGAGAAGTGGATCCAGTTCGGCTGGGCCAGTGGCGCCTTGGTCACCACGCTGTTGACCGATTACGCCCAGCCGGCCGATGAAGACCAGATCTGGAGCATCTGGCAAGGCAACGCGAGGGTCAAGAGATAGGATCTTCTGGCTGTTTTGAACTACTCACACCCCGTGGCCCGTGCAGTTCCACCGGCCGCGGGGTGTTGTTCTTGTGGGAAACCTCCAAAAGGCGGATAGATTTCTTGAAATGCGCCCATCAGGGACTTGGGCCGTGTCGGCAGTACTAATGCCCTGGCAATGGAGGACGCCGTTGCCACAGAGGGGCCGAGCTCGGCTTCAGGCAGTAAAGGAGACCCAGATGGCTGTAAACGCAAAGTTGACGTTGACGCTTGCGATCGTGCTCTTGATCGGTGGAGCAGCGGGGGCCCAGACGGATGTTACCTGGACGGATGGGAGCCAGACGGATCTGTGGAACGAGGTCGACAGCAATTGGTCCACAGGACTTTGGATCAATGATTCAGTGAATCCCGACAATGCTGTCTTCGGGCCTGTCGAGGTAGGAGACGTTATTGTCTCGGCGCCGATTATCGCCGGTGACGTCCGGTTCGAAGCGCCAGGCTATTCGTTGCGGGTTCAGGAAGACCTGACTCTCAAGGGCCGGATGATCCCCGGGGCCAACAGCCCCGATCTGTTCCTCCAGCAAGGCATGCTTCTGCTCCAAGGCCCCCAGGGAGCCTTGGGAAGCGGATCCTCGTTTGTCGGAATGAATACATCGCAAGACCTTGGTTTTGCCCGAATACGGCTGGACAACAGCCAAGGCGTAAACAACAACCGAATCTCGGACACGATGCCGTTGGATTTTCGCGTGTCAGAGATCCTGCTGAAGCTGACCGAGTCTCCCCGTGTGGGGGATGAGGCTGTCTATGAGCAGGCCGGAACGGTTCAGGTCGGAGGCCTCGGCGCCATCGCCTTGTACAAGGCCGAACCCGCCGAAGATGAGCCTGTCAACGGATTGTATTACTATCCGGAAAACCAGACGACGCTGGAAATTGCCGGAATAGATCGCAGTTCCGGACAGGGCGTCCTTTTGATTGCCGGTCACGGCTTCTCGGTGGTCGAAAGTTCTCACCACTACAACAGCCTGGGCGAGTTGCACCGTGTGGTGGTCGCCGGCGACAAGCCACAACTGATCGAGGGCAAGATCGTGGAGCCCTATATGGTCGACCCCACAGGAAGGCAATTCCTGACCTATGACAGCAGCTCCGACGCGGTCGGTGAAATCGGTTTCAAGACGTTTATAGGCTCTAAGTGGTTCCTCCCTGATGGCAATCAGGAGAACGAGGTCGTGTACACCCAGGACTCGATCAGTATCATCAATCCAAAACCGGTCAACACTCTTGTCAAGGATACGACCGTCCTGGCCATCCGGGTTCAGGATCCGATCTACGGCCCCGATTACGATCTGCGGGTGACCAGTGGAGGAGTGATCCTGGGAAATGTAAGCGGCTTTGGCACAGATGGCCTGGTGGTCGAAAGCAACATCGTAAGCGGCACGGAAACGACGCCCAGAGAGCTGTTCCTTCATGCCAACGTGACCTCCAGCATCTTTGGCAGCATCAAGGCGCCGGGCATGACCGTGGCCGGAAAGCCTGGGGTCAATTCGAACGTGAATCTGAATCTCTACGGAGACAATCAGGAACTGACAGGTCCCATCGGCCTTTTTCAATGTAATCGAGATCGCACTCGCCTCTTCCACGCCAATGCCCTTGGAATCGGTAACGACATAACGATCGGGGCCGGGACGCTATATCTGAAAGTGCCCGGCGAGGTGTACCGGTTCGGCAACGTAAGCATCGGGACCGGCAAGATCGACGTGGGTAGTGCCCGATTCGAAACGACCCTGGACGGTCAAGCGGTCAAGGATTGGATCTGCTCGGGGAAGATCACGAGCGTCGGTCATGCCGTCGCCAGCCCGACCATCCCGTCGACAGAGGACCTGGGAGACTTCAACACGGGCACGCGTCGCATCGGCTGGGTCGAGAACGGCGGAATCGTTCGTGCCGGGTACACTTGGGCGGGTGACTCCAACGTTGACGGTGACGTGGACAATGCGGACATCGCCAAGACGTTCAGTAACTTCACGGGCAGTACGGGCACGGACATGGAGTGGGGCTTTGGTGATTACAACTACGATGGTGACGTGGACAATGCGGACATTGCCACGGTGTTTCAGCACTATACCGGTGCTGCCACAGCGGGTCTGGGCGAGAACCCGGACGTTCTGTATGACTACATGACGGGAGAGGTGAAGATCGCATCCGACGGTGCAACGGTCAAGGCCTTCCAGTTGGAGATCGCGAAGGAAAGCTTGGCCAAGTACCTTCCGGAGAATGTTGACTGGACGCAGTTGGAGGCGATTCAGGAAGCCTTGATAGACCTGGGGCTGACTCCCGTGACAAACCCGGAGATTACAGACCTGGTTCTGGGGTGGTCTTCGGACAGCCTTCCGCTTTCTGGAGATGCAGTGGTCAGTGTTGGGAGGATCCTTCCCGTTGGCTTGAGTGAGACGGAACTCAACGATCTATTCTCCGTCGAGAACACCTGGGGCGGCACGGGTTCGACAGGAGGCACGTTGGATCTGCAGGTCGTTCCGGAGCCTGCCACGATGTGCCTGCTTTCGCTGGGCTGGGTGGGGTTGCTCCGACGGCGGAGGAAGTGATCTTCCCAGGCAGAAGATGGAAAAGAAACACCGGGCCGGTCCCTGATAGAGGATCGGCCCGGCTGTTGTTCAGTGTTCCCAAGGAATGAATGACAACAACGCATTTGTATCCCGCAAAAGAAGTTCTTCTGAGACGAGGGCAAGGATGCTGCAGCTCTGGTCGGCGCGGGAAGGATACGGCAAATCAATCCATTGGAGGACAACAGTTGAAGCGTCGCGGTAGGAATACGCATGAAAGGAGATCATAGAATGCAATTTGCGAAGCGAGCTGTCAGTATTCTCTTGCTGCTTGTGGCCTTGAACGGCCCGGGTTTCGGCCAGAACACTAAAATCTGGGATGATGGCGAGGGCACGGGTCTGTGGAACCACGTGGATGAGAATTGGAGCGGCATGAGTTGGAGAGAGACAATCCCCGAGGACCAAGGTCTTCCCGACAGCGCCGTATTCGGTGCATCGGGTACTGGGGTCGTGACGGTGGAGGAGCAGGTCCATGTTAACGATATCACCTTCGATGAGCCGGGCTACGCGCTCCGGGTCCAGGCCGATGTGGAGATGTATGGGCAGCTTGTGCCCAATGGCCACGCTCCGCAGATTCTTGTTGAGATGGGCAGGCTGGTGGCTGCGGGCCCAAGCGGGACTCTTCAAGGCGTCGAGGAAAGGATCCTGTTGAATTACTCTGGTGGCGGTGACGGGGTTGGTATTCGTCTGGATAACAGCAAGCCTGTTTTCGGGTTGCCTGATGCCGCAAACGCCGACCGCTGGGGAGACAGTCAAACTGTTCTTATGGACGCGGGCTTGTCCTTCTTTGATTTGACCGAAGCCCCTCGCGGGCTTACGGGTCCGCAGGCTGTGGTGACCGAACAGGTAGGGACTCTTCGATATGGTGGAATCTCCTTGCTCCAGGTCTACAACAATGAGGAACGGAGTATCTGGCCTTACTACGAGCCGGAGCACCAGACCAATCTTCACATAGAGTCCCTCGAAAGACTCGATCAGGGAGTCCTCTTCGTCAACGGCCATTTCCTGGATGACCCGGACGTTGGGGTGCATGGGGACAACTTGGGGGCCATCCACCGGGTGGTCGTCAGTGGCCCGACTAAACCTGCCCTGATAAACGGCAAGATGGTCGCCCCCTATATGGTCGATGGTATTCTCGATCGTTTCTTGACGTACGACACTACGATCGATGGCAATGGGGAAGTTGGTTTCAAGAAGGCAACGATTGATGTGCATTTCGATGGCAGCGCGGACCAGACAGGCGAGATCGCCAGCATCGTAGACTGGGGAGGCCGTGCCGAATTGACCGCTGATCGTACGATCCTGGCCGGCATCGTATTTGATACGATTGACTCGGATTCAACCATCGGTGAACACACACTGACAGTTACCAGCGGTGGCTTGATCCTGCAGACCATAGCCGGCGACCAGATTCGCTGCAACCTGGTTGCAGGAAGCATCCGTACGCCTGAGGAACTCGTCGTTACGGTGGCAAAGGGCACTACCGAGTTCCACGGCACGATCAAGGCTTCGGCCCTGACGGTCTCAGGCAAACCTGGTGGCCCATATGGGGTCAACATCTACTCGGACAACCGTGGTTTGCTCGTAGGACCTGTAGCCCTGTACCAAGCCGATAATCAAACAACGCAGTTGTACCACTCGGGCGCCCTGGGCGAAGGCAACGACCTGATGATCGGTGCCGGCAAGGTCCTCTGCCAGACCGAGGGCGAGGTCTATGATTTCGGGCAGTTGAGCATCGCAAGCGGCCGGCTGGACCTCAAGAAGAACCGTTTGACTACGACTACCGACGGGCAAACAGTCAGAGACTGGATCTACACGGGGAAGCTGACGAGCATTGGCGGGGCGATCTTGCAGGACGCTTTTGGTGAGATTGTGGAGGACTTCAACACGGGCGCGCGTCGTATTGGCTGGTACGAGAGTGGCGGGATCGTTCGGGCCGGCTACACCTGGGCGGGGGATTCCAATGTAGACGGCGATGTTGACAATGCGGATATCGCCAGGACGTTCAGTAACTTCACGGGCAGTACCGGCACGGACATGGAGTGGGGTGCAGGCGACTACAACTACGATGGCGACGTGGACAATGCGGACATTGCCACGGTGTTTCAGCACTATACCGGTGCTGCCACAGCGGGTCTGGGTGAGAACCCGGACGTTCTGTATGACTACATGACGGGAGAGGTGATGATCGCAGCCGACGGTGCAACGGTCAAGGCCTTCCAGTTGGAGATCGCGAAGGAAAGCTTGGTCAAGTACCTTCCGGAGAATGTTGACTGGACGCAGTTGGAGGCCCTTGCCGAGGCGTTGAAGGATCTGGGCATTACCTCGACGATGACTCCTGAGATGACTGGGTATATTCTGGGCTGGTCCTCGGACACGGTATCAATTTCCGGGGATATGACCGTGAGCCTGGGAAGGATCTTGCCTGCGGGTTTGAGCGATTCGGAGATAACGGGTTTGTTTTCGGCAGAAAACATCTGGGGTGGTCCGGCCTCCACGGGAGGCACGTTGGATCTGCAGGTCGTTCCGGAGCCTGCCACGATGTGCCTGCTTTCGCTGGGCTGGGTGGGGTTGCTCCGACGGCGGAGGAAGTGATCTTCCCAGGCAGAAGATGGAAAAGAAACACCGGGCCGGTCCCTGATAGAGGATCGGCCCGGCTTTTCTGGCCTCAAGGGTACCAGGTGGCCATAGTGGATCATCCAAGGGCAGAGAAACATGCCACCGTGTCCATTTCGGACAAGCATTTGGCATGCAGGGGCAAGTTCGGATCAGATAAGAAGGTATCCTGTTCTTGATGCAGGTATCTGCGCGGGCTATCGTTCGAGATGAACCCGTGCTCGCATTCCGCTTCAGCGAAAGCTGTGTCGGTCGATCCATTCAAGCTATCCAAAGATCCAAGAGGTATTATGAGTCCTACCCGAACCAGACAGACGCTGTGGGCATTGGTCTTTCCTTTTGCGTTGCTGGCCGTTCCCCTGGCGTTGGCTGGAACCTATAGCTGGCAGGAGCCTCACGCAAAGGTCCTGCCCAAGGGGGATCTGTCCTGGGCTCCCCAGCCTTTCCAGTTCCGGCCGGGCGGGACTGTACGCTACATCGACTACGCGTCCGGGAGCGATGAAAATCCCGGAAGCCGCGAAAAGCCCTGGAAGCACCATCCATGGGATCCGTCCGCCACCGGCAAGGCACAAAAAGGCCGGGCCGACACGTACGTCTTCAAGCGTGGAGTCGTGTACCGGGGTGCCCTGGCTGCAAGGAATGTCTCGGGTAAACAGAACACGCCGATCCAACTGACCAGTGACCCGGATTGGGGCAGTGGCCAAGCTGCTCTGCTGGGCTCGATACCTGTGAAGGGGGACTGGAAGAAGGTCGAGCCGGAGCAGGCACCCGAAGGGATGAAGGATACCAGCAACATCTGGATGCTCAGAATCCAGGAAGACTACACGCCCTGGGCCCTTTGGCGAACCGATGGCGATTCGGTCGAGCGTCTGCCCATAGCCAGGACGCCCAACTGGCAGGTCGAAACGTGGGATGACGTCAAGAGCCAATGGTGGCAATGGGAAAACGGCAAGCGGGTCCCTAATGGATCGTATGGAATCGACACCCAGCACCTCACCGAGGACCCCGATTACTACAAAGGCGCGATCATCCGAAGCGAGTGGGGCATCGTCATGAGCACGCCGGTGCCGGTGCCGGTGACGGATTTCGACCCGGAGAAAAGAGCCCTTTCCTTTGAAGGTTTCTTTACGAAGCACTACGGAAGACGCGATGCCGAGATCACCAAGGGCATGCGGTACTACCTGGAAAACAAGCCTCACTACCTGGATGAATCCGGTGAATGGTGGTTCGACGGCAAGGGGACTCTGTACCTGCAGATGGATTCCGATCCCAACGAGGCCCGCTTCGAATTGGCTCGACACAAGGTCCTGATCGATTTGAGGGACGCAAAGCACGTCCGGATCAGCGGCCTGGCCTTTCACTACACGAACCTGTTCACCTATGGCCTGCCGGGCTTCGGCATCTATGAAGACGACCACCAGATTGGGGCCGTTCGATTGCAGGGAAATGTCGTGGACGTTGCGGTGGTCAACAACACCTTCTCCCACGTGGCGGCAGGGGTCGTTTTGGATATCGACACGGTGGACGCAGTGGGCGAAGATGTTCTCATTGCCGATAACGACATGCAGTACCTGGATTACGAGGCCATCGACGTAGAAAACAGCTATTCCGAACACCCGGGTCACGGCGCTGCCAAACCAGAGGTGCCAACGCGCATCAACGGTCTTCGGATTCTACGGAATCGGATCCGCATCAGTGGCTTCAATCCGCATCGCGGCTCGCACGGGCATACCGTCACCTTGAGTTTCCCGGAGACGGCCGAGATTGCCGGCAACGTCCTGGACAAGGTCTGGGGATCCGGATTGTTCATTTTCGGGGGCAAGCCCAGTGGGCAGGCCACGGATGACCGTCCTCTGTCGCGCATTCTCGTGCATCACAACAAGGTCACCAATCCGTTGCTCAACTCCAATGACTGGGGCGGAATCGAGACCTGGCAGGGCGGGCCTTTCTACGTGTACAACAATGTCTCAGGGAATCCCGGCGGATATCGGCACTGGCGATGGCTGCGACAACGCGATGCCCGGGAGCACCAGATCGGGCACGTCGGAACCCGCTTCGGCCACGCCTATTACATGGATGGCGCATTCAAGAATTACCACTTCAACAACATCGCCTGGGGGAAGGAAAACGACCTTCGCAGCCCGCTGATGAACACGGCTGCTTTCCAGGAAATCCACGGCTTCCAGAACAACGCATTCAATAACACGATCTACATGTTCGGCGCCGGCTCCCGCCGTCAGACCCCCGAACCGGGTCGCAACCTGTACCTGGGCAACATCTGGTCGAACATCAGCGACTATGTCTTTGCCCACGGCCCCATCCCCGGCGTTAAAGAAGTCAATGCCGCGGACGTTGGAGAAGTCGGCGACCATTTCGAGTACAAGACCGTGGGATATGCCAACAACGTCTTCCACAAGATCGAACGAAACCTCTCCACCCTTGAAGCCACAGACGCCGATGCCGTAAAGGCCATGCGCGAATCGCTCGAGGCCCTCGGTGCCTATGCCACCAATGTGGGCACAATAGCCGAGGTGGATCCCCTGCAGGCGGCAGCCAAGCACGATTTCCGCCCTGCAGAGGGTTCGGCCGCCAAGGATTACGGGGTAAGGCCCTTTGTCCCCTGGAGCCTGTATGCGACCGTCGGAGAGTGGCAATTCTACCGGAACCAAAAGAACCCCCGCGAGATCATCGACAGCCACTGGTACATGACGCCTCTGCACAATGATCGCACTACCTATGAGCATCTGCCCACCTGGTCGTTGATGGGTGTGAATACCGGCCAGGAGAACTTTGTCTCGGGTCCGTTGGAAGACTGGACTCGCGGAGCGATGAAGCTCGACGGCAGGGAGGAGTATCTCTACGCGGAGTTGCCCTCAAGCGGCAGGGCCCGCGACGTGATTGCCAAGGCAGACAAGCCCGTCACCCAGAAGGAGTTTGACGGGTGGCTGACGATCACCCATCCCTCGGCCATTATTCCGGGCCACAAGTTCCAGATTGAGGTGCAACTGGCCCACAGCGTTCCGGAGGATAGCATTGTCCAGGCTTTCCTGGGTGCCCGCCGACACAGGGGATGGGGCGGTACGCAGGCAATGGCCGAGGAGATCCGCGGCTTCAAGGCGTCTGAGCAACCGTTGACATTCACCATGACGCCCAAGGTCCGCGGAGGCCTCAAGGAATATGTCATCGTGGTGCACTACGGAAAGCAGCGAGGGTGGGACAATCATGTCAAAGCGGCGCGCGTAACCGTGCCGCTGATCCCCGCTCGCGAGGTGGCCGACCCGTCCCAGTTCCGGACCCCGGACATTGACACCCACAACATGCTCATCGAAGCGCACGCAAAGATCGAGAAGGGCAGTGGGGGGGTCCTCGTCGAGAAGCTGGCCCAGGCTGGATACTCCCTGACTGTTAACGGAGAAGGACACCTGAGCTTCCTGCTGGTTGGTAAGGGCGGCCGGGATGAGTTGACCTCCAATGCACCGGCGGCCGACGGGCAGTGGCATCATATTGTCGCCCAGGCCGACCGCAAAGCTGGGACCATGACGATCTTCGTCGACGGGCAGGTCTCGGCAAGAGGCAAGTTGTCCCTGGGGCCCAGGGACTCTCTGAGCAACGAGAGCAGGTTCTTCGTCGGGGGAACCGATGAAGGACGGAATCTGGCCGTTACCATCGATTTCCTCCGGGTAACCCGCGGGACGTTGGCCGATTCCCGTACCAGCATCGACGAATTACGCGCGTGGCAGTACGACGGTCCTTTCCTGGGTGACTTCACCGGCAAACGACCCGGGCGGGGCAAACGTGACGCCGGCGCGATTGAGGGCGATCCGACGCCGTGATTCGAAGAATTGGAACAGCTCCGGAAAGATTGCAGCCGTTTCAACTCGAGCAGCGCCTGACGAACTTCAACGGAAAGGTCAACGAGGACCCGGAGTCTTCCGGGTCCTCGACCATTTCCACGAGAGTGCGGATGATCTGCCGGCCCAGTTCCTCGAAATCGAGTGTGATACTCGAAAGGAACGGGTACGTATGGTCGACCGGGTCGAAGGTGTTCACGCCGATTACGGACAGGTTCTCAGGTATCGCCAGGGAGCATCGTCGGGCGGCTTCGTAGAGAGGGGCGCTGAGGATACGGTAGTCCAGAATTACCGCATCGGGTCTGTCGCTCTGGGTAAGGATCGCCTGCATCTCCTCAATCAGCGGCTCGGGGGATACGACCTCACGCCTCAGATCTCCCGCCCACGGGTGTTTGAGAACATGCCTTCGGGGTCTGCAGAGCCCGTGATTCCTGCAGGATTCCTGGAGAGCATTCCACCGAAGATCGCGGCTGTAATGTTCCTGGCCCCGGCCTTGGCCTCGCTCGATCAGGCAGAGGCTCTTGCAGCCGCTTCCGGTCAGGTGATCCACCGCCGCGGACATGCCGCCTTCTTCATCGAAGGTAATTGTGCCGGGCTGGTTTCGGCGGTTGCTGTTCACGTGGAGAATGGGGATTTCCAGATCGGCAATGCGTTCCAGCAGCTTTTGTCCCAGTTGCCCGAACACGGCCACACCATCCACTGCGTGTTCCTTGATGAAAATCGGCTCCTGACCGTCGATGTGGCTCAGCGTCAGCATGAAATCACAATCGGAGGCCTGGTAACTCATTGCGCTGAGGGTGTAGCCGGACAAGAAGGCTCCCGGAGCATGAACGATCCCGAGTGTGCCCTGGCGTTTTCTGTTGAGATTGCGGAAGGTTCGATTCGCGCGGTAGCCGAGTTTCTCGGCGGCTTCGCGGACGATTCGGGCCGTCGACTCGCTGAAACGGGTATTGTTTCCTTTGCAGGCATGCAGGACGGCGGAGACCGTGGTAGCCGAAACCTTGGCTTCTCGGGCCACGTCGGCCAAGACTACACGCTTGCCGCTTTTCTCCGTGCGCTTCGCCATGGGAGTTGTTACCTGTTCACTGAAGGCAAAGAGGATCCTTCTGCCCGGACGCCCGTACGTAGAATTCCTTCGCGTCCTGGGGCCTGGAGAGAACCCTGACCTGCTTCTCAATGCCCGGAAGCAAATCGAAGTAATTGTCGTCAAAGAGCCATCCGAACGCTTGGGGACCCTCAAGTGGTCCACGCAGCGTTACTCGCCTTGCAAAGCTCTTGGCACGAAGGGTAACCCGATCGCCATCTACTGTTGCGGTCAGTTCAGGATCCACAACCGAAGTAGTAATCTCCGGAGCAATCATATCCGTCGTTTGCGTCAAGGTCTCGCCTTCCTCATCGCTCAGACTAGCAACCAGGAGGGTATTTCGGAAGAAGCTTCCCCAGATCGAAAGATCCGCCACCGGCTCGGAAGCATCCGGCTCGAGCAGAACAGGCCTTTCCAGCTCCTGGAGGACCTGGGATCCTGTTTCGTCCAGACGCTGGACGTGCACAGTAGCTTCCACGCGCTGCGGGGTGTCATTCACTGCCCAGAGAAGAACGCGGTCGTCTTCGTCTATCTCAAAGGAAAGCAGCAGGGGCTCGTACGCTCGCTTGAGGGCGTAATACGAACCGGAGACCTCCCCGCAGGCGTCGATGAGCGCGTTGCGCAGCTTGGGCCAGGTGTCATTGAATTTCCACCAGAGATGGCCTCGACAGATCCGCTGCCCGGCGGGGTGTTGTCGGCTCCTGCCGCGTCTCATGCGTTCGACGCTTCGTCGGATGTACTTCATGCTTGCGGCATCGAGCTTCTCCACCAGGCCTTCCAACCTGTCCCCGGTGTCGTAGAAGTCACCCAGGGGTCCGAACATGTAGGTCCCCAGCGCGCCGCCTGTGCAGAGCGCCCTCCAGCTTTCGGGAATCAGCCCGCCGGAGTTGTTGTCCCGGAGTCTGCTGACAAAGCCTTCCGGCCAGGCCTCGTCTCCCAGCCACTTTCGCAGGCTCCACGGGCGCGGCACGGTGTAGCGGAAGTGCTCGGTGGCCATGATCGGCCAGCCGATGCCCGGGACCACGGCCAGGTCGTTGTAGCAGTGCGTGTCGCCCGCCAGCGGGCTGTTGGCGTAGGATCCACCCGAGGGGGACTGGGCTACGTAGCTGCGGGTCGGGTCCAGTTGAGTGACCAGCTCTCGATAGGCGATATCGAAGAGCGGCCTGCCCATCTGGGACTTGAGGGCGTCTTCAGGAGCAAAGGCAGGATCCAGTGTGAGGTAGGCTTCGTTGCCACCGCACCAGAGGAGAATGCTGGCGTGGTGGCGGAAACTCTTGAGATAGTGTTTCGCCTCGGCCAGGCATGAAGAGATAAAGGATTCGTTCTCCGGGTGCGGATGGAATTCGTGCGGGAACTCGAACCATACCAGCAGCCCCCGGCGATCCGCCTCTGCGAGCAGATGCGAGTTGTCATAGGGTTGCCCCGGGCCCCAGATCCGGATGGTGTTGCAGTTGGCTTGTTCTACAAGATCCAGCAGACGGTTGGCCTTTTGTGGGTTCCATACGTGGCCCGGTTGGAGAGGAGGGATATTCACCCCCCAGAGGCGGGTGGTCTTGCCGTTGATGCTGAAGTCGAACGGACCTTGCTGTTCGAGACTCCGAAAACCCAGTTGCCGGCTCTGTCGGGCCGTCGTCTTGCCGTCGCACGTCAGCTCCCCCTGGAGTTGATAAAGCGCCTGCGGGCCCGTATTTCGAACGTGCCACCGTTGCGGGCTCTGGACGTCGATCCGTCTGCATACCTGCCATTGGTCCTGATCGGCATCGGGCTCAGCCGTCAAGGAGGCGACCTTGCCGCCCTGGGGATTCAGCAGGCACAGACGCAGCTGCAATTCATGCTGGGAAGAACACCTGCCCGAAGCCTCAATCTGGATCGTGGCCAGGTCCCGTCGGTCATCGACCTGAACGCAGGCCGAGAACAGGTCCAGTGTATTGCCATCGTGGGCTCGCAGGCGGATGGGCCCGTAGGGGCCGATCGGGGTGAAGCGAGGCCCGAGGAAGTTGCCGAAATCCTGTCGGGGCTTTCGCAGCATGTTCAGGCCTCTCAGGCCCATTTCCTTTTCGAAGGCTGTCAGCTTGCCGGCCAGTTCCTGCTGTGCCCACGGCTCCGGAGCCCGGAAATGCAGCAGGAGGCAGTTCGTCTGCCCAGGCTGCAAAGCCTGATCCAGGGCAATCTCTGCCGGCAGGTAGCAACTGCGGTGCTCGTGGAGCAGGACACCGTTGAGCCAGACGTCGGCCACGGTGTCCAGCCCCTCACAGAGCAAATCATACGACTGCGCCTCGGGGATGTCGGGAAGGAGCAGGCGGTAGATCCAATCGTTCTGGCAGACCCAGGCACCAGCCTCGGTTGAGCCCATTCGGCCCGGGGCAGGCAGACGGCCCAGACTTGCCAGGACGTCGTGAACCTGCATGGGCATCTGCTCTGCGTCGAGCCAGTTGTCATCGTGTGTCGATGCCAGCTCTCGGGCCTCATCGGCCGACAGCGTGCCGCCGGCTTCGCGCTTCCGCAATTGCCAGCCGTGCTCGAGTTGCAGCTCAGTCACTGTCGGAGTTCTCCTGGGGCCGGGGGCCGTAATGGACAGGAGGTCGTCCAAGTTCCACGGCGCCGATATCGGGCGCTTTGCCCTTGAAATCGTCATTGATCCCGTCGATGCGTTTGCCCGCGTCGATTACCGGGCTCCGGGGTTTGGGAGCGAAATTCATCTCGGTGATGTCGTGGGGCACGTTGCGGATGCGCCGGCGGCTTGAGGCCTCGTTGGACCAGGGGTTGGGGATGTCGGCGAAATCGTTGAAGTCCACCAGGACGTCGTGGACGTTCTTCTGCGAAACGTATTTCTGGAACGTGTCGTACTTGGTTCGGCCGAAGATGAAGCCTTGGGGGGCCTTCTGGCCGCCCATCCGCCAGGCGGAATAGGCCAGGTCTCGGCCAGAGCGGGCGATCACGACCGGTCTGTCCTTGAAATCCAGCGGGCCGTTCTGGAGACCCTCGGCGAGAAAGGCGTTGTTCAGGGCGTTTTTGATGATCCCGGCCTTCCCCACCACGGTGTTGTGGTAGTAGTGAATATCTCCGGACCGCAGAGCCTTTCCGGCAGAGCCCCTGTAGAGAATATTTCGCAGGTAGTAGCCCGGCCCGGCGTAGGTGGGCTGGCTGGAAAAACCAAACGAATTGCTGTAGCCCGTGAGGTTCCGCATGAAGCGGACGTTCCACATCATCCCGTCGATCTCGAAAATGTTGTCCCGGGCTGCGATGCAGATGTTGTTGTTGAAATCCATACTCCATGCCCGCTGACCGGGAACGGTCGTGCTGCTGGTCAGGACGTTGAGGCAGTCCCAGAATTGTTCGACGCGGTTGTAAGCCACGCTGTGACCCGCGCCGGAGAGGTTGACCCCGTATCCGCCGTTGTTGGGTCCGTCGAGGCGGCCGGTGAGATGGTTGTCCACGATGGTGAAGCTGCGGCAACTGCCCTCGAGGCCGAAAATGCCGATGGAAATGTCACGGAAGCGGCATCGCTTGACCGTCAGGCCCGTCGCCCCGAGCTGGCCGAACCTGCCCCCGGCCTCGATGGTCATATAGGCGTTCTGGAACGTGAGGGAATCGAAGATCAGGTGGTCGGCACTCATGGTGTCCAGCATCAGGTACGTGCCCTTGCCGTCCAGTATGACATCCCCGTCGCCAAATGGGATGAACGCGATGGGTTTCTCGGCCGTACCGTCCGTTTCAATGGTCCACGTGCCTTCGAAACGGTCGGCGAAGGCACCTTCCGAGACCTTCGAGGCCAAGACCGTCACGTCCTTGCCGATGACGCCGCGATGTACCTGCTCGAATGTGCAGTTCTGGACGAGAATGTTCTCGCCGGCCATCGAGTTTCGACCATCGCCGGCATCGATGCCGACATAGGCGTTTCGAATCGTCAGGCCATCCAGGACGTGATGCGCAGCGTTTCGAAGATCGAAGAGACGATAGGCTCCGTTCCCGTCGATGATGACTTCTCCCCCCTCGGCCGCTTTGATGACGATCGGCTTCTCGGCTGTGCCTTTGCGGGACATATAGTGCGCGCCGGTCGGCCAGAGCCCCGTGTAATGATGGTAGACACTGAAGGGTTTGCCCGCATACGTTCCCGGGTGGACCAGGATGGTATCTCCGGGCTGGGCGCCGAAGATCTGGCCCTTGTCGTCGCGGATGATCGGATCCTGCGGGGCCTGGTAGTTGAAGTCCGCCTCCCAATGTCCGCCGGTGTAGGCATCCAGGAGAGACTCGAAATTGGGCTGGAGCTTTGGCCCCTTGTGGTTCTCGGGGTAGACGTGCAGGACACGCTCTGGTGCGGGGAGTTCCACGGGTTCTCGCTGCGAGACCTTCGTGGGCCCGGCGTCGAAGGCCGGCGGGTTATACGTGCCGGCATGAAGCAGAATGGTATCGCCGGGCTTGAGTTCCTCGATAGCCTGGGCGAGGCCGGGGCCTTTGCCGTCGGGGAAGACCTCCACCTTTCGCCCCTGGGAACAGGCCTGGGGGACGGTCCGGGTGGTGAACTCGAAACGCCGCTGGACGGGAGCGTCGCTGCCGCCAATGCCGTCGGGGTCCGTCAAGGTCAATTGGACCTCGTAGGTCGCAGCTTCTTCCAGATCGATGATGCTTCCGGCGAAATGCGCATCGACCGGATAGTGTCGCGTAAAGGGGTTGTACCCGCCGTAGGTCTTCTTGGGGTGATAGGACGGGGCTGGAGCGCTTTGCCAGGCATCCCGGCCCTTGCGTCGGAAGACGACCTTGAGCCTGGCGTTGTGGTTCTCGTCGCCGGTCATCCACCACTGGAATCCCCCGCCGATGAGCGTGGGAGGGTCGATGTCCAGCTTGCCCGGGGTGATGGCGTCTGCGCCCAGGGCGGCCCCGGCCAATGCCAGCAGCGAAAGTGCAGCGATTGCGTTTCGATAATGATTCACGTTTGTGCTCCTTTATTCGCCGATGCAGTAGAGGTATTTGTCGCTTCGAAGCAGCATGCGGTCGTTGCCGAGGGGAACCGGGCTGGCGCTGAAGGCCGTTTCATCGTCGGCGATCTTGTTGTGGGCCAGAAGGTTGTACTGCGTTCCCGCTTCGAGCACGTACGTGCCGTCGGAAACGGCCGGGATGTAGATCCGTCCGCCGGCCAGCAGACCCGACGCGTAGATCAGCGAGGGCGCATTGTCCATGTCGTTTCGCTTCTTTTCGAAGACCACCTTGCCCGTCTTTGCGTCCAGGCAAAAGAAGCCCTGGAGTCGCTTGTTGGAATTGTTGCCGAAGTGGGCGAAGTAGAGCCTGCCCTTGTGGTAGACCGGCCCGCCCACGTATCCGCCGTGCCGGGTGTGCCAGAGCAGGTGGTCCTTGCTCTCGGTGATGTCGCTCTTGGCTCCCGAAAGCTTGATGGCAAGCGTGTCGTTGGCCCGATGGCTGTTGGCAATGGAGAAGTAGGCAACGCCGTCCATCACGATCGGACTGCTGGAGGGATAGCTGTGACCTTTGCCTTTCTCCATGTAGTAGGCTTCCCAGATCATCTGCCCGTTCTGGGCGTCGAAGCCCGCCACGGCGTTCATGATGCCCATGATCAACTGCTTCCTGCCATCGACCTCGGCCACCACCGGGGTCGAGAAGCCCCAGCGGAATCCGCTCCAGAGCCCCCCGTCGTCCTTCTGCCGCCAGATCACCTCTCCGGTATCCTTGTTCAATGCGATCAGAGTGCGCGACTCCATGCCGGCCGGGACGATGAGCTTGTCGTCCACCAGCACCGGGGAGGCCGCCGTGCCGAAACTGTGCGTGCCCGTTCCGACATCCTTGAAACGCCAGAGTATGTTGCCTTCCATGTCCAGGGCAACGACGCCGGTGGTTCCGAAGAAGGCGTAGATCTTCTCGCCATCGCTGACGGGGGTGTGGCTGGCATAGCCGTGCCAGCGGATCACGCGAGAGGAGGGCATTTTCTCGGCCGGCTCGACCTCTGTGCTCCAGAGGATCCTGCCGGAGGTGTTCAGGCAGGTGACGATCTGCATCATGTTCTCGCGGCTGGAGCGTTGCTTCTCGTCCCAGCGGTCCACGCCGCTGTAGCAGGTGAGGATGATCTTGTCGCCGATGACGATGGGGCTGGAAACCCCGGCCCCGGGCAGAGGGGTCTTCCATGCGATGTTCTCAGTTTCGCTCCAGGTTACGGGCGGGTCGCAATCTGGTGCCCTTCCCAGTCCGTCGGGGCCGCGGAATCGTGGCCACTCTTGGGCAGCAGCAAAGGCCGGCAAAAGCATCAGACAGGCCAGGAACGGGAGTATTCTGCCTCGCATTGCGGTGACTCCTTAACGGGGGTGAAAGCGAAGACTTATTTATAAGTCAAACCGGGCAGAGGATCAAGGGTTCCGGGGGAAGTGAAAAGGTAAAACAAGATTTTCCAATCTCGCCGGCGAGGATGGGACGGGGCGTCTGGTGGGATTCCACAGCCCCGGGGAGGCCTGAATCTGTCAGCGGCCTTGGCGGAGAATCGCAATTCTGCAAAGAAGGGACCCCGGCAAGCCGAAAGGCGACTTGCCGGGGTCGCAGCGTGAACGCCGTGGCTTCGATCAGGCGTTAAGCCGGCCCGCACCGTTCTGGAGCGATCGGTCTATCCGGGCCATTCCCACCAGCAGGTTCTCATCGGTCGCCAGGCCAAGCCGCTCATAGAAAGGCTGGGTCTTGCGGTCCGTGAGCAGTTGGACCTGGTAAATGGGCCCGACAGCTTCGCAAAGCTGATGGACCAACCGGGTTCCGATACCCTTGCCCTGGTAGGCACTGCGGACTTCCAGATCCCAGAGGTACAGGATGAGGATCCCGTCGGTCAGGCCTGTCAGGAAGCCCGCGACGGTGTTGGCCTCGTCATCGATGGCCAGCATTCGGGCATTGCATCCTGCCAGTGAGGCCAGGTGGGCCTCGGGCGAGGGGGGATTGGGCCAGCCGGCGTGCAGCCCGCTGAGCATCCGGTGGGATACGGAATCAAGCGATTGCGTGTATCTGATGTTCATCATCTGTGTAAGCTCCAATGGCGCACAAAACGTGCGCAGAGAATAAAGGGGAAGTCGGATCGCGCGGAATGTGCGCGATCCGTCAAGAAGAAAAACCCGACGGTGCGGGCGTGCTTACCAGATGTGCAGGCAACTGCATCGCATGGCGGGGAGTATAGGCCATCAGAGCCGGTGCGTCAATTCGCTTATCCGCCGGGCATCTGCCCACCTACTCGGATCTTGCCGGCAAAGCTCGGGGGGAGAAGCGCAGCAAATCAGATCCACCACTCATTCGAGGCGTCAGAATCACGGGCCCTGTATTGCCCAGGGTCGGGCGAAACGATTCAGGCGTTTTCGAAAGGCCTGGAGGCCCATCGGGCTGTGTTGTCCAGGACGGGCTCGACGTCGTCGAAGGCTTCGGTCATCAGCTTGTGGTAGACGCACTCTTCCCGAGACCGCAGCGACCACTGTTCGTGCTTGGCGGCGTATTGCTTGGCATCGGCCTCGGTCATGAACCGATCGAGCCCCTCGGAAAGGGCTTCCACCGTGCCGCTTCCCTGGTCGAACTGTTTCTTGTCTCGCCAGGCGATCTCATCGGGCAGGATGTCTTCACAGGCCTTGCGGAGAATCCATTTCTCGCAGAGCGTGCCGTCGCTTCGCTCCTTGAGTTTCAGGTCCACGGGGATGGTCTGGCCCAGGTCGATCATCTCGGTGTCCAGGAAGGGCACGCGTGCTTCGAGGGCATTGGCCATGGTCAGCCGGTCCACGCGCTGTAGATTGATGTTGTGCAGCGTGCTGACGCTGCGGCGCAGCTCGTCGTGCAGGCCATCTTCGCCGTGCAGGTCGCGGTAATAGGTATACCCGGCAAAGAGTTCGTCGGCGCCTTCACCGGTGAGGATGACCTTTACGTGCTCGGCGGCAAGGCGCGAGGTGAAGTAACAGGGGATGGCGCTTCGGACCAGGTCCTGGTCGAAAGACTCCAGGTGATAAATGATCCTGGGAAGGTGGTCGTAGATCTCGTCCCGATCGAGCACGTACTCATGATGGATGGTATCGAGGTGCTCGGCGACTTTTCGGGCGGCCAGCAGGTCTCCGCTGCCCTCGAAGCCGACCGTGAAGGTGTGAAGCTCGGTGATGTGGGGCCTCATCATGGCTGCGATAATGCTGCTGTCCAGGCCTCCCGAGAGGAACGCCCCGACGGGGACATCGCTCATGAGGCGCTTGATGACGGCTTCTTCCAGTGTGCGGCGCACGCGTTTTGCGGCTTCTTCGGCTTCCATCTGCTCGGGATGGCTGCGAGGGACTTCATAGAAGGTATTCCAGCCAAGCCTGGAGTGGAACCAGGTTCCGGGGGGGAACTCGCGGATTTCGTCGGCCTGTCCCACGATGGCCTTGAGTTCCGAAGCGAAGACGTAGTCGTTGTCCTTTCGACCCATGTAGAGCGGCTTGATACCGATGGCGTCGCGGGCCAGGTAGAGATCTTCTCCGTCGGCGATGGCGAAGGCGAACATGCCATCGAGCTGCTCTGCCACGGAGGTCTGGATATCTTCGTAGAGGTGCAGGGCGGCTTCGCTGTCATTGGTGGTCTGGAAGGTGTGCTTCTTCTCCAGGGCTTTTCGCAGCGAAGGGAAATTATACAGTTCACCGTTGGCAACGATGGCCCGGGCCCGGTCTTCGTTGTAGATGGGCTGATTGCCCCCTTCGGGGTCCATGATCGAAAGGCGACGATGTCCCAGCGTGCCCTGCGGGGCGTCATACACGCCCTGGGCGTCGGGTCCCCTGTGGACCATTTTGGCCATCATTTCTCGAATACATTTCTCGTCGCTCTGTCCCCAACGTCCGGTGATACCGCACATGGATGATTGTCCTTCTCTTGCCTGAGGGTTAGGCGTCGGCTTGCCCGAAAATGGACGGCCGATGCCGGACCGGGTGGCTTCCCGGCCTCTCGATAGCTCCTATTTGAACTTCCACTGGCCGACTGTCTCCACCGTACCGTTGGCCCCGAAGTGCTCCAGGAAGAGCTTGTGGTAGTGCATCTCTTCCTTGCTGCGAACGATCGGGTGCTGCTTCTGGTAGGCGGCAAAATCTTCGTCGCTGACGGTCTGTTCGAAATGGGCCGGCAGCAGGGCCGCTGCTCCCGAGCCCTGGGAGAACTCCTGTTTGATTCGTTCGGTGATCTCCCGGGGCAGGTCCGGCTCGTAGGCCTTGCGGAAGATCCACTTCTCGACCTTCTGGCCGTCCACTTCCCGCATCTTGTACTGCATGGGAATCTGGATGACGTAGTCGAAGAGTTCGCCGGAGATCAGCGGCGTGACGACTCGAATGGAATTCGCGTTGTTGGTCCGATCCAGCCGCAGCGAGGCGTTGTTGTGCAGGTACCGCAGGAGGTCCATCTGCTTGGAGAAGAGTTCCTCTTCCGGAATGCTCTTGAGGTGAGCGTATCCGCAGAAAAGCTCGTCGCCTCCCTCGCCGGACATGAGGATTTCATATCCCTGGTCGGCGGCGTGCCTGGAAATCAGGTAGTTCGAGACACTGCTTCGCACCAGAGAGGGATCAAACGTTTCGGTGACCCGGATGACCTCCCCAACGGCATCGAGCAGGTCCTGAAGGTCGATGAAGATCTCTTCGTGGTCGGTGCCCACATGCTCGGAGACCAGGCGGGCGGCGGGAAGGTCGCTGCTTTCCCTCGAACCGATGGCAAAGGTCTTGATCTTCTTATCCCGGCCGAACTGCTGGCGGTAGAGCCTGGCCGTCAGCGCGCTGATGACGCTGGAATCCATGCCTCCGCTGAGCAGGCAGGCGGTGGGGCGGGAGAAATCGATGCGGGAGCGAATGCTCTTTTCGATGATCCGCCGCACGTTGGCGACGATCTCTTCCAGGTCGGCATCGGTCTGCTTGGGGGCCTGGGTGGGGATGTCGGCAAAACGGTGCAGGTTTCCCTGGCGGTCCATGTAGTGACCGGCGGGGAATTCATAGACCATGGCGTCGTCGTGGGCGAAACTCTTGAGCTCCGAACTGATCCGCAGAGAGTTTTCCCCCTTGGCATAGAAGAGGGTCTTGATGCCGAAGACATCGCGGGCGACGAACAACTCATCACCGTCGATGATGGCCAGGGCGAAAATTGCGTCGGTCAACTCTTCGAGCATCCTGGGGCCCTTGTCCCGCCACAGTGCAAGAATGGTGCGCTCGGCGAGGAAGGGGCCCTGGGAGCACCCTGCCTGGGAGGCGAGTTCCTGGAGGTTCCCGATCTGTCCGTCAAAGCAGATTCGCAGAGCGTCGTTTTCCTCGGAGGCGACCGGGACGCTCGCATCGGCCGAGGCCTTGGGGCAGTCGGCGTGGAGATAGTTCTGCCCCGCCGTCAGGCCGTCTGGCTGGTAGGTGCCCTGCAGATAGGGGCCGCGGTGGCTGATGGGGGCCATCAGGTCCTGAACCTTCTGTCTTGAACTGTCACCCACGGCAATTGCCAGACCACTCATAGAAAAACTCTCCTCATGCGTTGTGCATGATCGTATTGGTTGCTCGTTCCTTTGCCCCGTACTCTGTGTTGCGTTACTTCTGAATCTCGCAGATGGCCACCAGCCCGTGCCCGCAGCCCAGGCCCTGCTGGAAACTCAGCTCGATCTGCCGCAGATGGCAGGCCAGTTGTGGTTCGATCCAGTCGGCCCGCGGGTCGTCGAAGGGCATGTCGTCGGCCATCTCGTTCAGCCGCCACATGTGCTTCATCATCCCGGCCACCTTCGGGGGTGTATGGGAGGGAATGGAAGGCATGGACGTTTGCTTGTCCCAGTTCGTCAGGCCCTGAAGGGTAAAGCTGACCAGGTCGTTCCAGTTGCGGGCGACTTCCTGGAGCATGCTGCTCTGGGCCTCGAAGCCTTCGGGAAGCTGAAGATCAAAGAGGAGACTTTCCAGATCGGTGCGGCAGTTGGTTTCGTGCAGGCGGTTGACCGGACCCCGCAGCGGCTTGGCGTGCGGGTTGTAGTCGGCGGTGTCCATGTGACGACCTATGAACAGGCTGCGATCGAAGAGTTCCTTGATCTCCAGCTTGGCGCCGGTCTTTTCGCTGACCTTCTTGAGGATTCTGCGGATCTCCTGGTCCGAGACCAGACGAAGACCGAAGCTGTCGATCTTCACCTTGTCGCGCTGCTCGGGCGGATAGATGTAGGAGATCCGGTAGTCCATCCAGTGCTCGCTGGAGATGTCTTCATTCCAGAGAGTGGTCCACTCGTAGGAGTATCGGCCCAGCCAGTCGCCCACCAGCAGTGCACCGGGAGCGGCCTGGGCGGCGATTTCGCAGAAGAGATTGACCGTTTGCTCTTCGTCGAAGTGCGAAAGTGTCCCGAACGAGGCCGAGTACAGGTCGTAGGGCTTTTCATCGGGGGAAAACGGCAGGCCCTCGCGCAGGTCCGCCTGCTGGAAGGACGTTCGAGGCTGGTTGGCGAAGCGCTGAGATGCCTGTTCAAGCAGGGCGGGATTCATCTCCAGGCCGGTATACTGGTCGAGGGCGTCTTCGGTGATCAATCTCGCATCTGCCTCGGCCAGTGCAGGATTCGGCTTGGAGATGGTCAGCAGTGTTTCAATGCCGTCTCCGCTGCCGCAGCCCAGGTCGACGAGTCTGAGTCCGGCTCCCTGTTTTCTGCGCTGCTGGAGCAGTTTGTGCAGGTGAGGTCCGAGCATGACCTGGAAGCTTCGATCTTCCCACTGGAGTCTGACATTGTCGTACTTGCCGTCCAGGCCGGTTACACGGGCATACTGTCCGCTGGAAACCGCCTGGGTATAGGCACTGACTTCTGTGGCTGCCATTGCATCCTTCTCCTGCGTGGCTGCGCGAGGCCCTGTCGGCGGGCCGAGGGTTGTCGGTCGGCTTGGCCTGGCAGGGGGGCGCATCACGTTTTGAAACGTTTTCAGGCGTTATGCCTTGAGGGATTCCAGTTCGTCGATGGCGTCGAATGCGTCGCGGCAATAGGCGTCGGCACCGATCTGCTTGGCGAACTCTTCGGTGACCGGGGCGCCGCCGACGATGATCTTGACCTCGTCGCGTGTGTTGGCCTGCTTGAAGGCATCGATCACGTCGCGCATCTTGTCCATCGTGGAAGTCAGCAGGGCCGAAAGGCCGATGTACTGGGCGTTGTGCTCCTTGGCGGCCTGGACGATCTTATCGGCCGGGACGGAAGTGCCCATATCGTGGACCTCGTAGCCTGCTCCCTTGAGCAGGGTGATGACGATATTCTTGCCGATATCGTGCAGGTCGCCCTCGACGGTGGCGATGATGACTCGGCCCTTGTGTTCCACGCCGGAATCGGCCAGGTGCGGGTCCAGGACGTCCATGGCGGCGCTGACGCATTCGGCACTGGCCAGCATGTCGGGGATCAGATAATCGCCGTTCTCGTACTTCCGGCCGACCTCTTCCATGGCGGGCGAAAGGCCCTTACCGAGGATCTCATCGACCGGGATGCCTTCATCCAGGGCCTGCTGAACCAGTTCGGTTACACCCGGCTCGCCTTCCATGTCTCCTTCGAAGCCTTCGTCCATTTCATCGACGCGGCCCTGAAGGACGTTGTTGTGGAGTTCTTCCAATAGCTGCTGTTTATCCATGTTTTTCACCTTTATTTATGGTTGGAAACGATCCGGCGAAACGAGGCCGGGGACCTCTTTGTGAATCCTGGAGATCATTTCATCCGAAAGCGGCTCTCCTTCGGTGCTGCGGACCTGGGCGAGTTGGTCGCAGGCACGCTGGAGCACCTCGTCCTGGCTGCCGTCGCCGGCAAGCGGGTAAGGGTCGGAGACCACGCCGCGGCGGATCTGCTTGCGAATGTGCCTGGCAAAGAGGCGGGTGGAGGATTTCATGACCTTGCGGATCTCGCCCACGGCGGCGTCGGCATCTTTTTGGGCGAAGCCGGCCGGCCGAAGGATCGACTTGACCAGGCCGATGCTTGCATTGTCGATGATGGCCTGAACGGGCGAGAAGATGTTCGTCCGGTCCAGGAGCCCGAAGGCATAGTGGATGTACTGCGCGCCGGACTGGGCGACTCCCAGGTGGGAGAAGGTTTTCTCCACGGTGGCCTGCATGCCCGGCACGGCTGCGTCGCCGACACCGGCGGTGGAGTAGCAGGGCACGCCGTATCGACGCGCAAGCTGCACGCAGTCGATGTTGTACTGTACGAACTCCGGTGCGCCGTAGAGGTCGTGGAGGGTATCGAGTCGTGCCCGGACCGGGACGGCTCCGTAAAGCACGGGTGTGCCCGGGTTGACCAGCTGGGTCAGTGTGATGCCCGCGAGGATCTCGGCATTGATCATCAGGACCATGCCCTCTTCCTGCACCGGAGCGGTCGATCCGCCCTGGGGAGAGGAGGAGATCACCAGGGGCAGCTTGCGTTTGGCAAAGGCGATGACCTTGTCGGTGGTGTCTTGCACCATCTGCAGGGGGCTCTTGACCAGGCAGGCGATAAAGGAGATGGGGGGCGCCTGGCTGAAGGCTTCGGGGCCTCCGGCGATGATCCGGCCCAGCTTGACGACGTCATCGAGTGCGTCGACGTTGGTCAGGCCCGCCTGTACATGCTTGGTCATGTACTTCAGGGCGGCGAAGAAGACGTTGACGTCCTTGTTGCTCTCGTCAATGTCCGAGTCCTGAATGTTGACGTTGCGGATGTAGAAATCCAGGTTTTCCAGCGAGTTGCACAGGCGACTGGCATCGCAGAGACGGCGGATGCTTCCGCGTTCCTGGACGTGTTGGAATGTTCCATTGCCGGCCGGCTTGGTTTCCAGGAAGACATTGGTCTCCGAGCCACTGCCGAAATAGATCCGCGGGACCTGCGAATCCAGGACCAGATGGTTTTCCGGCTTGCGGGCTCCGAGCACAATGCGCCCGGGAACGCTTCCAAGGGCCTTTTCCACCACTTCCGGCGGGATGCGAACAACGGAGGCCTCATCCCGTTCGCTGCGCTGGATGTCGCAACCGGCGTCGGCGAAGTAAGAGACGGCCTCTTCGTTGAAGCAGACGATTCCCGGATCCTGCAGGACCTGCAGCGACCCTTGGTGAAGCAGGTCGAGTTTCTTCTCATCCAGACGCTGGACCGGTTCCACGACAACACCCGGGCGGTGCTGCTGTGTGGTGGTTTCCTGTGACGTGGTCATCCGATTTCACCTTTCTGTACTCGTCGTGTATAGCCCCGGCAGTGACGGTCTTTTCCAGCCAGCATGGTGCCCAGGACGATGGCCTCGCGCAGGCCGGCGTCGGTCGGATCACAAATGGCCGAGTCGAGCCCGTTGACCAGGGCGGCAATGGCGAAAGCCTGGTTGACCAGCTTTCGCTTGGGAAGGCCGTGTGAGACGTTGGACATTCCAAGGGTGGTTTTGGCCTGGGGGTAGCGGGTCTTGATCTCCCGCAGAGTCGCCATTGCGACGGTGACGCCGGTAACGTCGTTGCATAGAGGCAGGACCAGTGGGTCGAAGTAGAGGCGTTTGTCTTCGATGCCCAGTTCGGTCGCTTTGGCCTGAATCGTTTCGGCCACTTCCATGCGTTCCTGAACGTCCTTGGGAACCCCTGCGGTGCCCATGGCCAGTGCGATGACTTCGCTTTGGTGGCGTGCAGCGAGCTGCAGCAGGGGCTCGAGTCGTTCCGGTTCCCCGCTGACGGAATTGAGCAGGGCGGGTCTGCGTCCTTCGAGGTAGTCCAGAGCGTCCTTGAGGACCTCCGAATGCGAAGAGTCCAGCGAGAGCTTCTTGTCGGTATGCTCCAGGGCAAGGTCGATCAGCCAATGCATGTCCTGGCATTCCTGATCGCAATCCCCGCTGCCGGCCCCGGCGTTGAGGTCGATGTAGTGCGAGCCGGCTTCGGTCTGGGCGCGAATCTCCTGGATGATATGATCCGCGTTCTTGTTGGCGATCGCTTCTGCGATCGGCTTTCGGGTCGCGTTGATTCTCTCGCCGATAATTCTCATGAATCGTTTTCCTTCGGATCAAACTGTCGGGCCACGACCGCGGGGAACTGCTCGAGCAGTTCGCGAACCGTGTTTTCGGGCAGGTGCAGGGCGGCGGGGCTCTCCAGGATGCTGCGGACCTTTTCATGGGCCCGTTGGGCAGTGTTTCTGCTGCCCGATGCCTCCCAGTTCTGCCGCGTCTGGCGGTCGCTGAGTTGCGGGTTGTAGTGTTCCTTGCGCATGTGGCGCCGGGTATGCCGGGCCGAGACAAAATTGCCCCCGGGTCCGGCTGTCTTGATGGCATCGAGGCCAAGGGTCTTTTCGTTGACCTCCACGCCTTGCCAGGCTCGCATGACCATTCCCAGGATCTCGTTGTCGATGACGAGTTTCTCCTTGCTGAAGGTCATGGCGAATTCCATCAGCCCGGCCGCGTCGTGGATGAACTCCCCGCCGGCCAGGGCGACCAAAAGGTTGTTGATGGCCGACTCGTACCCGCACTGGCTATCGAGGACCTTGGCATCGCTGATACCGGCCGTGGCATAGTAGGGGATGCTGTAGTGACGGGCCAATTGAGCGGTGGCGGCGTTGATCAGACCGCTTTCGACCGGTCCACCCAGGTAGCGCATTTCGCGCATGTCTGTGGAGGTCGAGACGCATCCGTAGATCACGGGTGCACCGCGGCGGGCCAACTGGGTGGTCATCACGCTGATCAGGGCGTCGCAGTTCTGGATGACCAGCGTGCCGGCCAGGGTGATGGGGGATGTCGCGCCGCAGAGAGGTTCGACCGGCACAGCCACGGGGATGCCTTCCCGGGCGATCTGCATCATGTAGGCGCCGTATTTGGAGTCCAGTCGCAGCGGGCTCAGGCCGCAGGCGATCATGGACAGGAAAGGCCTCTCACGCAGGGCTTCGGGCGAGCCGGCCACCTTCTGGGCCATCCGGATCACGTCGCGGATTCCCTGGGAGGTATAGACGCCTCCCATGACGTGTTTGGAGGTGTAACACATCCCGGCCAGGAAGCGGTTGACATCCACGTCGGCCACGTCCAGCTCGTTGGGATAGGTCGGCAGGAGCATGAAATGAACATTGTCCATTTCGTCTGTGATGCGAATGACATCCACCAGGTCCTGCAGGTTGGCGGCCCTGCGCTGCGGATCGGGGTAGTCCAGCATGTTCAGTGCGGTTCCGCCGGTGCCAAGGTAGACATTGCCTGAGCCCAGGTGCAGGTCGGTGCCCTCGCGCCGTCCATAGAGCGTCAGTTGCGGGGGCACTTGCGAAAGAAGGTCCTCCACCACATGCTCAGGCATGCGGATGGTCCGGGTCTGGGAATCGACCTTGACGTCAAGCTTGCTGAACAGTTCGAATGCCTCGGGTTCGTGGACTTCAAAGCCCACGTCGGCGAGGATTTCCATGCTCGCCTCGTGGATCTGCTGGAGATCCTCATCCGAGAGCGGCTTGTACGGGAAGCGTTTCGCGGCCTGGAGGGTCGCGATAGCGTCGGTATCGTTATGAAGATTTTTCATGCGCGGAAGAATCTCCTGTGGCGCCTGTGCTCGCATTTGTTGGGGCAGGTCTTGCACGGATTGCAGGTATCCTGGATCAGTCGGGTCAAACCAATACCCAACAAGCCTGCAATCGATTTACGCGGCGTCATCAGGGAGGTGGGCAGAAGCGACACACCCACGGGGTTATCCGGCAGAAGGCGGAAGAGCTTGGCCTGTTCATCCACGGGCCAGTCACAGTAGCCCGGACTGAAGGGCAGGCTGACGGCTTCGTGGGGCAGGAGCCAACCGGAGATGGTCTGTTCGACTTCATCGACCAGGAATTCGGCCGCTTCGGAGGCTACGGTATCCACCACCAGGCCGAAATCCGGCTTGTGGTCCATTGCATCCTGGATGGCCTGGTCCACAACGGGGCCCAGGGTGGCGACGTAGGTCACCGCCTGCCTGCACCAGCCCAGGCCGGTCAGCAAGGCCTTGCTGCGAAAGCGAACGTCGGGTCCGATGACGAGATCGCCCTCGTCGATCTTCATGCTGTAGGCTTTGCAGAGGAAGTCGGGCTCGGCGGCATCGAGAACCAGGTCGGTAGCGCGGGAGATCTGGCGGTCCAGTCGGCCCGAGATGCGCTGGCCGCGACGGACGCCGAGGTTGGAGGCGGTTCGTTGTCGGAGAACTTCTCTTTCCAGGCAGTTTCGCTGCTCGTCGGAGGCGAGCAACTTCCCTGTCGGTAGAAGCGTTGTGCCCGGCAGGGAGATATCCTCTTCCCACCGGACGGGCTCGTGTCCATCCGAGGTGTCGTCCGCAAATTGTTTTCCATGACTCATTGTATTTAACTCCAGTCTTCTGCTGTTGTTATCTCGCAACCGGTTGCCACATGAGAGACAGCAATCGCATTACGGCTCTCCGGGCTGCTTCGGTAAGGCTCCCCTGGGTGAGCCCGGCTATGGGGCCGGGCGGCCTCGTCGGTTGTCAGTGCGCCTGTTGCGTCTCTATGGGCAAATCAGGTCAAACCTTCTTGGTTTCTTCCGGCTGCTGCGTGACCGATCCGGTCAGCAGCAGGGGCGAAGCGTCGATCTTCTCGGCATCCATCATTCCGGCAATCCGCTGGAGGATGGAAAGGATCATTGTCTGTTCCCAGGATTCCAACTGACCCAGTTTGCGGAGGAAGTTATCCTGGAGCAGCGAGGGGGCCGATTCGGAAAGCTTTCGGCCGGCCTCTGTGATGCTCACATTTACCGCTCTTCGGTCGTCGCTGCGGCGAATCCGTTGAATCAGCCCTCGTTTCTCCAGGCGATTCAAGACGCCCGTGACCGTCGGCTGACTCAGGTGCACGCTTCTGGCAAGGGCTCCAACCGGCATGGGACGCGAGCGGGCTGCTTCCCGCAGAACCGCCAACTGTGGGCCGGTCAAGCCGATTTCTTCCACAAGGCGCCGGGAGTTGAGTTCCACCGCCTGGATGATACGGCGAATGGCTGCGACAATCTGGTTTTCAATGCTCAACTCAACCGCCACGGTCACACATCCTATGGAACATTGCCGCCGGGGCGTGACTCACTCCCGACAACGTAGAATGATAGGGAAGAATGAAAAATAATCAACCCTAAAACTGGAATTTTAAGATCATCCAAAATCGTAAACGCCTTCAGAAAAGAATGTAAAAGGCGAAATAGGCCTTGTGTGAGTCCCGGACAGATGGCATTGCAACCGTTGGAAATAGATTGCGTTAAAACTATTTTAGCTTTGGGGCATCCAGTAGGAGTCCTATGACTTGTTCAGGAAGGTGTTTCCATCTTCCAGCTTTCGTGGGGGTTGGGCCTCGTTCAGTCGACGGAATTGCAAAAATTGGCAACATGAATTGCGCAATCTTGCACACATGCCCTCCCGGTCTTGGATAGCATGATCGTGTGTTGACTCTTCACAGCGAATACCGGTCCAGTCTGAGATCGGACGCATCCTGTTTTCCGGTTCAAACCACGAAGGATTTATCATGAAGTCGATTTTGGCCGCCCTGACGATTCTCTGCTGCTTGACCTGCGCTCTGGGCCAGTACCCCTGGCAGGAGCCTCAGGCAAAGGTACAGCCACATGGAGACTTGAAGTGGGCCCCCGAGCCGTTTGAGTACCAGCCGGGGCCTGATGTGCGATACATCGATTATGAGGCCGGGGATGACAGCAATGACGGACTCACCAAGGCCTCCGCTTGGAAGCATCATCCGTGGGACTACGATGCTGGCGACAAAGCGGCCGAGTGTTCCGGACCGAAAACGTACGTATTCAAGAGGGGAGTGTTCTACCGGGGTGTGCTCAAAGCCGATGAGTCGGGCCAACCGGACCGGCCGATCCTGCTGACCTCCGATCCGGACTGGGGCAAGGGCGAGGCGATGCTGGTCGGCTCGGTGCGCCTGCCGGCTAAATGGGTCAGGGCAACGACGGTTGACTATCCCGAGAGAATGCCCGAAGCGGAAAAAGTCTGGGCCTTGGACCTCAATCCACTGGATCTGGTTCATGAGAAGTCCAACGGAAAGAAGACGCTTTCGTATTTCCTGAGCGATTTCTGGCGGGAGCGTGATCGCTGGGGCGAGAAGAACCATACGTACATCGGCTTGTTTCGCCTTGTCCCTGATGGCCCTGCCGAGACACTGCATATCGCTCAGAGTCCCAACTGGCAGCGGGGAAACGACAACTTCGTTCCGAGCTACTGGCACGCGTGGCAAGGTCGACGGGACGTCAAGGACCCGCAGACGGGCAAGACGCTCTACTCAGCGATTTTCCATGAGAAGCTCCAGGGCCATCCGGACGACTACTTTGTGGGTGGGAATCTCTGGACGATGTATCCCTGGGCCATGGGGACCCCCACACCCAAGCCGATCCGGCTGGAGGAAAAGAAACGCGGCAAGGTGGTCAAGTACTACGATTCGCAGAGCGGAACCTTTAATCAGGGCGCTATGGGTGGGTTGCGTAAGAACGTCCGCTTCAAACTCGACAATCTGCCCCAGTATCTGGATCACGAGGATGAATTCTACTTGGACCCGGCCACCGGGATCCTGTTCTACCGACCGGCCGAGGGGGCCGATCCGAACGACCAGGTTCTGGAGCTGACGCGAAATTCCGGAGCGATCGACCTGTATGAGGTGTCCCACATCGAGATTTCGGGTTTGCGTTTTTCCTTTACTCACGATACGGCCATCTCCATTTCCTCCCGGGACGAGGAGCGGATCAACGGCTCGCAGGACATCTGGATCCACCACTGCACCTTCCGGGACGTATGTAAGAACGGCGTGGTGGCGGCTCTGAACAGCATCCGGGGCGGAGGCTACATCAACAACGTTCGCGTGACGGACAGTACCTTCGAGAACATCTGGGACTGTGCGATCCGTATGAGCAACGGCTCGGGTTTGCGGAAAGACTACGGGATCCTGGACCACGTGGAGGTGCTCCGCAACCGTGTGTACAACACGGGCATGCATCATTCGGGAAACATCCAGAGCGCCGTGCCGGCCATTCGTCTGGACTATCCGGTCACGGCCCATGTGGCAGGGAACATCGTTACCCGCAGCTTCGGCTCGGGCATTATGATTTTCGGCGGGCGCAAAGGGACCGGCGGGCCCATGGTGGACATTCCCTTTGCGCGGGTGCTGGTTCACCATAACAAGACGGAAGACACGGCCCTGGGGGTCAATGACTACGGCGGGATGAGCCTCTGGCAGGGCGGCCCGACCTACGCCTACAACAATATCGTGGGCAACTCTCCCGGCCACGCGCCAGGCGGAGTGTTCTTCGGGACCAACCCGACGAACCTTTCCTACCCGTTGTACCTGGATGGAGCGTTCAAGCAGTACTGCTTCAACAACATCATCTGGGGCCGGACGACCGATCCGCGCGACCCGTATCACAACATGAACCAGGCGTACTTCATGGTCTTCGGCTTCCTCAATGACTTCGTGAACAACACCGTCTACAACATGGGCGAGGCCATGGGAGGCTCCAGCGGTGCCCGCCAGAACATCATGGGCAACAACTACGCTCACATCACGGAGATGTTCATGCGGCATGCCCACGGCGCTCTGCCCAGTCAGATCGGCGGCGGGGATGACAACTCTTCCGGTGTCACAGGCGTAGCGACGCTCGGGTATGCCCGAAACGTGTTCCACGGCCCGGCGGTGATGGGGTCGCTTGCCAGCGAGGCCCGGGGGGCGGACAAGGACATCAAGGCCGACGACTGGGAGGAGTTCCGCAAGCAGGTTCTTGCCTACCCGATGCGTATTCCGACGCTGGGTGTCCGACCCGGAGAGCTGCCGATTGCCCGCGGCGTCTCCGGGCCGATTGACGAGCTGAGTGACTCGAAAGTGGACTTCCGCGCAAGCGGGGCCGCGGTCGATACCGGCGGGACCTACTTCATCCCTTGGAGTCTGTATGGCTGCGTAGGTGAATGGCATTTCAACAAGAACCTGCGGGATCCGAACCTGGTCATCGATTATCACTTCTATCTCAGCGACGCGCATATCAATCGCGGGATGTACCACATGATCCCGTACTACAGCCTCTTGCTCAACAAGGCGTCCCTGGAGGATTACGCAGCTTCGCCCTCGGAGGATTGGATCGAGGGGGCGCTTACCTTCAACGGCAGCCGATTTGGGCAAGTCACAGACTCCAGCATGCGGGCGGATATCAAGATCCCGCTGAGAGAAAGGAACAGGAAAAAGGACACCTGGCGGAACTTCCGGTTCATTCCTCCCACCGAAGGGCGAAAAGCCGATTACAACTCACACTGGCGCGTACCAGAGCCGGACCAGCGAGACGCCAAAGGCAACCCGATCTACGGCCGGGATCAGGTGATGACGTTCCCTGCCTCCCAGCGCAAGACGCCGGCCATCGACACGCAGAACCTGCTCTTGGAAGCGAACTTCCGGACCCGCCCGGGCCACACCGGCGGGGGACTGATCGGCAAGTTCGACGGCAAGGCCGGGTACCGTCTGGCCGTCAGCGCCGCAGGCAAAGCCGTATTCGAGATCGCCTCAGGCGGCAGGGCCTCCAGGGTCATCGGTGCCGAGGGTATCAATGACGGCAAGTGGCACCACGTGCTGGCCGAGGTGGATCGCAAGGCAGGCCGCATGCGAATGTACGTGGATGGCAAGCTGTCAAACCAGGCCAAGACCGAACTGGCCTCCGATGCTTCGCTGGATAACCCGGCTGATCTGCTGGTGGGCAAAACCCATGACGGAGAGTTCTTCGTCGGGGCGATCGACTTCATGCGGATCTGCCAGGGAACGCTGGAAGATGCCCGTACGGACATCGCGGAGTTGTACGAGTGGCAGACCAACGGCCCGGTCAAGTACGACATGGCCGGGCAAAGCCCCCGAGGCCGACGCGATGCCGGAGCCCTGGAAGCTCGTTGACAACTGAAACCAAGATGCCTCCCGGGCTGATCGGCACGCCGAGAGCCCGGGGGGCGAAAATCAGTCGGTCAATGTGGCATACGCATCAGCCAAGTTCCCGCTGGTGAGGGTTTTGTGCAGGATCAGTTCGTCGGATTCGTCGTCGGGCAGGTGAAATTGGCCGATGTCGACGTATCCGAGCTTCCGGTAGAAATGCTGGGCTGCCTCGTTGGCCTGGGTGGAGGTGAGAACCTGCCGGTAGCCGAGGCGCTGCATTTCCTGTTCCCAGAATCGCACCAGGCGCGTGCCGATTCCGTGGCCCCGGTATTGCTCGAGCAGGTGCAGAAGGTACATGAAGGGGATCGAGTCCCAGAAGTAGCCGAACCGCAGCCAGCCTGCCTGCTGTCCTTCCATCCGCACCACGAGGACCTCTCCGCGACTGATCTTCTCGGCCATGGGATCGGCATGCCGGTCGTGGGTCAGCAGAAAGATCAGATCCCCGGGCCCAGCCGGATCGATGGTGATATTTTCAGGAGACATTTCAGGGCTCCTTGTGACGCTGCCACCAGCGCATCCATTGATCGGCGTCCGGTCCGATCGGCTGGCCGGTATGTTCTCGCAGCACATCAGCGATCTTTCGGCGATATCCATGGATAATGCCTGGTTTGCACGCCTCTCGCGTAGAGCTTGACCGGCAGGGAAATATTCCTGAAACTGATAATGCCTTTCCACAGTGCTCTTCTGGCCATGCTTGCAGCTTCCTGCACAAAGGAACGTTCGCAGGTATTCTATGCAAAGAGCTGCAAAGCAAGGCGCCAGGCCGGCATCAGACCTTTCGGCTATAGAAACGCTCGAAGCGGTGCCCGGCCTGCCAACCCAGCAGGCGGAGGGCCTTTTCGGCGTGGAACTTTCCCATGGGCATATCCGCCGTTACGTAGAACAACTCGTTGGGATTGGGCATCTCCGGGGCCTGCAGGGCCGCCAGCAACAGGGGCCCCAGATCGTCCCAGGCCGTCGCGTAGGGGATCATGATGTTGCCATCCCGGTTGTCGAGCTGATCGTGGGGACGAAGCCGATGGAAGAGCAGTGTCATGATGTCCAGGCCGTGACGATCGGCAAAGGCGGTAGCGGTTTCCAGCCCCAGATGCTTGGTCAGGCCGTACAGGTGCGTTCCGGGCCGCTGCGGGCCCTGTTCTCCCAGGCCGAAGTCGTACCTCCAGTCCCCTTCGTAGCCGTAGCCGTTGGCCGAGAGCATGCCGGTCTGAATAACGCGCGAAAGCCCCATGGTGTCGATACCGAACCTTGCCCGGGTCTGATAGCCGAGGATGGGCTTGAGGGAAGAAGGGTACAACTCCTCGATGCTCTTGGCGCTCAGGAATCGCTGCGATCCGTAGGCGCCGCCGTTGAGGATCATCTGGCCGATGCGGGCGATATCCATCGGCGTGGAGGTCGCGTCTCCGAACGTGCCTCGCACCGTGGTGTGGTTGCAGCCCAGGGGTTCAAGCAGGTGGCGGCGGTAGAATCGGGGCATGGCCAGGCCGCTGATCTGCTCGATGATCTTGCCTCCGATGGCGTTGTCGGCTCCGTTGTACATGGGGAATCTGGCCACGGGCAGCAGGGGATAATAATATCCCACCAGGTACTCGTGATCGTGGATATCGTCGCCCCAGTGACCCCAGAGGCCCGAGGTGTGGGTGTAGCAGTGCCGGATCGTCGATTTCCTTTCCAACGGGGTGGTGGACTTGGAAGATGGGGCAGGTATATCAGGAGTATATCTCTGCAACGGCTTCGTGTGCAACCTCCCAGGAAAGGGCCCTGCAGGACAGTTCCAGCGGGAGATACGGCCCATTGCCGCCGATCCGACAGGGATGTACACTTCTGCCATGAAATCACGGCGAAAAGCATCGGCTTCCGGCAAAGTCCCCAGCGGGCTGGTTCCCTTCAAAGACAATCCGATGTACTGGCAGTATCGCGGCAGAGCTGTCCTGCTGCTGGGAGGCAGCGTCGAGGACAATCTCTTCCAGATCGAAAACCTTCAGGAACAGCTGGACCTGCTGGCTGACTGCGGGGGAAATTATGTCCGCTGCACGCTTTCCAGTCGGGACCCGGGAGACGTCTGGCCATTCGAGAAGGATGCGCAGACCGGGTTGTACGATCTTTCCAAACCCGGCGAGGAATACTGGATCCGCTTTGAGCGGTTCTGCGAGTTGACGGCCCAGCGGGAAATTTTCGTCCAGATCGAACTGTGGGACCGGTTCGATTTTGCCCGCGAGCCGTGGAAGAGCAATCCGTTCAATCCGCTGTTGAATGTGAACTACACCTGCCAGGAGTCCGGCCTGGAGGAGCATTACGCAAACCATCCCAGCTTTCGCGAGAACCCGTTCTTCCGCTCCGTGCCGGAGTTGGAGAACAACCAACTGCTCCTGGAGTACCAGCAGGGGCACATGAAGTCCTTGCTGTCGGTCGCCCTGCGACACGACCATCTGCTCTTCTGTATGGACAACGAGACCAACGAATCGCCCGCCTGGGGAGCCTATTGGTCGCGTTTCCTGCAGGACCAGGCAAAACAGCAAGGCCATGTCATCCAGACCACCGAGATGTGGGATGCCCACGACATTCGCGATCCAATGCACGAGGCGACCTGGAAGCACCCGGAGCTCTACAGCTTCTGCGACATCAGCCAGAACAACCACAGCCCGCCCGAGAGACACTGGAACAATCTTCTGTGGTTCCGTGAGAAGATCGCTTCTTCGGATCATCCTCGTCCGATCAACACCGTGAAGATCTACGGGGCCAACACCGGAGGGTATGGCAGCGGTCGCGACGGGCAGGAACGCTTCTGGCGGAACATCTTTGCAGGGCTGGCCGGGACGCGTTTCCATCGGCCCGATGCGGGCCTGGGTCTGGGCGAGATCGCCCAGAAGCACCTGCGGTCGATGCGGATGTTCATCGATGAACTGGACATTTTCCACTGCGAGCCGGCCTGCGATTTTCTTTCACGCGTCAGTTGGAACGAGGCCTTCTGCACAGCCCGGGCGGGGCAGCAGTATGGCGTCTTTTTCTGCGACGGCGGGGATGTGGACCTGGACATCTCGGCTGTGGGGCAGCGAGAGGTGATCCTCCGGTGGCTGGATATCCGCGAGTCGCGGTGGGTTTCCGCCCAGACGTTTGTCTGCTCCCAAGGCAAGCTGCTCCTGACCACGCCGCGACCGGAAGGGTACTGGGCCGCACTGGTCAAAACGGTTTGAGGCCTGCAAGGGGGCAGGGAGAGCTTCAGGCGCGGGGGTGGAACTTCTTGTGGATGTTTTTGAGTCGGGCGGCGTCGACGTGGGTGTAAATCTGCGTAGTGGAGATGTCGGCGTGGCCCAGCATTTCCTGAACGCTTCGAAGGTCGGCCCCGTTGGAGAGCAGTTGCGTCGCGAAGCAGTGGCGCAGCGTGTGGGGGCTGGCCGGGTGGTTTGGGGCCGCCCGCTGGACGTACTTTTTCACGATGCGGTAGACGTCGACGCGCGAGAGTTTCCTCCCTGAACGCGACAGGAACAGCCAGTCGGAGCTTTCGGAGAGAGTGGTTTTTTTGTATCGGCCCTGCAGAAGGTATTCCCGAACCAATCGCAGCGCCCGATCCGCCACGGGGACGATCCGCTCCTTGCTGCCCTTGCCCATCACCCGGACGACGCCGAGATTGGCATTGACGTCGCGAACCTTGAGGGTGGTGATCTCCGTCGCCCGCATGCCGGTGGCGTAGAGCATGGCCAGGATCGTCCGGTCACGAAGGGCGTGGCGGTCGATTCCTTCCTGCGGGGCCTGGAGAAGTCGGTCAACGTCCTGGCTGTCCAGGACGCCGGGGAGGCGTTTATGCATCTTGGGTGCTTCGATGCTCTCGGATACATCGCGGGCAAGGATGCCATGAAGTACAAGGTGTCTGCAGAACATGCGGATGCAGGCCAGGGCTCGCGAGATGCTCGCGTCGCTGAGCTGCCTGTTGCGGAGAAACCGCAGGAAACCCTCGATATGCGATGGGCCAAGAGATTCCAGGCGACCCAGTGCCACTTCGTCCAGGTGATCGTGGAAGTGCTTCAGATCGCCGGCGTAGGCAAGACGGGTATTGCGCGACAGGCCGCATTCAACCTGCAGCGTGTCGAGGAAGTCGCGTATGTGCGTCTGGAACCTAGGAAGCGGCCCGGACGACCGTGGTTCGGTCGGTTTCATAGATCGGCCGCTGGAGGATCAATTGCGCATACACAGGACACTCGGTGAAGCGGTCGGCGCAGTGGGCGAAGGCGCTGAGGATGTTGCTCATCGTCAGGTGCGCCGCACAGGCTTCGTTGGAATTGTCCAGGAACGGGCACATCTGCAACTCCCTTCGCCGTCCGTGGCTACTCAGGTATAACGTGCGTGCCGTTTGGACCCCTATCGTCTGTGTCCGGGGCGGGGCTTTAGCGAAAAGCCGCCCGGTGAAGGCATTTTTCCCGGGCCAGGCAGACGGGCTGACCGGAGCGAAAAGCGGCAAGGATCCTCAAGTCGGCGGCTTGTGAAAGTCCAGCGCATCACGTACCATGGCCGGCGATATGGGTCCGAGGACAAAAGATTGCCATAAAGAATTCATAGATAATACCTTATAGAATTGCAGGAGACTCCATGCCCTTTACCTCCCACGAGAAGAAGGTACTTCGCGACCTGGCTCAGCAGTACGCGGAAATTGCCGCCGAGGCGAGAAATCAGACCTTGAGAGAGATGTGGAAGCGTCACAATTCGCTCAACCAGGATCGGCCCATGGTGGTGACTTACGTGGAAACGCCGATGCTCAACGAGATCATTCCGCCCGAATCCTACCAGTGCGAAGGGGCCTTTGCCCGTCAGGTGGAATACGATCTGCGGGAGTTGATTCACTGGCGCAAGCTGGGCGACGACAGGCCCTTTGAGCCTGCCTATCCGCTGCGCATGGTCGTTCACAACACCGGCTGGGGGGTGGAAGAACACGCCGATGACAGCGGCGTGGCAGGGGGATCGAAGCATTTCAACGCTGTGATGGAGTCGGAGGAAGACATCGAGAAGATCTCCTTGCCGAAGATCACCGTGGACCATGAGGCCGGCCAGGCCCGAAAAGCGGCCCTGGAAGAGGCCTTTGACGGCGTGCTCGATGTGGAATTGCGCGGCTATCACGTACCGTGGTTCGCACCGATGGACGACTTGATCACCTGGCGGGGCATCGAAAACATGTTTCTGGATCTGGCGGACAGGCCCGACTGGGTCCACCGCGTCATGGCCAAGCTGACCCGGGGGTACCTGGGGATGCTCGATCAGTATGAGCAGCAGTGCGCCCTGGCCCGAAACGACCGGATGCATTTTGTGGGTTCGGGAGGCTGCGGTTACACCGATGAGCTGCCTTCAGAGGGTTTTGACCCCGATCACGTGCGTCCCGAAGACATGTGGGGCCAGGCCACGGCGCAGATTTTCTCGGAGGTCTCCCCGGCGATGCACGAGGAGTTCTGCCTGCCCTACGATCGACAATGGCTCGAGCGGTTCGGGCTCAACTGTTACGGCTGCTGCGAGCCGCTCCATCGGAAGATCGAGCTGATGCGCAAACTGCCCCGGATGCGGCGGATTTCCATGAGCCCGCGGGTGGATCATGAAATCGGGGCCCAGGCCGTCGGCGGGGATTTCATCTACTCTGCCAAGCCGAATCCGGCGGTTTTTGCCACCGACGGCTGGGACTTGGAGAAGGTCCGGGCCCAGATTCGGGACATCCTGGAAAAGACGCGTGGCTGCAACGTCGAGTTGATCATGAAGGACACCCAGACCTGCCGGAAGGACCCGCGCAGACCCGTTGACTGGACGCGCATTGCCATGGAAGAGGTCGAGCGCCTGGCCTGAGTCGTCACTGCATCAGAAGCAGGCTCAGGGCCATGACCACCATGCCGGCCAGCAGACCGTAGAGGCTGTCGTGGCCCTTGCCGTAGGCGCGGGAGGTCGGCAGCAGTTCGTCCAGGGAGATGTAGACCATGATTCCCGCAACGCCTCCGAACAGCGCGCCCATCAGGGCCGGGGTGATAAAGGGCAGCAGCAACAGGTAGCCCAGCAGGGCTCCGACCGGCTCTGCCACGCCGGAGAGAACGGAATAGGTGAAGGCTTTGCGTCGGCTGCCGGTGGCGTAGTAGATCGGCACGGAAACACTGATGCCCTCTGGGATGTTGTGCAGCGCGATGGCCACGGCGATGGCGATGCCCAGCGAGGGGTCGTCCAACGTGGCCAGGAAGGTGGCCAGGCCCTCGGGGAAGTTGTGAATCGCGATGGCCAGGGCGGTAAAGAGCCCCATGCGGTGGAGTCGGACATGCTGCTCGGTGGCCATTTCCTCTGCGGAGACACCCTCGGAGAGTTCTTCCAGTTGGTGTTTGGTGCGTGCTTCGTGGGGGTTCTCGACCGAGGGGATAAACCGGTCAATGATCAGGATCAGCAGGATACCCCCGAAGAACGAGGCCGCCGTCAGCCAGTTGGCCGTTTTCTCATCGGCCCCGACCGAAAGGGCCTCGGAGGCTTTCGAGAGAATCTCGCCGAAGGAGACGTACAACATGACGCCGGCGGAGAAACCCGTGGCAAGCGAGAGGAATCGGTAATTGGTTCGCTTTGCGAAGAAGGCGATGGCGCTGCCCACACCGGTAGCCATTCCTGCAAAAAGCGTCACGCCGAAAGCCAGAAGCACCGCCTGCATGAGAATCTCTCTCCCTCAAGGGTATCAATCAGAAGCGTCCGCGGTGCTGCGATCGCACCGCGGACGCGTCATTATAAGGGCAAAACAACCTTCGGCCAGTGGGTTTTACTCCTCGACCTTCTCCAGGGGGACCTCATCCCGGCCGGCAGGTCGGGGTTTTCGTGGCTTGGTGATCAGCAACAGCACCGCGCCGACGCCACCGATGGGCAGTACCCAGTAGGCCGGTTGGGTGTGGGTGATTTCCGGCAGCGTCTGTTTGCCGTAGTCCAGCCAGCTTTCCATGGTGGGAACCATGTGCGGATAGAGATAGATATACACCAGGGCACCGCCGAACATTCCCAGAACCGTTACCAGGGCGTCGAGCCTGCCGGCCGCTGCGCAGGCCAGTCCCGTGCCCGGGCAGTAACCTGTCAGGCCAAACCCGATGCCCAGCAGCGCTCCGCCGAGGGCATTGACGACCAGGTAGGCCGGTTTGACATTGAAATGCTCCTGGCCTGCGAGGGTCAGCAGCCACATGCCCACCATCCCGACCAGGATAAAAACGGTAATGACCCGCATGGCGTGGAAATCCTTGAGTCGAAGCGTGCCGAGGATCTTGTCCGGATTGGCCAGGCCCGAGACGAAGAGCCCGACGCCAAAGAGCAGTCCGACGGCCAGGCCGAGGGTCTCGGCGGGCCCGAATGAAAAGGGCAGCGAGAGTGCGAGAATTTCCATGATTATGCCTCCTTCTCAATCTCGGGGACCTTCGGATACACCAGCCGGGCCGTCAGAAGCCCCATTGCGAACATCATGATCGTAAACGGGACCGTCGAGAGCGACAACTGGGTCCAGCCGCCGGCGAACTGTCCGCTTGTGCAGCCGTGGGCAAACCGCGCCCCCAGCAGGATCAGAAAACCGCCCACCAGTCCGAAGAAGAACCGCCGGATGTATCCGTGGCCATTGACGCGGGACCAGACAGGGAGAAATCGGAACCGCCAGCGCCCGACAAGAATGGCTGCAAGCATCGCTCCCACGATCAGCCCGATGTCCAGCCACCAGCTGTAGCCCGGATCGAGGTACTTGGCCTTGTCGATGAGGGGATGTCCCTGAACGTACTCGGGTGCGAAGTGCTGGAGTACCATCGCATCGGCCACCACGAACTGCGTGGAAACCCCGAGAGGTTTGTTGATGGCAATGGCCAGCAACTGGGTCAGCCCCAGCAGCAATCCGCCGGCCCACCAGACCAGGGGAGCCTTTCTGACAACCTGCCTTTCCATAGTGCATCTCCTTTTGATTCCGGTACGACCGTATTAGATGTAGATACGCATCACAGAGGCGTATCTGGTATTATGGTAGACTCGCAGAGCCCTAAGACAAGGCAATTGCGTTGGTTGCACCCTGATTCCCTTTGGGCTTGGCTCTGGGTTTCCATGAAAGGGTCGGGAGGAGCCGAAAGATCTTCGATATTCAGAACTACTGCCCTGATATAGCCTTACGATGTATATGCCGTCCGGAACGAGCCATAGGGTCGGTCATGCAGGGGACCCCTGGGGGCTCTGCCGGTGGACAGCTGCGCTCCGGCCGGGTAGTCTTTGGGAAGATTGTCCGTTGAAAGTGCTAACTTCCTGGTGCAGGCGGTGTCTGATGTGATGGCGATAAAGGCGAGCGACCCAAAAGACCTGCCCGACGCCCAATTGGTTCGCAACGTCCTGCGCGGTCAGCTTGGAGCCTTTGACGAACTGGTCAAACGGTACCAGCGCCGAGCGGTGGCTGTCGCCTACAGGTTGCTGAATCACCGCGAAGATGCGATGGAGATTGTCCAGGATGCGTTTCTCAAGGCCTATGACAAGCTTGAGAGCCTGTCACAGCCGGAGCGTTTTGGTCCGTGGCTTCTGCGGATCGTCAACAATCTGTCGCTTAACAAGCGCAGGTGGCGGTCCTTGCGGAAAGCGGCAAGCCTGGAATCGCCCCAGCCGGACGACGAAGACACTTCAATGCGGGGGGCGCTGCCCGATCCGCAGGGCCCCGGCCCACTTGAGGTGGCTTCGGGAAAGGAAACAAAGCAGATCCTGGACCGCTTGATCGACGAACTGCCCGACATGCAGAAGCAGGCCCTGGTGCTTTTCAGCCTGCAGAAGCTGCCCCAGAAAGAGGTGGCCCAGATTCTGGACTGCAGTGTTGAAGCAGTGAAGTGGCATGTGTTTACCGCCAGAAAGAAACTCAAGGAAAAGCTCAAAGATTACCTGTGAGCCGCCATGAAGAACAAACCCGATATCCATGACCCCGAGTACCGTATCTTTCGGCTGGTCCACGAGGACCTTCCGGAAGATCAGGCCCGGGAACTGCAAGACGAGATCAATCAGAGCCCTGAACTGGCCCGCAAACTCAGGCAAGAGCAGGCCCTTTCAGCCCACCTGGAGCAACTGGCCCGGGAGGACCTGGAGCAGTTTGGCCCCGAGGATCTCCAACTCCAGCGGATGGAGATCGTCGCCGGCCTCGAGCGACGTGTCCTGCTGGAGGGATCCAGGAGAAAGCTCTGGACCCATTCCTGGCGGGCCGGCCTGGCCGCTGCCGCTGCCGTCCTCGTCGCGGTGGGACTCTGGATGTGGCTGGGCAATGTCCAACCGGCCTCGCCGGGGCCTGTAGCCCATGTCCACATGGTTCGGTCCGATGGCCCAACCGAAGGAGCCTCCCAGGTGGCTGTGTCGGCCCGGAGGGGGCTGGACTACGATGTCTTTGCCTTGGCTCCGCCTTCCCAGCAGCGTGATTCCGCCTCCCAGGCGCCGGCCGGGACGGTCATGCTCTCCTTCGGGCAGAGCCCCAGGGAAGAGATGGCCGAGACGATGGCTGTGCCTGTGGGACTCTGAGCCGATGATCAACGAACTTCAAGCAACGACGATACGATACCCTGTCTATTCAAACCGGGAGCGTGCAGATATGTCCGTCCAAAGGAAACTCGCAGTCCTGATGATAATGCTGGGGTGGCTGGTCTCGGCCGCCCCGGGCCAGGATGCAACCGACGCGGCCTTGCAGAAGAAGCTTGACGAGGTGGTGGATTTCCAGGCCTCTAACATGCCCATCGAGGGCCTCTTCGGCAAACTCTCCCAGGAGACCGGCGTAGGGTTTGTGGTAACCCAGGACGCGTTGGATATGCTGCCCTACGGCAGCCAGACGAACCTGGATGTCCAGTTGAAGGATGTGCGTCTGCGCGAGGCCATCGACAGGATTGCCGCCAGCCAGGCGCTGGACTGGAGTATCCGCGAGGGGGCGGTTCAGATCGTGCCCTCCGAGCCCCTCAAACGGATGATCCACAGGCCCAGCTTTGATGAACTGTCCCTGCTGAGCAGTATCCTTACGGCAAAGCTCGAGAAGGGAAGCAGCCTCGAAGCGCCCTTCGAGCAGCTTCGCGAGGCGACCGGCGAGGAAGACCTGCGACTGGCCCTTCACGTGCCGGTCAAGCGAGAGGAACTCCTGGGCCGGGGGGAATTCCGCCTGCCCGGCACAGGGCGCCAGTGGCTGGATATGATGACCCACGGCAACGGCTGGACGTGGTTTCTCTCGGGGGATTCCATCGTGATTCTTCCTCGCGAGGAACAGATGCGCCGCCAGCTCCAGGCCCGCGTGTCGCTGCGGTACCGCGGGGCGAGATTGATCGATGTCCTGCTGGAATTGGCCTTGGCCTCGGGAGCCAAGCTGCACCTTCAGCCCGGCGTGCTGGGGATGCTGCCCGAAGCCCAGCGGGAGAATCTGAACCTGATCATGGCCGAGGCGACGGTCGATCAGGCCCTGGAGGTTATCAGCGGAGCAACCGGACTGAAGTTCAACGTTACGGCCGAAGGTATTTCGGTCGAGGCCTCGGAGTTTCTCAAGAAGGAGCCTGCCCAAGGCGACACCTCCAGACGGAAACGCCCCCCGTTCTTTGTCAAGGAGTCGATGAAGATCGGGACCTCTTCGGTGGAGATCTTCTACCCGGCCGATGAGCTTCCCGAGGATGTGATCGAAAAGGTCATGGCCCACCGGAAGGAGATGATCGAGAATCTCCGCAAGCTGGAGCCCTGATCCCGTCTGGGCAAGAAAGACTCTGCATTTGGGTTCGTTGTCGAGGGTCCAAACGTCAGCCTGTCCCGGCTGATCCATGTCTTGTTGTGCAGGGCTCTACGTCTGCAACCGCTTTGACAGCGGGGTCTGGGCATCTACTGCCGGAATTGCCATGAAAGGCATTTATCAAACGCTGCGGTCGGGTCCTTGCCGTCTGCGGGCTCTTGTGGTAGTGTTCAGCGAATTTGAGCCCGACCGGCGAAGGTCGGGCAGGCCAAAACCCCCAGGAGTCCGGAAGATCTATGCCCCGACGGGATGATATCGAGACCATTTTGCTCATTGGTTCCGGGCCGATCGTAATCGGCCAGGGCTGCGAGTTCGACTATTCAGGCACCCAGGCTTGCAAGGCGCTGCGCGAGGAGGGGTACCGGATTGTACTGATCAACTCCAACCCTGCCACGATCATGACCGACCCGGAATTTGCGGACCGGACGTATATCGAGCCGATAACCGCAGATGCCGTGACCAAAATCATCGAGAAGGAACGCCCCGATGTCCTGTTGCCCACCTTGGGTGGCCAGACCGGGCTGAACACGGCCGTGGAAGTCGCCGATCGCGGCGTTCTGAAGGCCTACAACTGTGAGATGATCGGTGCCACACGCGAAGTGATTCACCGCGCCGAAGACCGCACCGAGTTCAAGAACGTCTGCCTCTCGATCGGGCTGGAGGTTCCGGCCAGTGGAATTGCTCACAGCATGGCCGAAGCGAGGGAGATTCTCAAGACCGTCGGCCTGCCCTGCTGCATACGTCCTGCCTATACGCTTGGGGGCACGGGGGGGGGGTTCGCCTTCAACATCGAGGAATTCGAGGAGATTACCGAGCGAGGCCTGGATTATTCCCCGATAGACGAGATCCTCATCGAGGAGTCGGTACTGGGCTGGAAGGAATACGAGCTGGAGGTGATGCGCGACAAGGCCGACAATGTCGTGATCGTCTGCTCGATCGAGAACTTCGATCCCATGGGGGTGCATACCGGGGACTCGATCACCGTAGCCCCGGCCCAGACGTTGACCGACAAGGAATATCAACTCATGCGGGATGCCTCGCTGGCGATTATCCGCGCCATCGGCGTGGAGACCGGAGGCAGCAACATCCAGTTTGCGGTGGATCCGGAGACCGGCCGGATGATCGTTGTGGAGATGAACCCGCGCGTTTCCCGCAGTTCAGCCCTTGCTTCCAAGGCGACGGGCTTCCCGATTGCCAAGATCGCCGCCAAGCTGGCTGTCGGGTACACGCTGGATGAGATTTCCAACGATATTACCCGCGAGACCCCGGCGTCCTTCGAGCCGACCATTGATTACGTCGTAACCAAGATTCCCCGCTGGACGTTCGAAAAGTTCCCGGATGCCAACGAGACCCTCACCACGCAGATGAAGAGCGTCGGGGAAGCGATGAGCATCGGGCGAACCTTCAAGGAGTCCCTCCAGAAAGGCATTCGCTCGATGGAGGTCAAGCGTTTCGGCCTGGGCCTGGATGACAACGACAAATGGCTCAAGCACACGCGCGGCCAGGACACCGGCCGGATCGATGACACTTCCGGCGAGGATACGCACTTTCCCATCGAGGAATCGCGCCTGCGACGCAAGCTCTCCGTTCCCAGTCAGGGCAGGTTGTACTACATTCGCTACGCCTTCAAGATGGGCTGGAGCCTGGATGATGTTTTTGAGCTGACCCGTATCGACCGCTGGTTCCTCCGGCAGGTCCAGCAACTGGTGGAGTTCGAGGAGCAGTTGATCGCCATCGAACAGAGCGGGCCTCGTTTGGCCGAGAAACCGATTGAGGATCATCCCAAGCGGCAGCAGTACGCCCACGTGCTTGCCCAGGCCAAGAAACTCGGCTACAGCGACGTACAGCTTGGCTGCGTCTGGGAGACAAGCCCCGGGCAGATCCGAGAAATCCGCAAGCATTTCGGGATCGAGCCCGTCTACAAACTCGTGGACACCTGCGCCGCCGAATTCGAAGCCTACACGCCATATTACTACTCGACCTACGAGACACCGATGCTTCAGCTACCCCCTCAGGGCCAAGAGGGGCCGGCCCGGGAGGTCTACGAAGACGAGATCCGCGTCACCGACAAGAAGAAGATCGTGATTCTCGGCGGGGGTCCCAATCGGATCGGCCAGGGAATCGAGTTCGACTACTGCTGCGTTCACGCCGCCTTCGCCGCACGCGAGCTGGGCTACGAATCGGTCATGGTCAACTCCAACCCGGAGACGGTTTCGACCGATTACGATACGTCCGACATGCTCTTCTTCGAGCCTCTGACCCTCGAGGACGTCCTGAACCTCTGCGAGCGGCTCAACGGCAAGCCGCTGGGCCAGGAGGGCAATCTCCACGGAGTGATCGTCCAGTTCGGCGGGCAGACGCCCCTGAACCTTGCCCGAGGCCTGGAGGAAGCCGGTGTGCCCATCATCGGCACCAGCCCGGAGGCGATCGACCTGGCCGAAGACCGCAAACGCTTCGGCGAGATCCTTATTGAACTGGGCCTGGCCTGCCCCGAAGGGGGTACGGCGTTTTCGGTCCAGCAGGCCCGAGAGGTCGCCCAGCGGATCGGGTATCCCGTACTGGTCCGCCCCAGCTATGTGCTGGGGGGCAGGGCGATGGAGATCGTCTCGGACGAGACACAGCTCGATATCTACATGGGCAAGGCCGTCGATGCCTCCACCGTCGGACGCGACCACCCGATCCTGATCGACAAGTTCCTTAACGGCGCGACGGAAGTCGACGTGGATTGCCTGGCCGACTTCGGCCCCGGTCCGGGAGCCAAGCGCGAGACCAACCCGCGTGCGGTGGTCTGCGGCGTGATGGAGCACATCGAGGAAGCCGGCGTGCATTCGGGAGACTCGGCCTGTGCACTTCCGCCCTTCAGCCTGGAAGAGGGCGTGGTGGCCGAGATCCGAAGACAGGCCAAGCTGCTGGCGGCCCGGCTGAGCGTGCGAGGCCTGATGAACGTCCAGTTCGCCGTCAAGGACGGCAGTGTGTACATTCTGGAGGTCAACCCGAGGGCCTCGCGAACCGTGCCGTTTGTCTCCAAGGCGACCGGGACGGCCTGGGCCAAACTCGCCGCAAAGGTGATGGCCGGAGAATCCCTGGAATCTCTGGGCGTAAGCGAAGCACCGGTTCCCCGCCAGACCAGCGTCAAGGAAAGCGTCTTCCCCTTCACCAAGTTCCCCGGAGTGGATGTGATTCTGGGACCGGAGATGCGATCGACCGGGGAAGTGATGGGCGTGGACATGACCTTCGCCCTGGCCTTTGCCAAAAGCCAGATGTCGGCCGGACTGATGCTCCCGGCCGAGGGACTGGTGTTCTTGAGCGTCTGCGACGCCGACAAGCCTCATGTAGCCCAGATGGGTCAGAGGCTCGCGGCCATGGGCTTCGATATCGTCGCCACCGGGGGGACCTACCGCCTGCTCCAGGAGGCCGGGGTGCGGTGCAAACGCATTCCCAAACTGGCCGAGGGCAGGCCCAATATCCGCGATTTGATCTTCAACGACGAGGTCGACCTGCTGATCAACACGCCCACGCGTCGCGGCCCGGATACCGACGAAGGTCGGATCCGCGCCCTGGCGACGCTGCACCAGATCCCGCTGATCACAACCATGACCGGTGCCCTGGCGGCCGTCGAGGCCATCGCCGCTCTTCGCGCGGGCCAGACCCCCCAGCGCCCCGCCCACATCGCCTGGGACGTCCGCTGCCTGCAGGAGTACTTCCCACAGTACCAGACCCCCGAAGAGTAAGCGCGGCGCAAGGCTGGACGAACGTCTGGAAGAAACCCTCCGGAAAGGCCTCAGCCGGTCTTCATGCTCTGAGCCAGCTTGTCCATGTAGTCTTGAGGCTCAAGCCCGTGTGCCTTGGCCAGTTGACGGATGGCCTTTGCGGTAGCCCGTGTTTCCCCCCTCTCGATGCGACGAACGGTTCGCGAGGTCAGGCCGGGGATCTTCGACTGGGTCAGCCCATGCTTCCGCCGAAGGCTACGGATAGCCTGTCCGTAACGGCTGTTGAACGAATCACTCTGCTGCCTGGCTCGCAGCAGTACCTGGGGTCTGAGGATCTGCAGAAACTGCTCCCAGCCCATGTGGATGTCCGGACCGGGCCAGTGCAGGAACGCCCCGTAGGGATCGATCCGAAACGAATCCATGCCATCCCCGCAGTCCCGGACGTCTCCGGGCAGACTCTCAAGGGGCACGTGAAGCCGTTTGAGCCCTGGTGACAGGACGACCAGTTCTTCGCCCTCCACCCAGGCATCCAGAATCCCCTCCTGTCCGCCTTCCTGGTCCAGGGCGTATAGGAATCTTTGGACAAAGGAACTGGGGGTGTCCTCTTCGAGTCTGGCCATGTGCAGCCGTTGGGCACTGCGAATGTCGAGCCGGGCCAGGCGCTCGGCAATACCTTCCAGCGGGGTCGAATCCTCCAGCAGGATGTACTTGGCTCCGGGGGTCCGCTGTCGGGACTCCTGCTGCATGGATTCCGAGACGTCTCGGAGGAAGGAAAGCCAGAAGGCGGGCTCTGGCAGAGACGCCTTACGCTTGATCTTCCCGGGATTATCCAACAGATGAACTCTCCTGGAGCAGTGGGGAAATCTGCCTGTTTTGAGATGTTTCCCAAGGCTTCCATGGAGAATGACGGCCGTTCTGTGGGTTGGCTCGGACATAGTGAGGGCTTCTCTCAATCGGTTTGGCAGGCTTCCCACTGGCTCAGCAGGGCCAGGCGGTGCAGTCTGACGCCGGCGATCAGTCCTTGTCGATCGTTCCTTTTGAGCCTGCAGTTCAATGGCCGGACCGGCTCGATCATCGAGTCTGTCGGGGCCTGAATGTACACTCGCACTTCCCAATGGCCCGGTCTGCGAGCGTGAAAATGCGGAGGCCTGTGATCGCCGGTGTAAAACCACATTTCCACGCCGGGAAGCTCAAAAGGCCTTTACTCTTCCCATGACAAGTATACCCCGTATCGGACAAATACTGAAGCCTGACCTTGAAAAATGTCCGGACGCCGGAGACGCCCGATGCGTACGCCCTGTTCGCTGGGCGGATGATATGGAAGCAGCCCCTGATCATCAAGATTTCGTCTTCTGATGTGTAAGCAAGGGTCCTGCTTGAGATCGAGCAGTGGCCGGACTCATTTCCTTCCAGGTGTTTGAGAGCTTCTGAAAGCTACTCTCGACGGGATCGCTGGTTGCGATAGGCGCGGGGGGTGGTAGCGAACTCGCTCTTGAACAGGCGGGAAAAGTAGCTCTGGTCGGCCAGGCCGCATCGCCAGGCGACCTCGCCGATGGGCAGGTCGGTAGAAGTCAGCAGGTGGGCGGCGTGTCGCAGCCGTGCCCTGCGCAGTACGTGGCTGAACGTCTGTCCCGTGACCTGCTTGAGCACGTGGATGGTCCGGGAAGGGGAGAGCGATAATTCCGTGGCCAGGTCTTCCACAGACAAGTCCTCGTCGAGATGTCTTTCGACGAATTCGTTGATCAGCGTCCTGCGGTCTTCGATGGTGGGGGGCTTCTCGTCGTCCTCGACGTGGCCGGAATAGACCTCCGCTCCGATCACGCTGGATAATTTCAGCGTCGTGCCCGAGCCGGCCACGCTGGCCCTGCTGGGCCTTGGCGCGGTGGGCCTGATCCGACGCCGTCGGGCCTGACCACGGCCTCGGATCTCCGGAACCACCGGAGAAGACGTTTCAATCGGCGCGACCCGTTCCTCCTCCCGGGTCGCGCCGATTTTCTTTAATCCCACAGGTGTGGTCTGCGTGTCAGTTCCGGCCTCAGGCGTCAGTCTTCCAGAAGCTGGGCGATTCCCAGGCCCTGCTCGCCCTGGAGGGCGTAGATCATCAGCAGCCGTTCCTGCTTGTCGACAAAGAGGAATGGATCCCGCAGACCGCAGGCCGGTCCAGATCTGCCCAAGGCTCCAGGTTCCCTGCCGTTTTCCACCCTCTGGGCCAGTCCCAGGCCCTCCCAGTCGTGCTCGGGCCTGAGCAGGTCGCGGACATCTTCTGCCTGCCGGCTTGTCCAGTCGCCCTTGAGCTTTGCCACGGCCTGAAGGATTCGCTCGGGGGTATCCCCGATGCAGGAGTAGAAGATCTGCAGGAATCGGCCTTGTCTACGCAAGGCTACATGACGGACATTGCCTCTGCCTGGATCCTGCGTTGACGGCGGGCAGAGTGAAGCGTGAAAATGGAGTTTGCGAAGCTCCAGCGGGCTCGAATCGGTGGGCATTTTCATCAGGCTTCCTCCCCAGCCGATGCCGTATTCCTGTCCCTCCCACTCGAACGTATGGACGTAGGCCGGACAATAGGGCTTGTCTTCGCACTGCCAGGAGAGGCCATCTCTGCTAAAGGCACGGATGGACAACTGCCCGGAGTCGGCCAGGGGAGCAAAGGCTTCTCCGTGGCAGAGCATGACGAACTGCCCGGCCGCCGCATCCCACCGAACGAACGGACTGGCCAGATGCGTCTGGAAGGGCGTCTGGTCGATGTGCAGCACGAGGCCGTGGTCGTTCCAGGATCCCTCGGGCTTCTGGGCCCAGGCCAGGCCGATCCCGCGACCCCGGTGGTGGGAGTAGTAGAGGTAGTATGTCCCCAGGCGATTGGGAATGCTCTCGGGCACGGCCACAGCGGACGGGCCGTTGAGATTCGGTGCCGGATGGTGGGCCGGACGGATGTCCCGCGTGACATCCTCGGCTGTCAGTATGGGATGATTCAGCAGGCGAATCGCTTGCATCAGCGGGGGCCTTTCGGTTGGAATGGGATTGCGTGTCTTTTGGCCCGGAGTATAGCCGGAGGGAAATGCGAACGAAAAGATTCTTGTTGATCAAGCCGGCCTGCTTCGCTACTATGTGATTAATCAGTCACGAAGTTGTGTGTTCGTAAGGACAGCCCGATGGACGCCCGAAGGATGAAGACATACAAGGCGATGGCCGAGGTGATTTCCGCGGCCGGGCACGAGATTCGCCTGGCGATCCTGTATTTCCTCCAGGACGGTGAGCAGTGCGTATGCGACATCGCTGAGCACGTCGGCGCCAACCGCTCGAATGTTTCGCGCCACCTTTCGGTGATGCTCTCGGCGGGTCTGGTTTCGCAGCGTAAGGACGGGCTCAAGATGATGTACCGCCTTCGCACGCCGTGCATCTTGAATATCACCGAATGCGTGATGAACGTCCTGAAAAGCCGATCCGCCGAAGCACAGGAAGTTCTCGAAAACGCGTAGAGAGTTTTTTGTGCTATTGCGTGAGTAAATGGTAACGCAGTTACAGAGAAACCCCATGATCGACCGCAGGAGAGAATTCAAGAAGCTCGCCTGGATGATCGTGGCATTTGCTGTGATCTTCTTCCTGCCGATCGGGTGGGGGCGGTTCAGGCAGAGCCTCTTCGAGGCGCTGCACTTGATTCGCTGGTACGCTCGAGAGCACGTGGTGCTCTGCCTGCTGCCGGCCTTCTTCATTGCCGGGGCTATCGGGGTCTTCATCAGCAACGCATCGGTGATGAAGTACCTCGGGGCCAAGGCTCCCAAGGCACTGGCATACGGCGTTGCGAGCGTTTCTGGATCCGTTCTGGCTGTCTGTTCCTGCACCGTGCTGCCGCTGTTTGCGGGGATCTGGCGAATGGGAGCCGGCCTGGGCCCGGCCGTGGCCTTCCTCTATTCGGGGCCGGCGATCAATGTTCTGGCCATCATCCTCACCGCGCGCATTCTTGGAATGGAGTTGGGCATCGCGCGGGCTGTCGGTGCCGTTGTCTTCAGCGTGGTCATCGGCCTGATCATGCACTTCATCTACCGCAAGGAAGAGTTGGACAAGGCCAATGGTCAGCTTGGCATGCCCGAACCGGAAGTCTCCCGTCCGCTCTGGAAGAACGCGGTGTTCTTCTTGGTGATGGTTGGCATCCTGGTCTTCGCCAACTGGGGCGCGCCCGGCACGTGGGACTATCAGGCCCCGGCCGGTGAGACGATTCGCGTGGACATCGCCGAGGCCCCGTTCGATCCGCACCAGCCGGACGCCACCTTCACCTTGAGGCCGGAAGGCGCATCAGCGGATGGTTCGCAGGATCTGAAGGTTCCGGCAGTCGGGTTTCTGGAGAATCGTCAACCGGCACCCGGTTTCTGGTCGACGATCTGGCAGAACAAGTGGCTTATCACCTCGGTGTTGGGCATCGGCTTGGCCCTGGTCTTGATTCTCTGGTTCAGCGTCGGTTGGTGGAAGGTGATCGTGGCGGCGATTCCCCCGGCCATTCTGGCCTTGGCGTTGCCGACGCAGGGCCTGTGGGTGCTGCTGCCCTTTTCGGCGGCGGTGGTAGGCCTGTCGGTGGTCTTGGAGACCAGTAAAGGCGAGGGCGAGCAGTGGTTTGGCGCCACGTGGACCTTCGCCAAACAGATCCTGCCGCTGCTGCTGATTGGCGTGTTGATCGCGGGTTTCCTGCTCGGCCGGCCGGGACACCCGGGGCTGATTCCGAGCAAGTACGTTGAGATGCTGGTAGGTGACAGCCCGGGTTCGATGCTGGCTATCACCGGCTGGGGCGGCGGAGGCCTCGAAAGCATCGTGCGCAGCGTCTGGCCGCTGTGGACGAACTTCTTTGCGGCGATCTTCGGGGCCTTCATGTATTTCGCAACGCTGACCGAGGTGCCGATCCTCCAGGGCCTGATCGGTGCGGGTATGGGCAAAGGCCCGGCCTTGGCGCTGCTGCTGGCCGGCCCGGCGGTGTCCCTCCCGAATCTGCTTGTCATACGCGGCATCCTGGGGACCCGAAAGACACTGGTTTTCTGCACGCTGGTGGTCGTGATGGCCACGATCTCCGGCCTGATTTACGGCGCGTTTTTTTAAGGAGAATGAAATGTCCGAGTGTTGTGGAAGCAATCAAACGCAAGGCGAGCAGTCCTGCTGCCAAAACGACAACCGCACCGTGCTGCTCTACGCCTGTTCCGGCGGGGCCAACGTGGCGGAGGTCTCCGACCGGGCAGCTCGTGAATTGATGTTCGCCGGGTGCGGAACGATGTTCTGCCTGGCCGGGCTTGGCGCGGGAATCGAAAACATGCTCCAGACCGCACGTGAGGCAGACCTGAACGTGGTCATCGACGGCTGCCCCATGGACTGCGCGAAGAAGATTTTCGACCAGGCCGGGATTACCAACTACAAGCAGATCAAGGTCACCGACCTGGGCATCGAAAAGGTCAAGGGCGTGCGGTGCACCCCGGATCAAGTGGACAAGACCATCGCAGCCGCCCGCGAGGTCATTGCGGGCTGACAAGGAACCCTACCATGAAGAAACTACAGGTGCTGGGCAGTGGATGCCCCAAGTGCAGGCAGCTTGCCGAGAACGCCGAAGCGGCGGCAAAGTCGGCCGGGATCGAATACGAACTGGTCAAGGTCACCGATGTCAACGAGATCATGAAGATGGGCGTGATGATGACGCCGGCCCTGGCGGTTGACGGCGACGTGAAGTTCTCCGGGAAGGTGCTGTCTCCCGAGGAAATCCTCCCACAGTTGTAAATGTATCCAGGAGATGGGTAGATGGATAGCAAGCTTCGCGTGTTGTTCCTGTGCACCGGCAACTCCTGCCGCAGCCAGATGGCTGAAGGTTGGGCCAAGGCCCTGAAGAGCGATGCTATCGAGGCCTACTCGGCCGGTATCGAGACGCACGGCCTGAACCCCAACGCCGTCAAGGTCATGGCTGAGGCGGGCGTGGACATCTCCTCGCAGGAGTCGCAGAACATTCGCGACCTGCTGGAGATCCCCCTGGACTATGTAATCACCGTCTGCAGCCACGCTCACGAGACCTGCCCGGTCTTTCCCGGCAGCGCCAAGGTCATTCATGTGGGCTTCGACGATCCGCCGGCGCTGGCCAAGGAGGCCAAGAGCGATCAGGAAGCCCTGGACGGCTACCGCCGTGTGCGAGATGAGATTCGAGCCTTCGTCGATACGCTGCCCGAGGCCCTGGAAGAGGAGTGAGCCCAGGTGACCTGCATCGAGCCTGAGAAGAAGTCTGCCCGGGGCCTGAGCGTCTTTGAGAGGTACCTGACGCTGTGGGTTCTGCTGTGCATCGCCGGCGGGATCGCCCTGGGAAAGCTGGCCCCGGGCCTGGCCCGGTCACTGGACGCCATGGCGATCTATGTCAATGGTGCGCCGGTCGTATCGATCCCCATCGCCATCGCCCTGTTTTTCATGATGTATCCGATCATGGTGAAGATCGACTTCGCCGAGGTCGTTCG
>CAZOVB010000027.1:0-53418 GCA_964583095.1 uncultured Planctomycetaceae bacterium
TTTTTTTGCAGTGGTTTGGTTAAAATCCTTTATAGTTTCCAAAAATTATTTTTGAATTGTTATTTGATCGTTGGATTATTATTTTTTGGTATTTATAAGGAAAAGAACGTTTATTAATTGTCTTTGATTAAATTTTAGGTTTAATCTTTACTCTTTTTTATTTGTTATATATACTATAATTAAAAAAGGAAGGAATGGTGAGGATGACAAAGTTTGTTAAGACCAAACAAATGAAGGACTTAGGTAAAGGAAAAAGAAAGAAGAGAAGCCCTACTGAAACATTACATAATTCTTATGAAGATAGATTTAGAAAAATTGTCTGCTCTCCTTCTTCTGAACATCTAAAGTTAATGGATGTTGATAGTACCTTCCCTATTAATGCACAAACCAAATTCTTACAGTGTATTGCTGCTACTGGTTCTTTGGCTTACTCATTAAGAGAAGTAGGGGTATCCAGGAACAGTCTTAATAAAGCCCTTAATGAGGATACAGAATTTTCTTGTCTTTATGAAGAGGCATTGTTTTATGCTTCAGATATGCTTGAATTAGAAGCCAGAAGAAGGGCTGTTGATGGGGTTGAAAAAGGGGTTTATTATCAAGGGGAATTGGTTGATTATGAAAAGCAGTACTCTGATCGATTATTGGATGTATTATTAAAAGCCAATAAAGCAAATAAGTTTGCTAATCGAACTGATTTGAGAATACAGAATAATGATATAAGATACTTTTCTGAAATGGTTGCTTTAATTACAGCAAAAGATAGTGGAGAAGATGTTAGCCAGTATTATACAATGGCTCTAAACAAGAAATAAGAAAGAAGAAATGAAAGAACTGATTCATGATACAATGAATATGAATGATTTAGGTTTACTTATTAAGTACTGGTACATTTATATACCAATTAATTTATTGATCTTATCTTTTTACTTGTTTTTTATAAGCAGAAATAAATAATGGAAAATTCTAACAAAAAAGAATCCTTTAATGATTTTTATCTTCATGATGAGAGTGTTAAAAAATATTATGAATATAAAAATGATTGGAATAAGTTTATATATGAAATAATAGGTTCAAGATTAGATTATAAACAGCAAGAAATAGTTTGGTCTGTGCAAAATAACAGAAGAACTTCAGTATCCTCTGGACACGCGAGAGGAAAAGATTTTGTTACAGCAAATATCTGTGTTACTTTCTTATATTTATACTGCCCCTCAAAAGTTATTACCACTGCCCCCACTCAAAGACAAGTAGAAAAAATTATGATGAGTGAAGTAAAGTCTTGTATTAGAAGGGCTAATTCAAGATTAACTTTATTTGGATGGGAGTTAGGGGGTAATTTTGGAGCGTCAAGAATAACGTTTCCTTCAATTAGGGATGATTGGTTCTTAGAGGGTTTTAAATCTGAAGATAAATCAACAGAATCATGGACCGGTTTTCACTCTGATAATATTTTAGTTGCAGTAACTGAAGCAAGTGGTATTGTGGATGAAACTTTTTCTGCAATTGAGGGTATTTTGACGGGAAAAATGTCAAGATTTTTGATTGTAGGTAACCCTAATAGAACCTCTGGAGAGTTTTACAATTCCTTTAGAAGTAAATTATATAAATCATTTAAGTTATCTTGTTTAGACGCACCTAATGTGATTAATAAAGATAATAAAATACCCGGTCAAGTTGATTTTAATTGGATTGATGAACATGTAAATAAATTAGGGTGGTGTACTAAAATACCACTAAAACAATATAACCCTGATCTAAACCACTTTGAATGGAATGGAAATTATTATGACCCTTCTGATTCTTTTTTGGTTAAGGTTATGGGTGAATTTCCCAGACAATCAGAAGGTTCTTTAGTACCTTTAAGTTGGATAGATGCAGCTAATAAAAGATGGTATGATAGGCAAGAGGAATATAGAGAAGTTGTTAATTCTATAAGATTTGGTCATGTACAAACTGAGCAGCAATTAAAAAAGTCAAATTTCCAAATAGACCCCAGAACAGGTTTTATTATTGATTACCGGTTAGGTGCTGATATCGCGGGAATGGGAATAGACACAACTGTATTTTGTCATCGATTTGGGGATTATGTAGCAGATTTTGAAACGTTTATGAAACAAAAGCACATGGTAACCGCTGGTAGGTTAATAATGCGCTTGAAAATCGCTTCCAGATTTGGGGGCGGTAAGTGTTACGTAGATACGATTGGGGAAGGGGCTGGAGTTTGTGAAAGAGCTCAAGAAATATATGAAGATGAATTATATGAGTATATAGTTAAAAATAATTGGGGAGATATTCAAATAGCAGGCGTAAAATTCTCTAAATCAGGGAAAGGGAAAACTGATAAAACAGGATTTAGACGATTTGTTAATGAAAGGGCTTATTGCTATTGGGCTATCAGGGATGCATTAGACCCTAATCTAAATGGACAATTAGCTTTACCACCTGATGAAGATTTGAATTTTGATTTGACTGAACTTAAATGGAAACATCGATCAGATGGTGCTATTATTATGGAAAGTAAAGAAGAATTTAAAAAAAGGATTAAACGTTCTCCAGATAAAGGGGATAGTTTAGCGGTTACGTTTTCTTCAATATTAGATTTTGTTGCAGGTCAGCAAGACGATTCTATGAAGGGTGTAGGTATTTTTTAAAATGGGAAGTTCTAAAACAGTAAAAGTTATAGATTTAAGAGAGAATAAAAAAGAACAAAACTTCCTTAATAAAAACCCTGGTTATCTCCTGACAGAGAATTCAAGATTAAAATCAAGAGTTCTATTTGAGGGTTCTGAATTAGTAAAAAGTGAAGATTATATAGAAGATTTTTTATATAAAGAAAAAAATGAAGATAAAAATGATTATAAATTTAGGGTTAAAAGGGCGGTTTTAGATCCCTGGGTTAATAAAATTGTTTCTGCTCGACAAGCACTATTACATAGTAAAGCGCATAAAAGAGAACTAAATACAGAAATAGATTTTTATAGAGGGGATGTTGATTTACAGAATACTTCCGCTGCAGAATTCTTTTTTGATGTTTCAGAAAATTCACAAATAGATGGTATACATTGGGTAGAAGTGAACATGACCAATAAAATATTATTGGATTTAGAAGGTAATCCAATAAAGAAAACCGCTGCAGATGACTTAGAAATTAATCACAGACCATATTTCAATCCTATTAGTGGATTCAATGTTTTGGATTGGGGAGAAGATGATGATTCTAATTTAGATTGGGTTATAATTTATGAACCTGTAAGTATAAGAGCAGGGGATAAAGAACCCTGGGGATATCCCATATACAAAAAAGATCAATGGAGAATATGGACTAAAAGTTTTTGGATTATATATGAATTAGAAGAAGGTTATGAAAATAAAACACCTAAGTACAGAGTTGTAGACACTGGAATAAATCCTACAGGGGAAGTTCCTGTAGTTCCTTTCTATGGTATAAAAGTAGAAAATAATGTAGGTAATCCTGTTGCTTATTCTGTTTTAGATCATATTATTTTGATTTTTAATAAAGATTCTGATCTTGATTGGTTTGAACGGTTAGCTTCTCACCCTATACCTTATACGATTGGTCCATTAAAACCATCTAAAATAGATGCATCAAAAGGGATTCATTTACAGGTAACTGAAACTATAAATAGCGCGTCTATTGGTTATCTTGAAACTTCTGGAACTGGTTTTGCATCATTGAAAGACAGTATACAAGATTTAAGGTACCGTATTTTTTCGGTTATGCTGAATCAAGCAAAAAAAGATTCTGCTCAGGTACAATCAGCTGATAGTCAAAGAGAAGACAGAAGAATATTTGCTACTTCTTTAAAATCTATGGCTCAAAGTCATGAGCATAGTGAACAAAGATGTTGGAAATTATTTTATAAATGGATGAAAGAGTTAAAAACTTTAAACAATGAAGTTGCAGAAATAGAATATAATAAAGATTTTGACGATTCTATTATAGAGAAAGAGCTTATAGATTCTTTATCCACTTTGGTTGATAAAAATCAATACCCTGTTGATTTACTTTTTAGCAATCTTAAAAAAGGTGAATTAATACCTTCTGATATGACCTTAGAAGAGTATAAACAATTGTTGGAAGGTGACTTAGAGAGAAGTTTAGGATTAATTAAAAATAATACTTTCAATGAAGACCAAAATAATGTAACATAATGAGGAAGGATGATATAAAATGAAAAAGTTTTTGTTATTTTTATTATTTCTGTCAGTTTGTTCTTTTGGTTATTCTGATATTACTGATGTTACAGGGGGTTCAGCTCCTTCAGATGTAACAGTTTGGCAAGTTGTAGCTGATTCAAATGCAAGTGAAACAATAACTTCTCCAACAATTGATATTACTATATCAGGAAGTATAGAAAGCACAGTCAATATACAAGTAGTCTCTTTTTCCCCTGATTATTTGGATAATGGACCTTTATTAGATTTAACTATTACACCAGAAGTATCTATAGGAAATAATCAGATTATATCAGGAACTTCTGAAATTTTTTATAGCCAAGGTAGTTTATTTAAAGATTATAATGATTCAAGAAATTATAATACTCAAATAACAAATCATGGACTGTATGTTATGGACCCTAACATTATGGGTACTTATATGAGATTTAATTTTGAGTTTAAAGAAGTTGATACTGATTTAAGTGCTTCAGATTCTTTTGCGAAACCTAATAAAGCTTATCAAAGAAGAGATTATTATTTTATAATTAAAGTTATTAATGCATTATAGGATTATTAATTATGTCAGATAGTAGAAATTATATAGGATACCAAGCTGTAATCAGAATGCTAAATAAAGGTGAATCAAAGCAAGCCAAAGAGCGTATTAATACCGTTCAAAAAAGAATTAATAGACCTTTAACAACATTAAAAAATAAGTTAAGAGGAAGAATATCTGAAGAAGAATTCCAATTCCTCTTTGATGAAAAGGCTTCAGATGGATAAAAAGATAGAAGAGCGGGAAGTTTATTTTATAAATGAAGAGCATATAAATTATTTTTCTAATAGAGTAATATATTATAGAAATTTATTAAATCTAAAGAGATATAATTTAATTATAAAAGTAGTTGATTTTAATGAAGATGATAATTCATTGAATAACTCTTTTGCGAACTGTGAAACCTTTGTTAAATCTTTTACCTGCATCATAAAAATAAATAAGCGGTATAGTTTTGGAGAGCAGTATAGAAATAAAGAAGAAACTGTTAAAAGGCAATTAGATCAATTTGCTTTTCATGAAGTTTGTCATTTATTAACAGCAAAACTTTTTTATGCTTCATGTTGTAGATTTATTACTACTGAAGAGGTAGAAGACGCTGAAGAAGAAATAGTAAGAACATTAGAAAATTGTATCTTTCCTTTATTATCAGGGTGCGGAGATACAGATGAATTATTAATAGAATAGAAAGGAGAATTTAAAATGCCTCAAAATGTTGTAAGACCAAAAGTTATTACAAAAACAAGCATGAACAATGGTACTATGAAGGTTTTGAATTTAGCTCAAGCGGTTAATGCAACTAAAAAAATTAAAACAAATCCAAATAGAAGCAGGTAATTTTTATAGGTAATGAAAGAGCTTGATTAAGTAATTTATACGTTAGCGTACGGTAAAAACGCACTTAATTAAGAGAGGAAGCCCCTTATGTTACTTGAACATAATACATTCAAGGATAAGTCTACCAGACTTTAAACGGGAAGGATTAAAAATGGAATATCAAGTTGATAAAGAAGGATTCTTATTAGGTGAAGATGGTAATAGATTAGAAATAAGTGGTGAACCAGTACAAGCAAAGAATTTTATGTCTCAAGAAAGTATAGACAATAAAATTCAAGAGCGGTTAGCCAGACAGAAAAAAGAATACCAGGAACAAATAAAGAGTTTAGAAGCTCAAGCGAATAAAACCCCTGAATTACAAGAGCTCTTGAATTCTACAAAGGAAAAATTAACCGGAGTAGAAAAAGAGTTAGGGGAAGCAAAGCAAAAAGCGCAAAGTGAAGTAGCAGAACAAATGAAAGAGCTACGCACGAAAGCGGAAGAAGCAGAAAAAAAGCTTCAAGAAACACAAAACAGTTGGTTGAGGGAACAGGTAACCAATAAAATCCTAGCTAATGTATCAGATAAAGAGACAGGAAAACAATTGTTTATAAATCCTACTGAAGACTTGGTTCCAAGGATGCTAGGAAGACATAAAAGGGAACCAAAAAAAGATGATTCAGGACAGCCTATAGAGGGTGAGTTTGTTGATCTTTTTGAAACAGAAGTATTTGATAAAGAAAAGAATTCTACAGAGGTTAAGTTTTTACCTGTAGATAAAGCAGTAAATGCTTTTGCTTCAAATCCAAAATACAGGCATTATTTGAACGGAAATAACGCCTCAGGTCCATCTACAAACAATACAAATAAATTTGTTGGACCTAATAAAACAGGTGAAGATTCTAAACCCTTTGGAGTATCAAGAATTGCAAAAGGTTTGAAAGAACAACAAAATCAATAAGGTAATACCTTCAATAACGCCTTATTGATTAATTTAAACTAAGGAGTATTAAACAAAATGGCTACTCAAACTTTAGTAGAAGCGGCTAAATTAATTAATAATGAAATTGTTGCAGGCGTTGTTGAAGATATTATTACAATAAATCCTGTTTATGCCTTTTTACCTTTTTCAGGGTATGAAGGTCAAGCGATTGTCGTTAACCGAGAAGAAGCTTTAGGGGATGCTGGTTTTTATTCTGTAGGTACACAAATTACAGATAAAAATCCTTCAACTTATGAGCAGTACACATTCACTTCAACAAAGTTAATTGGTGATGTTGAAATGGATGGCTTAGTACAAGCGCAGAGCGAATCTGCAGGGGTAGACCAAACAGCTGTAGAAATTTCCCAAAAAGCCAAAAAAATAGGGCGTTTGTTTCAACAGGGTATGGCAAGTGGTACAGGTGCTACCCCTAACATGAATTCTCTGCATAGTTTGGTTGATTCAGAGCAATATACCGCACCTTCTGCAGGTCAACCTTTATCCTTTAAATTATTACGTGATTTATTAGCTTTGGTTTTAGCTAAAGATGGTGAAGTTGATTGGATATTGATGCATGGTAGAACTATAAATAGTCTATGGTCGTTATATGAGGCTATGGGTGGTTCAGCTCCAACAATGACCATGACTTTACCTAATGGTGCCACAAAAGATGTTCTTACTTTCATGAACATACCTGTTTTCACAAATAATTATTTATCTATTTCTGAAACAGCTAATGGAGCGGCTATTGCAGGTGGTTCATTAACTTCTGTATGGGCTGGATGCTTTGATGACGGCTCCAGGAAAATAGGTATAGCAGGTATTCACCCTAATTCTGTTCCAGCTGGTATTTCTGTCAAGCGTATAGGTGAAAGAGAAGACTATGATTCAGAGTTATACCGCCTGGTTATGTACACGAATTTTGCTGTATTTAATCGTAGAGGTATAGCAAGGTTAACTTCTATTAATAATTAATAACAATGAATGATTAATATTAATTGTTCATATTATAAAAAATTGGAGTAAAAAATGAAAATAAAATTGAAGGGTAGAACTTCACCTGAGCAGGTAGGAACGGTTATTAATCATTTTGGTATTCCTTTTACTGTTCAGAAGGATAAAAGTTTTATTGCTGATGTTGATGAAGAAATTGCAAAGATGCAGTTAGATGCTGGAAGAGTTGTAAAAGTTGAAGAAAACAATGAAGCAATTGATTCCAGGAACAATGATCAGAATTCAGTTAAGAATGAGTCTAATCAAATAGATGAAGCTGAAATAACTGAAGACGATTTACGTAATATGCAAAAGCATGAACTAATTGTTTTTGCTAAAGATAATTTCAATGTTGATTTAGATGAAGCAAAGAAGAAAAATGAATTGATTGAAGAAATTTTATCTTTATCTGAAGACTAAAGTTATATTATTTAGATTTATATTAAAATAATAAGAATAAAAGAAAAGAGGTAATCATGAAAGAATTAAGTAAATTAATGACTATTATGTTGTTTTTATTATCTTTGTTTTTAGTTCCCTTTAAATCCTTTGGGGATGAAACTTCAAGTACTGTTACTATATTTGCTGCTTCAGAGAGTATAGAACTAAAAGGAACTACAAGTACTTTTTCTTCTATCGCGGGGGCTAATATAGAAGGTACCAGTTTTTCTATTGATACGGCTCCAGTAGTGGCTATTGAAGTGATTAATAATACAACCCAAACAGAAGAAGAAAATTATCAAGGAAAGACTTTTCCTTCAGGGGTAACTTTAGAGATACAAGGGGGAGTGAACATTTTACAACCTCCAGGGACTTTAAAGACCCCACAGAGAAGTAATTTTTTGATCAATAAATTTGGTTACTATGAACTGGATACCAGGAATTTAACTATTTTGAAACCTAAACTTGTTTCTTCTGCTACTCCAGGAATAGATATAAAGGTATTTTTCACTTACTCTAACATACAGCATTCACCTTTAGATAATTTATTTAGTGAAAACTACCCTTATCAATGAAAGAAGTAATTATATACAATAGACCTTTAATCAAACCCTCAAACAAGTTAAGAGATTTAGAGATAGAGAACGCTTGTTTGAGGGACACCACCACTTGCTTAGCTTCTGGTATATTAAAACTTGGTTTTTCTATTTTTTGGAATGATCTTAAAAATAATGTTACGATTAAAAGAGATAATGCTAAGTATTATGTAATAAATGTTAATTCTTCAAGGTTAAATGAAATTATAAAGTTTCATGATAACTTAGATCAAATAGGATTATTCATTGATTCTGGAAGTTTTAGACAAAATCACTTAAATCATTATAGAACAATATATAAACATAGACCATTTTGGGTGAGCAACACTGATAAAGGGCATATAAGATTAGATTCTTTTATGCTTGAAAATAAAAGAGAACCCTCTGAATACATATTAATCGCAGCTCCAGGAATCCCTCACTATCCTTATAAATCTACTTTTGAATGGGTTAAAGAAAAATTAAGATTAATTAATCATTACTCTTTTCCTGTAAAAGTTAGATTGCATCCATTGGATACATCAAAGAACGACTATCAATGGAAAGAAATTAATGATAAAATAGACAGAGAGGAAAAACCAGAAAAAAGCTTAGCAAAAGCGTTAGTTTTGATTACAAGTGCTTCTTCAATTGCTCTTGAGGCATTCATCAGAGGGGTACCAGTGATAGCTGATAACCATGCACCATACTACTTAGTAGCCTATAAAAACTTAGAAGAGGCTCTTAATCATCAGAATAATAAGAGTCAAATAAAATTTTTAGAAAGATTTGTTTATACCCAATTTTCACCAAAAGAGTTGTGTACAGGCGAAGGGTTTTTAGAATTATTAAAGTAGGTTGCATTAATGGATATTACATTAGGTAATATTATATCAGTTATTAGTTTTATTTTTATTAGTGGGTTGAATGTAGTATCAGTAGCATATTTTATGGGTAAATTATCTACTAAGGTTGATCTACATAAAGAGCAGAATATACAATCTAATAAGAATATAAAAGACTTGATTTTATTAAAAGAAGAATCTCAAGAAAATAAATTAAATTATATGTCTGAGATTCTAAAAAATGAAGCAGAATCCAATAAGAACATAATTAATGATAAAATAGAGTACTTAAAAATAGAGGTAAATAAAACCTTAAATAATGGTCTTTTAAGCACTGTTAAAAGTTTATCTGTTAGTGATGAAGTACAAAGCAGTAAATTAGAAGAAATAAAAAAAGAAATAAATGAATTAAAAACACAAAGTAAATGCCTCTATTGTAGAGAGGATAATAAACATGACACTATCAATTGATACAACCCCAGCTGGAACAGATGCAAATAGTTATAACACTATTCAGGAAGCAGATAATTATTTTGAATCAGATTTAGCTTTTAATCCTATTTGGACCGCTTTAACCGAAGAAGAAAAGAAAGCAAAGTTGATCTTTTCAACCAGAGGTATTGATAGAAATAACTTTATATCCAGGAAGTATAGAGACTTTTCCTTTGATACAAATGAACAGAATTTAGAATTTCCACGATTATCAGATATTAGAATAGATGAAATACATCCAAGAATAAAAAAAGCCCAATTGGAAATGTTAAAATACATTCATTTTAATTCTGATGAAAGTACAGGGGAGACAACTATAAAGAATGAGATTGTATCAGTTAATGTAAGTCAAGTGGTATCTGTAGGGTTTAAACCTTATAAGTCTATAGAATCAAAAGAGTCTGCTCAAGCTGTTGGAAGTTCGTTAGAGGCAGTAGATAATTTGTTAAGGCCTTGGCTTACTGATGACCCTTATGGTTCAGGTTCTTTTAATTGGGTTAAGTAATTTACTATGGCTAAAAAAGCCCCTACATTCTTTGACTATATTTTGAAAAGAACTTTATTAGTTGAAAGCGCGGCTAATGGGGTAGGTCAAGAACTAACTTCAGTTTTAGAAGAAAGCTTAAACAATGTAAAGGTTAAACTTGAGAATTATAAAGGGGATAGAACTTTTACTAAAACTTATTTTGAGAGAGCACAAATAGAATTAACAGGAACTATAAAAGAACTTGACAAAAAGTACAATAATATTATATCAGATTCAACTAAAAAGATGGTTGATTCAGAGTATGATTCTGTTACAAGAAAATTAAGAGGAAGTGCAGGGAAAGAGTTAAAAGAATCAAACTACACGATACCTTTAGAGACAGTACAGAACTTCCTTTCTGAACCAATGGGGGGAGATTTTTTAGAGAATTATATACAAAATCATTTATCCAGTGTGCAAAGAACTATAAGACAGACAATGGCTACCGCGATAACTTTAAATGAAACTGTGCAACAGGCAGCTAACCGATTAAGGATAATTGATGGTATAGGGAATAAAGGCGCGAACATGATAGCTAGAACGGTTTTTAATCATTCTAGCAATGCTACAAGATTGAAAAGTTATGAAGAAAACTCTGATTTAATTAAAAAATATAGATTTGTGGCTACTTTAGATAGCCGTACAACTTTGATTTGTGCCACTACAGATGGAAATACTTATAATAGATTAAAAGATGTGCCACAACCCCCATTACACCCTTCTTGCAGGTCTACAGTAATTCCTTTAACTGCTTTGGATTTGGCTTTAGAAGAAGACGGAACTTTTGAGGATACAAGACCAGCTGTAGTGAATCAGAAAGCAAAAACTGTTAAGCATAGGGATGGTACCACCTCAACAAAGTTTACAGAAAAAGAGGTAGAACAACTTCCTTCTGGTACAACTTTCAAAGATTTTTTTGAAAGGCAACCTGAAACCTGGAAAAAATCTTATTTAGGAAAGTCAAGGTATGAACTTTATAAAAGTGGTAATATAGAATTTAAAGACCTTGCAAAAAATAATCAGGTTGTAGGTTTAGATCAACTAAAAACAAAAGCAGAGAAAACAACTACTCCCCCTTTAAAATCTATTTTTGGTAAAAGATCAGATGTACCTATAAAAGAAAAAGAGTTAGTTGATAACTTCAAATTAGATTTAACAGAGTCAGAGTTAAACAATGCTACAAAAAATTGGAATAAAGATTTTAAAATACCGCCTAATAATTTTATAAATGGAGTAAAGAATAGTATCCCTGAAGAGTTGGAATTAGAAGACCTTTATGTAACCATACCTACTAGGGAAGAGAAAAAAAGGACTTATAATTTTGACTTTATTTTTAGAGGTAAGAATAAAGAACTTATAAGGTTAACCAGAGGGTTTGATTTTAAAGAAGGAGAGAAGATAGTAAAGCATTCATTCTTCAAATTATCCCCTGATTTAAGAAATAAAGGGCTTGCAAAAAAAGTATTAAACGACTGGTTAGATTTATATGAAGAAATTGGTATACAAAAGATAGATATTAATGCTAATATAGATGTAGGCGGTTATGCCTGGGCTAGGTATGGGTTTACCCCTACAAAAGATTTTTGGAAAACGTATAAAAATGATTTGTTAGAAAAATTAGAAATAATGTGGAAGGATATTATTCCAGAAAATGAATTTAATTATTTATCTAATTTAATGAAAGAAGATAATCCTAAAAATATCTGGAAGATAGCAGATTCTAAATTAGGTAAGGATTTATTATACAATGAATCGTGGGAAGGTGAATTTAATTTTAATGATGCAGAGCAGTTTAATAGACTTAAAAAATACATTAATTGGAAAAGTAAAAAATGAGTGAAGAGCTTTTTTATTTGAGTAATGGAAAGAAGAAAGATGAAGCATTACATAATGATATATTAGAAGATAAACCTGCAAATATTTTTACTAAATTACAATCTTTTCATTCTTCTGTTATTGATGATAATTTAGAACCAGCCTTTGCTTTAGAATTTTTTGAATTAGAACCAAAAGATTTAAATACAAGAGAAAATGAAACGATTATAAAAAGTAGAGCAGGTAGAGGTTTAAAATCTTATTCCATGAGTGTTTAAAATGGGAAGTATAAACAACATAATTAATTCTATATTATCTAAGACTTTTCAAGATACTTTAATTCCAGGGTTAAACATAATCAAATCAATAACCATAAAACAAGCTGATATAGGTAATTATGACACTTCAACCGGTGATTCAAGTTATACCACTAATGATTTTGTTGTTAATGCTGCAATCAGAGAATTAAATTTTAAAGAAATACAATCCATAAATGCGAACAGACAGTCTTTAGCTGAGGATGGGGATTTATTGTTAACAGTAGGTTTAGTAGATCAAACAACCCCAGATAGTTTAAGCATGGATGATATTATTTTGATTAATGATGATAATTACATTATAATTGACTATAAAACAAAGCAACTTGCAGGAAGTGATTTAGTTTGGCTTATCATAGCCAGGAAAATATAAAGGTTATAAAATGCCTGCTCAATTTAAGTTAGGTCACAATGCAAAAAAAGTTATAGACGGGATAAACAAACAATTTGGAACTAAAAGGGAAGCACAATATGAGATTGCAAGACAAGTTATTTTTTCAACTTTCCAATTTATTATTTTAAGGTCTCCAGTAGATACAGGGAGATATAGAGCAGCTCATACAATAGAAAAAGGTACCCCCACTGCTTTGAATAGTTCAAATTTGGTTTTGAAGGGTATGGATAAAGGTTATTATAACGCTAAATCAAAAGAAGCTGAGTTAAAATTAAAAGAAGTTCTGAAATTAGAAGAAGGAAGATTAACAAAGAAATTATACATTATTAACCCTCTACCTTATGCTTGGCCTATTGAAAGAGGGCATAGCAGTCAAGCCCCTAATGGTGTTTATACATTAGGCAGAGAAAGAGCAAAGAAAATATGGAAAGCTGCAATTAAATAATGCTGAATGTGTATTCAAAGATAGGTAGAGCAATTGAGGAAAGGTTTAGTGATAATTGGGCTTTAACCAATGTTCAGTATTTAAATACAAGATTAGATAGTAATTCTTTAAACAAATATATAGCTCTTTCTATTTTAGGTGTAGATGCTGATCAAAATACATTAGGTTTAACAGTAAGTAAAGGGGAAGTTAGTAATTACATATTGGTTGTACAAATATTTGTAAAAAAAGCTTTAGGTTCTGGAGAAATGGAAGAGATAGCTGATACATTGGTTAATTTATTGAATAGAAAAACATTAATACTTTTGGTGCCTGGAAGTTCTGAGCGCGGTAGAGTTCAGTTTGAAGTACCTCAACCCCCTTCCCCTGTTAATACAGATAGAGAAGCCTGGTTCCAGTGGAATATGAATTTTCCTTTCAGAGTATCTATATAGAGGGGTAAATGGACGATTCTTTTTATTTGGCTTGGTTAGACGCGAAAGAAACACTTTATTCTATTAGTAGAAGACCTAATAAAATAATTTGTTATAGGGCTTTACCGCGTTTTATTCGCAAAGTTGATGATTTTGAAAATGTTATAGATGTAGGATGCAGTACCTATGCTATAAAACAGTACGCTAATAACTTTTATTTCAAAGAAAAATATTACTATTGTTTGGAGAAAAGTAAGTACAAAAAGTTAATAGCAGAACAGGAATTAAAAGATTTTGATAATGTGAAAATAGTTCAGGGTGATATATTAAACATAAATGAAGAATTATTTTTTGAGTTTGATTTTTTAATATCAACTCATTTACTTACTTTACTTAACCCAAAGGAAAGAGAAACCGCCTTACAAAATATGTTAAGATTAGTTAAACCTAAAGGTTATTTATTGATACAATGTAAAATAACAGACTATCAAAAGAATAAAAAATTATTTAATAGATGTTATGTATTAGATAAAAAATATTATAGACGTTATTTATGTAAAAAATTTGAAGAAAGAACAAAGAAAGAAGCAGGGGTTTTAATGCGTGTTGCTTCTTTAATAGTTTCTTATTTTGATTGGTTTGGAAGACCAAGTAATTGCTTAATACTAATTAAAAAAGGGCTTTAACAAAATATATTTGTAATAAGGAGAATAAAATGGTTGACCCTATCCAAGCTAAGGGCAGTACCAGTATATTGACTTTTGATACTGAAGCTTCTAATAAAACATTACGTTCTGAAGGTTCTAGATATGCGCGTAAACTACCTTTTAATACTTTTGATGTTAGACGTAGTACCCCTTTAGCTAAATCAAACACTTTAAGAGGAAATAGAAACCCTGTTAAACCATTCCGACAAAATAAAGATGTTGGAGGTCAATTGGTCATACCTATTGATAAAATAAGTATAGGTTATTGGCTATCTATGATCTTTGGTTTTCCCACTACTACAGAAAGTTCACCTTCAGATATTAAAACAGGTACTCCAACAATTACGATTACTTCCGGTGTTGCTACTTTAAGCGCGGCTCAATCTGATTGGCAGGTTGGAGACAGAATAGAATACACAGTAGGCGGTGACACTGTTTATGCGTGGATTAAAACAATTAATTCTACTACAGAAGCAGTTGTGGTTGATCAATATGGTTTTGATAATCTGGAAGATGTTACAACCGGTTCTAGTGTAGATGTTGATTCTATAAAACGAATTATATACACCCATACTTATAAAATAAGCCCGTGTGCTACTCTGCCTACATTTATGTTAGAATTTTATGATTGTTCCCAAAAGGTACCCACTTATCAAAAGTTTTTGGGAGATAAAATAAATACTTTCTCTATTGTATCAAATGCGCAGGGGGATGAATTAACTGCTTCTATGGATGTATTAGGGGCTGGTTATACAAAGTCTTCTGACAAGGCTAATTCTACCCCTGGTACAGTTGATATTTCTTCAGGTTCTGCAACATTTTCTGAGTCTCATTCTGATGTTGCAGTTGGAGATATGGTCATTTATGGTGATAATTATGATCAAGCATTTATAACAAACAAATCCTCTGACACTGCTATGACACTAAAAACAACTAGAGGCGGTTCAACCAACCCTGATGATGTAACAGGGGATACTGTACATGCTATTTTACGGGATGCAGATTACATAGGAGGAGGGGCTGAAGAATTAGTAGAATTTACTTTTGATCGATATGAAATGGAAGACGCAACTGTTCAAGAGGGTGGAAGTAATAGTGATTTGCTAAAAACTTTAACCTTAAATTACAGTAATGAATTAGATGGAAGTAATTATACATTATCTTCCAATAATGAAAGACGGTCAATTCCTGAAGGCGTTTCCAGTGTTGACGGGAGCTTTGAAGCAGTTTTTGAAAATGATGATATTTTGGAAAAAGCAGAAGAAAGAGAAGAGTCATCTATTGAATTAGATTTTACTCATCCTGATAATGAAAGCTCTTTCACATTAACCATGAATGAGATACTTTATCAACCTAGGTCACCTGGAATTCCTGGACCTCAAGGTTTGGTTTTGGATTTAACTTTTATGGGGTATTATGATGATCATTCAGGGGAATCTGCTTTTACAATTGCTTTGATTAATACTCACCCTAGTTATGCTTTGTAATTATTAATACAAATGGAGATAGATATTATGGGAAGTCCGCTAATTTTAATAGATGATATAGATTATATTGATAATACAAGCCCTGCTTTTGAAGGTACAAAGTTCAGTAATTTTAATTTTAAGATATTTTTTAATACTTTGACACGAAGTCAAGAATTTGCGATTGAAAAAAAGCACAGCAAACGAAGTAAAAGAGGTGCTTTAACCCTTAATGAACCTGAATCAAATAAAGAAAAATTTGTCAAAATGGTTACTGATTGGGAAGGTATTCATTTAAATAAAGATGAACCGTTTCCTTGTACAAACGAAAATAAGGCTTTGTTATGCGAAAAATTTCCACCTTTTACAAATCTAATTATGCTTGCAATTAAGAACAATGAAACAGGTATTTTAGATGAAGCAGATTTAAGTAATGAGGTGGATGATAAGAAGGAAAATTTTTAAATTATTGGCAATGGATTTTACATCCTACCAATGATTTTGGAGAAAAACATTGTCATGAAGTCTGTATTCCTGTTAAAGAAAAGAAAGCAAAGAAAGAAAATAAAAAATTAAAATTACCGTGTGAATCTTGCATTAATAAAAAGCCTGAACTGGAAGAAGAAAATTACCTTGCTCATGAAATTATTAATAAGGTTATAAAATGTAGAGATTTTAATGGTTTAATTGATTTTAACATTCTATTTAAGGTAATGGAAATAGAAGGGTTAGGGCATTCTTTTCAAAGGGAATTATTTGATTACACTCTTATCATAAATGATATCATCATAAAAAATAGTTCCAAAGAAAGGGATAGGAAAATAAAAGAATTAAATAATGGTAGCCGATAGTTTACCCCCTTTGGTGTTGGAATTTGATGTTGAAGACAATGGTTCTTCAAAGGTTAAATCTATTGATAAAAATCTTAATCAATTAGGCAATAGATTAGATCAAACTTCAATGAAAACGGGAACCTTAAACAAAAAAACCAATGCGGTTGTATCTGGTTTTGGTAAATTAAAAAATGCAAGTTCTTCTGTTTATGTAGCTATAGGAGCTGTTTTTGCTGGTTTAACCGCTGGAATTGCTACAATAGTTTCATTTACTGCAGTATTGTCAACAGGAATTACAACCTTAGCAAATTTTGAAACAGGGGTCATAGCATTAGCTAGGGTTACCACACAATCTTTAGAAGAAGCTCAAGATAAAATACTCAGCATGCCTTCAAATTTAGGTACCCCTATTGAATTGGTTCAAGGGTATTATTCCGCTATTTCAGCTGGGGCTAAAGCTGGCTCTGAAGCAATAGACTTATTAACCACTGCTTCAAAAGCCTCAATAGCTGCAGGAATTGAGCAAGGATTAACCATTGAAGCTCTTACTAAATTAATGACAGGCTTTCAAGGTGAAATAAAAAGCACCGTATCAGCTGCAGATTTATTATTTGCTATTGAACAGGAAGGCCAAACTACTTTTGCTCAATTAGCCCCTATAATTGGTGAACTTGCAGCATTATCAAAAAATACAGCGATTACACACACTGAATTAGCTGCCTCTTTGGCTCAGGTCACTCAAACTGCAGGCTCAACCTCTCAAGCAGCTACTCAATTAAAAGCAGTTATGACCGCCTTAAATAGAGGAAGTGCGGAACTGCAAAAAGTATTTGATAAATTAAATGTTTCAACAGCTAAACAATTATTCCATCAACATGGTTTGTTTGAAGGATTGAATTTAATATTAACTGCAGCTGATGATTTAGACATTAATTACGCTAAATTATTTGGTTCTATTGAAGCCGTTTCAGGGGCTTTAGCTCTTCAAGCAAACAACTTTGAAGGTGTTATTTCTAAAATGGCAACAATGGAAAATAGATCAGGAAGGACAGAAGCGGCTTTTGAAAATTTTGCTTCCAGTTCTACAGGTCTTTCAACTGAATTATCAGGGGAGATACAAAAATTATTAATTTCCATTGGATTATTAGCGGAAGGAACAGACAAGAATTTAATACGGTCTTTAATTGAGTTAACCATAGCTACACAAAATTGGGTGGAAGCAAATAAAGATTGGTTGTCTTTGGGTATATCTGAAACCATAAAGTTATTTAGTAATACACTATTAATAGCGGCTAATTTTATAGATGCTTTTACAGGCAATACAGAATTAATGAATGAGGTTTTAGGTACCACAAAAGAAAGAATTCCTTTAACTCCTTTTGAAAATTTCTTATCTTTATTGATTAGATTAAATGATTTTTTAGAAGTGTTGGTAACCAATACTTCAATATCTTTAGAAAAATATGCTCTAAGCTGGGATGTAAAAATGCTTCGTGTTCAGGAAATAGTACACGAAGTTATAAATTCTTTGAAAATTAATTTTAATGATTTAACTGAAGTGGTTAATACAACCATAACAGGTTTAAACACTGTATCTTCATTTACTGGTTCTAATTTTAAGGTTCCTTTAATCCCTGAATTTGAAATAAATGAAGAAAACTTTGAGAAACAAAAAGCAGATTTACTTAAAAGAGCAAAAGAGTTAGCCAAAAAAGGTTTAGGTGGTTCAGGTAAAACTGGAGAAGATGATGGTGAAATAAATAGAGGAACAGGGGGAGGAAAAGACACAGATAGTAATGAGGAAGATATTTCTGATGGAGAATTATTAAATAAACAAAAGGAAATAGAAAATCAAGTTCAAAATCATTTAAATAATTTAGAAGATATGCAAACCAGGTATAATTTTGAATTAAATAATATTCAATTAGAAGGTGTTGAAAAAAGAATACATCAATTAGAGTTTGAAAAAGAAAGAGCAATCAATACTTTATTAGATCAACAGAAAGAAATTTTAAGTGTTGAAGGTATAACAGATAACCAAAGAATTAAAATAAAGGAAGAAACAAGTCAGGCTATTATAGGTATAGAAAGCCTAACTATTGAAAAAATTGATAAATTAAGAGAAGAGCAGATAGAGAAAAATAAAGAAGAAAAACAAAGAGAATTAGAGCAATTAGAATCTATAGCCAATAATTATTTATCCTTCTATGAACCAGAGAAAGTTTTATTACAGGAAAAAATAAAACTTAATGAATTGGTAACTGAAGGTCTTATTACTCAAAGTACTCATGTTATGGCTTTGGTGGATGCTGAAAAAGAAATGGAAGAACAAGTAAAACGATTGAAAATAGAGCATGGTGATTTTATTGATGGAGCTGTTGTAGCCTTGCAGGATTATTCTGATAAAGCAGGGGAAATTGCAAAAAACTCTTATCAAGTTTGGTCTACTACTTTGAATACACTGGAAGATGAATTAGTTAATGTCGCTTTAACAGGGGAACTTAGTTTCCAAAAATTAGCTGACACTATTTTAGAAGAGTCTATGAGACTTTTAGTTATAAAGCCTTTATTAGGTAGTATATTTGGTTCTTTTGGTGGTGGTGAAGGTTCTGGTATTCTTAACTTATTTGGATTAGGAAAAAGCGCGGCTAATGGAGGTGTATTGAACCCTGGAATGGAATTCTTCCCTTTAGGGGGTATGCTCTTTGATGGTAAGAGAGTGAAAACTACTAAAAAACAGGCGGGGGTAACAGATGGACCTACTATAATGGCTGGAGAAAAGTATAGAAAAGAAGCTTTTATCCCTCTGCCTTCCGGTGAAGCTGTACCAGTAAAGTTAAATGATAGCGGTAAAAAAGAGATTAAAATACACAATAGTTTTGTAGTTTATGCTCAAGATGCTGAATCCTTTAAGTTTTCTGAACAGCAAATATTGAATAGAGTTAATAATTCCACTGCTCAAGCCTTAAGACGTTATGGAGAATAATTAAATGGCTTTTTTAGATTTGTTATTTGACCCTGATTATTCTTTAGGGGCTTCAGGTGGACCTGGATTCAATACAACAGTTATGCCCTTCCCGTCTGGAGAAGAGCAAAGAAACCAAAACTGGGAGTATTTCAGAGGTGAATGGGATGTTAGTCATGCCCTTAAAGATAATTCTGACTTAGAAAATATAAGAAAGTTTTTTATTACTTGCAGAGGTAGAGCACATACGTTCAGATTTTTAGATTGGTTAGATTATACAATTGAAGATCAGGTTTTAGATGACAGTTTTGATGGAACAATAGACAAAGAAGTTCAAATTATTAAAAAATACTTAAATCAAATAGGTACAACCTATACAAGAATAATTACAAAACCTGTAGACGTATCAAATTCTGATCATACTTTAGATTTAGATTACCCTTCCTACAAAACAATGACTGTTTTGATTGGTGGTTCTCCAGCTGTTGAAGATACAGATTATGAAATAAATTATAGTAATGGAAAAATAAAAGACTTAATTGGTGTTTCAGGGAATTTGACTGTAACTTGCTCTTATCACAACCATTGCCGATTTAACATTGATAGGATGATACAAAATCTTGAATTTGTAAATTATTCTACCTGGGGGCAAATCCCTATTGTGGAGTTGAAGCATGCCTAAAACAGGGGATACAGGTATCAACCTGCATATACAAGAGGAATTAACAAATCTAACTGAATGCTTAAAAATTGAGTTTAAGGATGGGGATGTTTTAGGATTTACTAACCATGATATTGAAATTGAGTATGATTCACTTTTATATGAACCTGAAAGCTCTTTTTTAAGAACCAATGCGCAGTATAAAGACAATCTATCTGTAACCAATATGAATTTGGACGGCATAATTAATTCTGATCATTTTAGTAAAGATGATATTAGAGCAGGAAAATTTAGTAATGCTGAACTATATTATTTTGTTTTAAATTGGGGTGATATTTCAGATGGAATTATAAAAATGAACCGCTTTTTTATTGGTAATATATCCCTTAAAAAAGGGGTTTATATTGCTGAACTAAAAGGTCTGGAACAAAAACTTAACAAGAATTTTTTGAGTATTTTTACTGCAGAATGCAGGGCGCATTTTGGTGTTTCTTCTACAGGGTGTAAATTTGATTTAGATACAGTCAAAGAAGAGGGGGAAATAGATTCTGTAACCAATAATAGATTATTCACAGTAACAGGATTAGATACCCATACAGATAATTATTTTAATCAAGGTAAAATTAAATTTACATCAGGTTTGAATAATGGATTAACACAAGAAATAAAAATATTTTCTGGTACCCCTGACACTGTTACTTTATTTTTAATGATGCCTTTTACTGTTGCTAATGGAGATACTTTTGATATATGGCCAGGATGTGATAAGTCTTTTAATCAATGTAAAATATATGATCAAGTTCCAAATTATAGAGGTTTTCCACATTTAATTGGCAAAGATAATTTATACAAATACCCTAATGCAAGGGCTTAATAATGAAAGTAGAAAAAGAAGAAATAGTCATCCAGGCTAGAAGATATTTGGATACACCTTTTTTACATTTAGGGCGTACAGAGGAAGGTTTAGATTGTGTAGGATTGATTGTAAAAGTATCTCAAGACTTAGGTTTAAGTAATTACGATATTAAAAATTACACTCCAGAAAGTAATAAAGATATATTTTTCAACGCTTTTAGAAAATGCCCTGATTTACAGAGAGTTGTACCAATTAATAATTATCAAATAGGGGATGTTTTAATTTTTTCCTTACCATTTAACCCTTGTCATGCAGGGATTTTATCTTTTGATAACCGCATTATCCATGCCTTACAATCATCAAAAAAAGTGGTTGAACATAGAATAACAAAATTTTGGTCATCTAAGATAAGAGAATCCTATAGATTCAAAGAGGTTTTATAATGGCTCAATTAGGATTGTCTATCATAGGGGCTGGCGCTGGGGCAGTTGTCGGAGAAAACTTTTTTGATAAAGGTACTTTAGGCAGTCAAATTGGTTTTTTAGGTGGTGCTATTTTAGGGGGTTTATTATTTCCCACTAATACCACTTCAGTAGGTCCAAGAAGAACCGATTTAGATATACAGGTATCAACCTACGGAAAAGTAATTCCTATTTGTTATGGCACTGTAAGAATAACAGGGAATGTTATATGGTCCACTGGAATTATAGAGGAAGAAAACAAAGTTAAATCTGGTAAGGGTGGACCTTCTCAAACTCAAATTAGTTACCGTTATAAAACATCTTTGGCTATTGCTTTTTGTGAAAGAGAAGCTGATAGATTAATTAAATTATTCATTGATGGTAAATTATTTGTTAATACTAAAAGCACTTCGACTACTCCAGAAAGTGAGAATATAAATAACAAAGTCAACTACCGATTTTATACAGGTTCAGAAGATCAAGAACCAGACCCTTTGATTGAATCTGTAGAAGGTGTAGGTAATGTTCCAGCATACAGAGGTATTTGTTATATGGTTATTGAAGATTTATATCTTGAGAATTTCGGTAACCGTATTCCTCAATTTGAGGTGTTAATAACATTTAATGGCTCAAACAATTATCCTTATAAGATTATAGAATCAGGGGAAAATGTAAGATATCATGATACAAACTTAATTATAGATAGAAATAGGCCTTTCATTTACGCAGTTCCTCAAACTGCATTTAGTTCTCAAATATTCACTAAAATAAACATAGAAACAAATGAAGTTGAAGAAATAGAAGATAAATCTGACATTATTAGAAAGTGTATGCTACAAACAACGGGAGTTGTTGACGAAGATGGCTACATTTGGATGCAGACTGTACCTTCTTCTGGTACACTAAATAATTGTCCTATTTATCAATATGAACCTAATAAATTTAATATTGTTAATACTTGTGGCTATCAAGCAATTTTTGGAGGTTGGGAGAGAATAGGAGCTTTTGCTATATTATTTCCTATTTATGTACCAATAGGAATGAGCGGTCAGTTAGAAAAGTGTATGATTGCAATTAGTAGAAGAGTTGCTTCTGGAATTTGTTTATTTTCCAGAGAAAGGATTTATTTTAATAAAGATAATTTAAGGAAACTAGTATTTTATGGAGAAGCAGAAGGGGTTGCTTCTGGTTTAGCTGGCTCCATTGTAGGAGGAGCAGTCGATAAAAATAATGGTGTGTGGACTATATCAGGTATTGTTTCAGGTTCAGCAAGACTAAATAAGTATGAATTTTTTATGACTAATAATCCTGAACAGTTTACAACTAAACCAGGTTCAGAACATCAAGCTGAGTTTTTTGGGAGACAGGTTTTAGATTTATATTTTGAAGGAGAATTAGAATATGGAATAAATATGACTTATTTTGAAGATGATCATTCTTTATTGATTATTGGTAAGCATTATACAGAAAATCATCTGAGATTAATTAAATTTGATATAGAAACAGAATCTGTAATAAACTCACTAAATATAACTAATATGACTTCAGCTAATCATGAGGATGCTGAATATGTTAATGATCCTATTCAAGATGGTTTATTGATGATCGGAAGCGGTACAAGAGGTAATTTAATAAACGTTTCCTCATTAGAAATAGTCAATACATATAATTGGTCTGATTGGGATATATCAGGAACTAATGGTAGAGTATTCCATAAAGATTCAATGTCGGTTTTTACAGGTAAGAACGAACAAAATGGAACAGTTAATAGAATGTATTTAAATCGTTTTTCAGGAGCAGGAGAACCTTTAAAAACTGTAGTTGATGATATTTGTCAAAGAAATGATTTAACCATAGCAACTGATGTAGAGTCTTCAACTCTAACAGGTACGGTAAATTCTTATTCAATTGGTTCAAATGTTAAAGGGAATGCTTCTTTAAGACCTTTGTTTGAAGTTTTTAATTTTAGAGGTTACCCAAATGATTGGAAAATAGAGTACACACATTTAGATAAATCAGTAAGTTTTGCAATCCCTGAAGGGGAATTAGGTTCTAAATCTATTGAATCAGGTATTAAAAATGAAATTGATGTAGAAGAAAAATTTTTACAAGAGCAGGAACTACCCTTAGTAGTTAATTTAATCCATCCAGACCCTGCAAGAGATTACCAGGTCAGTACTTCTTATGCTTCCAGACCTATAGAAGCTACAGATACAAGGGAAAATATAACTCTTGAAACACCTATAGCTTTAACTATTAATCAAGGTAAACAATTGGTTGAAAGAGAACTCTATAGATTATGGGTAGAGCGGTCTGGATTATCAACAACCTTACCTTATAAGCGATTAAGATTAAATCCTTCTGATGTTGGAACTATAACAGTTGATAATAAAATATACACTGTAAGGATTTTAAGTATTGATTATGATACTTCCATGACTGTAGCAATTCAAACGGTTCAATCTGATGAAGAAGTTTATAATACTTATTCAGAAGGGTATTCTGGAGAAAGTATTGAACAGGAAGTTATTCAATTACCTAGCCAGTCAGATGTATTTATATTTGATATACCTTTACTTCGTGATATTGACGCTACAAATGGCCAAGGCCCAACAATATATTTAAGTTCAGTAGGGTATAACCCTGATAATTGGTTAGGGGCTGTTGTATTCAAATCTTTTGATAATACCCAATACTACGATATAAGAACATTAACAAATATTCCTACTTATGGAGTTTTAACCACTTCTTTAAGCCGTCAACCTAATTGGGGTTCCTGGGATAAATTAAGAAATTTTGAAGTTCAGTTAAGAAATGGTTCCCTTTCTTCTGCAACAGATTCAGAAGTTTTAACCAGTTTTAAAAATGCGGCTTTGGTTCAAAGTGGTAATCATTGGGAATTGCTCCAGTTTAGGGATGTTACCAGTTTAGGGGATAAAAAATATAAGTGTGAAACATTGATTAGAGGAATAAAAGGAACAGATAATTTTCAAGACCATGTAGAAGGGGATATGTTCTTTTTATTAGATGAAGATGCAATAAAGCGTTATATTGGAGAAAATGAAGATATAAATCAGAACATTTATTACAAAAGTGTTTCCATTGGTAGACCATTAGAAAAAACTCCTTATAAATTAAAACTATTAGAAGGTAATTCCTATAAACCTTGGACTGTATCAGATGTTAGAGGTTCTAGAGACGGTTCTAATAATTTAGATGTTACATTCAAAAGGCGTACTAGATTTGGTGGACCTTTAATAGATTTTATTGATACCGTAGCATTAAATGAAGAAACGGAATCTTATGAAATTGATGTTTTAGATGATTCAGAGGAAGTGTTAAGAACGATAGAAAGTACAAGTCAATCCTTTAGCTATACAGCTGCAGAACAAACCACTGATGGTTTAACTCCAGGGGATGAAATTGATTTTATTATATATCAATTAAGCGCTATAGTAGGTAGAGGATTTGGATTAGAGGTAAAATTATAATGCCTTCAACAAATTATGGAGACGTGGAACATGTAGGGGAAAACCAGAACCAAAAAACTGTAACCATTAATACGGCTTTTGATGAAATAACATCTTATTTAATGGGGCTTTATACAGAAGACTTAGCTGGCGACAGTGGGAATATTACTCCAGATGCAGATGCTTTAAAAGTAGCTGTTGTTAAAACAACTGGAGCAATGTCAGGGGCTGTTAATTTGATCTTACCTGATAGGTATCAAAAATATTGGGTAATTCATGATGCTACAGGTCATGATTTGACTGTAAAAACGGCTTCTGGTTCAGGGGTAACCATATCCCCTACCGAAGCTCAATTAATGTACTGTGATTCTGTTAATGTTATTGCTATTGGCGCTTCTGGAGGTTCTGGCGCTGCAAAGCCTACAGCTCCAAGTAAAGAGAGACTTACAGGGGCGGGGGGTTTAACAGATGTTTCTATAGGGGCTAATGTAGACCCTAATGTAACAGATGTTTATATTGCAGGTGCTAAGTTAGATAAAGGAACAGAATTTAATATAATAGAATCTGTTCCCGCGAGTGGTGATTATGATACTTTAGACCCTTTGATTAGTGATATTTTTCCAAGTGGTGCTACTATAGTTGTTGAATACTATTCCCCTTAAAGAGGTAAAAATGAATAAAAATTTTAAGTTAAAATTAATTGTATTATTTGTATTAATATTCTTTTTTGTAATTATTCCTTGCTTGAATTCTTTTTCTCAACCTGTTGAAAACCCTAGCCAAGGCCGTGAAATATGGCCTGGGGATGCTCATGTAAGCGGCACGTTTGGGGCTGATAGCTTATCGGCTACTGGCACTATTTCTGCAACTGGAGCTATTTATTCTGCTTCAGGTTTTAATGGAGAGAATGGGATTTTTGATAGAGTTATTTTAGGGGCTTCTTCAGTAATTGTTGAAGTAACAAATTCCTTGCAAAATGGACAGAGTTTAATATTTTCTTCAGAAAAAAATAGATTCTACCCCTCAAATGTAGGTTCAACTATTTCTATCGATGATATAGTTGACGTATCTGCAACTTCAAAATCTAATCAATGGGTAATTGCTTGGAATGCAGCATCTAATATTTGGGAAGCAACCCCTCAAATTACTACAGGAGGTTCTTCTATCTCTGCTATAGGTGATATTAATAATGTATCAGATTTAGCAAAACAAACAAATGACTTACTTCAATGGAACGGTACTTATTATGAAGCACTGCGAATAGCAACTATTATGAATTCTATTGATTTAATAGGTGACGTAGATACAACAGGGAAATCACATGGCGACTTGCTTGGCTGGAGTGCAACCGAAAATATTTGGAAGGCCACTTCTTCAGGTGGTGGAGGTGGGGCTTCTGACCTGGCCTCACTTTCTGATACCGATATTATTTCTCCTGCTTCAGGGGAATACCTACAACACAACGGTACAGCTTGGATAAATAACCAATTTTCTCAAGCTCTTGAAAATTTAAGTAATGTAATTGGCACTCCTAATGATAATGATGTTTTAACGTTTGATTCAGGTGGTTCAGTTTGGCAACCAGAAGCTGGAGGAGGTGGAAGTAGTGGAGCAAGTAGGACAGCCACAATTACGATTGCTTCTGTTTCTTCAGCTAATAGCTCAGAGTATGATCTACAAGCTACAGGAGAAAATGATCAAAATACTTTAATTCAAGCGTTTGATACATTAAGTAGCACTGGAGGTAAAATTATTTTAGGCGAAGGTGCTTTTTATTTTGGGAGTATTGCGTCTGTAACCTACGATAATATTAGTATTGAAGGTCAAGGGTTATCTTCTAAATTATACAGAGAATTTAACTCAACTTCAGATGAAGGAATTTTAAGTATAAATGCTGATAATATAGAAATATCTCACTTATATTTTAATGGTAATGCTTCTGAGTTTACTTCTGTTGATAATAGTAGCTTATCCTTATCTTTTTCTGATAATGTTTTTATATCTAATTGCGCATTTACCAATAATTCAAAAGCGGGTATTTTTACTAGTGTCAGTAACCTTACTTCTACTGATATAATCATTGAAAATTGTATATCATATAATAATGATATCGGTTTTGAATTAACTGATATAATTAATTTAACTATATCTAAATGTATTGCTAGAAATAATTCAGACCAAGGGTTTTATTTTTCTGATATTGAATCATCAAATATAAGCTCAAGTATGGCTTTATCGAATGGTTCTGCTGGATTTGAATTTATTTCTATCTCAACTGCTTGTAATGTAAGTAACTGCTATTCTATAGATAATGGTTCTTATGGTTATGAATTTGGTTCAAGTGTAAGAGCAAATATTACAGGCAGTTATGCTCTTAATAGTGTAAGAGGTTTCTCTATAGATGATGATAGTCAACTATCTGGATGTTACGCTTATAATAATAGTGTCTATGGATTAGCTGTAGGAAACAGTTCTCATGAGGTATCTATAACAAATAGCTATTTTAGACTAAATAGTACAGGAATAGAAGTTATCTTTTCTAACGATAATATTTTAATTGAAGGATGTTTTATTTACAATAATTCTTCTTATGGTATAGAAATTCATGATGGAAATAGAATTTCTTTACAAGATAGTTTAATTTTTGATAATGGCAATCATGGAATTTTAATCGACGATATAAATGATATGTTTATTAGTGATTGTTTTATTTATAATAATTTAGGAACTATACAATCAACTCAAGTTCGCATTATTGGTAATGGAAATAGATTATGGATGAATGGTTGTTATTTTAAAGGTACTGACGCTTTAGAACCTCTGATTGCGATACATAACAGTTTAGGTTCAACTACAAACAATGTTTTTAATAATAATAAGTTTACGGGTGATTATTCTGAGGCTATTTATATAGCAGGAACAGAAGAGCCTATCCAATTTGGTAATATTTTTGATGATTCTAGCGGACCATCCAACGCAATGATTCTAGCTTCCTCATCTACTGCAAAGATAGGCATTGCAACCAATACTACGGATATATCTAATGTAATTTATGTTGACCAAAGAGCAACTACAAACCCTATAGCTACTTCCTGGGATACTCACTCATTGCCAGAGTTAAAAGAAAATATTGAATCTATTGATGAAACAAAGAAAGATCAATTGTTAAATAGGATTGATGCATTAAATTTTATTGAATTTGACTGGAAAGCAGAGCAGATTGATTCTTCATCAATAGAAGAAAAAAGCCTTATTGAGGAAGTAAATAGAGTCAGAAGAGAAAAATTTTATACTAATCCCATGAAGACGGACCAATTATCTTTGGATATAGAATCAGAAAACTTCCCTGATAAATTCGCTTCTTATAACAATAAAGGGGAAAAAGTAGGGATTAATACCAGTCAAGTTTTAATGCATACTCTGATTGGACTTCAAGAAGCAAGGGCAGAGATAAAAGAATTAAAAAGTAAAATAACAGACTTGGAAAGCAGAAAAAACTGATGAAGATAATCTCTATAATTTTGCTTTCATTGACATTATTTTCTTGCGCTTCTTCTTTGAATCAAAAAGGTATTGTTATAGGTGAAGTAGATCAAGATGTTAATTTTCGTTTGGTAGGTTCTTATGGCCAAGAGGAAAACTTAACCAATATACTATCAGGGGAAACAAATATACCAATTGAAAATATGACTATTCCTGCAGAAATATTTTTCAATAGAAGTGGTGTTTCAAGTGATTTGGATTTGGAAATAGGCAGGGTTGGAGGTACATTGGATGTTGAAGTTATTGGTTCTGGAATCCAGAATGGTAAATCCTATGAAGTGAAAACAAATAAAGAACACATTTTAGTAGGGGAATATGAATCACAGATTAATGAATAATAAATTAAAGGGTTAAACGATATGAATATAACTTTATCTGCAGAAGAAATAGCTCTATTAGGTGTAATGATAGCCTCATTTTTAGAAGTTATTAAGCTTATCCCTGGTATGATTAAACGATTTTATGGAAAAGATTTTAACGAAGAGTTTAAAAAGTCTCTTCCTGCAATTGCTATTATCTTAGGTGTTATAATTAATTATTTAATTGTGGCTCCAACAGAAGTTGTAGCAAAGGATGTTTTATTCCAAGGGGTTGTTATAGGCTTGGCAGCTGTAGGCGGTCGTGAAGCTGTTGTTTCAACCACAAAATTAGGATTGAAAAAAGATAAAGATTAATAAAATTCCTGCAGCGCACTTCCTATTTATGAGGGTAAGGTGCCACACTTACCCTCTTCTTTTTATCTAATCTATATATTTATAAGGGCCATCCTTTATTGATTTTCCAGCATGACAACCAATAGTAGATACAGATAGTATTAATATAATTATTAATAGTAGATTTTTCATAATTATGGTAATCCTTTCATAATATTAATTACTTTTTCATGGTATGAATTATTTTTGATATTAGTATTTATGTTATTGGAGGTATTATAATAGAATCATCTTCTTTTAATTTCTCACCTAAATTAATTAAAAGGTCTTTCAGTTCATTTTGTCTTGTATTTGTTAGAAAGTTGACTTTTTCCATTGATTCATAAGTAATAATTAATACCTTACTGTTAGGGTAATTATCAGTTATACTTTTTAGAGCGTTTTCAAGAGTGTTTTCTAATTCTTTCTCTAATAATTTAATTTCCATTACTTTCTCCTTTTACTTTTTCTATAAATTCTTCAAGTAATTTTATCATACTCTCTCTTTCAGCATTACTTATATAATTCAATCTTCCTTTATCATTAAAATCAAATATAAATAATGTAAATCCATAACCCGGAAACACTTGAGATAGTTGTTTACCTATTTTATTCATTTTTTGTTTATGTCTTTTTTCTATAGGGTCCATTATTATCCTTTCTCAATCATGTTAAATATTCTTAATTTTTCCTCATATCAAAGAAATACAATACCCCTGAACCGTATATGATAGGGTCAAACGGAACTCTGAAGCGTGTCTCCATCCATATCAAGGAATGAAACGATATATAAAAACAAACCATTAAACAAACTTGTTTGTGTACCATAGGTGAAAATCGCCACCCTTCAAATAAGAAAAAAACAAAGTATAAAAATATTGGTATATGAAAAACAGACAAAGATTTTATTGAGTAAAATGATGTTGCTTCCCAATTAGTCATGTTTACGTCTTTACCATTAAATTTAATTTGTTCTTCAAACCCTATTGGTGTGTACATTGGGTAGAAAAAGCATATTACTTTTCTTGCTTGAAGTGTAATAAAATGTAATGGTTGATCAATAATAAAATCATAAATTACCATTAAATCATCATGACTGTATCCATTTTCTTGATGTACTTTTTTAATATCAACATGATCTAAATCAATCCAAAGGTAAACTTGAGAAGCAATAAATGTGTTACCTTTAATAAAATTATATTTCCCTAAATTTATTCTTTGAGCTGCAGATAATGATATTGAATCATGTTTAATATAATTATATATTTGTAACGGTAAAATGAGTGAGGTAAATAGAATAAAGGCTAAAACTGAATATTTTTTAGACTTAAAAATTAAAAAAACAGTAGAAGGTAAAAGTAAATAAAAAATAATTCCTGTTGTTCTGGTATACCATCCAATAGCTGATATAAAAATCAACATTAATAAACCAAAGAATGATTTTGTTTTTTCTGTATAAATAGAGAAATATAAGTACCATGATATAATTACCGTGAATAGAGTTTTATCATATAATCGTAATACTTCCTTAATGAAAATAATATTTGTTGAAAATATTAATAGAAAAAATATTATTTTATTTCTATCTTTTAAAATAAGGCATATAGGAATTAAAGAAAGAATGGTAAAGAACGTATGTAGAACGTATGGACCTATAGAATAGGTACTGTAAGCCAGGTCATTCAAAAAGAACGCTAAAGGTACTCTTGAGTCTGTCCATTCATTTATATATTCTACCATTTAATTATGTTCCTTTTTATTCACAATCTAATTGATTTGCTGCATGGTTAATTAAAGCGCAAAATTCATTTGCTTCTCTCCACCATTCTTTACTTCTTTTCATTGGAACTACATTTTTAGGGCAAATCTGAATGTTCTCTAATAAGCATAGGATTACTAAACAAGACGGTTCATTATTTGGTGTTAACCATCTAATAACAACAAATTCATCTTCAAAAAATTCTTCTATATGACCAATACCTTCTTTAATGTGTATTACTCTATCCCCTACTTTCATGGTAAACCTTTCACTTTTCTTTCTTTTTTAGTAATTCAATTTCTTTAGTATCAAGTTCCATATTACTGCCAATTGCTTCATCAATTATTTTTGACCATTCTGGCCATTCTTTTTTTAGTGTTGTATCACTGCAGTATTGATTAATTACTTTATCAATAGTACATTTTAATTTTTTACGTTTTTCTCTCTGCTCTTTTGCTTGTTTCCTATAATTTTTTATTTCTTCTTTAAGTGGTTTTGAACCAATACTATATAGATTATTACCTTCCTTAAAATAACTGTTTTTTAAGCAATTTGGTAAGTGATAAAATTCACCTAAATTAAAAGTCACAGTTTCATTATTTAATTTAAATTTAATTATATTTCCTTTATCAAATAATAAACCAAAATTATTACCAAACTGCTCTTTAATTTTTGTAAAACATTCTATACTTTCAATTACTTTAAACGCAAGTTCTTTTTCTTTATCTTCTAATTTTTTAAGGTCTATATCTTTTGTTAACTCTTCAATCAATTTTGCTTTAATTCTTTGTTTATGAACTTTTAATAAACGCATTTTTATTTTTCCTTTATAATTTAGATTTTAATATTGTTAATAATACTATTTTATTTTTATATCACCATACTGCTCTTCTACCGTATCTTGAATCAACATGAATACCCCACTTATATAACCCTAAACCATTAAATTCACTAAATTCTTTTGCGTAATTGAATAGTTTAAGAGGCTTCATTACAATTCCAGTGTTTTTTGATACGGCGGTTATATCAGAAGCGCATGGTCTATGTTTGTACTTCTTGACCGTTAAATGATTATCTGGCCTTAAGTAATCAGGGTTAAACCCATACTCTTCTTCATAAGTATGTTGACTACCTTCATAACTTCCTGCACCACCAAACCTAACAGGTTTATTGTTATGTTCTGGACACCTAACCCCACTTAATACAATGATTAAATACTCTTGTTTTTCTTTTTTCTCAATAAAATTTCTGAACATTTGCATTAATTGAACATGAGGAAAATAGATAAAATTGGCACCACAACCACAATGACATTCAAATTCATCATAACTAAAATTTTCTGTTATTTTTCCAGTTTTTATTTGAATACTTTTACGGCGTTTTTTAACCATAATTATCTCCTTATAATAGGATGATTTAACTTTCGCCCTTCTAAGTAAAATTTATAATACCTAAAAGAACCTTTCAGGCATTCATAAATAGTTTTATAGGGTCCAACAGTACTTGCGCTGTCTTCCTCAAAGAAGAAAAATTTTCCATCTTGGCTGAATATTAAGTTATTTACTTTATTAGTATTAATCCATTTGAATGTAGAGTTAAATTTCATAATCAAATACCTTTATCTAATTTTTTTTAAAGCATTAATTAATGAATGAGGTTTAAGTAATTCTATTGAAAAAAATCCTGGTATTTTATGCATATTTTTTACAGATAATGTATTTGATGAAAGAAGTTTAACAGCTGGGTAAGAGCATATAAAATAAAGAAAAATTTCTTTATTCCGTTCTAACCCTACCACTAACTTGGAATTTTCCCCTACAAAATCACATTTACTTTGCCAGGATATTTGAGAAGGTCTTACTTTTGATTGGGTTACAATCATCCCTTTTTCGGTAATTGTTCCTAATTTAAGCTCCAACCACCCTTTTATAATTTCTTTGTCTTCACCTTGGATGCAATAATAAATGTCAGGCATACCGGTAGAGTTTGAATTCTCTATAGATTTGAAAATATACCTTGAAGTGTATAAGGCTATATTTTCTTTTATTACTATCTCTAAATCTTTCTCTGTTCTAATCATTTATTTCTATCTTTCTGATAATTTTTTTGTTTCCCACCAATTAAGACCTATTTCAGGTTCAGATACTATAGGAACTTCCAGGGTTATACAAGTATTCATTATATGCGCTAACTCGCGTAAACATTCTTTTCTACGCTTATCCATCAAAGAACTACCGCAAAGTTCATCATGAACAGTTAATTCTGGTATACCTAAATTATCTGCATCAAATAAACCACTTTCAAAGGATTCAACCATAGCCATTTTCATTAAATCAGCTGCAGAACCTTGAATCAAAGCATTTAAAGCAGTGTAAGTTTTTGCTCTTCTTATATTTGTACCAAATTCTTTTAAGGCGGCTTCTCTGTGCAAAGGTTCTTTGTGGTTATCACTATTTTTATAATTTTGTGGTGGTTCCCACAAATCAAAATGCCTTATTCTTCCTTTGATTGTTCTAATAAACCCTCTTCTTTCTGCAGTTTTCATAACACTTTGTGATAAGTCTGTCATAAAACCCATTATTTTATGATAATCACTAATTATTTCTTCAGCTTGGCTTTCACTTACACCTAATTTATTCTTTAGTGATTTTTTACCCATTCCATAAGCAATACCGAAGTTTATATTTTTGGCTGGTTTTCTTTCAATTCCGCATAAATCAGCTACTATCTGATGGAAGTCAGTAGAAGGGTTTTCATAAAACATATTTCTTATTTTGCTAGCCCCTTGAAACTTTTTCACGTATGCATAATGGACCATAAATCTGTATTCGATTTGGCTCCAGTCAATTTTCCACCATGTTTGATTTTCATCAGGAATAAATAGGCTTCTTATCTTGTCTGCAAAAGATTCTTCTCTTGAGGGTATTTGTTGAGGGTTTGGGTTTGAAGCAGAAAAGCGTCCTGATACAGTACCATATTTATCACCTTTCAAGGTGTTAAATTGACAATGTATTCTGTCTTTTACAAGATGTTTTAATAAATTTCCTTCAATGAAAGTGTTTATGGCAGTTCGATAAGAACGGGCTTTTAATATATTTTTAGAAATATCATCATTTTGTTGAGATAACCAGGAAGTTGTAATAGACGGTTTACCTGTTTTTTGTGTTAAATTATATGATATACCTAATTTATCGTAAACAAGACCTATTTGGTCACCTGATTTTATATTAAATTCTTGGCCTGCAATCTTATACATCTTTGCTAATAGTTTCTCTAATTCATTTTCCATTTCCTCTTTCAAGGAGTCTATTTTATCAATAGCAATTCTTACCCCTCTTTTCCGCATGCGTAAAACAAGAGGAAGTAATCTACATTCAATACTATAAATTTCATTTAATTTTTTTTGGTCAATTATTTTTTGTTGTTTTTCCAGTATCTTTAATGGTGCTACAACATCCATTTCTCCATAAGGTCCAACAATGTTGGTAGGTAATTTATAGATATAAGACCTTGCGTCTTCTTTTTCCCCTAAAGTTATGTTCAAATAATCCTCAGTATCTTCTTTTAAGTCATCCCCCAATTTCCAATAAATTTCAGGAAGGTACCTTTTTGCAATTGAATCAAGATTGTACCGTTTATGATATTCATAGATTAATGGTTCAGCAATTTGTATATCTTGTACATTAGAATCATTAACAGGGAATCCCTCAACATCTAACCATTCTAAATCGTACATAATATTAGCTCCTACCTTTATTTGGTGAGAGCGGGTTAGGTTTTGAGAAAACCATTTTTGAACATCTTTTTTGTTAAAATTTTTTATAGGTCTTTGCTCATCCAAAGGGTGATTTATTGGAATGTAACCACTCCAACCGTCATCGGTAGCTATACAAATACCACAAATATAACCATCCTTACCTCTGTACCCACCTGGACCAAGGGTTCTAATATTTTGATCTTTTGTCTCAACATCAATAGCTATTTTCTTACTATACTTTAAATCAGGTAGTTCTTTTGTAGGCTTCCATATTAATTGTTCATCTTTTATTTTAAACATAAACTCTTCTTTCTGATATTTAATTTTTATAAATTTTATTTTAGTTATTTTTTATATTTCATATTTATTAAATCTTTATTGAAGTTCTTTAATGTGTAATACGTTATAGCAATACTACCAAATAAAACGAAAAAAGAAAAGAACAGTGAATTTATTGTCCATCTAATTGATATTGATTTTGATGGGTAAATATGGTTATATACACCTAATATTTTTATGGCCACACAAACACTTATAATGTTACAAAATATGTATAAACTTGCAAATAAATTAATCATAATAGTCATCTTTTGTATACTTTTCTTTAATATCTATTAATCTATTGGCTTGCTTTGATGTAATAGGCCATTGTTTTTGAACAATTAATTTGTCATGCATATCTGCAATAAACTTTTGTTCCCAATCATTAAAATTAAAATCACTTTGATCTAATTCTGTAATTAATTCTATTATTTTTGATCTTGATTTAATCATGATGATACCTTTACTTTATCTTTTTATTAGCTGCTTTTATAAAAGCTATCAAGCCTATTAAACTTTGGTTTGAATTATAATAAATTGTTAAATTTTCTTTGGTATATGATAAAGATAGATGGCTGCGAAGTGCGTAATGTTTTAGATCATGTAAATCTTTTTCGCTGTCTACATCTTCTCTATTAATGGTTATTTTCATTTTATTTCTTCTTTCTTTTTACTAATTAAAATTCGTAATAACTATCTCCAATAGGGTTAATCAAAAAAAGATTTTGTTTTGTTCTGGTAGCTCCCACATAAAAAACTCTATGTTCTGAATCAGGGTTAGATATAAATCCATCGAAAGTTCTTTTGGTCATATCAGGGATAAGCAGAACATTTTCAGATTCTCCCCCTTTTACAGAGTGGATTGTATTGATTTGTATTCTGGGGTTTTTCAAATCTTCCTTTTTTTCTATTAGAGATTTATAGTATTGAATATAATTAGGTTTTATTTTTGTTAAAGCCTTATCCCAATTATCTACTGTTCTTAATCCATAATCTAGTTTTAATTTTTTTAGATCAATTAAATCATTTTGTGTTGAACCTGGAAGATTTTTGTATTTTCTCTCATACTCTCTACCTGCATACATCCAATTATAGACTAATAAAACTTCATCCCTAAGTAATTTTTCACCCTTTAATAATTTATTCCAATTGTGAATAGCCTCTATAGCATCATTATCTAATGGGTTATCGCCTGGGGAAGAATAAGAAAAACCCAAAGCATAACAGTAGTCACTAAATAAACCTAAAAACGCTTTATTTCTTGCCAGTAAAAACCATTTACCTTTACTTAAATCTACTTCTTCAATACTTCTTATTGTATTTAAGGTGCCTTCTCCTTCTCTACATCCCCAATTTTTTTGGTGACGGTTACTTATTTTATTCACTATTTTATTTCCTAATTCCCAAACGGGTTTAGGTAATCGGTAAGAATGATTTAAAGTAATCTTGGCTTTATATTTGAGATTAAGAAAAGACTTTATATCAGCTCCAGACCATTCGTAAATAGCTTGATCATCATCCCCAGCTACATAAACCCTTTCACAATGCCTAGTTAGTTTTTTGATCATTTCCCACTGTAAAGAGGTTAAATCCTGGGCTTCATCAATAATGGCTACAGTTGTTTTTGGAACAAAACCATCTTGCAACCAATAAGTTATAATGTCTGTAAAATCAAAAACCATTTCTTCAGTTTTGAACTTTTTATAACTCTCTGAAAAATGGATTTGCTTCATTAATGATACGGTATCATTGGATATTCTTTTCCAGGCCTCTTCTAATGATATCTGACAGATACGGGCATAGTTATCAATGAAAAGCATTAATGAACCTTTGGTCATTACATTACCTGCATCCAATACATCAGAATCAATATTTTTATTTGAAAGGAATATTTGTTCCCCTATAAGATCACCAAAATGTTTTGCATGCTTGAAGCTAAAAATATCCGATCTTCTTAAAGACAAGCAAGCATAAGCAAAGGAGTGAAGCGTTCTAAACCAACATAAATCATCTTCTTGGAAATTAAAGTTTTGTATTGCGCGTTCTTTTGCTTCATAAGCGGCTTTTTTGGTGAATGAAACAAAAGCTATTTTGTTAGGTGAAACCCCTTTTTTTAATTCTTGATTAAGAATTTTCAGAAGTTTGGTTGTTTTCCCTGTCCCTGGGGGTCCAAGTATTAATTTAACTTTATCATGAATAATCATTTTGAATTCTTCTTTCTAATATGGGTTTTCTTTTATTTTTATTGGTTCGATTCTTTTTACACTGTCTTTTGGATTGTATAAAAATACATTAAATCGTCTTTCCTGTATTCTTACCCGCTTTCTATTAATTTTGAATTCATTAAAATTACCAATTATTTCATTTTGCTTTAATTTAAACCATCTTTTTCTACTTAAGAACTCCATAAAATCAGTTAATCGAAAATAATACAGACTTTCCTGTTCGTTATAATAAACTCTTCCTATCAATAATTCTTCTTTTTCTTCTGTATTTAACCTGCCTGTACAAAATTCATCCAGTAAAGCAATTAATTCAAATTTTGGTTTTGCTTCATCAGGCACCTTAACTATTACTTGCGTATCCAATAATGATTGTATTACCTTTACCCAATCATTAGATTTTAATTGAGGTGGTATCAAAGCCAAATACTCAAGGCATAATTTTTTAAAATAACTTTGATTTAATAAGCACTCACTTTCTATTGGACCTATTCTTTGATCATTTATACTTAAAAAATATACAGGCGGTTCTGATTCAATTTTGGTTAATGATTTTAAGTTAGGGAATTCTATTCTATCATCTATCCCTACACCAAATTTTTTGTTAACACATTTTGTTCTATCACAATGGTCACATATCGGTATCTCATTGCATCTATAGTTATATTCCTTTTTTTCTAAAGATTTTATAATATTATCTATTTCAACTTGACTTAATTTAGGGGTAACCAATTCATTATTTGTTTTGTTTATTTTTTCAATCCAATTTTCAGGAACTGATTTTTTATAAAAAATACCTATATTAAATAAAGCATTATTTCTTGACCCTTCTGGAAAACCAAAGGTTGCTAAATAATTCAAACAAGGTGGACCTTTAACAAAATATTCATTTGTTTCAAATTCTTCTATTCTTTCGTCTATATTTTTTAGTTCTTCTTTATTTATTTTGCTTTTTTCAGCATACTCAATAAATTCACTTAACTTTAATTTATCCCCTTTCAAAATGCAAAATCTATTTGTTTCAAGAGCATTAAAATAAGGCATATTTAACCAATTACCAAAATCCCCTTGCTCAGATAACACCCTTGTTTGTTTTGGGAAAATTTCAGAGCCACCAAAACCTATCTTTTTTGCAGCTTTGGATAAAGACTGCCTCATAACTGATGCTTTTACTTTTCTTGACATAAAAACATATAAATGAAGCCCGCCTGATTTTGTTCTGCAAGGGATTAAACCGCTATTCTCTATTTTTTTACAAAAGTTTTTTATATCAATGTCATAACGGTCTATATCTATTGCTCCCCAATGGCAATAATTATCTTCATCAATTGGGATTACACCTAATCCTTGTATACCTTTTATGTGTTTCTTCCAAATATCAATTGTTAATGGACTGTTTATTGTATATGCTGACCCTTTCTGCTTCTTCCCTGAACCGTTGTAATTATCATTTATACTTTTGTCTTCTTCATTTTTAATTTTGTAAACTCCATAAGCGTTTTTACGTCCTTTGAATAAATTAAAAAGCCTTTCTGAAACTTCAATCAATTTCATTTCTTTAGCCATTATTAAAAATCTTCTCATTAGGGGGTTATAGAATTTATAACCCCCTAATATATCTATTTATATAATCTATAACCCGTTACTTAATAGACTGTCTCATCATCTTCATCATCTAAATTTTGTTCAGGATTATCTTTGTGAGGCATTGGCTCTGAATCTTGCTCAAAGTTAACTTTTTCTTTGAATTCACTTAAAGAGTCATAACACCCTTTAGCGAATTTATATAATTCTTCGTCGTCAATAGGTTCTTTTACTTTTATATCCCATCCATACCAATCACCTTTTTCATTATCTTCATATTTGGTTGATAAAGTATAGATATGACTGTACAAAGGTGGAGTAAAAACTTTACCACCAAATTCTAATTTCAATTCAGTAGCTAATGCATTCCATTTCCTTGCTTTTTTAAGTTGTGTAGACTTAAAAGGAATAACTGTTTTTACGGGTAAATCCTGATCTTCATCAATCAGCAAGAAGTAAAATACAGCTGTTTCAATTAAAGCACAGTCTTTTTTATTTCTTGGTCTTAATACACCTTTTGAGTCTTGGATAGCTTCTTGTACCATTGCAGATTCAGGGGTAAATTGACCTTTAAAACCACCGCCTGAGTCTATGTCCTTCCAAAGCACAAAAGTCTTTTCATACTTAATAGGGATACCTTCAATGTAATCATAAAGATCATTTGTAACAGAATTGAATATTAATCCAGGCTCTGCTTCTTCAATGTATTGATCTTTTTTTGACTTTACTTGAGGGCTACTGCTTTGAATAATTGTAATGAACGGTATAGCCAAGTCACTTATTGATAAATTTTCCATCCCTTTGTTTTTGTCTTCATACATGGATTCTATCAAAGGTGATTTTTTGGCTACATCTGTTGTTTTGTTCTTTGAACCTTTTCTTCTGCCTCTGTTATCTTGTTTTTTGGAACTGGTTTTTGTTTCTTCTTCACCGTCATCTTCATCATCTAATTCAACTTTTACATTTCTTTTTTTCGGTTGTTCTTTTGTTTCTTCTTCGTTATCATCATCTTCAGTATCTTGATTTGAAGATTCTTTCAATTCTTCTTCATTTTCAAGTTCCTGTTCTTTTTCTTTCCGTTCACTTTTTCTTATTTTTGGCATTTTTACTTTCTCCTTTTATCTTACATACTCTGTATGTAAATATATTGAATAAATCTTGAGGTAGATTTATTGCTTTTTCCTTGCATTCTTTAATAAAACTATTTAAGGTTTGGTAATGAACGCTTTCTTTTTCTTCATAGATCAAATCTAATTCTTCTAGTACTTCAATAAGAGGTTGTTTTTTGTTGTCTTCTCCTTTCTCAAACCAAACAGTAATAATATTTTTAATAAGATCTTCAAATCCATTATCCCTTAACCATTGATGCGCTTTTTCCCTAGTGGCTTCAGTAATGGACCCTTTTAAACCCTCTTTCATAGGGATATAAAGACCGTCTTTTGTTTTAATTTCTTCCAGGTTGTATTCAAGGAATATTTCAGGGAGTTTTGTTTCTTCTATCCATTTTTTTCTGTCTTCTTTCTGTTTCTTTTCTTCATTAATCCTGGTTAATTCACTATCAATGGTGCGTGCTTCTTCAACCAATTTGTATATTAATTCTATTCCTTCTTCATCTAACTCTCTGTTTTCCACGTTAATAAAATCATCATAGCATAATTTGACTACTTCTTTAGGCATTTTCTTTATTTTTGGCATGTTTTCACCTTTATTCTATAGCTTTATGACAATCATTAAATTCTGGACAAGCTTCACTGTCATAATTTAAACTATTTTGACCATTTAATGGGTTCCATGAAGTGCGTCTGCAGAAATACCCAATCAGGTTTAGTTCTTTAATTTCTTCTTTCTTTGCACCAATGGTGCCTTTACTGTATTCTTTCACATTAATTTGAGAATGTCCATAAAACCATAAACAATTCCTGCATTTTTTCATATTTATTCCTAATATATATCAATTGAAATAGGGTAATAACAAGTGTTTTGTCTATCCCATTTCAACATTTTGTATCTACCCCCATTTATATCTGCAGCTATAGTGCAAGCAAGCGCAATCAAAGCAATATCGCCTATAGGTAAAATAAAATCATTATCGTTATAACTTCTTAACCTTTCGTAAAATTTTTTAACAATTCCTTTATTTTGTTCTTTTGTTTCCAAGCCAATTTGATAAAAACAGTTTTCCATAAGCAATTCAAAATCACCAAATTGTTTTGCAGGGATTAAGTTCTTACCTGGGCTTTCCTGAACAATAAAAACTCTGGGCCTTATTTGATCATCCATTAAATCCATTCCTTCCATTTATCACCTGTTATAAGTCTGGCTAAATCATTATTCTTTCTTAATGAAAAATATATTTTTTCTTCTATTGTATCAGGTGTATAAAAATCAAAATATGAACATTTATTTTCTTGATTTTTCCTATGGGTTCGGTCTTCTGATTGCTTCCTCTTGTCTACACTAAAATGATTTGTGTAATAGATGGTTTGATGACAGTTTTGCAGATTCAAACCTCTATGCCCTGTAGTAGCTATAAAAAATCGTTTTTCTTTATTGGTGTTAAACTCATGCTCTAATTCACTTTTATTTTTTGTATCACCTGTAAATTTTATAGTACTTTTCTTACCATATAGTTTTGATAAGTTGTTAACAAGCATATGGGCATTATGTTTAAAAACACAGAATACAATGACTTTATCATATAATTGTTCAATTAAACTTAAAATAAAATTCAATCGATTATCATCTTTAATATTATATATTTCTTCTGTGTTATCAGGTTTTACAAATCCACATAATATTTGTTGGAGCCTTAATATTTTGGTTAATATTATGTCTACAGTTATAATTTCTTCATTCTCTAATTCATAAAACATTTCTTCTCTTAACTTATTGTATATCTTTTCTTGCTCTTTTCCTAATGGAACTTCACGTTTTAAGTAAATTTTTGGTTCTAAATCAAGACAATCTTCTTTCAAAACCCTATAACAAAATGAATCAATCTTATCTCTAATTCTTTTCCCTCTTCTATAACCAGCAATTACTTTTCTTTTTGTATTTTTGGCTACGTATATTTCTTTATATAAACAATGTTTTGATTTAAAAGCAGTATAACTTTTACCTAATACTTCAGGATTCAAAAAATAAATTTGAGGGTATATATCTAACAGAGAATTTGTAATAGGGGTACCTGTTAATATTCTTCTATACTCACTATTTTCCCCTATGGTTAATATAGCCTTTGTTCGTTTTGATTGATAGTTTTTGATTGCTGTTGATTCATCTACTATTGTAATGCATTTATGATTTTTTATAAAATCATCTAAAAATAAATACCCTTTTAACTTTTTATTCTTTTTTTCAATAACCCGCTTACTAACCGATTCATGATTAATTACCAGTAATTTTAATTTATCTGTAGGTAAATTAATAAATTTATTTTGCTCTTCTTTTTCTTTTTTTGTATTGCGTCCATCCCATTGAAATATCTCTGTATTATTATAAACCCATTCATTAGCATGAATAAACCATTCTGAATTTTGAATAGAGCACCATTGGAAATACATATCTGAAGGAGCTAGAATAACAGCTGCATTTATTTTATTTTGCAAAAACAAGTAACAGATTGTATCAACAATAACTTTACTTTTCCCTGTTCCCATTTCCATAAACAAACCAAAGTATTCTTTATCTTTAGATAAATTAAAAGCTTCTAATTGATGACTCATTGGCTTGGTAAAAAATGAGAAATCAACTTCGTTTTTGTTTTTTACCTCTGGTTTATTTATGGATTTATTTATTTTTTTGCTTACCATTTTAATCTACTTTTTAATTTATCTACTACCATAACATAATTCTTTGAATTTACACCTAAAGCAGGGTGCAACATCAGGATTATCACTTATTTTCTCAAAGTGCCTTGAATGCATAGGTATGTTTTCATTTTCATCTTCCAATAAATCCATCATTTTTTTGCTTGATTGTTTAATTGTTTTTAGTGCTTTTGAAGTATGGTCTTCTTTTATTTTATGTAAAGAAAATAAATCAGGTTTTTGCAAATAAACGTCCATTGCAGCAATTTTATTATTCTTAAATTCATCAGGAAACTTTTCTTTTGCAAATAAAGCGTAAACCCCTAACTGTTCTTCATAAATATCTTTTTGCTTTCCTGTTTTCCAATCCATTATAATGATATTACCTGTTTTAGACCTGTAGAGTAAATCAATTTTTATGTAAACTTTTACATTATTAATATAAATTTCATCTAATTTATCAATACTAATTATTTCTTTCGCCTGTTTTATTCTATCAAAAATATCAGAATTAATTAAATTATCAACCTGCTCTTTAACGTCTATTTTTAGTTGCATTATTTTTGATTTTTCAATGCTATCTGCACCAAAATAATAATGTTCTTCCAGGCAAATATTTCTTTTAGGATTACCAATAAACTGCAAACTTTGACTATCTCTCATATCTTTTTCAATTTTTTTGTTAATCCAGTCTTGATAATCAAAATTAATTTCCACACTTCTTTGTATGAAAGGTAATATTTGTTCTATGCATTCATGAACCACTGTTCCTTTATACATATAATAATTGGTTAACTGCTTTAGTCTGTAAGTTAATTTTATTCTTTCTTTTGCGTTATGGTCCCAACCACCCCAATAAAAATAATAGTTATAATAATACTTGCGCAGGCATTCCTTAAACGTATTATTTCTTGAAAAACTCCAAGAAAAATCATTTTTAAAGTTCATATCATTACCTCTTTTATAATTTATGTATGCATGATAGATCATGCTTTCTTATGCAACTATCGCAGAATGGTTTATAACATCTATGACAATAGACAGTTTTGTTTTTCACAGTTATTTCTTTGTTACAACTCTTACAACTGGTTTTATAATTATCATCATCCAGGTTGATATTGTTTTTAACTTCCGGTTTAAAATTACTGTTTAGATCATTGATTGCTGTATCAATATCAGGGTGTACTTTTGCTTCTTTCGCAGGGTAGTTAACCAATAAAGTACCATCAGACAAAGGCAAACCATAAGCAATTACAGTGTTCTCTTTGACAAAGGCTATTGCAGGATTCATAACTATATTATTCTTATTTATATGTTTATTTTTTATAATATAGTTGCAATCATTATTTGTTGTAATTAATTTAATCCCGTTTTTTAACCTAAACCTGTACACTGTACTTTGAAGATAACCTTTACTGCAGGTATAAGGTACTTCTATAGATTCTTTTGAAGTCAAAACCCCTTCAGAGTAAAAAATTTCTTTGTGTGTTGAATTACTTGAATTTATTTTCCTATATATTAAGTATTCTTCATTTAAGTTCATAACAACCTCTATAACTTTATGATAAATTCTTTATGTTTTAATTCTTCTATACTATATAAAGTATCTTTATTAAAATGCCTGTTAAATAAAGCAATTGCCTTTCTTTCAGTTGAAGCAAGTATTAAAAGGGATTCTTGATCTTCTTTTGTTATGGCTTTGAATATTTTATTACTTTCTAGTAATTGATCATCTTCTAAACCAAAATGTTCTTTTAAAGAATTTTTAATCAAGATTCTTTTCTTACTCTCATTATTGGTTTTTTCTGCTTCAGTAATATACAAAATAAGTAATTGAAGATTGAATCTAAGGGCATTTATAGAAGACTGTTCTATATCTTCTTCAGAGTTCAAATTATTTAGAATAACCCTTACTATATCAAATATTTTCATAGCTATTTATTCCTTTTTATCTTTATTTTATTACCTGTTTTATTGGTTATTTTTCCTACTTTTTCTTTCCCTTCAATTTTTATTTCATCAATATTAACAATATAAAAAACTTCTTTTGCTTGCTCATTAATCTTTGATTTTATATGCGCACCATGATGTTTTGCTAAAACCCTCAAATAAACTTTGATCAGGTTTTCTTGTTTTACTTGACCTCTTTTGTTGATGGTGTCAAGTATATCAAATTTATCTAATTCTTTTTTATCAACAAATTGTTTAAACAAATCATATGTTATCGTATAGGTTTTAATTGGTCTGTACTTTTCAGGTAAAATTTCATAAGATTTGTATACCCTTAATCGCCTACCAATTTTTGAGGGTGGTAATGATGTAGGCACAGATTTATTTTCATGAATTAAATTCTGCTCTTTGAAATAAATTTTATTAATTAGGTCTAATCTATCCATTTGCTTCACGCGAAAAAAAGTTAATTTCTCTTTTCCATGAAACAAAAGTTTATGATATTTTGCTAAATCGCTTTTGGTTAAGGATTTAAGGTATTCTAATCTCCCTGGTTTTCCAGGAGGTATAAAGCTGATCATTTCTTCTTTCTCACTTTCTAATTAATAATCCTAATCTATATTTTTATTTCATGCAAGCGTTATTTAATATTTTTTATGATAATTATATCAAGATGTATAATTAAATGCTTTTACTTTATTTGAAAATAAAACCCAATCATTCAACCTTTCTTCAATACAATAAAAAATAGGTTTTCCCTCTCTTTCACAGAATTCTATTTCTTGTAAACTTCCTTTTGAATTTTTTGAACCAGGGCATATAACAAAAGCTGTATCTATACAACTTAAAAGTTTTAAATCCCCTATTAAAAATTTATCGTCTTCACATAAGCCGTCAAAAAATTCAGTGTTTTTGTGTGGACATAAAGGGTAACAAATACTTTCTTTCCATAAAAACATAGCCAATCTTTCTGCTTTTTGAATGTTTTTTTTGATGATGGATATATTAGAGGAACGATAAGGACCAATAATATACCCTGTAGGGGTTTTATCTTCTTTCATTTTTTCAATTAAATTTTCTGTTTTCATTAATCAAACCTCTTCTATTTTAATTTTATGTAAACGTTTATTTTATTAAAACCGATTAATAATTGTCTCTAATTTATTCATTAACTCATTCATTTGTTCAAGGTTAAACATAATGGCTTCTCGCGTGTTTCCTGGTATTTCTTTTACTTGAGAATCATCTTGTGTTTCATAAAACCCTATTAATTCACCTTGCTTTTCAGCTAGATTGTGCGTCAACTCTTTCAATCTATACGAAGATTTTTCTGAATAATTATGAAGATAGGTTAAACAATTACCTTTTGATACTTCATTTGTTTTTCCATTTTTATATATCTCCTTATATTAGTTTATTTCTATTTTTATCTCTTCCATTAATTCTTTTATAACTTCTATATCTTCACCTTTTAAAATCAGGTCATTTGTTTGAATCAAACCAGGAAGGTAGGATATGTATTGGATAAGTATCCTATTATACTCATTCATTGGTAACTCCATTACCAGACATCCTTTAGAATCAATTAACTGATACATACTGTTAGGGTGGTCATAGTAATGAACAATGTTCCAGTCTTGATCAAAATTTAACATTATTTTGGTAACCCTTTTGCCTTATAACCAAGAGTTAATTTTTTGTTTGAAGAATGTACTTTAGAACATTTATTGCACATATAAGCCCAAGCCCCACCATTGGTGGGAGCGTCATAAACAGCTAATTCTTCACAAAAATCACATTTATTTATAAAATCTACTTCTTTAATTTTATTCATTTTTACACACTTTCTATATCAAGAATATTCCTACCCAAAAAACAATTAAAATTATAATAATAAAATCTTCAACCATGCTATTAAACCTCTTTTATATAAAAATTTAAATTATTAATTAAAATATATTAAACATATTGACTAGGTCTTGTTTTAGATTGCTTTACCAGTTCTTTTAACTCTTGGCTGTCTTTATCTGTGTAATCAATAAAAGGCTTATTAACTTCTTTGGGTTGTGTTAAAAAATGATCAAACTCATTTAATGCGCTTTCAATTTTTGATACTGTTTCATTCAATTTTGCGTGTATTTCTTTTATTCTTTCTGCTTTCTCAATAATTATATCACACTTCTTAGGGATGGAATTACCATTCATTAACCCTTCTATTCCTCTTTGATTGTTCATTTTTAATTTCCTTTCTTCTTTCTGGTTTTAATTAAACACTATTTAAATTTGTGTTATATTGTTTGAACCTTTCTTCTATAACCCCTAATGATAAATTATAGATTACATTAAGATTTAATTTATGTTCAAAGTAATTGATATGAATATACTCCCTTAAATTAGGCAATGAATCATGAGGATAAGGTTTTTTTGGAGTATCTAATGATTTACTATGTTCTAATGAAATTACACATTTTATACTTTTTTCCAATCTTAAAGAATCTAAAATATTACAATCAATTAAACTAGGTTTTGCTAAGAAGAAATCAAATATTATAAAATTATGTTTGGTCTTATTTTGACCTATTTTATCCAACTTATTCTTTAATATGACTTTTAACTGTTTCTTATCATTATTGGTTAACATAATTAAATCTTTCTGTTAATTTAATCCTCTGAATATAAGAGCATTGTTTTTTATTGTGTTTTCATAAGACCAATCTTCAATAATATCATAATACTCTTTATTGTACTTAATGATATACACTTTAACATTCAAAGGAGGGTTAAGGTTAATAACATCTGTTTGCGTTTTTCTTATTATTTTATTTAACATCGATATAGAATCAGATTCATTGTTAAAATAAAAATCAAGGACACCTAATTCAGTTCTATTGTTTGAAAATCTTATATCCGATACAGTTAATTTATAGTTAAATTTCATTATCTTTTACCAGTTTATACCCTATACAAGAAAATAGATTGTTAAGTTTGTCAATATTTTTTATTTCAAAGTTATCTTTATCAACAAATCCTGTGAAGTAAACAAAATCTAAGGATAAATTTGCTTTTACAGTATTGGTATCACTGTTAACATTAATGTTTATTTCTGTTACCCCTAAATTATGGGTTATATCTCTACCTTCAAAAATTATTTTTGAATCATTACCAGTTCTATTTAAAATAACTTTTAATTGTTTATTTGTTATTTGATGATGCAAATCATCAAGTGTATCGCGGTCTTCATCAGGTAAAAATACCATTGTATTATCGCTAACTGATTTATAAAATAAGTTATCAATTAATTGTTTTTGTTTTTTATCAAACATATAGTAATTTATTAATAAATCATTTAACTTTTTGTTTAATGTATTGATCATTGAAACTAACCTTTATATTATGTAAATAAATCCCAGCTCTTCACACTTATTTTTGAGTTGTTCAAAATGTCTATGTGTACCTACTGTACCTTTGACAAATATTTTATTATTTTTCTCTAGTGTTTGAACAAAACCTAAATTAAAATCAATCCCTAAAGCGTTACAAACCCTTCTGGTTAGTTCTGATTCTGTAGAGTAATAAGTATCAAAATCATAATTAAAGAAAGAATGGCTATACCCTATAAAATCAGCTGCATACTCCATTTGCCATTTAAATTTGAATATATGTTTATTATTTTTTATTGGTAGCTCAAGTATATGCTCTAATACCAGTTGGTGAGCAAAGTAAGCTAAAATCTCGCCTTTATGTATTACCCTAAGTAGGTCATATTTTTCATAAGACTTATTATTTTGATCTATAATTATTGGATTATTATCTTTTGAATCTTCATGGTTACAGGTTAATTTATACTCTCTTCCTGTAGCATCCTTATACAAAAGATAATCTTTATCCGGTTGGTTATTCTCAATCATTTACTTTCTCTCTTTCTAATTAATAATTACAGATAATTTATAAATCTTCCATCTTCATCATAAACACTTATTTTGAATAGATTATTATTAACATACTCTTTTTTATATGTCCAAGGTTTATTTTTGGATTCATCATTTTTATTTAATTCAATTGTTTCATTCGCTTTTTCTTCACTAAAATAGTTTGCTGGATAATCAAGTATTGTTTTCATATTTTCCTCTTAACTATTTATCTCATATCCTATTTGTTTTTCAAGGGTGCCTTTAATCTGACCTTTCATCATTTGTTTAGTTCCAGATACATTAACATTGAATGTATCTTTTATCCAGGTTTTAAATTGCCCTGGATTACTCTTATTAAATACGTTATCAATTCTCATGTAAGCCTTTTTTAGATCATTTGCAGTTTTCAAACTCATTTTAATTTCTCTCTTTCTATTATTTATTTCTTATGGTTTTATTATTAGCATTTACTATGCCATATTTGAAAATTTTATTTATTTGATCATAAGTTAAGTAAATTCAATAATTTAAGTTAATTATTGATTTATTTGTTATATTATTTGTTTTTTATCATTTTGATAATTTTATCATTTTGAGAAAAATTTTTCTCATTTTGATAATTTATTTTATCTTTTTGATAAAAAATACTATGATTTATTTTAATAAATTCTACATTTTTTATATAAGTAATTGATTCTATTATAATTACCAATTTTTATAATAATTTTTTAAAATGTGGCATAGTAAATGCTAATAATAAAACCATAAGAAATAAATAATAGAAAGAGAGAAAGCAAAATGAAAAATACCACAGAATTAAAAGGTAATCAAGAATTATTAGGGTTTGCGCAAGAAACCCTTATAGTTGGCCACTATAATCAGTCATTAATTGATCGCTGCGCTTATTATTTGAGGTGGCACGAGGGATTAATTGAGGATAATGATATTGAGTATATTGAAGACTACATAAGATTTTGGTTACCAAAGGAGTAAAGAGAAATAATGAAGCCTATAATTAGAATACATGATTTATTAACAGAAGTGGAATTAAAAGAATTAAATAACAATGGGGTTATATGCCAAGTTAAATCTTATAATTGGAAAGCGTCAGTACAAGGAAGTAATAAAATTCAATTGAACTTTTTATATAATTATGGTGGAAAACCTGTAGAGGTAATTCCATGTAAAATTTTCAAAAATAATAAAGAAGGAAGATTTGAATGTAAAGGTTACGCAAGAGGGGTGTATGATCTAATTCGTTTATTAAATAAAGCAAATATGTTTGATTTAATTATGGAAACAAAAACTAAGTTTTAATAAAAATATAAGAAAGAGAGAAAGTAAAATGGAAATAATCTTAAAATTATATTGGTTTTTAATTGGTTTTTTAAGTTGTGTATTTATGATATCAATACTTTAATCAAAAATTTTTTCAAAAAAGTGAAAAAAGTACTTGACAATCCGTATGGTATGATATAGTATTAATTATAGTAAGAAACAAATAATAAAGGAGAAAGAAGAATGAAACCAGAGTATAAAGAAACTTTCAAAAGAGTTCAACAAACATACCCAGAATTTGAAATAGTTAAGGTACATGAAGAAGGGTCAGCAATATTTAACTTTGATGCTACAGACTTTACAGTGTCTTTTAGAAATAATAATTACATTACTTATATGGACCATTGGGAAAAGCAGCAAGATTTTTTAAGAGAAGGTATTTTTGTTGAACGTACAGTTGATACTGGTTGCTATACGGGAAAAACAGGGGTTGTAAGTCTTAACATTTAATAAATATAGATTTTTTTGGTTCTTCTCTTCAAAAAGAACCAATAATTAATAAAGGATAAGAACAATGTTCATACTTATTACAGAATCTAAAAAAGGTATCAAAACAGTATCTGCAAGGTCATTATTTGAAGAGCAATTAAAAGAAAAAGGAGAGTATTTGTTAAACAGTAATAGAATAAATTATTTTGAAATACAAAAAGAAGAGTTATCAAAAAATAAATTAGGTATTGGATACAAAACTTTTTAATAATTTAATAAAAAGGAGAAAGAATTATGTTTACAGTTGAGCAAGGAGAAAGAATTAAAGTATATCCTTATGACGTTAAGGATGGGGAAAGAATTGTTTGTAGATGCAACAATACTCATGATGCAGAAATAATAGCGCAAGCATTAAATTTAAGATATGCAGTAAAAGATAACCCAAATTTATTAAATGGTGAATTGGATGACTATAAAACAAGGTGGGTATAATACATGAGATTACAAGGAAATTACATCAAAATATTAAAAGCACTACAAAAAAACAAATTTCTTCATTCAAAAGGAATTGCAGAAGCGGTAGGTATTGATAATAGAAACATCAACCGTTATTTGATTAACCTCAAAGATAAGAAGTACATAACCAAAGATAAAGTTCCTGCTAAATGGGCACAGGAAAACCCGCGTCAAGCAGGAATTGCAAGATTTTGGAGACTTACCAAAATAGGGGAAAAAATCCTAAAAGACCTGAAAGAAAAAAATTAAAAAATTTTTTCAAAAAAGTGAAAAAAGTACTTGACAATCCGTATGGTATGATATATAGTATTAATTATAGTAAGAAACAAATAATAAAGGTTAATTCCTTTATTGATCTTTCAAAGAGATAAATCGGAACCAGAAGACACAAACAGGTACCCGGAACACGAAGCACACGGAAAGACGGTACTAGTAACGGAGACCTTCTCAGGAAGGCTAAAACAGAAACAAGATACGGACCCCCGAAGCGAACGGAAACGGAACACTGAAAAATGGTAACCAGAAAACGAGATTTGAAAGATCAATTAAGGAATTAACCAAATAAAGGAGAAAGAAGAATGAGTGATGCAACAATAACAATTAATGGTAAAAAGATTGAATTAACTAATGATGAATGGGCTGTCTATAATAATTTAACAGAAAAACCTAAGCATATAGATAAAATTTGTAAAGAACTGGATTATAGACTATCTAGAGTAAGTCAAGCTTTAGGGATACTTGAATTAAGATTACTGATTGAAAGAGTTGGAGGCATGCGGTTTAAAAAATTATAAGAGGTTTGATAATGATAATAGAAACAAATAATAAAAAATATTTCATAAATGATTTAATTCAAAAATATGAAAAATTAAAGTAAGAAAAGGAGATTAAACTATGGAATTAGTAATAATAAAAATAGGTTATAAAATATATGCAATTGATAAAGTTATATACGGTCTTGTAAATGATGAAAATATTTTTGAGCAAGTTTGTGAAGAACATGGTGATTTAATAAAAGATACTTTGCCTTATGATTAAAAAGGAGAAAGAAGAATGAAAAAAGTAATTGAACAAATCAGAACAGCTTCATTAGATAGTTGGACAGAAGCAAAAAATGAAATGATGACTAATTCATCTACAAGGGTTAATGTTGTGTCTTTCTTTATGAGCAAGCCAGGAACAAATAAATATAACACGATTCTTACCAAAGCTGATCAAAATATTTTCTCTAAATTCATAGAATGGAAACAGGGGAATTAATTATGGAAAATTTAATAAGATTATGTCTACCCTAAACCGCCTACACATTATAATTGCAGGTCAGTATTAGACGATAGAACCTTAAAATATTTTACAGAAATTGAAAATAAATTATAAAAATATCAAATAAGGAAGCCTGGGGTATAAAATCTTAGGCTTCTTCCTTTTATTTAAACCTCTCAGGCATAGGAACTACGTTATCAGGTACCTTTATAATGTTTTGAACAGAAAAATAGCATGAAGACAATACAGAGGTTCTATTATCAAGGTTAATCCAATTAATTTCAAACGTTCTACTACCTTCATCAATATCAGATATAATTCCTAACCCTTTATTTTTATAATAAATTCTATCCCCTACTCTCAACTCCATTTTTAACTCCTTTTTATATAAGTACTTATTCTACATTAATTTTTATTAATTATAAGACAATATTATAATTTATTTTTGTAAAACAAATGAATTTATTATTAATAAAATGGTTAATTTACTTAAATTTATTTTTGAAAATAATTGAATGTGGTACAGGTTAAGGGCAAAATGGTACAGGGTGGTCTCGAAAACAGGTAAAATGGGCTTCAAAAGGTTAAAAATGGTACAGGGTAAAACTTTTTGAAAGCATGTTTTTTACAAGTTTTTGTATATTTAATTTAAGTGATATTAATTTTGTTGATTACATTAGTTTGTTACCAAAAAAAGTTAAAAAACACTAATAAAAACGATAAAATCAATTTATAACAAAATAAATTTGTTAAATGAAAATGATTATAAAATTTACAATCTGTTTAGTTAAATTTTCTCATAGATATTGACAGAGTGGGTTTTGTAGATTTTCTAAGTTCAATAAGATCAGTAACTTACGACATTCTGACGCCCATTTTTGTAGAAGAAGGGCCAAAACTTGTAAATATGAGTACCATTTTACTTACTTTTTTGTAAATATTTTTAGTACCCTGTACCACTTTTGTATATTTAATAAAATAAAACAAGGTGTTTTTAGGGTAAAACAGGCAAAAATTTCCCTAAATTACCATTTAGATAATCACAAAAAGATAAAGTTATACGTATATATATAGTATAGGCAGGAATATTTATGGTACAGGCGGTACAGGGTCTAC
>CAZOVB010000028.1:0-51773 GCA_964583095.1 uncultured Planctomycetaceae bacterium
GCTGCATGAGCCGCAGGTGGGGCAGGTGTTGTTCTCGTACTGGCGGAACTGCTTTTCGGACATCTTGCCGATCTGCTTCTGGGCTACCGCGTAGAACTGGTCGATCAGATCGACGTCCTTGCCGCCGACGTGTCCTGCCTCCATCGGACCACCGGAGGCAAAGATTGTCGGGATGTTGCATCGGATGGTGGCCAGGAACATGCCGGGCACGATCTTGTCGCAATTGGGGATGCAGATCATGCCATCGAACCGGTGCGCGCGGATCATGGATTCCACGGCATCGGCGATGGTCTCGCGACTGGCCAGCGAGTACTTCATGCCGGTGTGTCCCATGGCGATTCCGTCGCAGATGGCGATGGCATTGAAGACGAACGCCGTGCCTCCAGCGGCTTCGACCTGGGCCTTGACATACTCGGTCACCGCGTCGAGGTGGCAGTGGCCGGGCACGATGTCGGTGTAGCTGGAGGCAATGGCGATGAAGGGCTTCTTGATCTGGGCGTCGCTGAGGCCGGTGGCCTTGAGCAGACTCCGATGGGGGCCTCGCTGGTCGCCTTGCTTGATGGTGTCGCTTCGCATGGGGTTCTCTCCGAAGGACTCGGGTTACTCGTTGGATTCTCCGAGTTGTTCCAGGTACTGGGCCGCCTCGGCCAGGGTGGCAAAATCCTCGATGGCGGTCATGCAATAATTTGTGGTCGATTCGTCCCGCAGGGGACGGATCTCGATAAACTTCCGGTCGTGGGACAGGGCCCGAAGAGCCTGGAGGTCCGGGTATGCGATCAAACCGAAAAACTGCTGCGAACAGCGTCCCATGAAGACCGCCCGCGTCTGGCCGTAGAGCATCACTTTCGCACCGTGACTGTCCAGCAGGGGCTGGACCCGTCGCAGATACTGGGCGTATTGGTCTTCCCGGCCCGGGACAACGTCAAACAGGTTCAGGACAAAAATCAATGGCAGGCACTCCCAAAGCGCTTCGGGCCTTGCCGGACCCTATCCGTACTCGCGGGCCGACAGCCTAATGTCCCGCCGATGGTTTGACAACCCGGTTTTGTGCTTCGCTGTTTTGTGCTTCGCGCCCCTTATGATTGGACAAGCCGACAGGTCGTCGGTATCTTTCGGAAGCTTGTCCCGAAAGGGCCGGGCTGGAAGTCAAGCGGCGAACCCATACGCGATTGGAGACATTCATGGGCATAAAGGTAGCTTTTATCGGCGCGGGCAGCGTGGGGTTCACCCGACGGCTTGTGCGGGATATCCTCGCGGTGAAGGAGCTTCAGGATACCCATTTCGCCCTTCACGACATCTCCAAGCACAATCTGGAACTGGTCGAGCAGCTTATTCGCAAGGACATCCGGACCAACGACCTGCCCGCGAAAGTCTCCACGAGCCTGGATCGGCGTGAGGCGCTGACCGACGCTAAATATATCGTCAACTGCACCCGGATCGGGGGCCTGGAGGCCTACGAACACGATGTGGAGATCCCCCTGAAATACGGCGTCGATCAGTGCGTGGGAGATACGATCTGCGCAGGGGGGATCATGTATGGCCAGCGGAACATCCCCCGCATCCTGGAGTTCTGCAGAGACATCCACGAGGTGGCCCACGAGGACGCGCTGTTTTTGAACTACGCCAACCCCAACGCGATGAACACCTGGGCGGCCTGCCAGTACGGCGATGTCTGGACGGTCGGGCTCTGCCACGGTGTCCAGGGCGGCCACGCCCAGATCGCCTCGGTTATCGAGTTGCTGATCAACAAGTCAAAGCAGGAGGGCGACAAGGGCTTCCGGAAAGTCACCCGGGACGATGTGGACATCATCTGCGCCGGGATCAACCACCAGACGTGGTATGTGCAGGTGCTTTTTGAGGGCGAAGACTGGACCGACCGCCTGCTGGAAGGCTTCGAGAAGCACCCGCTCTACAGCGAGCAGGAAAAGGTACGCATCGACGTGCTGCGACGCTTCGGGTACTACTCGACCGAAAGCAACGGGCACCTCAGCGAATACCTGCCATGGTACCGCAAGAGATCCAGCCAGATCCGCAAGTGGATCGACATGCGAGGCTGGATCCACGGAGAGACCGGCGGATACCTCCGTGTCTGCCGCGAGGGGCGAACCTGGTTCGAAAACGACTTCCCCCAGTGGCTCGAGGCGGAGGATGATCCGATTCGAGCCGAGAATCGCAGCCACGAGCATGGCAGCTACATCATCGAAGCCCTGGAAACGGGCCGAATCTACCGAGGCCACTTCAATGTGGTCAACTCCGACTGCATCACGAATCTTCCCGAGGATGCGATCGTGGAGGTCCCCGGGTATGTCGATCGAAACGGAATCAGCATCCCGCAGGTAGGGGATCTGCCCCTTGGCTGCGCAGCGATCTGTAACGCTTCCATCAGCGTGCAGCGATTGGCTGTCGAGGCCGCCATCGACGGCGACGTCCAGCTGCTCAAGCAAGCCATGATGATGGATCCGCTGGTGGGGGCGGTCTGCGATACCCAAGACATTTCGCAGATGACCGACGAGATGCTTGTCGCACAGGCACAGTGGCTCGATCAGTACCAGGACGAAATCCCCCAGGCGAAAAAGCGATTGGCCAAGGCCCGCAAAGACGGCGACTACCGGGGGACCAAAAAGACCCGCGGAGCCGCACGAAAGAAAACTCGGAGCCTGGAGCAACTCCGCAAGAGCGGCAAGGCGGCACGCAAGCAGGCAACCGAGGCCGACAAGGGAAATGTCGCCGGCAAGAAGAAAACCGCCCCAAGTCGCAAGAAGAAGGCCTCGGCCAGGAAGTGAGGCACCCGTGAGCAAGGCGGGTGCTGACAACGCCCCCGAGGCCCTTCAGAGGTTCAGCCGCCAGGTGGTCTTCGCTCCCCTTGGCGCACAGGGCCAGGAGAATCTTTCCGCCGGCAGGGTCCTGGCGGTGGGCGCAGGAGGCCTGGGCTCCTGGAGCACGCAACTGCTGGTACGGGCGGGGCTGGGTTTTCTTCGCCTGGTGGACGATGACCGCGTCGATCTGACCAACCTGCATCGTCAGTCCCTCTATAACGATGCCGATGCCCGGGCGAAGCTGCCTAAGGTCCAGTGCGCCAAACGTCGGCTGGAAAAGCTCAACCCGGGCGTGACGATCCAAGCCGTCCCAAGCCGCCTGGTTGCCGCCAACGCAGAGGAGCTCTGTGCAGGGGTCGATCTCATCCTGGACGCAACGGACAATTTCGCTTCCCGAATGCTGATCAACGACCTGTCGGTCAAGCTGGGAATCCCCTGGGTAATGGCCGGTGTCGTCGGGGCCGAGGGGCAGTGCGCAACCTTTCTTCCCGAGCCAGGCCCCTGCCTCCGGTGCATCATGGACGCTCCGCCCCCGGCCTGTGAAGACCCCAACTGCCGCAGCGCCGGCGTCCTGGGCCCGGCCGTGGCGGCAGTGGCCTCGATGCAGGCGATGGAAGCCCTCAAACTGGTAAGCGGGTGCGAGCAGGACGTCTGTCGAGACCTGGTGAAGATGGATTTCTGGCACAATCGTTTCCAGCGGATCGATCTGTCCGAGGCGCGCGACCCGGACTGCCCCTGCTGCGCGCATCGGCAGTGGGAGTATCTTGAGCCGTGAAAGCCGTTACTGGTTGAGCCCGTATTCCTTGATCTTGCGATAGAGGGTGCGCTCGCCGATGCCGAGGATCTTGGCCGCCTTTTCCCGGTTTCCCTCCACCATCTTGAGGGTGTTCTCGATGAGGCGTTTTTCGGCTTCTTCGATGCTGATGCCTGCGAGCTGGCTGAACTGCTGCTGTGTGACATCCGAGGGCGGGGTGTGGATCTCCGGAGGAAGATCCTCGACGGTCAGCCTCTCCGAAGACGACATGACCACCATGTTCTCGATGGTGTTGCGCAGTTGGCGGATGTTTCCGGGCCAGGGGTAGGCCATCAGCACGCGGCGTGCATCGGCGGTGATCGACTTGACTTTCGTACCGTGCTGACGGTTGGCCTGCTGGATGAAATGGTCGATCAGCAGGGGGATATCCTCGCGTCGCTGGCGAAGCGGGGGCACGTGGAGGGTTGCGCCCTTGATCCGGAAATACAGGTCCTCGCGGAACTCCTTCTCATCCACCCGCTTCTGGAGATCCGTGTTGGTGGCACTGATGATCCGAACATTGACCCGGATGGGCTCATTGGAGCCGATGCGGAAGACCTCTCCGTTTTCCAGGACGCGCAGCAGCTTGGCTTGCATGGCCAGGGGCATGTCGCCGACCTCGTCGAGAAACAGCGTCCCGCCGTCTGCGTGTTCGAATCTCCCGGGACGCTCGCCCGTGGCCCCGGTGTAGGCGCCCTTGGTGTGGCCGAAGAGTTCGTCCTCCAGGAGGTTCTCCGTCAGCCCTGCGCAGTTGATCGCCACGAAGCGTCCCTCGTTGCGACGCGAATTCTGGTGGATCGCGTTGGCCAGCAGGTCCTTGCCGGTCCCCGACTCTCCCAGCAGGAGAACCGGGATGTCGGCCGATGCGACCCGCCGGACGGTATCCAGGATCCGAAGCATCGACTCGCTGCGACCCACGATGTTTTCAAAGCCGAACTGGTCATCCAGGCGCAGGCGAAGCTCCTGTATGGTTCGCTTCTGGACGGTGTCCTGGGCGGCCCGGGCGACGACGGTTCGCAGTTCCGTCAGATCCAGGGGTTTTTCGATGTAGTCGAACGCCCCCTGCTGGAGGGCGGTCCGACAGGTGTCGACGGACGAATGGGCGGTGACGAGAATGACCTTGGCCCCGGGCAGAGACTGCCGGGCGGCATCGAGGACTCCCAGTCCGTCGATCGAGCCTCCGAGCATCAAGTCGGTTACGATGATGTCGAACGGACGGGATTTGATCAACTCCACTGCCGCCGAGCCGTCATAGACGACCTGGCAGGAGTGGCCCTCGCGGCTGAGGCCTTCGTCCATGGCCTCGGCGTGGGCTTCCTCGTCCTCTACGATCAGGATGTCCACTTCGGGTTGTGTGTTCTGAGTCATCGGTATGTAGGCTAGCCGGGGCGGCCTGCGGGGTCAATCTTCCTCACTCAGATGCCGGTGATTCTGGGCAGGTGAAGGCAGAAGCGGGTGCCTTTTTCCGGTTCGGAGTGCAGCTCAATGGTTCCGCCGTGTTCCTGGATGAGTCGGCGGGTCATCGGCAGCCCGATACCGCTTCCGCTCTTCTTGGTGGAATAATAGATCTCGAAGACCTTCTCCTGGATCTCGGGGTCGATGCCCTTGCCGGTATCGATGACCTCGATCAGGGCCTGGGAGTCGGTTACGCTGAGGCGCAGGAGCAGTTCGCCCCCTTCTTCCATGGCGTCTACGGCATTGAGCATCAGGTTCAAAAGGGCCTGTTTGATCAGGTCCACGTCGATCATGCACAGCACGGGCTTCTCGGGTGTCTGGGTGCGAAGAACCACGCGGTTGGCATCGGCCTGGGGAGCGAAGAAGTCGGTCAGCTCGTCCAGGACCTGTACCAGGTTGGCCTGGCTGCGGTGCAGTTCGAGTTTGCCGGCGAATCGGAGGAAATCGTCCAGGATGCCCCGGAGGCGATCGGATTCGACCTGCACATTGTGCAGCCTTCGCGCCCAGCGCTGGTGGACCTCGTCATGGTGTTTCTCGATGTCCTCATGAAGCAGCTTGATGTTGAGGTTCATCGTGGACAGGGGGTTCTTGATCTCATGGGCCAGGCCGCCGACCAGCCGGCTGACTTCCACCAGGTGCGTCTCGGGCCCGCGGCGGACCTGCTCGATGCGCTTACGGCATCGGTGGCGACAGAAGAACCATGTCAGCAGCGCTGAGACAGCGCCGCCCGACAATGCAAAAACGAGAATGTAGGGCAGGTCGTGCAATTCTGTTCCGAAAGGGGCTTTGCCCGAAAAGACAAACAGGCGCCGCCCCCGGGGGAGCGGCGCCTGAATTGGGCGTAGGCTTCTCAGTCGCTGCCGCGGTCGCGATTGCCTTTGTCGCGCCGGTTTCCTCGGCCGCCCCGGCCTCCTCCGCCGCCTGACCGCTTGCGGTCGCCACCGGAAGAGCCGGAGTCGTCGTCGGACTCCTCATCGCCGGAAAGCAGGGCCTTTCGCGAGACTTTCACGCGGCCCTGATCGTCGATGTTGGTGCATTTGACTTCGATCTCGTCGCCGATGTTGACTACGTCGGCAGGATTCTTGACGTAAGAGACGTCGAGATCGCTGACGTGACACAGGGCGTCCTGGCCGGGGAGGATCTCGATAAAGGCGCCAAAGTCACGAATGCTCACGACCTTGCCCTTGTAGACCTTGCCGACCTTGGCCTCGGCGGTAAGGCCCTCGACTTCCCGCAGGGCCGCTTCGGCCCCGGCAGCTTCGCTGCAGGCGATGTAGATCGTCCCGTCATCCTCGATATCGATCGTCGCTCCGGTTTCTTCCTGGATGCGGTTGATCGTCTTGCCGCCGGGTCCGATCACCTTTCCGATTTTGTCGGAATTGATCTGGATGGTCAGCATGCGCGGGGCGTACTGGCTGATCTCCTCGCGGGGCTGCTGGATGACCCGCTCGATGGCGTCGATGATCTTGCCGCGGGCCCGCTTGGCCTGGGCCAGGGTAGCCTCGATGCGATCCTGGGGGATACCCCGGGCCTTCATGTCCAACTGGATGCCGGTGATGCCCGATCGGGTTCCAGCCACCTTGAAGTCCATGTCGCCGTGGAAGTCCTCTTCGCCCATGATGTCGGTCAGAAGGCAGTACTCGTCGCCTTCGGAGACCATTCCGATGCTGATGCCCGCTACCGGAGCCTTGATCGGAACGCCGGCGTCCATCAGCGCCAGCGAACCGCCGGTGACGGCGGCCTGGCTGGTCGAGCCGTTGGATTCCATGATGTCCGCGACCAGGCGAACGGTGTAGGGGAAATCATCGCGCTCGGGCATGACGGCCTGGATGGATTTCTCGGCCAGGGCACCGTGTCCGATTTCGCGGCGACCGGGGCCTCGAATCGGGCGAATCTCCCCGACACTGAAGGGCGGGAAGTTGTAGTGGAGCATGAAGTTCTTTTTGTACTCGTCGCGGAGGCCGTCGATGATCTGTTCATCGCGGGGGGTGCCCAGCGTGCAGGTGGCCAGGCACATGGTCTCGCCGCGGGCGAAAATCGCAGAGCCGTGCGTCCGGGGCAGCATGCCCACCTGGACATCCAGGTCGCGCAGATCTTCAGGGCCGCGACCGTCGGGACGCGTCCCTTCCAGGATCAGCTTCCGCTGGACCTTGCCCTCGGTCTTGTACAGGGCCTCGCTGACCTGACTGCGGGAGTAGGTCAGGCTTTCCGGGTCGGCACCTTCGGGGCAGTACTCGCCCAGGGCATCTTCCTTGATGGCGGCCAGGGCCTCGCTGCGTTCGACCTTCCCGGCGATCTGCTTGACCGTGCGAAGTCGGTCGCCGTATTTCTGGGCGATTTCGTCCATCAGTTCCTGGGGGATGGGCGTCGGTTCGTACTGCTTTTCCGGCTGAACCTTCTCGGTCAGCTCGTCGATCAGGTCCATCACGTCGTTGCAGACCTCAAAGCCCTTGGCGATGCCTTCTGCCACGATCGATTCGTCGGCTTCTTTGCCTTCCATTTCCAACATGTTGACCGCGTCGCGCGGGCCGGCGACCAGCAGATCGAACTGGCTGTCTTCCAGATCGCTGTGGGTGGGGTTGATCACGTACTCGCCGTCGACATAGCCGATCTTGGCAATGCCGATCGGGCCCTGGAAGGGGGCCGGAGAGATCGAAAGGGCCGCGGAGGCCCCGATCATCGCCAGCAGATCCGGGTCGTTTTCATTGTCGGTCGAGAGGACCATGCACTGGATCTGAACTTCGTTCATGAAGTCGGCCGGGAACAACGGGCGGATGGGCCGATCGATCATCCGCATGGTGAGAACTTCCTTGGTGGAGGGGCGTCCCTCGCGTTTGAAGAACCCACCGGGGACCTTGCCTGCGGCGTAGCGGTTTTCTCGATAATCCACGAACAGCGGGAAATAGTCGATATCCCGGCTGGGGGGGGCGGTCAGGACGGTTGCAAGCACCACGCTGTCGCCGTACTGCACCCAGACAGCCCCGTGGGATTGCTTGGCAATCTTCCCGGTTTCCAGCGTCAGAGTTCTGCCGCCGATTTCTTTTTCTACTCGTACCACACTCATTCTCTTACCTTTCTTCCTTCCTGGCCGCCCATGCGGCCTTGTCCGCAATCGCCAGAACATCACTGGCGTTGGAGCCTTGCCCCTTGTGGGCAGGGCGTTTGTCTATTGGCTTTTTGCCTCTTGGCTTAACGGTCTTGTTGGTTGGGTTGGACAGTTGCCGATATCCCGCCCAAGGCAGGGAGGACGCAAGGGGGGTCCCGATGCGAACCGTGCCCGTCATGGGGGCAGCCCGACATGCCCGCGCCAGGCGGCCCGAGCTTCCTGTCCTGATCAAAGCCCAGCCCGGTTTTACTTACGCAGGCCGAGCTTCTTGATGGTGTCCCGATAGCGCTGCGGCGCGGTGCCGGACAGGTACTTCAAAAGGCTGTTGCGTCGGCCTACCATCTTGAGCAGGCCTCGGCGGGAGGCGTGGTCCTTCTTGTGCGTCCGCAGGTGCTCGGCCAGATGATTGATCCGGGCGGTCAGCAGTGCGATCTGCACCTCGGCCGAGCCGGTGTCGCCCTCGTGAATCTTGTGTTCTTCGACAATCTGCTGCCTGGTCTCTTGCGAGATGGACATTTCATTCTCCTAATAAGCGGCCCGGAACCAGCATGGGACCCGTTATCCGGACGGATCAGCCAGTCATTCGGGCTTGGGGGTTTCTGTTCGCATTTTACAAAAGGCCCGGATATCCCGGACCTGGGAATCCTATCCTCACTCCCCGATCAGTTGCTTGACCGCGTCGATGAGTTTTTCCATCCGGAACGGTTTGTTCAGGTAGAGGTCCACCCCGAGAGTTTCGGCATAGACCCGATGACGCGTGCCCTGGTTTCCGGTGATCATGATCACACGCGGGGGGTCGGATTTCTTCTTGCCACGCTTGAGGCGTTCCATGACGAGGAATCCGCTTCTGCCCGGGAGCATCTGGTCCAGGATCACCAGGTCCGGCTCCCGCTGCTGGGCCTGGCGGACGGCTTCATTTCCATTGGTGGCTGTGAGAATCTGCGGTCCCAGATCTTCCAGGGCCGACTGCATCGCCTGCAGAATGTCGCGGTCGTCGTCCACCAGAAGGACGCATTTATCTTCAAGTTCTACCATAGGTGTCTCACTCCAGTCATACCATCCGGTAGTCGATTGGATGGAATCACGAAATTCTAGTGGAGCCTGCCGGCCCTGTCAAGGTCGGGAAAACCGGAAGTTGTTTTCCAATGTGCGGAAATTTCAGATGTTTCTCTCCCTCCGGCGAAGCATAAACTTCCCGGTCCCGCAGGCCTTGGTGATTCCGCTCTGAAGAATCCGTGCCTCGACAACAAACAGCGGGGTCTGGCTTCGCGAAATCCACGCACGGATCTGCATGCAATCTTCCAGGGCGATCGGATGCCGGAAGCGGACCTTCAGTTCCGCCGTGACCGCCTCGATTCCATGAGCGAAGAGGCAGTTGGTCATCGCTCCGTCCAGCAGCGAGGAAGTCACGCCCCCATGCAGCAGACTCGGATAACCTTGCAGAAGCCGGCCGGCCTGGAATTCAGCCCAGACCGAGCCGTCCTCGTGCAAGTCGAAGCGCAGGCCCAATCCCGCAGGTTGTTCGCGGCCACAGACCACGCAATGCGGGTGGGCCCGGCTTTGGATCCGTCTGAGGCTTCCGGCGTCGGGCTTAGTGGTCGCAGACATTCCGGCCCGATTCGAGCGTTCCTGCCAGGTAGGCCGAGACGATCGCCTCGGGAGATTCGACCGGGGCCCCCACGACCACTTCGATGCCGTTTTGGGCAAAGAGATCCTGGGCTCGTTTGCCCATTCCGCCGGAAATGATGACCTGGGCTCCTTGTTCGTGAAGCCAGCGGGGAAGAACGCCTGGCTCGTGGGGCGGAGGGGTGAGGTACTCGACCTCCTTCAAGGTTCTGCTCCGGGTATCGGCGTCCACGATTGCGAACTGCTCGCAGTGTCCAAAATGCAGGCAGAGTTGTCCGTTCGCTACGGGCAAAGCAATTTTCATATGTTGTATCTCCTGTTGGGGCTTTTGAGGGTCTTGATGTTCCGTTGGTTTATCGTTGGTGAGCAGGGGTTCAACGATCCTGGCAAAGGCCTGCCCGGCGAGACTTTCAGCGTGCACAGCCGAGAAGGGCCTGCCCGCATCCCCGCAGGAGACGATCTTCGGATCCAGCGGAATGGACCCGAGAAACGGGACTTGCGCTTCGGTGGCCAGCTTCGTTCCGCCCCCGGATGCAAACAGGTCGATCTTCTCCCGGCAGTGCGGACAGGTCAGGTGGCTCATATTCTCCACCAGCCCCGCGATGGGAAGATTCAGCGACCGGCAAAAAGAGATGCTCTTGCGCACGTCGGCGGTCGCAACGTCCTGACCGGTCGTGACAATGACAGCCGAGGCGTTCGCTCCGACAAGCTCTGCCACGGCAAGCGGTTCGTCTCCGGTTCCGGGCGGTGAGTCGATTACGAGGCAGTCCAGCGGGCCCCAGCGGACATCCTTGAGCAGTTTGCGGATGATGTTGAATTTCATCGGTCCGCGCCAGATCACGGCGTCCTGTTCGTTGGCAAGCAGCAGTCCGACCGAAACGACCAGCAGATTCGGACCTGCCGGAATCGGTGCGATGCCTCCATCGGCGTCGGCCCCGATCCGCTGTCCCGACAAGCCCAGCATTCGGGGAATCGACGGGCCGTGCAGGTCCACGTCCAGCAGTCCGACCTTCTTTCCTGCTCGGGCCAGGGCGACGGCAAGGTTGGCTGCAACGGTGCTCTTGCCCACGCCGCCTTTGCCGGAAAGCACGACGAGCTTTCGCCCGATACGCTCCATTTGCGTCTGGAGCTCCAGGGATTCCAGGTCCTGCGGTGTTGAATTCGGGCAGCAGGGCGAGCATTGGGAGGAAGTCATTGTTGTTGGGGGCCTTTCACAAAGAGGGTCTTTCCGGTTCGGGCAGCTTGGGCCGTCGCATTCGCCGGCGCCAGGAAGGGGGTCAGGGTAATCAAACCCAGTGGCCTTCCACATCGGCGTCCTGGTTGGCCTGGAGTTGGCCGTCCTGGAACTGCCGGACCGCATCGGCCACCGTCGGGCCTGCGCCGGTGCAGACAAGAATGCCGGCTGCCCGGAGAGTCGCAAAAGCCTTGGGCCCCACATGTCCGGTCAGGACGACCTTGGCACCGCACTGGGCTGCAAGCTTTCCTGCCTGGATGCCGGCGCCCTGGGCGGCATTGAGGTTCTGGACGTTGTCTACCGGCTGATAGGCTTGCGTTTCGGTGTCGAAGACGATGAAGCATTTGGCCCGGCCAAACCGCGGATCCACCTTGGCCTGCGGATCAGGCTCCTGGGCTGTGATGAGAATCTTCATATCGGGTTCCTTTCGAGTCTGGATGGAAAGGAAGCAACTTGCGTGCCAGAAGCGTGGCAGAGATTATATTGGCCATAACCGACTTAAAAAACAGGGTTTACCGTTGAGTTGTCCGTGAAGGCTGATCAAAGGCCCTTTTGAAACCGGGAAAAGATTGCAAAATGCACGATCAACCCCGCTGGCCGCGTCCGTCGGTCTCGGGCGATTGGATGTCCAGCTTTTTGATCTTTCGATAGAGCGTGCTGGGATTGATGCCCAGGTCCCGGGCGGCCTGTTTTCGGTTGCCCCGGCGTCTTCGGAGGGTTTCGACAATGAGCATTTTCTCCATGGATTCCAGGCTCATCGGGCCTCTGGGGGCAACGGTGTCGGTTTCCTTGGGCCTGAGTTCCGAGGGCAGATGCGCAAGTTCGATGCGCCCCGTTCTGCAAAGGACGAACGCCTGCTCGATGATGTTCTCCAGTTCGCGGACGTTGCCTGGAAAGTCGTGATCCATCAGCCGAGCCAGGACTTCGTCCGAGACGCCTGCGATCTGCTTGCCCTGGAGGCCGTTGAACCGGGCCACCAGATGATCCACCAGCAAAGGGATGTCCTCGCGACGACGTCGCAGAGAGGGAAGGTCAAGATGCACCACGCGGATGCGGTAGTAGAGGTCTTCGCGAAAGGTGCCCTGACGGGTCAGTTCTGCCAGGTCCTGGTTGGTGGCCGCGATGACCCGCACATCCACCGGGACAGGTTCAACCGAGCCCAACGGCTCGACCTTGCGTTCCTGGAGTACCCGAAGCAGTCGGACCTGCATGGCCTGGGAGACGTCTCCGATTTCATCCAGGAAGAGCGTACCCCCATCGGCCAACTGAAAGCGCCCCGGTTTGTCGCGGCGCGCGTCGGTGAAGGCCCCGGCCTTGTGGCCAAACAGCTCGCTTTCCAGAAGGGTATCGGGCAGCGCGGCGCAGTTGACCGCGACAAAGGGCTTGTCCTTCCGGGGCGAGAGGTTGTGGATCGCCCGCGCGAAAAGCTCCTTGCCCGTCCCGCTGGGGCCCTCGATCAGAACCGTGCTGGTGCTCTGAGCGACTTGCGGTACCAGATCGAAAAGCTCCTGCATGGCCGGGCTGGAGCCCACGATGTCCTCGAAGGTATAGCGGGCCTGGAGCTGCTTCTGGAGCTTCTCGATCTGCGTCAGATCCTGGAAGGTTTCAACCCCGCCGACGATTCGCCCTGTGTTGTCCTTGAGCAGAGCGGTGGCGATACGAATCGGAATGCGTCGGCCCTGCTGGTCTACAATATGCCCGGTGGCGTTGAGCACCGGCTTGCCGCTGTCCATGGTCTTTCGAAGGGGGCAATTTTTCTCGCAGATGTCCGCCCGGAACACGTCGCAGCAACTCGATCCGATGGCCTGGTTCCTGGAGACGCCCGTGATTCTCTCCGCTGCCCGGTTGAAGGCGGTGATCCGCCAATCGGGGTCCACGGTGAAAACCCCTTCGTTTACCGAGTCGAGAATGGCCGTCTCCCTCTGTAGGGCAGTAGGCTCCATGGCAGGTACCTTTCAGTTGCAAATCGGCAGACTTCTTTCGTGTATCCGTGCAAGTTACAATAGTTGGCTCGGAAAAGAAATGCAAAATGCACGATACGGAGGGGCGAATCGACGATCAAAGGCGATCTGAGCCGGAAAACAGCTCTTCAAGCGGCAAAATTCACTCTGGCACGCCATTTGAACATGCTCTGGGCGTAATGAACGTAGCGATCCCCATCTGGCAAAGCCGCGTCAGCCCCGTCTTCGATGTGGCCGGAGAAATGCTCGTCGCTCGAATCCGGGATGGCTGTCTGGAGTACTCTGGGCAGGTTCCAATAACCGCCCAGGGCCCCCAGGCCCGCGCCGAGGTGCTTCAGGAAGCCGAAGTGGACGTGCTGATCTGCGGCGCGATCTCCTGGTCGATGGAGCGGGCGATCTGCGCAGCGGGGATCGAAGTGATCTCGCAGACCTGCGGCCAGGTGCAGACCGTTCTGGGTGCGTATCTCGATGGCCGGCTCCAGCGAGGCGAGTTTCTGATGCCCGGCTGCTGTCGGCGACGGCGAAGGATGCGTTCCAGGGGCGGCGGCCGGGGCAGACGTCTGCAGGACTGACCAGATCAGAAAGGAAACAAGTATGCCCAGAGGTGATGGAAACGGACCCGCACAGCGAGGCCAGAGAGGCCGAGGCCGGATGGGCGGAGCCTTTTCGGCCGGCCCGGCCGGCAAGTGCGTCTGCCCGGTGTGCGGAGCCGAAAGGCCGCACGTGCAGGGCAACCCCTGTAACGAGCAGATTTGCCCGAAATGCAACGCGAGAATGACCCGAGGTCGTTGAGGCCTCCCAACCCAAAGACAAGGAGTAAGATCATGCCTAGAGGTGATGGAACCGGGCCCCAGGGAATGGGCTCCATGACAGGACGCGCAGCGGGATACTGCGCAGGATTTGGTGTCCCCGGATTCGCCAATGCGGTTGGCGGTTTTGGACGAGGTTTCGGCGGGGGCTTCGGGGGTGGCCGAGGCGGCCGGGGAGGACGAGGCTTCCGAAACCGCTATTGCGCAACCGGGCTGACCGGTTGGCAGCGAGCGGCCATGCCCGGCCAAACGCCCTTTGCCCCCGGCCAGGGCGCCCCGGGCGCAGAGGCGCAACTGGACATGCTCAAGGACCAGGCCCAAATGCACGCCGACGCCCTGGAAGACATTCGCAAAAGGATTGACGAAATCGAGTCGGCCCGGGAAGAAAGCTAAGCCGCCTGGGCGACCAGTGGAAGCTGGGCCCTCGCGGGGCATCGATGCCTTGCGAGGGCCCTGCGGTCCTGGCGAAAGGAAGTTTCAATGAGAATCGCCGTATGCAGCGGCAAGGGGGGGACGGGAAAGACGACGGTCGCGACGAACCTGGCCGTGACGGCCTCGCGAACCGGCCGCTCGACAGCCTATCTGGACTGCGACGTGGAGGAGCCCAACGGATGGCTCTTCCTGCTGCCCGAGATCCAGAAGACTCTCCCGGTGGAGGTGAGCATTCCCGCCGTGGACCACGAAAAATGCACCGCCTGTGGCAAGTGCGGGCAGATATGTCAGTTTTCTGCCATTGTCGCGATGGGAACAGAGGTGCTTATCTTCCCGGAGCTTTGCCACGGGTGTGGAGGATGCTGGGAGGTCTGTCCGGTCGGGGCGGTGAGCGAGGCGCATCGCCGGACGGGGGAGATCGAGTTCGGTCGGTCCGGCGACCTGTACTGTGTCACCGGCAAGCTCCGTATCGGCGAGGCGATGAGCCCTCCGGTGATCCACGCGGTCAAGCTGTCCGCCCCGGAAGTGGAGGTGACATTTCTGGATGCCCCTCCGGGCACCAGTTGCCCGGTCATCGAAGCCATTGGCGGCGTTGACCTGGTGCTGCTGGTGACCGAGCCGACGCCCTTCGGGCTCAATGATCTGAAGCTTGCGGTGGAAATGATTCGCGCCCTTGGCCTGCCCTTTGCCGTCGTGGTCAACCGCGCGGGCATCGGTGACGGCCGGACCCAGGCTTTCTGCCAGGAAGAAGGGATCGAGATTCTCTCTGAGATTCCCGACGACCGGGAGGTGGCAAAAGCCTACTCCCGGGGGGAACTGGCCTGCGACTCCATTCCTGCCTATTCGCGGCGATGCGAGCATCTGCTCGAAGCTGTCACGCAGCGGGCAGCAACAGATGGCCTTGCCGCGGGGCCCAGAGGGGGGCCGGAGCAATGAACTCTTCCACGAAGGAACTGGTCGTGATCAGCGGAAAAGGCGGTACAGGCAAGACGTCGGTCGTCGCCGGGTTTGCTGTTCTGGCTCGGGGAGTTGTGCTGGCCGACTGTGACGTGGATGCCTCAGATCTTCACCTGGTCCTTGCCCCGGAGGTCCAGCGCAGCGAGCCCTTCTCCGGGGGCAAGCGAGCGAAGATTGATCCGGGCAAGTGTATTCGTTGCGGAAAGTGTATGGCCCTCTGTCGATTCGGGGCGATTGGGCCGACTGCGGCGGACGAACAGCAGCCCAGCGACGCCTTCCGAGTCGATCCTGTCCAGTGCGAAGGTTGCGGGGTCTGCGCCTGGTTCTGCCCGGCCGGTGCAGTGGAGTTCGGCCCGGCGGTCAATGGTCAGTGGTTTGTTTCGTGCACGCGTGTCGGCATGATGGTTCACGCCAGGCTCGGCATCGCGGAGGAGAACTCCGGAAAGCTCGTGACAACGGTTCGCAGGGAAGCGGCACGGATCGCAGCCACGGAGGCCTGCGATACGCTGCTGGTAGACGGCTCGCCGGGGATCGGCTGTCCGGTGATCGCGTCGATGACCGGGTCCGACATGGTGTTGATTGTAACTGAACCGACCGTCAGTGGACTCCACGATATGGAGCGTGTGGCGGATGTGGCCGAGCATTTCGGAATCTCCGCAATGGTCTGCGTGAACAAGTGGGACCTGAACTCCGAGATGACCACCCAGATCCGACAGGAAGCTGCTCGCCGCGGCCTGGCGTTCGCAGGACGCGTGCGCTATGATCAGGCCGTCACCGACGCCCAGATTCATCGCAGGTCTGTGGTCGAATACACCCAGCGGGGAGCCAGTGAAGATATCTCTCACCTCTGGTCGCGTGTGGAGGCCCAGTTGCGTACCTCAGGAGCCTGAGCTTGTCCTGTTCGGTAAAAATCACGGTTCTGGTAGAAAACACCGTCGCCGGGCGGGGAGTTCTGGGCGAGCACGGGTTCTGCTGCTGCGTTGAGATTGGTCAAAGACGCCTGTTGTGGGATACGGGACAGGGCCAGGTGCTCGAGGGCAACGCACGCAACATGGGCCTGGACCTGGCCCGCACCGAGGCGGTCCTTCTGAGCCACGGGCACTATGATCACACGGGAGGGCTGGGCAGCGCCCTGGCCGCTGCGCCCGAGGCGAGGGTCCTGGGGCACCCGGCGGTGTTGGGATGCCGCTACGCCCGCAAGGCGGATGGGTCTTCCCGGCCGGTAGGACTGGCCTCCGTGACACCGGCGCAACTGCGGCGCAGCGGCAGATTTGCGCCTGTATGCGAGCCCCATGACTTGGGTGACGGTCTGTGTCTTACCGGCGAGATCCCGCGATCCGAACAGTTCGAGGATGTCGGCGGCCCCTTTTTCCTGGACGAGGCGTGTACCCGTCCGGATCCGATACCTGACGACCAGGCGATGTTCTTTCAGACCGAGCAGGGAAGTGTCGTGCTGCTTGGCTGCGCCCATGCCGGACTTATCAACACTCTGAAATATGTCCAGAAACTGACCCGAGACGATCGGATCCACACAGTGATGGGGGGAATGCACCTGTGCAACGCAGGCAAGCAGCGGCTGGACAGCACGATCAACGCCTTGGATCAGATCGCCCCGGACTGGGTGATGCCCTGTCACTGCACCGGTTTTGTCGCAACAAAGGAGTTTGTCCGGAAGTTCCCTGCCAAGGTTCTGCCCGCCCCTGTTGGAACGCATCTGGAGTGGACCTGCTGAGAGCAGGGCGCAAAAAAGGCACCCGGGCAACGGAAATCCGCAGCCCGGGGTGCCCCCCCGTATCTACTGTTCGGCTATGGCCTTTTGTTCTGGAGTGGCAAGGCACTCCCCCCTTGAATATGCCTGGCCCGGCCCCGTCTTGCGCAGGAATACGGTTTTTCGGCAAAAAAAAGCAAGGCCGGAAAAATGCCTCCATCGGGGCAGGGCATCCTTTGCCCCCGGTGTCAGGCTTGACGACGGTATTCGGTCGGAGTCTGGCCGGTGGTCGCCTTGAAACTTCGACAGAAATTGGAGACAAATTCGAAACCGCAGCGGACCGAGATGTCCACCAGCGGCAGGGAGGTGGTCCGAAGCAGTCGCTTGGCCTGGCGGATCCGCATATTCTGAAGATGGTCGGCCGGCGTTGTACCCATGCGCTGGGCGAAGCGCCGCTGGACGGTGCGCTGGCTGGCAGGGACTTCCTCGTACATCCGGGCGAGTTCCACCTGATCCAGCGGGGTATGGTTGAGATAGGCCAGAGCGGCTGAGAGAATTTCGTCATCGTGCGGCTCATATTCGGTGCTTCGGCGCTCCATGACCCCCACGGGGTCCAATTCCATTTTTTCCGGCGGAAGCGAGGGATCTTCCAGCACCTGCTCCAGGAGTCTGGCGGCATGGTAGCCCACGCGCTGCAGGCCCAGGTCGATGGCTGAGATGCCCGGCCAGGTCATCTCGCAGATGATCCGGGTATCCTCTCCGGAAAGGATGGCTACATCACCTCCCACGCGAAGGTCCAGGAATCGAACCGCCAGGGCCAAAAGCGGGGCGGCGTGGGCAGAGCAGGTCATAACCGCCACCGGCTTGGGCAAGGATTTTATCCACTGGACCAAAAAATCGTGCTGGAGGATCTCATACCAGATCGGCTGGTTGTCCCGGGCCGGTTCCGGATAGGTCAGGTGGCAGGTCAGATCGTGGTTTTCGGCTACTTTGACGAAGCCTCGCTGTCTCCGCACCGACCAGGTGGGGTCGGCTCCGAGAAAGGCCAGATGCTCAAAGCCCTGTTGAATCAGGAATTGGGCACCCTTGTGTCCCACATGCTCTTCCCGGATTCGGACCGAGGGTCCCCAGGGAGGCTGATTCCATCCGAAAAACCATGAGATCGGTGGCGGCTTGCTGAAGTACTGCCACAGATCGAAGTCTGCATCACAAATCAGGGCGTCGAAGGGCATCTTCTCCAGTTTGCCGACATATTCGGCCAGAGGCGGATCGTTGGGCATGGGCATGATGTGGCTGACAGCCCATTCGGGCTTTCGCGCCTGGATTCCCTCCAGGATGGGGCGAATGTGACTCACGTGGCCCGGTGCGAACAGGCCGATTTGAAGAGGCATAGCCGACATCGAACCACGGTCTCCTGCGTCGTTGGTGGATAATGCCTTTTGCTCAGCAGGTCAAACCCCCGGCCGGCACGGGGGTTTCGCAGAGGTTGTCGGATTCTTCGGACAGGCAGGTTGCCTGCTCCGGCTGCGAGACGAGCCCTGCCCCGCCGGCTCGTCAAGGATAATGCCGGCCGAGAGCTTTTTGGTGGCGAAAGCTTCCTCTCGTTGCCAGAATAAATGGATGTAATCTTGTTTGGCTGCGTCGAATACAGATCGACTGGTTCCAGGGAGAATCCAATGGCCTCAGCGGAGTCCAATCCGTCCCAAGAGGATATTTCCCCCGAAGCGAAAGACTCGTCTTCGTCGAGTTCGGAGTCCTCGCTTCTCTATCTGGAGGTACTCCTTTCGAGTCTTCTGGATCGCAATCTCGGTGACATGCCCCACGCCCACCGATCGGCGCTGACCCAGCCGGGATTGACCATTCGCGACGTCCTGATCGCCGGTGCCGGAGACGTCGGGGCCCTGCGGTTTCTCAAAGACGCCGCCAAGAGACTCGCCGGCCCGGGCAAGGCCCAAGAGAAGGAAGCCGCCTTGGCCGTCTACCTCGGGGCTATCGCCGCCGCATGGGTCTGGCATCATCAGGACATCAGTTCTCAGCCTCCCGACCGCCTGCGTAGCTGGATTCTGGACCTGGCAGCCAAGAAATGGGTGGGGCCTGATCTGGCGGCAGTTCTGCGACGCGCGGGCAGCAGCCGACACGGGCTCCTGGCGGGATCATCCGGCACTTCGAGAGACTCCGACCAGACCGACAGCCTGACGGAGATGTCCGGTCCTTCGGGTCTTCGGGTAGAGGTCCTCCGCGACGGGATCTGCATCGAGGGCAAGGAGTTCTCCTCCGGCAGCAAGGCGCTTGTGGCCGGGCGTTGGGAAGACTGCGACATCCTCCTGCCTGCATCGAGCATTGCGGACAAACACCTTCGACTGGCCTGGAACCCGCATTTCCACCGATGGCTGGTCGAGGCTTTGCCCGGTGCCCGCGTGCAGATCGCCGGAAAGGTGCTCGACGCGCCGGCCCCGGCGGCGGGGCGCAGGATCGAAGCGGGACCTTTTTCGCTGCGATGTACGGAGTTGCGGCAGGAGGAAGAGACCGCAGAGGACGAAGACAGCGGGCAGAAGTCTCACGTGGCCGATCTGCCCCTGGTTTCCATGGCCCGAATCGCCGAAGGAGAGGGCCTGGGGATCACCCATGAAGCGGTCGAGCGTCTGAATGAGATCGGCGATCAACTGGCCGACGCGGACAATCTGGAGGAGCTCTACACGTTTGCCTGTCGATCCCTCTGTCGTAACCGTTTTGCCAACGCAGTCGTATTGCGCATCCCCCTCAACGCAGATTTCGATCGGACACGGACGCTGGCCGGGGTGGAGGCAAGCGGCCGGCGGGACGCCTCGCAGCGTATACGTTTTTCAGGTTCGGTCCTTCATGAAGTCCTCAGCAGCGGAGAGACCGTGGTTGCTCGCGCCCAGCCTCGCGACGCTTTTGATGTCCAGTTGACGGTAGTGGATGAGGCCCGCCAGGTGGTCTGCATCCCGGTCGGGCGGGACGATGGCGGGTTACTGGCGCTGTACGTGGATATGCCCGACGTCGCCCGGGCCGGTGAGCAGAGCGAGCTTGCGTTCCTGACTTCCGTCGCCCGGATGGTCCGCTTGTGCCGGGGCAGCCTGCTTGGGGCCCAGAGCAGGGCGAAATGGGTGCGCCAGCAGTCCGAGTTGAAATTTGCATCGGAAATCCAGGGCCGACTGCTTCCCGAAGGCGTAGAAGCCGTTTCGGGCGGCGCGATCCAATACCGTTATACCCCCGCAATGTGGGTTGGCGGAGACTACTGCGATGTCTGGCCACTGGGGGATGGCAGACTCGCCTTCGCTATTGGAGACGTCACGGGCAAGGGCGTGCCCGGGGCATTGGTTATCAGCGCCTTGCACGCCGCTCTTCGTGCCGGAGGCGCCCTGTCGGCCAGGCCTTCCCAACTGGTACAACTGGCCAATGAATACCTTGTCTCTTATACGCCCGACGGCATGTTCGTAACCATGCTGCTTGGCTTCTTTACGCCCGAGACCGGACATCTGGAGTACGTAAACGCCGGACACCTCAGGCCTTTCCTAGCCTGTCTCGGGGGCCAAGCCAGAGAACTCAGTGGACCTTCCGGGCTGGTTATGGGAATCCAGGACTACCCCTACCAGGACGAGCATCTGACGCTTGAGTCGAACCAGGGCGTTCTGATGGTCACCGACGGGATCACCGAAGCCGGTTCCGGAGCACACGAGTTGTTCGGCCCGGAAGGGGTCCTCCGGGTCCTCTCGGATCCGTCGATGCAATGGTCGCAACTGCTGGAGAAGCTCTATTGTTCGGCGATGGAATTCGCCCAAGGGGCCGGACAACAGGACGATGTGACCATGCTGTTGCTGCGGAGAATGGAAGGATAACCGGACCCGCACAGTAAGGACCCCAGGCTCGGACAGAAACAGGCACATGGATACGGACGGGAGCGGTTCAGATGGCCTCAGGAAAACGCAATGCCGACCTGCCTGCCGGCCAGAGCAGGTTCATGACCACCGCCTGGACCCACATCCTGGCCTGCAGAACGGTGGATTCCTCGCGCAGGCAAGACGCGACGGCGGAAGTCCTCCGACAGTATTGGCGCCCCATTTACACCTGGCTGCGCCGGAAAGGCTATGATGCCAACGAGGCCCAGGACCTGACCCAGGGGTTTTTGACGGATGTGGTGCTGGGACGGTCGCTGCCGGCAAAGGCCCATCCGGAGCGAGGCCGGTTTCGCACGTTTCTCCTGACGGCTCTTGGCAAGTACATTCGCGATGAACATCGAAAGGCCTCGGCCCAGAAGCGATCTCCGGCTGAAGGGCTTGTCGCGCTGGAAGCTTTGGAAGACGGAACCGACTGGGAGCCTGCCGATGACTGCGATCCGGCCGAGGCTTTTAACCGCAGTTGGGTCCATGTCCTGCTGGAGGATACGATTCAGGAGGTCCGGGAAGCCTGCGGATCTCTGGGGCAGGAGGACTATTTTCAGGCATTCTCCAAAAGGGTTCTGCTGCCCTGCCTGGAGGGGCATGCCCCGGTCGGATTGGAGAAGATTCGGGACGAACTGGGAGCCCGAAGCGCAAAAGCGGTTTCGAACATGATTGTCACGATGAAGCGCCGATTCTCTTCCGCCCTTCGCCGCAGAGTTCGTCAGTGGGTTCAAAACGACGAAGACGTCGAGAAGGAAATTGCCGAACTTCTTCTTCTGGTCGCGGGAAACAGCGCAGCGGGGCGGGATCTTTCCCGTATCCATCCGTGAAGCTCTTCCGGGAAGGTTTGGCAGATGGCTTGTTCGGATGGAATCCCTCGACACCCGATGCGTCCTGAGGCGATGGCACGGATGTTGCGCCAGGGCCTGGCCCAGGCAGATGAGCAAAGCGCCGTATCTTTTCGACTGGCCGAAGCGCTGGCCTCGCCAATGCCTCCAGAACCCGAAAAACTGCGAGAGCTTTCGCAACTGGTTGGCAGGATGCAGCGGCTCCTGCCGGAGCAAGGAGAAACGCTGGCTGAGATTCTATCGGGAAAAAAGGGCCGACTGGAGGACTGTGAGGCCATCAAGCAGTACGGGAAAGTGCTGGCCCAGACGGGGAGCGAATCGGCCCAGCGGACAATCGGCCTGGTGTTGTACTTTGCGGGCATCTGTGCGGGGGTCGTACATCACGGGGTTTGCCTGACCGGTCTGGAACCGGAGGCTGTCGGTCCCAGTTGCCGGGCCCTGGCCGAGAAGGAGTGGATGCCCCTGACGTTGATACATCTGTTGACGGCAGGAGCGGCTCGGTTTTCCAGGGCCCGGGGGACCGACAAGGGTTCGTGAATCCACAGCGCCGAGTATCCCTTCGCTGTTTTATCGGTTTTTCCGCCCGGCCATCCCGAACTGTTGTCCCGAGGATTCCGTTCCTTTTGCGGGCGGAATCCGATAGAATTATGTCGGTTACAACAGATTCGAGGAATGACTATGCGCAGTGTTCTGATGAGGCTGGGACTGGTGATTCTGTTGGCGGGGCCTGCTCTTGCCGGGCCGGAGGTGGATGCAGGGGGCGATCCGCTTCCCCCGATGGCTCAGACCCGGCTTGGCAGCGTGAAGCTCTGGCAGGGAATGTACGTCCGGGGTCTGGCATTCGGCCTGGACGATGAGATCCTCATCTCCGGCGGGGGCATTGCGCTCAACGGTCCTTCGGTGCTGGTCTGGGACGCCCGATCGGGTCGGCGGATCGGTTCGCTCAACTCCAGTGGTGTTGCGGCCATGGCCATGCGGTCCTCTCCGGATGGGAAGCTTCTGGCGGTGAGCACGAGCAACTCGCAGGTATGGGTCTTTGACCTGAAGACCCGCAAGAAACTCGCGAGTTACAAGGGCAGGGGCAGCGTGCAGGGGATGGAGTTCACGCCGGATTCAGGCAAACTGCTCTTCACGAATTACAGCGAAACGTGTCTGCTGGAGATCAAAAGCGGGAAGACCAAGAAGTGGAAGATCCCCGGTTATGCGGTCAGCGTTCATCCCGACGGCAAGAAATTCGCCCTGTGCTCCAACGCATACGGCCGCGGCAAGAAGAAGCAGGGCTACGTCCAGATCCGAAGCCTCGAGGATGGAAAGTCGCTGTCGGAGATCAAGCCGCCCAAACGTCAGAAATACTACTGGCCCAGCTATTCTCATGATGGAAAGCTCCTGGGCGTTAGCGCCCGGGGGGCCGGCCAGGAGGATATCTACCTCTTCGACGGGGAAACCTATGAGGAGGTCCGAAAGCTCAACGGACATTCCTCCAGCGTGAGCAGCCTGGTCTTCAGCCCCACGGAACACTTTTTTGCCACCAGCGGCTACGACGGAAAAATCTGTACATGGGATTCCCGCACGGGCAAGCGTATCGCATCGGTGTCCTTCAATACCGGCGGGTCGACGAACCTGAGCTTCAGCCGGGACGGCAAGAAGATTGCCGCCGGCGATCGTTTTGGCCGGATCGAGATCTGGGATGCCAAAACGGGCAATCCCCTGCACGAATACAAGGGGCATCGGAATCGTATCTCGAGTCTGGCGATCTCCGACGACGGCCGCTTCGCTGCCACCGCCGATGCAAGTGACGTCGTGATTCTCTGGAGCCTGCCCGAGGGCAAGCAACTCAAGCGGATCGACCAGGCCGGGATGTCCATTACGGCCCTTGCTTTTACTTCCGACTCACAGCATCTGCTGGCAATGTCGCGGACGGGTCTGGCCAAGCGTTACGATCTTCCGGGCCTCAAGACGCTCAATACCGCCAAGATTAACGGCCAGGTGCTGGACCTGCGAAATGGGGCGCCCGGCGAAGACGTCCATGTCCTTCTGGCCGAGGGAAAACTCGCCCAGTGGAACCCGCAGAAGGAGAAGTCGGAGGCTCGTCAATCGCTGCAACACATTGACCATGTTCGAGGCGGGCTGGTCTCGCCGGATCTCCGATGGGGTGTGTATCTCCAGAACAACGGCTTTTCGATGGTGATGGTGGAAAACCGAAGCAGCCATTTCGTACGACATTCCGGCTTGTATACGTATAGGAGCACCAAACCCGTTGCGATTCCCGTACAGTCGGATTTGATCGGTGTCTCCTCCCAGAACGGATTTGTGCTTTACGAGATCGATTCGGGCCAGGTGGTCGACCGGGTAAACGGCTCGGTAGCCTCGGTGGTTACAGCCTTGGCATTCAGCCGGGACGGTCGCTTTCTTGCCGTGGGCGGCAACCGCGGGCGAATCGTGCTCTACTCGGTGGCCAGCGGGAAGGAACTTCTGCGTTTCAAGGGGCATGATCTCGGCTCCGAGCGGAAAAGATCGGCTCGCAGCCGACGACACGGAATTCTTCCGGGGACGGTTACCGCCCTTGATTTCACGCCCGACGGCAAGCATCTGATCTCCATCAGCAACGATACAACGGGCCTGGTCTGGGATATCGCCAAGGTCATCGACGCCGAAGCCGATCAGGTCCCGGCCGGGCGCCTGGCGGATTTCTGGCAGGAAATGGGCGACTCCAATGGGACCGCCGCCCATCGGGCCCGTTGGGCAATGGCATCACTGGGCGATGAGGCGACCGCCTTTCTGGAAGAACACCTGGAGCCCGCCCAGCCGGCGGATCGCCGGGCGATTCGCAAACTGATCAATCAGCTCAGCGACCCTCGATACGCCAAGCGCGCCGAGGCCTACAAAGATCTGACAAAAATCGGTCGCCGAGCCCTGCCGGTCCTTCGCGACACACTTTCCTCCAACCCTCCGGCTGAGGTCCGCAATCGAGCCATTCGGTTGATCGAGTCCCTGGACCGGGCCATCGTCGAAACCACAGAAGTTCTGCGTCTGACCCGGGCGGTTCGCACGCTGGAGCGAATCGGTACCCCACGGGCCAAGGCGCTCCTGGGCGAACTGGCTCAGGGAGACCCGGGTTCTCGGATGACCACCGAGGCCCAAGCGGCTTTGGGGCGGCTGGAGTAGTCCGCTCAGCAGTAGAATTCGGGAACCAGAGACGCTTTGGCTCGTCCCAAACCACAGCTGTTTCTGTGCGTCTGTGCGGCCACAGAGCTTTCAGTTTTCAACCAGTACCTCTTGGAATCCGGAGATGTTGATGATTCTCACTCGGCTCACGTTGGCAATCGGGATCCTCTGCAGCGTTTTCGTTTCGCCCGCCCAGTCCGGCCCCCCTGCCAAGACCGATGCGCTTGGCGATCCCTTGCCCCCCGGTGCAATTCAGCGCCTGGGAACGACGAGACTGTGGCACGGCCCGCTGCCCAAAGACGTTCTCTTTCTCGACAATGAGCGATTGCTGTCGGTGGCCTCTGCCCGCAGCTATGGCCTTCCCAGTCGCCTCTGGGATGCTGCCACGGGCAAGGCCATTGGTTTCTTCAATTATTCCGACCGCGACGCGGCGCGCCTGATCCCTTCGCCGGATCGCAAGAAGGCGATCGTGATCCGCAACTCCAGTACGTTGAAAATGATCGACCTGGTGACGGGCAAGACACTCCAGTCCTTCCAGGCCTCGGCGGGCAGCAATGTGGCCGATGCGTGTTTCAGTCCCGACGGCCGGTTTTTCGCCCTGGGACAGCTTCGAAGTTTCGAGATCTGGTCGACAGAAAAGATGCAGATGCTTCGGAAATTCGAGAGGCCTGCCCTGAATCTGAGTTGGAGCCCGGACGGCAAGACGCTGGCAATTGCAGGTACTCAGACCAAGGGCCGTTCCCGCGTGGGTATGGTCAGCGTCGTCGACGCAATGACCGGAAAGGAACTGCGCTCCACAAAGCCGGCTCGGGATCCTGCCTACAATATCTGCCTCCACAGCCCCGACGGTCGGTATATCGCCGCAACACATCGCGGATCCGAAAAGATCCACATCCTCGATGCCCGGGACCTGTCGGTGCAAACTACCCTGACCGGCAAGAGCCGCCTGGCGGCTTTTGGACTCCATTGGAACCCGGTCAAGAAGAACCAGCTCGCCGTGGGAGGCAGATTTCATAATGTTCACGTCTGGGACGCCAGGACCGGCAACGTGATCTGGACGCAGGAGAACCTGTCCGCCTACACCACTCGACTGAGTTACAGCCCCGACGGAACCCGCCTTGCGGGGGCGGGTCGGGGCGGATTGATCTACATCTGGGATTCCCAGACCGGCAAGCCGGTCCTCGAAGGTCGCAGGCATCTGTCATCGATCGCCAGCCTGGACCTCGCGGCCGACAGGGGCAGCGCGATCACCGCCGGCACAGGGGGCGATGTCCTGCTCTGGAACCTGTCGGATGCTTCCGGGCCGACAACCATGCACGATGTAACCTATCGACCCCAGGCGGCCGTGCTGGCCCAGGGAGGGCGAAGCCCGGTCGTACTTTGCAGCCAGGTGGGCCAGATAGACCTTTTGTCTCCCGGACAGAAGAGCATGAATCTGCCTGTGCCGGCTGTTGCAGGCGGCCTATCCCCCGACGGGTCCGGAATGGATATACTCAACAACCGGGGTGTCTACCAGCGGATCGGTTTTGGCGGTAAGACCCTGCGTGAGACCAAGCTGTTCTCCCCGGGAAGAATCAAATTCTATGCAGGATGGATGAGTCCCGATCGCACCTGGTGGGCGGTACCCCTGGCCGCTTCGCTGGATCTGTTCTACTTGCCGGCAGAGCCGGACCAAGAGCACCGGGCCTCGCCACCTCAGCGGCTGGATTTCGGGGGAAAATTCGCCACCATGGGTTTCGGGTTCGGCAGGTACCAGGGGATTGCTTTCAGCCCGGATGGCTCGGTCCTGGCCACGATCGATCAGGGGCATGTCAAGCTCGTGGAGACAGACTCCGGGCGCAGCGTGCTGTCCCTGGATACCGGGCGCAAATCGCCCACCGCTCTTTGTTTCACCCCGGAAGGCAGAATCCTGGCGGTGGGTCTGGAAGACGGCGAGATTCACTTTTTCAGTATCGCTTCGGGAAAGAAGGTCCACGAGCTTCGCGGCCACGCGATCAAAGGGTATGGCCAGAAGGTTCGACGCCAGTCACGAGCCAACATGGTCCAGGATCAGCCGCTTGCCGTTACGCATCTGAAGTTCGAGAGACAAGGCAAGCTGCTTCTCAGCGGCAGCGCCGACCACACCGTACTGATCTGGGACACTGCGAATCTCAGCAGCCCATTGCCGGCCACGGACGAACCCGCCCAGAAGCTCTGGCAGCTTCTGGCCGATACGGAGGCCTCCAAGGCCTACCGGGCCAGATGGGATCTGGTCTCGATCGGCCGGCAGGAGGCGATGGAGCTGCTGGAGAGCAAGCTCGAACCCAGCAGCGCGCTTACTGTGGAAGAGGTGCGCGTTCTGGTCAACAAGCTGGCCAGCCCGCGATACGCCGAACGCAACCAGGCCCAGCAGAAGCTTCAGCAGGCGGCGATCGAGTCGGCCGACGCGATGAAACAGATTCTCAAAGAGAACCTGCCGCTCGAAACAGCCTCTCGGGTTCGTAAGATTCTGGACTCGGCCGGGCAGGTGACAACCGACAGCGTCTCGTCGTTGCAGGCCTGGCGTTCGGTCCGCGTTCTGGAAGCTTTGGGTACAGCCAGAGCCGTGGGCCTCTTGCGGCGTCTGGCCCAGGGGAGCCCCAGCGCAAGGCAGACCCAACTGGCCAAAGACGCCTTGAGACGCCTTGGACAGGGGAAATGAGGCCCTGCAGAAGGCGCTTCGCCGCCGGTCCCCCTGGCCAATGCCGGGATGAATCAGGAGCGGTCCCGTCTGGGCCCGATCCCGGCCTGTTGGCGGGTGAATGTTTGTAATTCCAGCCTCTGGCGTGTAAACCATTTGTCAGAGGTGAACAATGAACAAAATCACGTTAGGCAATACCGGTTTCAGTGTCAGTGCCCTTTGCTTTGGGGCCATGCGACTTGGCAGCCGCGAGGATCAGAAGACCTCCTACGCGCTGCTGGATCGATTCGTCCAGGCCGGAGGGAACTTCATCGACACGGCCAACATCTACGCCCATTGGGAAGAGGGCGGACAGGGCGGCGACAGCGAAAAACTCCTGGGTCAATGGATGGCCGATCGCAAAAACCGCCAGGAGATCTTCCTGGCAAGCAAAGTGGGCTTCGGTTACGCAGACGTGGCCGGGGGCCTGCGGGCCGACCAGATCTTCGAAGAGGTCGACAAGACCCTCAGCCGCCTCCATACCGACTATCTGGACTTGTACTACGCCCACTGCGACGACCACAGCGTACCGCTTCGGGACACGATGGAGGCATTTGAGAAGCTCCAGCTCGAAGGGAAAGTCCGTTGCGTGGGGGCCAGCAACTACGCAGCCTGGCGGCTGGCCGAAGCCAATTGTGTCTGTCGGCAGAACGACTGGCAGGGGTATTGCTGTCTGCAACAACGTTTCACGTACCTGCGCCCCCGGCACGACGCGAGTTTCCATCCGCAGTTGGCCGTGACACCGGATCTGCTGGACTACTGCCCAGAGAGAAAAGTCACACTGGTGGCCTATTCTCCGTTGCTCAGCGGTGCCTATGTTCGGGAGGATCGGCAGATTCCCGAGCAATACAACGCCGCCGATAATGACATCCGTATGAACGTCCTGCGGCAGGTTGCACAGGAGGCCGGGGCCACCCTCAACCAGGTGATACTGGCATGGATGATGCAGTCCACGCCGCCGGTTATCCCGGTTTTCTCGGCCGGGGGGCTTGAACAACTGGACGAGAATCTCGGCGCCTGCGATCTGACATTGACCCAGGAGCAGGTCCGGAGGCTTTGGGAGGCGGGAGAGTAGTCCTGCTCTCTTCCCTGCCTGCCCTGCGAGTCCCTCTGTTCTGAACGATTCCTGGAGGAAGTCTCTGTCGAGATCCAGGGGAAATCCGCGGCAGGTGTTTCGAGCCCGCTATGATTTTCACGTAAGGTTCTTGGTACTGGAGAAAACCCGAATATGTCTATCCCAACGCGTGAATATCAAAACGGGGTTCAGTTGTCGATTATCGGATTTGGAGCCATCGTGGTTTGCGGTCATCCTCAGGATCAGGCCAACCGGATCGTGGACGAGGCGATCCAGCGGGGGGTGCGGTACTTCGACGTGGCCCCGGCGTACTTCAAGGGAGAGGCCGAGGAGAAACTCGGCAAGGCCCTGGAAGGCAAGCGAGAGAAGGTCTTTCTGGCCTGCAAGACCAACAAACGCGATGCCGGCAATGCTCGAAGGGAACTCGAAGCTTCGCTCAAACGCCTTGGGACCGATCACCTGGACCTCTACCAGTTCCACGGCGTGAGTTCCATGGAGGACGTGGAAACGATTCTCGCAGCCGGAGGCGCGGCGGAAGTGTTCGCCGAGGCCCAACGGGAAGGCAAGGTCTCCCACCTGGGCTTCTCGGCTCACAACATGGAGGCCGGTATCTCCCTCCTGCATCGCGCGCCGTTCAAGATCGATTCCGTACTTTTTCCAATCAATGTCGTCTGCATCGAGCAGGGGGGCGGGTTCGGCCTGGATTTGCTCCAAGAGGCGACCAAGGCAGGCGCGGCGAGACTGGCGCTGAAGGCGATGGCCAGGCAGGTCTGGCCCGCGGAGGCCGATCGTTCCGGCCGCAAGACCTGGTACCAGCCAATGGACGATCCGTACTATGCTCGCCTTGCTCTGCGACGGACCCTGGGACAGGATATTACCGCAGCCATCCCACCGGGGGAAATCGAGTTGTTCCGCCTGGCCATGGAGACCGCTGAGAACTACAAACCGCTTGAGCCGGAGGAGCAGACCCAGCTCTCGGACTACGTTAAGAGCTTGAACCCGATCTTCTCGACTCCGGGCGTATCCACCTGATCTCGTTTCCTCCCTTGCAGTCGCAAAGGGCCGCAATACCTGGGTGATGGTTTCCGATAGATTCAGAAGGTTGCCTTGCTGTTGCCTGCGGCGGGGCAACGATGAACCTGTACCACCGGAACTCTTTCGGGAGGTTTTATGTCTCCGCGACCTGAATTTGCCATGATGGACACGCGCGTGGGAGCCGAGCTGAGCAAGCTTCCCCAGCAGGGCCGAACGCACATCTTCGTGGCCTGCATGCCCAAAACGGCATCGACGTTCGTCAACTCGGTACTCAGGCGGCTTACGGGTTTTTCGGCGGTCCAGTTGATTCTGGCCTTGGACAATGAACAGGAAATCTACCTGCCTGCGTTCATGGCAATGGACAACACCGACACCGTCACGTTCCAGCATGTGCGGGCGACTCCGTCGAATCTCTTCCTCCTCCAGAGCGCGGGAATCAGGCCCATCATCGCCGTCCGAAGTTTCTTCGATGTCGTCGTCTCGCTTCGCGATATGGTTGAAAACGAACAGGACAGGCCTTTCTTCAACGTCAAGTTTCCCTACACGCGCGAATTTCTGAAGATGGACCGTCAGCGCCAGATCGATGCCGTCATCGATATCTTCATGCCCTGGTTCTTCTCCTTCTACATTTCCTGGCACGATGCGTGCCGATACGGTAATTTCGACGCGGTGTGGCTCACCTACCGGGAGTTTTCCGAGGACAAGTGCCGTGCAATTTCAGCGATTCTCCGGTACCACCGGATCTACCGATCTCCCCGCCAGATCCAGAGTGCCTTTGACGCATCCAGAAAGCCGGGAAATCGGATCAACAAGGGCGTAAGGGGAAGGGGGAGCCAGCAGCTCAGCGAGGCGCAGAAGCAGCGGCTGATCCACATGGCCGACTACTACCCCTGGGTGGACTTTTCCCTGGTCGGCATCGATCGCCCGACCGAGAATCTCCAGGAACAACAGCCGCGTCCCTTTGAGCGGTTGTTCGATGAGGTGCCCCGGGAAGAGCAGCCCGACGGCGACGATTGCAGAGTTGCCTGAATCAGTCCCGATTCTGCGAGGGTGGCGGCAGCTCCGGACGCAGGAAGAAGTCGGGTTGTTTTCGCTGGCGGGCCATGGCCGGAATCATCTCTCGCCAGTTGGCGATGATCCCCTTCTTGACCGGGGGCAGGTCGTGTCGGATGGCCTCGTGGAGCCCGGCAAGCCGGTGAAAGGGCACCGAAGCGTACATGTGGTGCTCGATGTGGTAATTCATGTTCCAGTACAGGAACCGAAGGAGGGGCCCAAGATACATTGTCCGCGTGCAAAGGCGGAAATCAGGCGTGTTCGGGCTGAGCCCCACGTGTTGGGGCATGGTGCAGGCCGGAACCAGCCAGCTTCCCAGGTACACGCCGAACGTGATCAGCACCAGCAGAGGCCAGAGCTGGAAGTAGATGAAGATCGCGGCCAGGAGAATATGACCAGCCAGGATCAACCTGGACCAGTTGATGAGATTCCGCCGGAGTTGCTTCTTCTCAGGTGGGAAGAGGCGCTTCTCCCAGGGGCCGTGGATAACCCCGAAGCTCCGTCGCACGTGCCCCCACGTGTTCGTCACGAAGTAGACCGGGTTGGGCACAAAGGCCAGCAGCCAGTCGAGCTTGCTCATGGTTTTGGGCAGGACGACTTCCAGTTCCTGCGGGTAGTGGGCCGTGAACTTGTGGTGCTCTCGATGACTGATACGGAAGCGAATGTAGTTCGACCAGGTCAGAAAAGCAGTCAACCTCAGGAAAAATTCGTTGAGTGGGCGGCTCTTGAAGGGAGTTTGATGCGACAGTTCGTGACCTGCCGCTGCCTCGCCGATGAATCCGAACACCTGCCCGTATCCGTACGCGATCAGTACCGTCAACCACCAGGGCCAATGATACCAGGACCACCAGAAAACAACCCCGATCAAGGCTGCCAGGGCAAGTTGAGAACCGATCTGGAGAAGTCCAGCCAGGTTGCTTCGGGCTGTCAGGCCGCGCAGCTGCTCTTTGGGGATGGCAGTTCGATACCACTTCACCGGGGCGATTCGGTCTTGGGACTCCACAGTCTGTTGAGGCATGTTCGACTCCAGATAGCAGCCCGGGTCGCGTGCCAGGCCGTCTCACCTCCGGCTATCGTAACGGGTAGGGGGAGAGCGGCCAAAAGTTTTCTAATCTGATCGGAAATGAAAAACAGGAGCCGAAGCCCCGAATCATCCCAATGTCCTTCTGCAACAAGACGATGGGGGTGGGAGAATTCCGATTTTGTTCCGTGCAGAGACGGCTGCGCCCTTCGTGGACATTGACTCACAGGGCTTCCGGCGTATAATCGGACGTTGGACCGGAACTGGTAACCCGGCCACCTTTGAGTTTTACTGCAGGAGGTCTGCGATGCTGTCGCGATCCAGTCGAGTATTGGCAGGGGTGGTTGTGGTCTGTGCAGTTCTGGTTGCTGGGGCGGCAACAGTGCAAGCCCAGACGCTCGGGGTGAAGCTGAGGTTGGAGACCGGCTATGACAGCCAGTTGGCTGTGAACACATGGTCGGCCTGGCTGGATATCAGCGATCCGAGCGACCTGACCTCCGGACTCGATGCCATCCAATTCAATGTCCGAGGTCTCAACGGTGTGCAGGTGACAAACGGCGTTGTGAAACTTCCCATTGTAACCGAGGGAGATTTCCAGCGGGGCTTCTTTGAGGCGCCTTTCCGTTCGGATGGCATGGCATCGGGAGACGACTGGATTGAAATCAGCGGCGCCCAGCCTTTGGTTGTGGAAGAGAACCCCTCGCCCGACAGCACGAGCCTGAACATCCTGATCGGCGAAGGAAAGATCTCCTCGGTGCAATTGGGCAGCGGGCAGTTTGAGTACAAGGCCGGGGCAAGCGGCGGGGGGCTGCTTCTGGAATCGACACTGGATCTGACCACGCTTCTGCCGGCCCAGCTGCCTGCCCCGGGGCAGAACGTGCAACGCATCGGCCCGGACTACATGCAGAACAACCTGGTTCTTGTGGGCCAGAGCAACTGGGGTACGCTGAACCATGACGGTCTGTTGACCGTGGCCGAGGGAGCATCGGCCGGCGTTGTCGACCTGGATGCCGAGCAACTGGATGTGTCGGGAATCCTTCACGCCGACGACCTGCTGGTGACCTCCACGGGGCAGATAGAATCCGGGGGCAGGCTGTCTCTGGTAACCGGTGAAATCTGGGACGACTTGCTGGTCAATGGCGAGATGTGGATCGATGGCGACAGCCCGGTTCCTGCGACGCTTTCCTCGCTGTCGATTGGCGCCTCGGGCCAGGTGTTCCTGACCTCGGATCCGCTGACAGACAGTCAGATGAGCCTCCTGCTCCAGGGCGCTTCCTACCAGGAGGTCATGGCGGTTCCCGAGCCGGCCTCACTGTCCATGCTTGCTTTGGGCTCGTGGCTTTGTCTTGGCCTCAGGCGTCGCCGCCGGGCCTGATTGGCCCAGGCGCCTTGCGGGGTACGTCCTCTTTCAGGGCTTGTGGGGTTGGTTCCGGTCCAGGGACCCGTTCCGCGGACTTTTGCATGGAACCTTAGCGCTTTGCGCAGTTAAATAGGGCATAATCTTTCTTTGAATACGACTTGGCCGATGATCTGGAGAAAGGCAAAGGCACGATGATGGGACGATTATTCGCAGCGACGGTAGTCTTCGCCCTCTCAGGAGCCTCGTTGGGCGCTGAGCCCCAGGCGGAAATGCTTCGCAAAGCCTACCAGTCCAGGAACGCTCTGGCCCTGGCGGCGGTTACGGTCAAGACGGAACTGGGCAACCGGAACTACGGCGGACAGGCGCTGTGTATCGACAGCGAGCTGGGCATCTTCATGACGCTCGCCCTGCCGACATCTCTCCAGGCCCAGGACGTGCAGGAAGTCAAACTCCTCAGGCCGGGGGCTCCCAATGCCAAAGTTGAGGCCAAGCTGCTCGGCATCGATTTCGGCACCGGCCTGGGCTTCCTTCAGACCACGCAAGAGCATGCATTCGAGGCGGTGACTTTCAAGGGCTCCAGCCGGCTCAAGCCCGGCGATCCGGTGGCTTCTGTAGGCTTGATGACACAGGTCCAGAGCCTGGATCCGTATGTCGGCATGGGGTACATTTCGGCGACACTTCGAGTCCCGGCCCATATGGCGCTTTTGACAGGGGGAAACCTGACCGGACGCTGCTCGCCGGTGTTCAACACCCAAGGCCAGGCCATCGGTCTGGTGGCCAAGCAATTGCCCTTGCGTTTCGAGACACAGACCCAGCGAGGCAGTGCCCAACTGCAGATGCTGGGCCTGAGCCAGACGCAGTGTTTCTGGCCCATCGAGGAGTTCGTGCACGTCCTGCGGAATATCCCCGTCGCCGGCAAAACCACGCGCCCCAGTTGGATCGGTGTGGCGGAGTTCACGACCGTCTCGCCCGAAATCGCCGAAGTCAACAACATCGATACTCCCGCTGCCACGGTCGGCAGGGTCGTGCCGGGCTACGCAGCAGAGAAGGCGGGGCTCAAGAGCGGTGACATCATCGTGGCCATCAACGGCCAGCCCCTGGAAGACCTGGCCACGGGGGACCTGGAGCGGATGAACTTCGTTCAGCAGGTCATGCGAATGCCCCAGGGCGAGTCTTTGGAACTGACGGTCATACGCACCGGCCAGCGGGTCAAGCTCAGCCTGGCCACCCAGCCTCTGCCTAAGACTCCCAACGAGGCCCCGCGGTACCTGCACCGGGCTCTGGGCCTCCTTGTCCGTCAGCGCGTGCCTCTCGAGTCGGACATGGATCCCGAGGCGGTGGACGGGATCGTGGTGATGGGCGTGGGGCAGCAGTCCATTGCCAACCGGATCGGACTTCGAACCAACGACGTGATCGTTGAGATCAACAACAACCGGATTACCGAGACGGAGGAATTCCAGCGGATTCTCGAATCGTCGTTGTCGGCCGCCAAGGAAACCGGCAACTGGCCGATCCTGAAAGTCCGAAGGGGCGAAAGCACGATGGACGTCCAGATTCGGCCCTGAGCCCTGAGTTGCTGCTGGGAGGGGTTTAGTAGACCCCGAAGTGCGGAGACCTGGAAAGTGTCCAGTGGGATTGGCCCCGGGAGTTTCGGCGGAAATGTATCATTTCCATGATGCTCAACTGCTGGTTTTTCAAGCTCTTGCGAATTTAGATAATTGAACTTGGCCACTGAAATTCGCCAGGGGTTTTCCGGGGGTGGGGTGAAAAGTCTACAATGATCAGAGACAAGACCGGTTCGACGACCTACCCTCGATACGAAGCCAAAGATGGCAGAAGAAATGTCGCGAACCACCCCGGGCGCAGTTGCGGGCGCCCGGGTTTTTTTTGAGTTGGCGGGTAAGCATCGACAAGAACAGACCGAAAGAGAAAGGCCCGGAGCCGGAGTGTGCGGCTTCGGGCCTTTTTGACTTCAGGCAGCGATGCGGCGTACAGGCTTACCGCATGACCCAGTCTTTGCTGTACAGGAAGGCTTCGAGTCCTTCCCGGGTTTTTCGGTTGCCGGCGACGTTGAACTGCAGTCTCAGCGTCTTGGACAGGACAATCTCCCGCGTCTGTTTCTCGACCAATTCTCCCGTGGCCGTCATCTCCGTGACCGTGACCTCCACGGGTAATTGTGCGGTGGCCGTCTCACCCGAAAGCCCGCCGAGGAAAAGATCGAACTTGGCGGCCTTGGGGTCGAAATCCCGAAAGACGGCGATGCCGCGCTTGGAGTTGTCCTCGCCCTGAAGCAGCCGGCCTGTCATGGCGGTCATGTTCCTGGCAATGGAATCGCGAATTTCCTGCTTGATCTTGTTGACGACGCTGAGAGCGATGCCCTTTCCGGCCTGGACGGTCTGGCCGGTATCGGTATAGAGCAGGATTCTCGGGACAAAGATGCGGTCCTGGCCGGTTCGGTTGACCACCTGATAGCGGAAGAACCAGTAGGTTTCTTCGAGTCCGGTCTGCGGGTCCACAATCCGGATGGGCATGGGCTTGTCGTAGCTGACGTCCAACTGCCAGGCGGTGGGTACCGCCGAGGGCTCGGGGACCGCTTGGGTAGGCTGGGGGCAAATCAGACACGCCAACAGAAGTGTCGCAAACGTCAGTACCAATGCCTTCATACCGTTGCTCCTGTCCATCAGATCAGCCGAGGGCGTCGTGGGCCGAAGTCGAATCTAATCTTAGTCCGGGCGCAAGTCAACGACCCATCGGTAAAATTCGTTTCCCTGCCGGCCTCCGGTGAGGAGGTCAACTCCTGATCGTTCATGCCACGCCTCCATTCGGGGAGGCCTATTATCGATCAGGGGGGTGACAGAGTCGCTGTGGTGTTAAGGGGTGACAGAATCGCTGTGGCACGACAGAGGAGGTGAACTCCCCCTTGCCAGGCGGTAAGATGCAGCCCATGGGTCCAATTCCGACAATCCAGCCGATCAGCACAGCCGGTACCGATGTCTGCAAGGCTCTTTCCGGCGGTTCCGATCCGGCAGCGGCCAGGTGGGAACAGATGCTTGCTTGCCCCGGAAGCAAGTGGACGATGTGGGGTGCCTGGGATCAAGGAGTTCTCCAAGCTGTCGCCCTGGTTCTCTTTCAGCCCGGTCGGACCGGTCTGCTGCTCACGAGCCCAGGCTGGTCGCTGTGGCCCGTTGCGGAGGGGGCCTCGCTGATTCGCGCAACTGTCGATGAAGCCCTCGACCAGGGCCTGTTGCTGATTCAGAGCTTCCAGGAGCCCGAGGCCCGGGAGGAGATCGAGATCCTCTCTTTGGCCGATTTCCAGCCGCTCGGGCCCATTGTCTACATGCAGCGGGATCTTGCGGTCGCTGGGGCTGACCCGGAACTCCCAGCCGGTTTTGAATGGGTCCGCTGGGAGGATCTGGAACGTCCTGAAGTATTGTCCGAGTTGATTCTCCGGACGTACGAGGGATCGCTGGACTGTCCGGAAATCACAGGCCTGCTCTCGGGAGATCAAATCCTTTCCATCCATCGACAGGCGGGTCGCTTTCGTCCCGAATCGTGGTACGTCCTTGTCTGGCGGGGTCAAGCCACAGGTTGCCTGCTGGTCAACGATTCTCTCCAGCCCGGGACGCTGGAACTGGTCTACATGGCCGTTTTGCCGTCCTGGCGGGGCAAGGGCCTGGGCAGGCTTCTGATCAGCAAGGCGCTTTCCCAGGGTCTGGGGGAGTCCTGGCAACGGCTGCGTCTGGCGGTAGACGCCCGCAACCACCCGGCGCGGAAGCTATACGAGGCCGCGGGATTCGAGGAACTCTTCCGGCGAATGGCACTGGTCAAATACGCCCGTTGACAGGACATTTGGAGCTTTCGTGAAGAGTTGTGCACAACGTGTGGATGAAGTTTTTTTTCGCCCTGCAAGTTCGGAAATCGCAAGGTCCTTGGGAATTGTGGATATCTCCCGAAGGCTGATTTGCGTTGACGAGCTTCTCCCCGAGCGGTACAGTTCATTCCGGCTTCGATGGCCAGCACCAACTACGCATGAAGATGCGAAGTTCGGGCTCGAAGCCTCGGGCATTTCGCCGTGAACTGGGTAATTCGCTCGCTGGTCTTTCTGAGACAAGATTCGAGGAACCGATGGAATCAGAACTGCAGACATATGGGGAATCTGCGCGCACACAGAGCGTAGCGATCATGGACGATTTTGTAGAAGAACTCCGCCGGAAAATCGGCCCCAAACGATACAACGCATGGTTCAAGCACACCGCCGATCTGCAACTGGACGGCAGCGCACTTCGTATCAGCGTCCCGAATTCCTTTGTTGCCAACTGGATCGAGAGCCATTATCGCCAGGAGGTCCAGGAAGCTCTCGATGCCGTCTGTCCGGCCGGGGGCGTCTCAATCCGGGTTACGCTGGATCCGTCCCTTAACAGCAAACTGCGCCAAAGGCAACTCGACGATCAGGCCGATATCGTGCACCGCACGGCCACCGGACGCACCCGCAAGAAGATGACTTCGACGCCGATTCGCCACAGCCTGGGTGATTTCGTGGTGGGGCAAAGCAACAAGCTGGCCTATTCAGCCGCCGAGGCCGTCGCCATGGGCAACGGGGTGGTCTTCAATCCTCTATTCGTGCACGGGCCCTGTGGTGTCGGCAAGACGCACCTTCTCCACGGCGTCTGCGACGCACTTCACAGGGCCGGTGAGAGGGGCAAGATTCTCCGCTGGCGGTACGTGACGGCCGAAGGGTTCACCAATGAGTTTATCGGCGCGCTGCGTCAGAAGAAGCTCGAGGATTTTCGTGCGCGATATCGCGGGCTGGATCTTCTGGCCATCGACGATGTGCACTTTCTGGCGGCCAAACGCGCCACCCAGGATGAATTCCTGCATACGTTCAACGCGATCTCGAACCAGGGAAACCAGGTTATCCTGGCCTCTGATACGCATCCGAGACTGGTGGCGGATTTGAATGAGCAACTGGTCAGCCGTTTCCTGGCCGGCATGGTTGTCAAGATCGAGTCGCCCGACAAGCCGCTGCGTATGCGGATCATCGAGCGACTGGCGGATCGCCTCTCGCTGAATGTCAGCCAGGATGTCATGGAGTACATCGCCTCCCATGTGCACGGTTCGGTGCGGGAACTGGAAGGTACGCTGGTGAAACTCGGGGCGCTGGCGGCCCTGGAGAATGGATACATCACGCTGGACCTGGCACGCGATACACTGGCGGATCACCTGGCGCGAACAGACAGCGCACTGTCTCTGGGTGAAATCGAATCGGTGGTCTCGACCTTTTTCGGCGTCACCCCCGCCGACATTCACTCCTCCAGGCGAACCCGGACGGTCTCGGCCGCCCGAGCAGTCACCATGCTTCTGGCCCGACGTCACACGCAGATGAGTTTTCCCGAGATAGGCCGGGCCATCGGCAAGAACCATTCCTCGGTTGTCCTGGGCGTCCAGCGCATGGAGAAGCTGCTGGCCGAGGACGGACAGATACAGTGGCAGGGCCCCCAGGGCAAACGCAGCATGCCCCTTCAGGAGGTTCTGGATCAGGTGAGCAGACAGATTCTCTGATCGAACCCGTTTCGAGGCGCGGCAGCGATATCGTGCAGCCACGAGGACAGAATTCTCGAAGGCGCCGAATGCGGCCGCGTGCCCAGCCGACGGAAACCGGCTGAGCAAGGGTCAAGGACGATCCACGAAGAAGGACGCGCCGCGCTACCGCGCAGGCGCGTCCTTTTCGATTCTGGAGGAGGCCGACGCCGATTAGCCTCTCTTATCCGAGAGATAAGGTGGTGGAGTGTATCATTCCGGACGTATTCAGGATACTAATCAGTGGAATCATTTTCTCTGTCCCATTTCGGAGACAGAAACGAACCGTCGGCGGAAGGTGCGGGCCCGCCGGCGGGTGCGAATTTCGCCCGCTCATCAGACTCTTTTGGGAAAAGGAACACGATGAATCTGCAACAACCCAATGCTAATGAGGCAACGCAGACCGCCAACCGGTCGCGAAGCGTCGCCCCGGTCTCAGGCATCTGCACGCGATGTGTCGATGGCTGCCGGGGAAACTGCGAGGTCTTCAAAGCCAGCTTCCGTGGGCGCGAAGTCCTCTATCCTGGTCCGTTCGGGACCATCACCGCCGGAGGCGACAAGGACTATCCTGTCGATTACTCCCACGTGAACATCATGGGCTATGCCATGGGCGCCGAGGGACTGCCCGAAGGCACCGAGCCGAGCCCGGACACCACGCTGTTTCCCATGGTGGACACCGAAACCCAGTACGGAACGGGCAACCCCGTCAAACTCCGCGTGCCGGTCTTTACCGGCGCTCTGGGCTCGACGGAAATCGCCCGGGCCAACTGGGAGCACTTTGCCACCGGCGCCGCCGTGGCCGGCATTACCCTTGTCACCGGCGAGAACGTCTGCGGTATCGATCCACAGCTCGAGCGGGACGACAACGGCAAGGTCACCCGTTCGCCGGAAATGGAACGCCGCGTCGAGCTCTTCAAACGCTACTACGACGGCTATGGCGACATGCTCGTGCAGGTCAATGTCGAGGATACCCGCCTGGGCGTGGCCGAGTACGTCATCCAGCAGCTTGGCGTGGAATGCGTGGAGCTCAAATGGGGCCAGGGCGCCAAGTGTATCGGCGGCGAGATCCAGGTCCACGATCTCGAGCGCGCGCAGGAACTCCAGCGCCGCGGCTACCTGGTGACGCCCGATCCGTCCAATCACGACAACCAGATGGCCTTCAAGGACAAGGCGCTCAAACATTTCGAGCGACACAGCCGACTGGGCTTCATTGATCGCGACGAATTCATGCAGATGGTTCAGCACCTTCGCGACCTCGGAGCCAAGCGCGTCACCCTCAAGACAGGCGCCTACGGCATGCGGGAACTGGCCCTGGCGATCAAATGGGCTTCCGAGGCAAAGCTCGACCTGCTTACCATCGACGGCGCTCCGGGGGGGACAGGAATGAGCCCGTGGCGAATGATGGAAGAGTGGGGCATTCCCACGTTCTACCTCCAGTGCATGGCCATCGAACTGGCCAACAAGCTTGCCCAGGCAGGAAAGTTCGTGCCGGATCTGGCCATGGCCGGCGGGTTCAGCACCGAAGACCACGTCTACAAGGTCCTGGCCATGGGCAGCCCGTACTTCAAGGCTGTCTGCATGGGGCGAGCCCTCATGATCCCCGGGATGGTCGGAAAGAACATCCAGAAGTGGATCGAGGAGAAAGATCTGCCCAAAACCGTCAGCCAGTTCGGCTCGACGCGAGAAGAGATCTTCATCGGCTACGAAACCCTGGTCGATCGTTACGGCAAGGAAACCGCCCGGGAAATGCCCTTCGGCGCCGTGGCCATGCATTGTTTCTGCGACAAACTCCGCACCGGCCTGCAGCAACTCATGGCCGGAAGCAGAAACTTCCGCGTGGATACCATCTCCCGCGATGACGTATTCGCCCTGACCGAAGAGGCCGCCCAGGTCTCCAAGCTGCCCTACGTCATGGACGTGCAGCGCGACGAGGCGATGAGCATCATCGAAGGCTGAGCCGAAGCTGAGCTCTTGTCGGTAGAAGCAATCGGGGCGGACCGCTGCCGGAGCGATCCGCCCCGATGCCATCTCATGATCCTGTAAGGGCGATAATCAGTTCAGGCCCCGAATGCGCCGGAAAAGCTCCTTGACCTTGTGGTAGGCCTCCTTGGGGCGCCGGTATTCGTCCACGACGCCCTTGTTGTTGAAGGCACGGGGTCTGCCCAGGGCCATGCGAACATGATGGCTGGTCCGCATATCGCAGAACTGCCAGATGCTCAAACCCGCAAACGCCTCGGTCTGCTCGAACATGTGGGCGATGACCGTCTGAAGGTGGTTGCCTTGATACGCTTCGGACCAGCGGGCCCCGTGTTCGTCCCGCCAGCCGTAGAGGGCACCTGCGCCGATCTCGCTGATAATCAACGGCTTGTCCTGGAATCCCTTTTCTTTGAAGAACTCCACCAGGTCGTCCAGGTAGGCGGGGATACCTTCGATCTGCCCGACATACCAGCCGGGATAGCAGTTGACACTGATCACGTCGGCCAGGTCCAGATTTACATCTCCCTTGGGCCTGCAGGTGGCGTAGGTCACAGGACGCGTCGGGTCGAGCTGACGAAGCTTGCCCAGGAGCAACTCGAAGATTGCTCGCGAATCTTCGCTGTCGCTGTGGGCTTCATTGAGAATGCCCCAGAGGATGACCGAGGGCCGGTTGATGGCCGATGCCACCATCTCGTTGACGTTTTCGACCTGCTGGGCCTGGAACTTCTCATGTGTCATCGCTTCGGGACTGTTGCCCCAGCCGGTGGCTTCGTTCCATACGCAGATGCCCATCTCGTCGCAAAGATCCAGGAAACGAACGTCCTGGGGGTAATGGCTTCCGCGGACAAAATTGCACCCGGCGTCGATGAGCTGCTGGAGGTCCGAGACGATCAGGTGTTCCGGCAGGCCGCAGCCGAATTGCGGATGGGCCTCGTGCCGGCAGAAGCCCAGGAGCTTGTGTTCCTGACCGTTGATGAGAATCTGCCGATCTTTCACCTCGACGCTCCGCAGGCCGATACGCTCTCGCATGTCGTCGCTGCCCAGTTGCACGTGCAGTTGATGCAGATTGGGTTCCTGGGGCGACCAGAGGGCGGCCCCTGCCGGTTGGACGCTCCGCTGGATCTTGCCGTACTTGTTGTCCAATTGAATCGACTCGCGGAGGAGCTCCTCCCGGCCCCAGCGGATGACAAGTTCATGTTCGGCCGGCAGGTCGAAGGCCGTGTAGTCGATGAAGACCGAGACCTCTCGCGTTTCGAGATCCTCCACCTCAATGCGAAGCGAGTTGATCCAGTGCTTGCCGAGCCGATGCCACTGGGCTCCCCGCGCGATGCCCCCGTAGTGATACCAGTCATAGTATTCCTGGTGAAGGGCGCTGATGTTCTCGAAGTCGAATCGGTTGTCCACGAGCACCACGATCTCAGCCTGGCCCAGGGGAAGGTCGCTGAGCGTATACGAGAAACGGGTGAACCCGTTGCGATGCTCGCCCAGGAGCTTGCAGTTGACGTACGTTCGCGACCAGTGATGCACGCCGTCAAGCAGCAGGAGGTAATGGCCGGTATCCTCGACGGGCGCCCAGGTTCGATAGGCCGCCAGAGCTCGTTCGGCCTGGTAGCGAGGCGAGGCGTCGAAGTTGCCCGGCACGGCCATCAGGTCGTCGAACCGGATCCGGCCAGGATCGATATCTTCTGCGTTGACATCGCCGAGAAAGGCGAAATCCCATACGCCGCAAAGGTCGGTCACTTTCCGCATGTCATGTTGGGCAAAACGTCTGGTCATCTCTGCGTGGTCCTTTCGTGAAAACGGGGAATGCAGCATCTTACCGGGCAGGTGTGCAACATAGAAGCTTCTTCGCAGGCCGGCAGGTTGCAGGGAACCCGGGGGCACAGTAGACTTTATCGCCATGAGCAACCAACCAACCACCGAATCGGAATACCGCAGTCCGCTGGCCGGCCGCTACGCTTCCCAGGCCATGCGCGAGCTCTTCAGTGCCCAGCGCAAACATTCCACGTGGCGAAGGCTTTGGCTGGCGCTGGCCCAGAGCCAGAAGCAGCTAGGCCTGGAGATCCCCGACCAGGCGATCGAGCAGATGTCCGAGCATCTGGAAGACATCGACTTCGCCTCAGCCGGGCAGTACGAGAAGAGGTTCCGCCACGACGTGATGGCTCACATTCATGCCTTTGGCGACGCCGCCCCGGCCGCTGCGGGGATCATCCACCTCGGTGCGACCAGCCAGTTCGTCAACTGCAACACCGACATGCTCCAGATGCGTCAGGGCCTGTGCATTGTGCGCGATTATCTGGCGGCCATCATCGACGCCCTGGGCCGCTTCGCCCGGGAGTATCGCGATCTTCCCTGCCTGGGCTTTACGCATTTCCAGCCTGCCCAGATGGTCACCGTCGGCAAACGCGCGACGCTCTGGTGCTATGACTTCGTCCGCGACCTGGAGGAGATCGAGCACCGTCTGCAAGGCCTGGAATTCCGCGGGGTCAAGGGCACCACCGGCACGCAGGCAAGCTTCCTGGCGCTGTTTGAGGGAGACCACGAGAAGGTCGAGCAGCTCGATCGCATGGTCGCCGAGAAGATGGGTTTCGATCGGATCGCCCCGGTGACAGGACAGACCTACAGCCGAAAGGTCGACGCGCGCATCGTGGAAGACCTGGCCCAGATCGGCGCCAGTGTCCACAAGTTCTGCAACGACATTCGTCTCCTGGCCCACATGAAGGAGATTGAAGAACCGTTTGCCTCCGGCCAGGTCGGTTCCAGCGCGATGGCCTACAAACGCAACCCGATGCGTTGCGAGCGAGCCACGGCGCTTTCGCGTTTCCTGATGGACCTGGCCCGCAGTCCGCTTCACACCGCCGCCGAGCAGTGGTTCGAGAGGACCCTGGACGACTCAGCCAACAAGCGGCTGGCCATCAGCGAGTGCTTCCTGGCCACCGATGCGATCTGCCGAATCGTTCTGAACGTTGTGGACGGGCTTGTGGTCTATCCGGCGGTGATCGATGCACACGTCCGTCGCGAGCTTCCCTTCATGGCCACCGAGAACATCCTGATGGCCGGCGTGCGTGCAGGCGGGGATCGCCAGGAACTCCATGAGAAGATCCGCCAATATTCGCAGGCGGCCGCCCAGAAGGTCAAGATGGAAGGCGGCAGCAACGATCTGATCGAGCGCCTGCGGGCCGATGAGGCCTTTGCCGACCTGGACTTCGAAAAGCTGCTGGATCCGACCACCTTCACCGGACGATGCTCTCAGCAGGTCGATGCCTTCCTGGAACAGACGGTCCAGCCCATCCGGAGCCGCTATGCACATGCCCTGGGCGCGCAGGCAGACCTGGAGATATGAGCCAGGCGATGCACAGGGTGGTTCTTTACGGCTGGAAGGTCGGCCTGGACCGGATGGATCTTACGCAGCTTCTGCACCTTCGCTGCTGCCTGGAGCTGGATCAGGCCTCGATACTTGTCGAGAGCCTGTTGGATGATAAAAAGGTAACGCTGGAATTCGTCCAGGCCGCCGAAGCACAAGAGTTCGCCGACAGCGCCACGCGACTCGGTGCGTTGTGCAATGTGGAGTCGGCCGGGGAACTCAAGTCAGAACCCGAACAAGGCGAATGAAGGCCTGGCCCCGCTGCTGGTAATTGTCGAACATGTCATAGGAGGCACAGCCCGGGCTCAGCAGGACCGCGTCTCCTGATTGAGACAGTTCCGCGCAGAGGGCGACGGCGTGGGAGAGGTCTTGGACTGTTTCACACAGGGGCAGCCCGCTGTCCCGCGCTGCCTCCACCGCGGAGAGAATCGCCTGGGATGTCTCTCCCAGAGCGATAACCGCCTTTGCCCGTCCGGCCAGGATCCGGCCAAGCGAAGCAAAACTGACCTTCTTGTCATAGCCGCCAACGATCAGCAATACTTTTCGCGCCTCAAAAGCCTCCAGGGCTACCTGGACCCCTTCCGGCGTGGTGCATTTGGAGTCATTGAACCAGCGGACCCCCCGCGATTGGTGAACCGGCTGGAGACGGTGGGGCAGACCTTCGAATCGGCCCAGTTGTTCCTGGGCAGTGGTGCGATCGATCCCCAGTTGTCGGGCAACAGCCCAGGCTGCCTGGGCGTTGGCCTGATTGTGCCGGCCCGGAAGCTGCAGGTCAAACGGCTCATCGTCCGGGTCGAACCAGTCGACCTTCCCCGGTGCTTCAGGGGCCCAGGAGCGGGTGGCTTGGCATTGCCGATTGAGTATCAGGACTCCCTGATCCTCCTGGCCCAGGAAGATGTTCTTCTTGGCAAGTGAGTACGCTTCCATCGTGCCATGGCGGTCCAGGTGGTTGGGGGCCAGGTTGGTCACCAGGGCGATATCCGGACAGATGCCGATTCCGGGCAGATGCTCCAACTGGAAGCTCGAAAGCTCCAGAACCACCCGGTCTTCGTCTGAGATGTTCTCCAACTCGCCAAGGAGTGAAACGCCGATGTTTCCGCCGACCCAGGTTCTGCCGGCCTCACGGAGAATCGCCCCGGCCATCGCGGTGACGGTGCTCTTGCCCACGCTTCCGGTGATCCCGATCAGTGTCCCTGGGCATCGCTGGAGGAACAGGTTGATCTCTGTGGTAATGGTTGCGCCGCTTTGCTCGGCGAGTCGCACGGCCGGGTGCTCCGGCGGAATTGCGGGGTTGACCACCAGAAGATCGCAGTCGGTGAAGTCCTCTTCCACCGGGGGACCAAGGTGCAGGGCAAAGCGGCAGTCCGAAAGCTGCTTGAGTGAATCGCCCAGGCTCTCGGCAGGGGCGTGGTCGCTGACGGTCACTTTTGCCCCTTGGCAGCAGAGCCAGCGGACGGCCCCGACGCCCCCCCCGAATCGGCCCAGGCCGAAGACGGTGGCCTTTCGGTTGGACGGATCTTCGGCAACGAGATGACGTCGTCTGGGTGTCATTCTTTCAGAACGGGCAGTGTCAGCCGCCCAGGAAATCCTCCGCCGGTCCCAAGGCGGTCTGGTCGACCTGGTCGATCGCGTATTGCCTGGCGACTTGCATCACCTGCTCGCGTGTAACGTCGAAGACACACTGGATGCTCTCTTGGAGCGTCTGGTATCTTTGTGCATAGACCCAGTCGGTAGCGACACTGGAGAGCCTTCCCATGGGAATCTCGCCCTTGAGTGTCGCCCCGGAAGCGATCTTGTTTTTGGCGGCCTGGAGTTCCCCCTCGCTTGGCCCGTCTTTGCAGAATCGCCGAAGCTCCTCCATTGCGATCGAGAGAACCTTGCCCGGGTTCTGGGGAGAACAGCAGATCGTCGTCATGAACATACCGGCATGATCCATCGGCCGGTAGTGCATCGAAGCATGGTCGGCCAGGCCGGTATCGATCAGGGCGTAGTAAAGACGACTGGAACTCGAGTCGCCCACCAGGGCGCTGAGAAGCTCAGCGGCATAGCGTTTCGGGTCCCGGGCGTCGGGAGCCTGGCAGGACAGGCCGATCTGCTGGCGCAGGAGTTTTTCATCGCGGATCGCCTGCCGGCTCTGTTGTGTCCTGGCCGGGGGAGTGGAACGATCGTCCTTGCCGCCGGGCCAGTGCCCGCAGTGGCGGCCGGCGCCCTGGACCAAGGCTGGGAAATCCACGTTCCCCGTCGCGACCAGCGTGATATTCTCTGCTGCGTAATGCGACTGGAAGTAGTCTCGCATCTGCTGGGCCGTCATGTCCGAAATCGACGCGTTGGTGCCCAAAATCATATTGCCCAGCGGGTGGCCGCGGAAATGCTGGGCCATCACCGCATCGTACAGCCGGAAGTACGGGTCGTCCTTGTAGAGAGCGATCTCATCCAGAATCACCTGCTTCTCGGTCTGGAAGTCCTCCTCGCGCAAAGCGGGCCGGAGGATTTCCGCCAGCAGCGCCTGGAGCCTGTCCTGGTATTCCGGAAGGACTGCTCCGTAGAAAATCGTGGTCTCTTCGCAGGTCGCTGCGTTGTAGTTGGCGCCCAGTTCATCGAACTGGCGATTAACGTCCAGGCCGGTCTTGCCGTCGGAGCCCTTAAAGACCATGTGTTCCAGGAAATGACTGACGCCCGAGACCTCGGGGCTTTCGTCCCGACTGCCCGTCATTACCAGGAACGCCTGGGCCATCGAGGCCGCTTCGGGGTTCACCTCCGCTGCCACGGTCAGGCCGTTATCCAACGTCTCTGTCAGGAAGTTCATTCTGTGGCCTCCGGGGTCTGGACGTCCTCGGGCCCGACGACGACCTGGGTGAAGTTTTCAGCCGGGTAGGCTTCGAGGCACTGGCGGATCTGCTGGTCGGTTACCGCATCGAATGCCTGGGAGATCTGCTCCAGGCTGCGGATCTGCTTGAGGTAGAACCAGTCACTGGCCAAGCTTGCCGCACGGGCGCTGGTGGATTCTCCCTGCATGACCAGTGCGCTTTTGGTCTGCACGCGGCCTCGCTCGAGTTCGTCGGGGCTGACGCCCTTGGCGAGCTTGCGAAGTTCCGCGACGGTAACTTCCACGGTCTGCTGGGCCAGTTCCGGGCGGGTTCCGGCGTAGGTGAACATGCCCGCCGCGACGCTGACGGCGTGGTAGTTGCACTCGACGTGGTAGACCAGCCCCCGCTTCTCGCGGACCTCGGAGAACAGTCGGCTGCTCATCCCGTCCGAGAGGATGGTCTGGGCCATCCGGGCCGGGTAGTACATGCCATCCAGCAGCGGCGGAGCTTCGTGGGCCAGGCAGATGTGCGTCTGGGCAGAATCCTTCTGCAGGTGGCGCTTGCCCCTGGGTGCCTGGCCCAGTCTGGGTGGGGGCGGGGCCGGGCTTTCCCAGTCGCCAAAGAGCTCCTTGACCGTCTCGAGCAGTGATGGCCAGTCGAGATTGCCCGCCACGGCCAGGATCATCCCCTCCGGGGCCAGGGCGGCCCGGATGTGCTCACTTGCTGCATCGGCCTGCAAATTCTGAAGTTCTTCCTGTTCTCCGTAAATGCACTTGCCAAGGGGCGGGGGGTAGAACTGCTCCCGCAGAAGAACGCCGGCCTTGCGGGAGGGTTCATCCTCGATGCTCTCCAGCTCGCCGAGGATCAGCTCCCGTGAAGCGGGAAAGCTCTCCTGGGCCAGGCGCGGCCTGCGGATGACGTCGGCCAGCAGCGACAGGACCTGGGGCAGGTTGCGTCCCAACTGGGCCGAAGAGAGGTGCAGAAACTCCCGCCCTGCCCGGAGCCGATGCTGAGCGCCCAGGTTGTCCAGGGCTTCATCCAGGGCCCGCGTGTCCCTTTCTCCTGCGCCGCGCATTAACCACTGGGAAGCGATGGCCGCTGTGCCGCTCATGCCTTCGGGGTCCCGGGCTGAGCCGCAGGGCAGGAAGATCGAAACCGCTGCCGATTTGACATGGGGCATCTGCTGAGCCAGGACTACCAGCCCATTTTCCAGGGTGTGGCTATGGAATGCGTCGTTCACGCAATCTATCCTTTCTTCTGTAGTGGGATGCCCATTGTACGCATCCGGGATCGATCGGCAACGCTGCGGATGAAAAGGTCCGGCTGTTGCCGGCTGGACAATCGGCTCACCAGGAGATAGGCTTTGCCCATGGAGAGAATTACAGTCATCGGTGACGGCGCGATGGGGACGCTTTCGGCCCTGTTGCTCTGCGAAAACAAGCGGAGTGTCCGACTCTGGTCTGCCTTTGAGGAGCAGGGCAGGCAGATGCAGGCCACCCGAGCGAATCCGCGGTTTCTGGCCGGGGTCAAAATCCCAGAGCAGGTGGAGATTACCTGGCGCGACGAGGACGCCTTCGAGGGCTCGCGGTGGGTCGTATCGGCCGTGCCCACCCAGTACATACGCGGCGTCTGGGAGAGGCTGGCTCCGTACTGTCCGCCCGGAGCGGGCATCAGTTCGGTAGCCAAGGGAGTCGAGAAAGAGACGCTCTTGCGGCCTACGCAGGTGATTCAGGAGGTACTTGGCTCCCAAGGCCGGCGACCCATGAACGTGCTTTCGGGTCCGTCCATCGCGCCGGAGATCGCCCACAAACTGCCGGCCACGGTGGTCGCCGCCAGCCAGGATGCGGATTTCGCCCGGCAGGTTCAGGAGGCCTACAGCACCAGCTACTTCCGGGTGTACACCAACGATGATCCGGTGGGCGTCGAACTGGCCGGGGCAACCAAGAATGTCATCGCCATCGCCGCGGGAATCCTGGACGGCCTGGGCTCGGGCGACAATGCCAAGGCGGCCCTGCTGACAAGAGGTCTTACCGAAATCGCACGGCTGGGAGAGGCCATGGGCGCCAAGGCGGAGACGTTCGCGGGCCTGGCCGGAATGGGCGACCTGGTAACCACATGTATTTCCCCCCTGGGTCGCAACCGCAGTTTCGGCCAGCGCATCGGGCAGGGGATGTCGGTGGAACAAGCCCTGGCAGCCACCGAGTCGGTCGTGGAGGGAGAGGCCACCTGTCGCGGCGTGGTGGAGCTGGCCCGGAAGCACGGCGTGGACATGCCGATCACCGAGGCCATTTCGCGAGTGCTCTTTGAAGGGATGGGACCCCGCGAAGCCATCGAGGACCTCATGACCCGCCCGCTCAAGGCCGAAGGCCCCCTGTAAAGGCCAGGACGATCAGTCCGGCTGGATCTCGGCTACTACCTCCACGGTCTCGGAGCCCATCCGGGCCGGTATGACATCTCCGTCGATCCTTTGCCCGTCCACGGTGAGCTTGACCCTGCCGGCGCAGATTCCAGCAGGCTTTGACACCTGGATCCGGTAGGTCTTGCCCCGGAAGACTCTCTGGGCCTTATATCCGGGGCAGTCTTGGGGAAGGCAGGGATGGATTCGCAGCCCGTCGAAATCGGGCCTTATCCCCAGGATGTACTGCGTGGCGGAGACAAAAGACCAGGCAGCCGTTCCCGTCAGCCAGGAATTCTTGCCCTCGCCGAAGGTGGGCGCATCGGGTCCGGCGGTCATCTGGCTGTAAACATATGGTTCGGCACGGTAGGTATCGATGCACGCTTCCTTTGTGGATGGGCAGATCGACAGGTAGTACTCCATGGCCCTGTCGCCGCGGCCGAGAAGGGCTTCGGCGATCTGGATCCAGGTATTGTTGTGGGTGAAGATTCCGGCGTTTTCCTTGTAGCCCGGTGGGTAGGAGGTGATCTCGCCCAACTCCACGTGATAGGTGCTGTAGGCCGGCTGCTGGAGAACCACGCCAAAGCGGGTGGAAAGGTGCTCGGCCACCGAATCCAGTGCCTGAAGGGCCTGGCCGGATTCGAGCCCTGCCCCGCCCAGAACCGCCCATCCCTGGGGCTCGATGAAGATCTTCCCTTCCTGGCAGCGATCGCTGCCGACGGGATTGCCTGCTGCGTCATAGGCGCGGAGGAACCATTTGCCGCCCCAGCCGGCCGAGGTGAGAGCTTGACGCATGTTGTCGGCCTGGTCGCTGAGACGCCGGGCGTCCTTTTCGCGGGCCAGGCTGCGGTAGATCCAACTCATTTCGTCCGCGGCGGCGCAGAAGAGGCCCGCGATCATGGTGCTCTCGGCCTGGCTTTGCCCGATATCTCCGGCCAGTTGAAAACTCTCCCCGGGGGTTGTGGAAAAGCAGTTGAGGTTAAGGCAGTCGTTCCAGTCGGCGTGGCCGATCAAAGGCAGGCCGTGGGGGCCCAGGTTGTTGAGCGTGTAGTCCACGGAGAGTTCGAGATGGTCCAGCAGCGTAGCCTTGGAGTCCGGCTGATCGGCGTAGCCGATTTGCTCATCGAGGATGGACAAATCGCCGGTTTCTCGGATGTAGGCTCCCGTGGCCAGATGGGGCCAGAGGGGGTCGTCGTTGAATCCGCCTCCGATGTCGCTGTTGCCCTTCTTGGTCAAGGGCTGGTACTGGTGGTAGCAGGTTCCATCGGCAAGCTGCGTGGCGGCGATATCCAGAATCCGCTGCCGGGCCCGGGGGGCGATCAGGTGCACGAAGCCCAGGATATCCTGGTTGCTGTCGCGGTAGCCCATGCCCCGACCGATGCCGCTTTCGAAAAGGGAGGCAGATCGGGATAGGTTGAATGTCGTCATGCACTGGTAGGTGTTCCAGACGTTGACCATTCTCTGGAGGTGCGGGTTGTCGATCTCGACCTGGAATGTACCCAGCAGCTCGTCCCAATAGCGCCCCAGGTCCTCGAAGGCTTCCTGTGCCTGTGAAAAGCTGCCCAGTTCTTCCTGCACCTTCCGGAAGGGGGCCTTGTTGACCACCCCGGGGCTCTGCCATTTTTCCTCGGGTGCGTTTTCCGCGTACCCCAGCAGGAAATGCATCTGCTTCTTCTCGCCGCCTTCCAGGTGCAGGTCGATCTGATGAGCCCCGATCGGCTGCCACCCGTGGGCGATGCTTCCGGTGCAGGCGCCTTGCTCAACGGCCTGGGGATCTGCCAGACCCCGGCAAGCGCCCACAAACGCGTCGCGGGAGGTATCGAAGCCGGCGATGTCCGTCATGGCTGCGAAGTAGGCGAAATGATTCCGGCGCTCCCGGTACTCGGTCACGTGGAAAATGGCGGAATCTTCCACCTCCACCTGGCCGGTCGAGTAGTTCCGCTGAAAGTTGGTCGCATCGTCCCAGGCGTCCCAGAGACACCATTCGACGAAACTGAAAAGCTGCACATCTCGGGGCCCGTCTGCTTGGTTCTCCACCTCGACCAGCCAGACTTCCACCTTCCGCCCCGGGGGGATGAAACAGGTCATTTCAACCGCCAAGCCGTTCTTTTCGCCCCGGATTCGGGTATAGCCCAGGCCGTGGCGGCACTCGTAGGCGTCCAGGTCCGTTCGAACAGGCTTCCAGGACGGGTTCCAGACGGTCTGGCCGTCCTTGACGTACAGGTAGCGTCCGTTGGAGTCCAGCGGACAGTCATTGTACCGGTACCGCAGAAGCCTCCTGAGGCGGGGGTCCCGATAGAAGCAGTAGCCCCCGGCGGTGTTGGAGATGATTCCCAGGAAGTCCTCACTGCCCAGATAGTTGATCCAGGGCAGGGGGGTGTCGGGTCGGTGGATGACATACTCGCGGCGGGAATCGTCAAAGCTGCCGTAGGGATTCATGCTTTCTCCAAAGTCTCCTGTCGGGTGTCGGGGAAAGCATACCGTTGCCGGGCAGTCTTGTCAGCGCCTCCCCGAGGGAAAAGCCAAAGAGTTTGCCCCGCGGCGCTAGAATAATTCGGGTGGTTCTTCGTGGCCAGGTTGGCTGAGAGAGGCTGCGGAC